>NZ_NIUB01000032.1 GCF_002197815.1 Pseudomonas oleovorans subsp. oleovorans
GAACTGGCTGTTCAGCGACACGCCGAAAGGCGCTACCGCCAGCGCGCAGATCTACAGCCTGATCGAAACTGCCAAAGCCAACGGGCAAGAGCCTTACGCCTGGTTGCGCCACATCCTTGAACGCCTGCCGACCGCCAGTAGTGTCGAGGATTACGAAGCGCTGCTGCCGTGGAACTGCTCGCCAGCTTCTGCCTCTGCTTCCTGAAAAAACCCGTCCGCCAGGACGGGGTTTATGGAGCGGTTACATACCTTTCTTAACTCCCCGCCTCTGGAGAACCAATGATAGCGGGCCGATGCTTTCGTCATAGCTCCTAGCCATTTTAAAAAAATAGCTTCGCGATGAATTAAGCAGCAAGCAAGCCTGACTGGTAGTTACTTCACCTGCTTTCCACTGCTTAATTACATTGAAACGCGCAGCAGCCAGCAATAGCGCATCTTCCGTATAGTTATTTATATCCCATACGGTGTCATTATTATCGGGCGTTATCCCTGCATTTAAATCAATTCTTTCGATGTCGCGCATAGAAACCATTAACGCTTCGCCAGATGCGCTAACGATTACCCTGATGTTCTTAGGGCTGAATATTTGCTGAACTTTTGCGAGCTTTCCTTTCGCGACTACGAGTTCTCCAGGAGTTAGCTGGTCGGTCATAGATAATTCCCATAACACTACGCAAACATGATCAAAAAGTAGACTATGAGCGGAGTTTTCGCCAGCGCAGTCTACTTTTTAAACTATTTAACGCCTATGCTATTGATTTATTTATGAAAACCTTGCTCTCTTTTTTCAACAAGCGCCACAGGAGATCCGCTTTCAACGATCCCAGGTCAATCGCTTCTCAGGTCGAATTCCCTACGGCCTTCAGAACAGATGGCCCGCCCTCATCAGGCATCAAAAAATGTATGCCTGATGAAGTAACGATGAGCCAAAGGAGCGATTACAGGTGGTAATCGCCCGCAGCTTCCGGTTGATAAAGCACTTTACTGATCTCGATCCGGAGAGTCCGATCGGAAATCCGCCAGTCGATGGCGTCTCCCTCCTGGTAGCCGAGAATGGCCGCGCCGATATCGGAACACACCGAATATTTGCCGGCGCAGCTGTCGGCGTCTTCGGGATAGACCAAGGCCACTTCGATCTCGTCGTCCAGTTGCAGCAAGGCCTTGGAGTTCATCGTGACGACATTGCGTGCCACTTCCTCTGGCTTGACGACAACGGCACGCTCGAGCTCATGTTCGAGCTCGACAATGGCCGGCCCCTCCTCGAGTGCGATTAGGTTCTCGAGCCTGGCCTTGTCGATTTCAGTGATTTGGATTCCTGTAACGTCGGTACCGGCACTTTCGCGCAGGAGCTGGCGATAACTCCCCGCCGTCATGGAAAACGATTTCAATGTCGGCGTTTCGTTCTCGAGCATAAAACCGCTGCGCACAAAAGCTTTCAGCGAGCGCACGTTGTCCGGGTGGATCTTGGCGATAAGCTTCTCGGCGCGCATGTCGAGAAAGGCCAGTTTCATGCCTTCGCGGATCGTGCGGGCGCCGAGATTTCGGCCCCATTTGTCGCTGTCTCCGATGGCCAGGACGATCTCGCACTCCAGGCCCGTCTTGATCAGACGGACAAAGCCCACCGGCTCGTCATGCCGGTTATAGGCCATAAAGAAACGACCGCCCCGGTTGAACAGATGGGTCAGGATCGGCAACTGCGTCCGATCGATGACTTCCGCGATGGAACGGGAAACATGACGCGAGTCGCTCAGATAGCAGGTGACGCGCTCATCCTGCAACCACTCCATCAGCGTCAGCGCATGTGCCCGAGTAATTTCAGGGCACAGCGAAATGAAAGGCTTGTTCATCTTCACCACACACTTATTTGTAAAGAATGAAAGCCCTTCATGGCTATGGCCATGACGGTTCTTTCGCGACCGGTTACTTTAAGCCATAACGCGAGTAACGCCGAACCGTCTGCGCACTTTTCTCTTCGACAGCCTGCACAACGGGCTGAACCGCCCTCTCCTGCAGTTGCCGCTACAGCTGCGTGCGTAGTATGACTCTTTCGAACTCCACACTGCGGCTGCTGTGCTCCTGCAGCTGCTGACAGAGCAGTGGTGACTCGCGAGGCGTTATTGCCTCTACATAAATGTGGCAGGCTCTGTCACGAGTCGTTCAGGCTTTTTTCATCAGCCGTTGACCACGCTGCCGCCGTTGACATGCAGCATCTGCCCGGTGACATAAGAGGCATCGTTGCTGGCCAGATAAACGAATGCCGGGGCAACCTCTGCAGGTTGTCCGGGGCGCCCCAGCGGCGTGTCGGCGCCGAACTCGGAGACCTTCTCGGCACTGAAGGTGGACGGGATCAGCGGCGTCCAGATCGGCCCGGGTGCAACGCCATTGACGCGAATGCCACGTGGCGCCAGGTTGATCGACAGCGAGCGGGTGAACGAGGTGATCGCGCCCTTGGTCGAGGAATAGTCGAGCAGCATCGGGTTGCCCTTGTAGGCCGTCACCGAACTGGTATTGATGATGCTCGAGCCCGGCTGCAGATGCTCCAGCGCGACCTTGGTCAGGTGGAACATGGCGAAGATGTTGGTGCGGAAGGTCTGCTCCCACTGCGCCTCGTCGAGCGCTTCGAGATTGTGCTCGGGATGCTGTTCGCCGGCGTTGTTGATGAGGATATCCAGGCGCCCCCACTTGGCGATCACGGCGTCGACCACGCACTGGCAGAAGCCGCCGTCGCCCACGTCACCGGCCAGGGCGATGGCTTCGCCGCCGTGGTACGTTACCTCGTCGAGGGTTTTCTGCGCGTCTTCATCCTCGTTCAGGTAAACCAATGCAACCTTGGCGCCTTCCAGGGCGTAGTGCACGGCAACGGCGCGGCCGATACTGCTGTCGCCGCCGGTGATGATCGCCACCTTGCCGGTCAGCTTGCCGGCAGCGCGGTAATCATCGGCAAGGTAGATCGGCTCAGGGTGCATGGCGTGTTCGACACCAGGTTGCCGCTGCTGATGCTGAGGCGGCAGGGTCTTGTCGTTCATCCTTCGCTCCTCCTTTCGCTGGTGTTCAGACGGCCTTCAGCTGCGGGCTCGCAGTCATCACCGGATGAGTCTTGTGGCGATTCTCGAAGCAGAAGTTGGTGGCCTGCACGTAGCCTTCGGCCGAACCGCAATCGAAGCGGCGACCCTTGAACTTGTAGGCCAGCACACAGCCCTGCTGGGCCTGCTTCATCAGCGCGTCGGTGATCTGGATCTCGCCGCTCTTGCCCGATTCGGTCTGCTCGATCAGCTCGAAGATATCCGGCGTGAGGATGTAGCGGCCGATGATCGCCAGGTTCGACGGTGCATCTTCGGGGTTGGGTTTTTCCACCATCCGCTCGATGCGGAAGATGTCGTCGCGCAGCGCTTCGCCGGCGATCACGCCGTAGCGCGAAACCTCCTCCATCGGTACTTCCTGAATGGCGACGATGGAACAGCGGAACTGTTCGTAGAGTTTGACCATCTGGGCCAGCACGCCGTCGCCTTCCAGGTTCAGGCACAGGTCATCGGCCAGCACCACGGCGAACGCCTTGTCGCCGATCAACGGGCGACCGGTCAGAATGGCGTGGCCCAGGCCCTTCATCTCCACCTAGCGGGTGTAGGAGAAGGTGCATTGATCGATCAGATGACGAACACCGGCGCCGTTTCGCTGCTGCAATTTTGCGAAGTGCGACACCTCGACCTCAGCACGCGGATGCCGAGGTGCCGCAGCCAGCGACAAGCCGCCCTCTAGGCGAGATAACGGCTCACTTCGATCAGATTGCCGTCCGGGTCGCGAAAATACACTGACTCGATTGGCCCGACGGCGCCGGTGCGTGCCACCGGCCCCTCCTCTACCGTCACGCCCTGCTCGGCAAGATGAGCCATTACGCGCTCCAGCGGCCACAGGGTGATCAGGCACAGATCGATGGCGCCTGGTGTCGGCTTGATCGCCTTGGGTTCGAACTCACGCCCGGCCTGATGCAGATTGAATTTCTGCTGGCCGAATACCAGAGCACTGCGCCCGGCGCCGAAACGCTCGTGGCGCATGCCCAGCACGCGCTGGTAAAAGTCGACGGTGGTATCGATATCCGCCACCGTCAGTACCAGATGGTCCAGTCTCTCGATCATGCTCAATGCCTGTCCAGCAGATGAAAACGCGGCAACCCGAGGTGCCAGTGGATCGCCGCCAGGCGCGCTGCCAGCACTACGAACATTGCCGCTGCGGTATCCAGCCAGTGCGGCGTGCCCAGGGCACGCAGGCCGATAAAGGTCAGAGCGCCGGCGATGCAGGCCGTGGCGTAGATTTCCTTCTGGAAGATCAGCGGAATCTCGTTGCACAGCACGTCGCGAATCACCCCACCAACCACACCGGTCATCACCCCCATGATCACCGCGGTACTGATCGGCGTGCCGTGCTGCAGCGCCAGCTCGGTGCCATACACGGTGAACACGGCCAGGCCGAAGGCGTCGGCGATCAACAGACCTTTCTCGTGAATCGGCCGGGTCATACGCACCCAGGCCACCGTGCCCAGCGCCGCCAGGGAGGCGACCAGGATGTAGGTGTCATCGCGAATCCAGCTGACCGGGTGGTTGTCCAGAATCAGGTCGCGCAGCGTGCCGCCGCCCAGCGCGGTGACGATGGCCATCACCAGCACGCCGAACAGGTCCATGGACTTGCGCCCCGCCATCAGCGCCCCGGTGATGGCAAATACCGCCACGCCGAACAGGTCGGCGACATAGAAAAGCTTTTCCATGCTGTCCTCAGCGGCTGACCGGCGTACGCAGGGTGACGAACTCCTCGGCGGCGCTCGGGTGCACGCCGATGGTCTCATCGAAGATCTGCTTGGTCGCACCGGCTTTCAGCGCAACAGCCAGGCCCTGGACGATCTCGCCGGCCTCCGGGCCGACCATATGGCAGCCGAGCACACGGTCGCTGTCGGCATCGACCACCAGCTTCATCAGCGTGCGTTCCGGGTTCTCGGTCAGCGTCAGCTTCATCGGGCGGAAGCGGCTCTCGAAGATCTTCACCTTGTGCCCGGCTGCGATGGCCTGCTCTTCACTCAGGCCAACGGTGCCGATGTTCGGCAGGCTGAACACGGCGGTGGGGATCATGCTGTAATCCAGCGGCCGGTATTCCTCGGGCTTGAACAATCGGCGCGCCACGGCCATGCCTTCGGCCAGCGCCACGGGCGTGAGCTGTACGCGGCCGATCACGTCGCCAAGGGCGAGAATCGACGGCGTGGAGGTCTGGAACAGGTCATCGACTTCGACATAGCCGCGCTTGTCCAGCTTGACCTCGACGTTTTCCAGGCCGAGGTTGTCCAGCATCGGCCGGCGGCCGGTGGCGTAGAACACGCAATCGGCCTCCAGTACGCGACCATCCTTGAGCGTCGCGGCCAGGCTGCCATCGGCCTGGCGCTCGATGCTGGCGATGTCGGCGTTGAACTGCAGATCCAGGCCCTTCTTGCTCAGCTCGTCGCGCAGGTGCTCGCGCACCGCACCATCGAAGCCACGCAGGAACAGGTCGCCGCGATACAGCAGCGAGGTAGTTGCACCCAGGCCATGGAAGATCGAAGCAAACTCCACGGCGATATAACCGCCGCCCACCACCAGTACGCGCTTGGGCAGTTGCTTGAGGAAGAAGGCTTCGTTGGAGCTGATGGCGTGTTCGCGACCGGGAATATCGGGAATCTGCGGCCAGCCGCCGGTGGCGATCAGGATGCGTTCAGTGCTGTGGCGTTGGCCGTTCACTTCGACGGTATGCGCATCGACGATGCGCGCATGCCCCTCGAATAGACTGACGCCGCTGTTGGTCAACAGATTGCGGTAGATGCCATTGAGGCGTTCGATCTCGCGGTTCTTGTTGGCGATCAATGTCGCCCAGTCGAAATTCGCTTCGCCCAGCGACCAGCCGAAACCCGAGGCCTGCTCGAAGTCCTCGGCGAAATGCGCGCCGTACACCAGCAGTTTTTTCGGTACGCAGCCGACGTTGACGCAGGTGCCGCCCAGGTAGCGGCTCTCGGCGACCGCAACGCGCGCACCGAAACCTGCGGCGAAGCGCGCCGCACGCACGCCGCCGGAACCGGCGCCGATAACGAACAGGTCGAAGTCGTAACTCATGAGGTATCTCCTTGGCAGACGAGGAGCATACCGTAAAGGCCCGCGCTAAGCTGTTAGGCAGAGGAGAACACCATGCGCCCTACCCTGACTCACCTGGCCCTGCACGTCCCCGATCTCGACGCCTGCATTGCCTTCTATCAGCGTTTCTGTGGCATGCAGGTGATCCACGAGCGCCCCGGCAAGGGCACACGCATCGTCTGGATGGCCGAGCCCGGCAAGGAGCACCAGTTCATCTTCGTGATCATGCCCGGCGGCCAAGACAGGAACCTGGCCGCCAATGACTACAGCCACTTCGGCTTCGCCCTGGGCAGCCGCGCAGAGGTCGATCGCATCGCCGCCATGGCCGAACAAGCGGGCTGCCTGATCTGGCCACCGCGCGACGAGCCCTACCCGGTCGGCTACTACTGCGGCCTACGCGACCCAGCCGGTAACTACGTCGAGTTCAGCTACGGCCAGCCGCTCGGGCCTGGCTCCGAGGAAATGCCCATCCCCTGAAATGCAAAACGCCACCCAAGGGTGGCGTCAGTTTGAGCATCAATGCACCGAGTCTGTAGGAGCGGCGCCCCGCCGCGAACCGGAACGACGAGGCATCGCAAAGCTTCGCCCCGGGGCGGAGCTCCTACGAAAGGCTGCTCTGATAAGCAGGCGTATCAGAACGCCTTGCCGGTCTTGTACAGGTTCTCGAAGCAGAAATTGGTCGCGTCGATGTAACCCTCGGCGCTACCGCAGTCGAAACGCTGGCCCTTGAACTTGTATGCCATCACACAGCCCTGCTGGGCCTGGCGCATCAGCGCATCAGTGATCTGGATTTCGCCACCCTTGCCCGGCGGCGTGCTGCGAATCAGATCGAAGATGTCCGGGGTGAGGATGTAGCGGCCGATGATCGCCAGGTTCGACGGCGCGTCCTCGGGCTTGGGCTTCTCCACCATGTTGCTGACACGGTAGATGTCATCGCGGATCATCTCACCGGCGATCACGCCATACTTGGACGTCTCGTCCTTCGGCACTTCCTGAATCGCCACGATGGAGCAGCGGAACTGGTTGTACAGCTTGACCATCTGCGCCAGCACGCTATCGCCTTCCAGGTTCAGGCACAGGTCGTCAGCCAGTACCACAGCGAACGGCTCGTCACCGATCAGCGGCTGACCGCAGAGGATGGCGTGGCCCAGGCCTTTCATTTCGACCTGACGGGTGTAGGAGAAGCTGCACTCGTCGATCAGACGACGGATGCCAACCAGGTACTTCTCCTTGTCGGTGCCCTTGATCTGGTGTTCGAGCTCGTAGCTCACATCGAAGTGGTCTTCCAGCGCGCGCTTGCCGCGCCCGGTGACGATGGAAATCTGGTTGAGGCCAGCCTCGAGTGCCTCTTCAACCCCATATTGAATCAGTGGCTTGTTCACCACCGGCAACATTTCCTTGGGCATTGCCTTGGTAGCAGGCAGGAAGCGCGTGCCGTAACCGGCAGCGGGGAACAGGCATTTCTTGATCATGGGACTCCCTAGTGGGGATGGTTGGAATGCGCGCTCAGTCTATCAAGCCGCGCTAGCCTTACAACTGCCGCTTGCAGGTCGACCGATGCCGCGATAAAGAAAACCCAGCTCCGCCAGCTGATCGGCGTCATAGATGTTGCGCCCGTCGAACAGCACCGGCATGCGCATCGCACCGCGAATGCGCGGGAAGTCCGGCTGACGGAACTGCTTCCACTCCGTCACCAGCACCAGCGCATCGGCACCCTGGGCGACGGCATAGGGAGATTCGCTCAGCACCAGTTGCCCCGCCTCGACGGCCGCCGCATAGCGTGCAGCAACAGCTGCCGTGGCAGCAGGGTCGCAGGCCTGCACCTTGGCGCCAGCGGTCAGCAGTGCGTCGAGCAACACCAGGCTGGGCGCTTCACGCAGATCGTCAGTACCGGGCTTGAAGGCCAGACCCCAGAGCGCGACGACCCGCCCCTGCAAGTGGCCATTGAAATGCTCGCGCAAAGCCTGGAACAGCAGCGTCTTCTGCAGTGCATTGCGTGCCTCGACCGCACGCAGGATGCCCGGCTCGATGCCCTCGTGCTCCGCCGTGCGGATCAGCGCTTTCACATCCTTGGGAAAGCACGAACCGCCGTAGCCACAGCCGGCATAGATGAAGTGCGTGCCGATGCGCCGGTCGCTACCGATGCCGCGACGTACCTCCTCGATATCCACACCAAGGCGCGCGCAGATGCCCGCCATCTCGTTGATAAAGGAAATCTTGGTCGCCAGAAAGGCATTAGCCGCGTACTTGCTGAACTCGGCGGCGCGCACGCCCATGCACAACAGGCGGTCGTGATTACGCAGGAACGGCGCATACAGCCGGCGCAGCAACTCACGCCCACGCTCGTCGTCACAGCCGACGATCACCCGATCAGGGCGCATGAAATCCTCGACTGCAGAACCTTCCTTGAGAAACTCCGGATTGCTCGCCACGGTCACCCGCGCCCGCTGCTGCCGACGCGTCAGGCCGGCGTTGATACGCTGCGCCACCCGCTCAGCGGTGCCTACCGGTACCGTGGATTTGTCCACCACCAGGCACGCATGATCGAGCCGTTCACCCAGCTCGTCGGCAACCGCCAGCACATGGCTCAGATCGGCCGAACCGTCCTCGCCACTGGGCGTACCCACCGCAATGAAAATCACCTCGGCGCGGCGGATGCCGGCCTTCAGCTGCGAAGTGAAACTGAGCTGCCCTGCGGCCAGCTGCGCCTTGAGCATCGTGTCCAGGCCAGGTTCATAGATCGGCACCTCACCTCGCGCAAGCATCGCGACGCGCTGCGGATCTCGCTCGACGCAGACCACCTGATTGCCCATTTCGGCAAAACAGGTGGCCGTCACCAAACCTACGTATCCCGCTCCAATCACGCATATCTGCATCGCAGCATCCTCCTGGCCGATGCGGCGATTGCAACCAATCGCGGTGGCAGCGATATGACGGAACGGCGAAGGAATGATGACAGGCGTATAGCTGCACTCATCCAACCACCAAGGATGTGGAGTCCTTCGCATGACCGATCTGGCCCAACACCTCAAGGCCACCTTCCTTTCGTTGCTTCCTGCAGATGGAGCCACAAAAGGCAATGGGGCTCTTCGCCGTGAGATAGAAGAGCAGCTTTCCAAGGACGGGCTGTCGATCACTGAGGAGCAATACTGGCAGGTTCACGCAGAGCTGATCGCCAGCGGTGTGGTTGCAACAGGCAAAGGTCGTGGTGGATCGGTACGTCTTGTGGATGCACAGCCGGACTCCTTCGGGCTGGCTACTCAGGTCGTCGAAGCCGAGGAAATCGAACTGTTCTTCTTGCCGGCCTACGCCCCGGAGTTGAACCCTGACGAGTATCTGAATTGTGATTTGAAACATCAGGTTCGTACGGGCTTGCCGGCGCGTAATCAGGACGAACTGGAAAGGCGTGTTCGCTCGGTCATGAGACGATTGCAATTACACCCTGAAAGAATCCGTTCTTATTTCCGGCATCCACGTATCGCCTACGCAGCATGACTTGGTGTATTTGATTGCCGGGTTAATAAGAATGACCATTGCCTTCTGACTGGGCCTGCATCTTGGCTCGCTCATCCATGCGCTGGACAATTTCTTCTTCGACTGCCTTCTGCTGCTCAGGTGGCAGCGCCTCGATCTCCTCTTCGGTCATGCCTATTTCCTTGAGGATATTGTCGCGCATCTTCTCGGCCGGTCATCGCCATATAGGCCTTGAAGGCCTCCAGCGCGGCGTTACCGCCCTCGTCGCCCAGTGGCTTTTCAACGCGCCCTGAACTGACTGATGTCTCGACCTTGCCATCCGACGCGTTCTGCAGGGCGACGCGCAAACGAGCAAAGCCCTCCTCCGTAGCCTGCCTGGCGCGGAACTCGCGTTCAGACTCGGCGTTCGCCGTGCGTGTGGTCTTCTCGACATTGCGCGCCAACTGGGACAGCTCGCCCTGCTCTTCACTCTGTTTGTTGCGAAATCCCGTCAGGGATATGCCACCGTAACTGCCAATACCTCCAATCGTGCTCATGCCGTGCTCCTTGACTGAGCTGCAATTGCCAGGCGCACTGACTCAAAGCGCATGCCAATTCATGAGGCGCGCTTAACTAATTGAAAGTATTGAATTTTATAATCAACCAGAAAGAAAGCAAGGCAACCCCTTGCCGTCAAGAGGCAAGGGGTTGCAGGGGCGGGCTCAGTGCTGCCCGCTCATTTGTCGAAAGGCATAGAGCAGTGCCTGGCTGAGATCGACCGAGGAGAACTTGGTCAGTACCGCATTGGCACCGACCGAACGCGCCTTCTCGGTATTCATGGTGCTGTCCAGCGAGGTGTGTAGCAGCACGTAGGTGTCGGCAATATCGGGGCTGCGACGAATTTCCTGAACCAGGCTGTAGCCGTCCATCTCCGGCATCTCGATGTCCGAGACCAGCAGCTCGAATGGCATGCCGGCCTGATGGTATTCATGCAGTTGCTGCAGGGCAGCCTGGGCGCTGCGCACTGCGGTGCAGTCGAGCCCCAGTTGGCGCAGCACGTTAAGGGTCTGTTGCAGCGCAACTTGCGAGTCGTCGACCAACAGCACGCGGCGGCCTTGTAACAAGCGCGCGTCCTGGCCATCGAGCAGTTGCCCAACTGGCGCCTCTTCCAGTGCTGGGGCGATATCGTGCAGCACCTTCTCGATATCGAGAATCTGCACGATGGCGCCATCGATCTGAGTCACGCCAGTGATGAAGGCCCGGTTACCGGCCCCGGCAGGTGGCGGACGCACGTCGCGGGTGGAGCACTGCACGATGCGTTCGACACTTTTCACATGCAGGCCCTGACGCGAGCGACTCAGCTCGGTAACGATCAGGCAGCCGTCGTCTTCGTCAGCCGCACCGCGCTCGCCGATGGCGCGCCGCGCGGCTGATAACGCCTGCGCGACCTGAGGAACCCCCATGAATTTCTCGCAATTCTTCATCCAGCGGCCGATCTTCGCCGCGGTGCTGTCGCTGCTGATCCTGATCGGCGGCGCCATCTCGCTGTTCCAACTGCCGATCAGTGAATACCCGGAAGTGGTGCCGCCCACCGTCGTGGTACGTGCCGATTTCCCCGGCGCCAACCCCAAGGTGATCGGCGAAACCGTTGCCTCGCCACTGGAACAGGCCATCGTCGGCGTCGAGGGCATGCTCTACATGTCGTCGCAGTCGACCATCGATGGCCGCCTGACGCTGACCGTGACCTTCGCCCTCGGTACCGACCTGGACAACGCCCATGTGCAGGTGCAGAACCGCGTCACCCGCACCATGCCGACCCTGCCCACCGAAGTGCAGCGTCTCGGCGTGACCGTGGACAAGGCCTCCCCGGACCTGACCATGGTGGTGCACCTGACCTCGCCGGATCAGCGCTACGACATGCTTTACCTGTCCAACTACGCCGCGCTCAACGTCAGGGACGAACTGGCGCGCCTGGACGGCGTCGGCGATGTGCAACTGTTCGGTATGGGCAACTACTCGCTGCGCGTCTGGCTCGACCCGAACAAGGTGGCCTCACGCGGGCTCACCGCCACCGACGTGGTCACCGCCATCCGCGAACAGAACCGCCAGGTCGCCGCCGGTGCCCTCGGCGCGCCGCCTTCCGATGCCGGCAACAGTTTCCAGCTGTCGATCAACGCTCAGGGCCGCCTGGTCTCCGAGGAAGAGTTCGAGAACATCGTCATCCGCGTCGGCGACAACGGCGAGATCACCCGTCTGCGCGACATCGCCCGCGTCGAGCTGGGCTCCAACCAGTACGCCCTGCGCTCGCTGCTGAACAACCAGCCGGCGGTCGCCATCCCGGTGTTCCAGCGCCCGGGCTCCAATGCCATCGAGATTTCCGACTCGGTGCGCGAGCGCATGGCCGAGTTGAAACAGAGCTTCCCGCAGGGCATGGACTACGAGATCGTCTATGACCCGACCATCTTCGTACGCGGCTCCATCGAGGCTGTGGTGCACACCCTGCTCGAAGCCATCGTGCTGGTGGTGTTGGTGGTGATCCTGTTCCTGCAGACCTGGCGCGCCTCGATCATCCCGCTGGTGGCCGTACCGGTCTCGCTGATCGGCACCTTCGCGGTCATGCACCTGCTCGGTTTCTCGCTCAACGCTCTGTCGCTGTTCGGCCTGGTGCTGGCCATCGGTATCGTGGTGGACGACGCCATCGTCGTGGTGGAGAACGTCGAACGCAACATCGCCCTGGGCAAGTCGCCGCTCGACGCCACGCGTCAGGCCATGAAGGAAGTGACCGGCCCCATCGTCGCCACCGCCCTGGTGCTGTGCGCCGTGTTCATCCCGACCGCGTTCATCTCCGGTCTCACCGGGCAGTTCTACCAGCAGTTCGCGCTGACCATTGCCATCTCCACGGTGATCTCGGCTCTCAACTCGCTGACCCTGTCGCCTGCGCTGTCGGCCATCCTGCTCAAGGATCACCACGCGCCGAAAGACCGCTTCTCGCGCGTGCTCGACAAACTGTTCGGCGGCTGGTTGTTCGGCCCGTTCAACCGCATGTTCGAGCGTGCCAGTAATGGGTATGTCGGCACCGTCCGCCGTGTACTGCGTGGCAGCAGCATCGCCATGCTGATCTACGGTGGCCTGCTGGTGCTCGGTTACCTGGGCTTCGCCAGCACCCCGACCGGTTTCGTGCCGCAACAGGACAAACAGTACCTGGTGGCCTTCGCCCAACTACCGGATGCCGCGACGCTGGATCGCACCGAAGCAGTGATCAAGCGCATGAGCGAAATCGCCGGCAAGCACCCGGGCGTGGAGAACACCGTGTCCTTCCCCGGCCTGTCGATCAACGGTTTCACCAACAGCCCGAACAGCGGCATCGTCTTCACTCCGCTGAAACCGTTCGATGAGCGCACCGATCCGTCGATGGGCGCCAATGCCATCGCCGCCGAGCTCAACGCGCAGTTTGCCGATATTCAGGATGCCTACATCGCCATCTTCCCGCCGCCGCCGGTACAGGGCCTGGGCACCATTGGTGGCTTCCGCCTGCAGATTCAGGATCGTGGCAACCTGGGTTATGACGAGCTGTACGTGCAGACTCAGAACATCCTCAACAAGGCCCGCCAGTTGCCGGAACTGAACCCGATGTCGCTGTTCACCAGCTACCAGGTCAACGTGCCGCAGGTCGATGCCGCCATCGACCGGGAAAAGGCCAAGACCCACGGCGTGGCCATCAGCGACATCTTCGACACCCTGCAGGTGTACCTTGGCTCGCTGTATGCCAACGACTTCAACCGTTTCGGCCGCACCTACCAGGTCAACGTCCAGGCCGACCAGCAGTTCCGCCTGGAGCCGGAACAGATCGGTCAGCTCAAGGTACGCAACAACCGTGGCGAGATGGTGCCGCTGTCGACCTTCGTCAAGGTCGATGACAGCGCAGGTCCTGATCGGGTGATGCACTACAACGGCTTCCTCACCGCCGAGATCAACGGTGCCGCCGCGCCGGGTTACAGCTCGGGCCAGGCCGAAGCGGCCATCGCCAAACTGCTCAACGAGGAACTGCCGATCGGTATGACCTTCGAGTGGACGGATCTGACCTACCAGCAGATCCTCGCCGGCAATACCGCGATCTTCATCTTCCCGCTCTGCGTGCTGCTGGCGTTCCTGGTGCTGGCTGCCCAGTACGAAAGCTGGAGTCTGCCGCTGGCGGTGATCCTGATCGTACCGACCGTTCTGCTCGCCGCTATCACCGGGGTGATCCTGTCCGGCATCGACAACAACATCTTTACCCAGATCGGCTTGATCGTACTGGTGGGCCTGGCGTGCAAGAACGCCATCTTGCTGGTGGAGTTCGCCAAGGACAAACAGGAAGAAGGCATGGATCGCGTCGCCGCCGTGCTGGAAGCCTGCCGCCTGCGTCTGCGCCCGATTCTGATGACTTCGATCGCCTTCATCATGGGTGTGGTGCCGCTGGTGCTGTCCACCGGTGCCGGTGCTGAGATGCGTCATGCCATGGGCGTGGCGGTGTTCTCCGGGATGATCGGCGTGACCTTCTTCGGCCTGCTGCTGACGCCGGTGTTCTATGTCCTGATCCGCGCCTTCGTCGAGAAACGCGAAGCGCGCAAAGCCGCCCGTCTGCAGGAGTCGCATGCATGAAAGCCTTTGCCCCCGCACTCCTGACCCTGGCGCTGTCTGCATGCGCTGTCGGCCCGGACTACCGAGCTCCCACCACAGAACCAGCGCGCATTGCCGCGCTGGAGGCGGCCGACTATGACCGCAGCCGTTTCGAAGCCGCCTGGTGGCAGCAGTTCGACGACCCGACGCTGAACCAGCTGGTACAGCGTTCGCTGCAGGACAACCGCGAATTGCACGTGGTCTTCAACCGCCTGCGTGCAGCGCAGGCGATCCGCGATGACGTGGCCAATGACCGTTTCCCCACCGTCACCAGCCGCGCCAGTGGCGAGTTTGGCAAGGCCCAGCAGCCGCCGACCAGCGAACAACGCATCCGTCAGGAGCGCTACGACCTGGGCCTGGACATGGTCTGGGAAGTGGATCTGTTCGGCCGTATCCAGCATCAACTGGAAGCCAGCGAGGCACGCATCGAGCTGGTCGAAGCGGATTATTACCAGTTACAGGTCAGCCTGATCGCCGAGCTGGTCGATGCCTACGGCACCCTGCGTGGCGCACAGCTGCGCGAAAGCATCGCCCGCGAGAACCTGAAGAACCAGCAGGACTCGCGCGCCATCACCGAGCAGTTGCGCGATGCCGGCGTCGGTAGCGAACTGGACGTGCTGCGCGCCGATGCCCGTCTCGCGGCAACCGAAGCCAGCCTGCCGCAACTGCAGGCGCAGCAGGTGCGTGCACAGAACCGCATTGCCACGCTGCTTGGCCAGCGCCCGGAGCAGTTGCAGATCGATCTGTCGCCCAAACCGCTACCGGTGATTGCCAAGGCGTTACCCATCGGCAACCCGGGCGAACTGTTGCGCCGCCGCCCGGATATCCGGGCGGCCGAACGGCAGCTGGCAGCGGCGACCGCTGAGGTGGGTGTGGCGACGGCAGAGCTGTTCCCGCGGGTCAGCCTCTCCGGCTTTCTCGGCTTTACCGCTGGTCGTGGCTCGCAACTGGGCGCCTCAGCGGCGCGCGCCTGGGGCGTTGCGCCGAGCATCAGCTGGGCGGCCTTCGATCTGGGCAGCGTGCGGGCGCGCCTGCGCGGCGCCGAAGCCGAGGCCGATGGCGCGCTGTCGCAGTACGAACAACAGGTGTTGCTGGCTCTGGAGGAGTCTGCAAACGCCTTCAGCGACTACGCCAAACGCCAGCAGCGCCTGGTTTCCCTGGTGCGCCAGGCCGAAGCCAGCCGTGCGGCAGCCGATCAGGCCGCGATTCGCTATCGCGAAGGCACGGTGGATTTCCTCGTGCTGCTGGACGCCGAACGTGAGCGCCTGGCCGCCGAAGACGCCCAGGCAGTGGCCGAAGTTGAGCTGTACAGCGGCATCGTCGCCATCTACAAGGCGCTCGGTGGTGGCTGGCAACCGCCGGCCTGAACCCTCTCTCCAGGGAGCGGCCCAGCTCCGCCGCCTCCTTTAGCCCTGGTCGCGCCTGGCGTGTCCGGGGCTTTTTTATGCAACGCCGTAAATTCCTTTCACGCGCTCTGGTCGCACTCGACGCGGTTACGTCCACCTTGTTTGGCCCGGTACAGGGCTGCATCGGCCCGTTGCAGAAGCTGCTGCGGATCCCCTCCCGCAGTGGCCTGCATTGCGGCCACACCGATGCTCAGGGTGACGCGAGCGTAGGGCGAGCCGCTTCAGAGTAGCCATGGCGGCGATCAGTTTTTCGGCCCGTTGCAGCGCGCCGCCCAACTCGGTGCCCGACGCCAGGAAGACGAACTCCTCCCCTCCGTAGCGGGCAACGAAATCCGTCGAGCGCGCCAGCGTCGCCGCCAGTGTCTGCGCGATCTGACGCAAACAGGCATCGCCTGCCGGGTGCCCGTAGAGGTCGTTGTAGGCCTTGAACCAGTCTACATCCATGATGGCCAGCGCCAGCGGCGTAGCATTGCGTTGTGCCTGTCGCCATTGTTGCGTGAGTTCGGCATCGAACTGCCGGCGGTTGCCGATATTCGTCAATGCATCGGTCACGCTGAGATTTTCCAGGCGTTGATTGAGCCGCTGCAGTTCCTGCGTGCGTTCCTGCACACGCTGCTCCAGTTCACGCTCGGAGCGCTGCAGGGTCTCTACCAGTTGTGCCTGGGTTTGCAGCAGTTGCGCCTGGGTGCGCATTTTTTCCTGACCCATGACGTTGATGCGGTCGGCCAGGGCAAAGGCCAGCAGGAGCATCTCCAGCGATGAGCCCAACTGCAGGCCATCGACGGTGAATACGTTGGTCGGCAGCACGCCCATGGCACGCAGCGTGGTGGTGGCGCCACCGAGTATCAGCAGGCCAAAGGCTGCAAGGAAAAAAATAGGCGCTGCGCTGACGTTTCAGCGTACAGACGAGTGCGATGGCGAATATCGCCAACGCCGTGAGCAGGTTGAACATAATGGCCATGCGCGCGACCTGCGGCAGTACCAGGGCATAGATCACGGGTGTGATCAGGTAAAGAGCAATCATCGCCAGCAACAGACGATCCGCCCAGGGCTGCGTGTGCCGGGTCTGCAGCATCTGGCGCATGAACAGCATCAGCGCGCACAGGGCGAAGGAGGCACTGTCGACGACGTCATACTGAAACCGCTCGGCCATCTCAGGCGAGCGCAGCGCCTCCAGCGTCAGGCTTTGGCTCGTATCCTCGAACTTGCCGACCAGGATCGTCAGCGATGGTCGTGCACGAGCTGGGCAATATCGAGCCTGCGCTCCAGCGCCCATGTATCCGGCAGGCAGACAACCGACAGCACTATCCAGATGATGAGCCGAAGAATGTAAACACGCTTCATTGAGGGCATTCTGTGAGGATCAATGGGCCTGAGCTCAGGGCTGAAAACCTCGGACGAAACCGAGGCGATGACCATGTGCCACCATCGTGCACTGTCACGCGCCCGCTTACGATCTTTATATGCGCGAACGAGTGAAGGAGCGCCCCATGACGCCGCAACACATCATCACTTTCTGCCTGGCCCTGCCTGGCGCCCGCGAAGATTTCAAATGGGGCGGCAATCGGGTGTTTTCCGTGGCCGGCAACAAGATGTTCGCCATTATCGATTCACTCGGTGAGGGGCTGGCCTTCAAGGTCGATGCCGACCTGTTTCTCGGCTATATCGACCGCCCCGGCATCCGCCCTGCCCCTTACCTGGCTCGCGCTCGCTGGATCAGCATGAATGCGCGGCAATTGCCGCTCGGCGACGACGAGCTGCGCCAACTGCTGACGCGCTCGCACCAACTGGTGGTTCGCAAACTGCCAAAACGTCTGCAGCCGGGGTTGCTGCTATAAGGGCGCAGCCATTTGCAGATGGATCACGCGGCGCTGCTGCAGGCTGATCGGTGGCTCGAAAATCTGGCGATAGTGTTCTCTGGCCAGGCGGCGTATCAGCCCACTGCGCTGCGCCTGTGGCAGCAGCGTCTGCAGCAGGCTGTGCAGCTCAGGGTATGCCGGCGAGACGTAGAGGACATGATCCTGTGGGTAACTGAACAGCAGGTGGCGCTCCACCTCCAGATCGGCATGCTGCGTCCACTCATGCGCCATTTCATGGGCGCCGCGGGGCAGGTAATCGATCAGGCGCGTCGTCGAGGCCACCATCCGGTACAGCCGTTTCCAGTCGCCCTCGATGGTCACCACCGGCAGATCATTGGCCTCCCAGATGGCCCTATCCGCCCAGGCCGCTCCCATGCCAGCCACCTGCTGCAGGCGGCGAAAGTCCTCCAGGCTGTGCACGTTGTCATACAAGGCCTGGCTGCCCTTGGGGATGAACAAAATGCGCTGGTTGACCAGGTTGTCGGTCATGCCCACCCGCACCGGCAGGAACCTGCGCTCACGCACCTGTGTCGGGCCAAGGATCAGGGCGCTGATATCCCCACGCTGCAGCATGACCTCCAGGCGCGTCATGGGAGGGTTGCCACGCTCGCGTACCGTGACGTCATGGCCTCCGAGAGCCAGGGTCTGCTCGAGCACTTGTCGGATATAGGCAACTGACTCAGGCGTCCCGCCCAGCGTCAGCTGTACCTCGGTAGAGGCGTACACGGGCCCAAGCAGGCAACACAGCAGCCACAGACCCGCTACCCGAATACGGGGCCTCAGATGCGGTGTAGCAGCGGGTTTGCCGGTTCTTTTCAATCTTGTTGTCATGGCCACGTTGTGCTCGCCAGGCAGGCGGGGTCCCTCTCTGGCAGGCTTGGAACGCCAACATAGCTGCTTGGCACACTGCAATGCCAGTTCCGCAGCAAGCTGTCCCTAGCGCACCAATGAGGGCAGGTGGTGTAGTACGTAGGCGCCATCGAACAGCAGCAGGTCGATCCAGAGTAGCTGGTGCAAGCCGACGATCAGCCAGAAAACCGTCTGATAGGAGGCCTTGCGCGTCTTGTGACGGAAGACTTGTTGAGCGATTAGCGCGCCTGGCCAGCCACCAAGCATTTCGACCAGATGCAGGGTGTTCTCCGGCGTACGCTGAGCACCGATCTGGGCGTTGCGTTTGTCCAGCCAGTACTGCACGAAGCTCAGCAGGCTGGCCGACAGGTACAGCGGCGCCAGCCACCAGAGCCCCTTGCCGAACAGCTGCAGGGCAGCGAGCACTGGCAATACGCAGAGCAAGGCAAACAGGACGATCTTGCTGCCTGGACTGTGGATGCCTCCCGACTGTGTCGCCGCTCTGCGTGCAGGTTTGGCAGCGGGTTTTGGCCGCGCCGACGCAGCATTGTCCGGCGTTTTCGGCTTGCGCCGGATGGCCTGGCGGTCGAGGCTCAGTTCGCCGGCCAGACGCAGGTGCGCGGCACGTGGCCGACCACGCTCGTCGCGCCCTTCGATGAACAGCACATCGTCCCCTGGCTGCGGGCGGCGATCACCGCGCATGACGGAAATGTGCGCGAAAACGTCAGCACCGCCGTTTGCCGGCTGGATGAAGCCAAAGCCCTTGGCATCATCCCAGCTTTTCAGGCGTCCCTTGCGCTCGTTGTCCATCACGGCTGAGCGGTGCTCCAGTCGATCAGGTGCAACTGCCAGGTCGCCAGAATCACCAGGCCGAAGGCAATGCGATACCAAGCGAATACCGCATAGCTGTGGTTGGTGATGAACTTGAGCAAGGCACGCACGGTGATCATCGCCACGATGAAGGTGCTGACGAAGCCAATGGCGAAGATTGGCAAGTCGCTCATCTGCAGAATGTCGCGGTACTTGAACAGCGAATAGACCGTGGCCGCCACCATAGTCGGCATGGCAAGGAAGAAGGAAAACTCGGTCGCGGCCTTGCGCGACAACCCGAAGACCAGGCCGCCGATGATGGTAGCGCCCGAACGCGACGTACCTGGAATCAGCGCCAGGCACTGGGCGAAACCGACCTTCAGGGCCAGCTTCCAGTCCATGTCGTCGACCGTTTCGGCCTGGATGGTATGATCGCGTTTCTCTGCCCAGAGCATGATGATGCCGCCGATGATCAGCGCCATGGCCACGGTAATGGGGTTGAACAGCCAGTGCTCGATGAGATCGGCGAAGGCCAGGCCGAAGATCACGGCCGGAATGAACGCCAACAGCAGATTGAAGGTGAAACGCTGGGCCTTGGGCTCATTGGGCAGCCCGACCACCACACCGAGCACCTTGGCCCGGAACTCCCAGATCACCGCCAGAATGGCGCCAAGCTGGATAATGATCTTAAACGCGGTTGCCGTTTGGCCATTGAAACCTAGCAAGTCTCCGACCACGATCAGGTGCCCGGTGCTGGAAATCGGCAAGAACTCGGTCAGCCCTTCCACAATGCCCAGAATCAGAGCCTGAAAGGCCATCCAGATATCCATCAACTCCCCCAAAGCACGACGACTTCGCCGCGCGTAAACTCGAATATGCAATACAGCCCGCCGTGGGACATAAACACGCTACGCAGGTTCCTGCGCGTGCGTCCCGGCAGAAACAGCGCCTGGCTCGCCAATCACTCAGGTTTTGCGCCTGGCGGCCGAAATGCTATCAGACAACTGGCGTGAATAATGCTCCGATGCGACAGTATCGCCAGTACTGCTCGGGGTTGCCCTGACGCTGACAATTACAACAATCCGGTATTCGCCCATGAACCATTTACGCAGTCTCCCCATCAGCCGTCGCCTGTGGTTGATTCTGGCGCTTGCCCTCCTGACGCTGATCCTCCAGGGCGCTTATATGTTGCGCCAGATACACAGCGATCTTTACCTCGCCAAATCGGAAAAAACCGAGCATGTGGTGCAGAGCGTGGCGGGCATCCTCAAGTATTTCCATGATCTGGAAAGCGCCGGCAGCCTTGACCGTGAACAGGCCCAGAAACAGGCGATGGAGGTCATACGCGGGCTGCGTTATGCCGGCCAGGAGTATTTCTGGATCAATGACCAGACGCCGGTGATGGTCATGCACCCGACCAATCCCAAGCTCGAAGGTCAGAGCCTGTCCAGCTTCAAGGACCCGGACGGCAAGGCGCTGTTCAACGAGATGGTCGCCATCACCCGCAGCCAGGGTGCCGGCCAGGTCGATTACCGCTGGCCGAAGCCAGGCGCCAGTGACCCGGTACCGAAGATTTCCTATGTCGAGCTGTTCCAGCCCTGGGGCTGGATCATTGGCTCCGGTGTCTATGTCGATGATGTACAGGCAGAGTTCAAGGCTCAGGCACTGAAAGCCATCACCATCGGCTTTCTGATCGCCGTGCTGCTGACGGGGCTGGTGGTCGTCATTACCCGCAGTATCGTGCAACCGCTGCAGGCAGCGGTCGACGCCATGGCCAACATCGCCAGCGGCGAAGGCGACCTGACCCGTAATCTCGATACTCATGGCCGCGATGAACTCACCGCACTGGCCGCCCACTTCAATGCCTTCACCGACAAGCTGCGGCACGTTATCCGTCAGATGCTCGAGTCGGCCGGCTCGCTGGATCAGGCCGCGGGCAATCTCGGCGATATTTCCAGCGAAGCTCAGCGCCATAGCCAGCAGCAGGCCCAGCAGATGGAGCTGGTCGCGACCGCCGTCAACGAGGTGACCTACGGTGTGCAGGACGTGGCGAAGAACGCCGAGCACGCCTCCAGCGAGATGCACACCGCCGAGGACCAGGCCAGACAAGGCCAGCAGAACATCGAAGCGAGCCTGCGCCAGATCGATCAGTTGTCGGGCACCATCGACAAGGCCGTCGAGGTGATCCAATCACTGGCCAGCGAGAGCACGCAGATCGGCAGCGTGCTGGAGGTGATCCGCTCCATCGCCGAGCAAACCAACCTGCTCGCCCTCAACGCTGCCATCGAGGCTGCCCGCGCTGGTGAGCAGGGTCGCGGTTTCGCTGTGGTTGCCGACGAAGTGAGGTTGCTGGCGCAACGTACGCAGACCTCCACCGCAGAAATTCAGGGCATGATCGAGCGTCTTCAGGGCAACTCCGAGGCCGCAGTCAAGGTGATCAACGAAAGCAGTCGCGCCTCCCAACTGACTGTGGAACAAGCCAGCCAGGCCGGCGAAAGCCTCGCCCAGATCGCCCAGTCGCTACGCAACCTGACCGGGCTCAATGCCTCGATCGCCAGCGCCACCCTGCAGCAATCCCACGTGGTGGAGGACATCAATCAGAACGTCACGCAGACGGCAGCGCTGGCCCACAACACCGCCGAGGCTGCCGAGCAGTCGAGCGCGGCCAGCCAGCACCTGAAACAGCTGGCCGACCAGCTCAGTCGTCTGCTTGGGCAATTCCGCGTATGAATCGACCATGAGCAGCATGCAGCATCAGGAGGTCGATTTTAGTCGACCACAGAATCAGGACCTGATCTGGGACCTGGACAGCATGGCCCGCCGCGAGCTGGCCGAACGTTTCATCAAGCTGTTCGAGAACCGCTTGTGCGTCTATTCCGAGTCGGTGGGGCAGCTGTACACCAACTACAGCCTGCACTTCCCCACCGACCTCGGGCGCAAGATGGTGGTGCTGCCTAATCCCTACGCATTCCACGACACCCTGCACGGTATCGATAGCCAGGCCATCCGCAAGACGGGCCTGTGCGTGTTGCCGGGCAAGGTTCTGGGCAAACCTGGGCTCCTGCTCAGCACCCAGATCAAGGATGGCGGGCCGGCGCCCAAGACCATGCCCTTCAAACCAGCCCTGGCGCAGATCATCAGCAACCAGAAGAAAATCGGTGATCTGTTCCTGCCGGTGCTGATGAAGGGCGACCTGCGCGAGTTCGACCAGCAGATGCCCTATATCCACCTGCATCGCCTGCAGCTGGCACGCCTGGAGCGACTGTCGAGCTTCGAGCGTGACGACATCCAGCAAACCATTACCCGCAAGCTGCTGATGCTCCATCGACAAGCCGACAGCCTGGTGTGCTGAGCCGCCTGCATCAGTACAATCGCCACCCTTTCCTGATTTGAGGGCGCCAGATGTCCTGGCTTGAACTCGTTGCTGCCGGGCTCGGCATCGTCGCAGTCTGGCTGACGGTCAGACAGAACCCCTGGTGCTGGCCCATCGGCCTGATCATGGTGCTGCTCTACGCCTGGCTGTTCTATGACTGGCGGCTGTATTCCAACTTGCTCTTGCAACTGTTGTTCGCTGCGCTGCAACTCTACGGTTGGTGGCTGTGGACCCGTGGCGGCGACCGCCACGATGGACGTAAGGTCAGCCGCCTGGGTGTGGTCGCCGTTCTGACTGGATTGCTGAGCGGCGCGCTCGGTGCCGGGTTGCTCGGCTACCTTATGGCCACTTACACCGATGCCAGCTCGCCCTGGCTGGATTCGGCGCTGACCGCCTTCAGCCTGGTGGCGCAGCTGTGGATGGCGCAGAAACGCCTGCAATGCTGGGCGCTCTGGGTAATGGTCGATATCTGCTACGTGGCCTTCTTCCTGTATAGCGAGCTGTACCTGACTGCAGGTCTCTACGCGGCCTTCACCGCCCTGGCCATCAGTGGCTGGCTCACCTGGCGCCGCGACCCGGCGTTGCAGCACGCGTCATGAAAGTCCTGGTGCTGACCGGCCCCGAGTCCAGCGGCAAGAGCTGGCTGGCAGCGCAAATACAAGCGCGCTTCGGTGGCGTGGTGGTGGGCGAGTACGTGCGCCACTTCATCGACGAACAACAGCGCGATACCTGCTACGCCGACATCGCCGAGATCGCTCGCGGCCAATTGGCCTGGGAGGATGCCGCGCGAGCAACCAGGCCGCAGTTGCTGATTCTCGACACGCACCTGCTGAGCAACATGCTCTGGAGCCAATGCCTGTTCGGCGATTGTCCGCACGGGTTGGAGGCCGAGTTGCTGGCGCGCCACTACGACCAGCATCTGTTACTCGACCCCGCAGGCGTACCCTGGGTCGAAGACGGCCAGCGTTGCCAGCCTCAGTTGGTCGAGCGCCAGGCCTTTCATCAGGCCTGCCGGGATTGGCTGCAGGGTAACGGGCAGCGTTTCTGCGAACTGTCAGGTGGCTGGGATGAGCGGCGCCAGGCTGCGCTGGCGCAAGTCGCGACGCTGCTCGGCTTAGCGAATCAACACGCTGACCCAGGCCACTAACAGGCTCAGGCAGACCACCAGGGTCAACGGCGTACGCAGGGCCGGATACCATTGCGGCGCCAGCCCTACGCGTACTGCGTGCATGTCTGCCAGGTACAGGCCGATAAAGGCAAAAAGGAAAATCGGCAGGGACAAGCCAATCGGCAGTCCACCAGCCAATGCGGCCCAGCCCAGCAAGGGCGGAATCACCGACAGCCCCAGTTGCAGCTTGGCCTTTTCATCGGTTTCCTCCGCACGCATCGCCAAACCCCAGTGAATGGCGCCCATAAAGGCCAGAATCACCGCAGCAAAATCCAGCAGCGCGTCCAATACGAAAGGTCGCCAGCCCAGGGGAATCACCCAGATTCCCAATGCACCACCAACGAATGGCACCAGCCCGGCATAACCCAGCAACACGGCCAGTTTCGGTGGCTTCGCGGCGTCGAACGGGTGCATGAAAATCTCCTTGTCGATAGGTTCGACGGGCACCTTAGCAGTGTTTCTCGAGCGTTACAGCATGCGTCTCAGCGCAGACGATGCTTGTGCAGCAAGCGATAGAAGGTTGGCCGCGAAATCCCGAGCGTGCGCGCGGCCTGGCTCATGTTGTTGGCGTAGCGGCCCAGCACGTCGTTGAGCGCCTGGCGTTCGGCCCGCCGTATGTAGTCCTCCAGCGTGACCGGAGCATCGATGTTCGCTTGTGCCGGGCGCAAACCAAGATCGGCTGCAAGAATCTGCCGACCTTGAGCCAACACCAGGGCGCGTACCACGCGATTGCGCAGCTCACGCACATTGCCTGGCCAGGGATGGCTGATCATGGCGGTGATCGCCTCTTCACTGAAACGCCGATGATGCCGCCCGATTATCGCCCCGTGCTGTTTGGCGAAATGCTCGGCCAGCAGCGACAGGTCGCCTGGATATTCGCGCAGATTCGGCGTTTGTAGCTGTTGCGCCGCCAATTGATGAAACAGATCCCGCCTGAAACGTCCCTGCTGCAGTGCCTGCACCAACTCGCCTCGGTCCAGGGTCAATAGATGTGCTTGAGGATGGCGCTGCAGGTAGTCCAGCAACCTTTGCTGGTCAGCCGCAGAAAGCAGGGAAGCGTTTTCGAGCAGTACACTGGTAACGCTCGATGCGGCGAGAGCGGCCTCATCAAGAGGCTCGGCGCAGTCGATAGCGCGCATGGCCTGGGCAGCAAAGGATGAGCGCTGATGGAGCAAGCGGGCCAGAAGATGTTTGCCGCTACCACGTTCCCCGCTGACAAGTAGCGGCCCTTCGATACTACTCAGGCGATCGAGCTGCCGACGCAGACTGCGCGCTGCACCGCAATTGCCCAAGTACTGCGGCAGTTGTCGTCCGCTTTTCAATCTGCGCAAGCGAGTGGCTGCCTGCGCCTGTTGCAAGGTTTCCAGTAAGCGGGACATTGCCCCCGGCAATGTCAGCGCGGAGAAACACCATTCGCCGATCAGCTCTTCGCTGCCGATCTGCCTCAATCGCTCGGCATCCGCCAGCACGATGCAACCCAGTCCCGTCAGTTGCAGCTGTTTGAGCAATGCATGACTCGGTCGCTGATCGAGGTGAAGCAGGAGTGCATCACCTGCATGGCCATTGAGCGTTTCTGGCGTGCAGTGCCGCACTGACCAGCCAGCGGCCTGCAATGGTTGAAGCAGCGCTTCGCATGCATCGAAAGGATCGAGCATCAGTAATTGCCGGGATGCGACGGAAACAGCCTCCAACATACTCCATCCTTGGCGCCATTATTTTGTAATTCCAATAAAAACAACAATTTGGCGCTCGCAAGCGTAAAGCTAGCAAGAACTTTGACGCTTCATGGATCATTTCTCTATATGCATTGTTCCTACTGGTTATTGCAGAGTTTTCATGATCAACGCGATGGCATCTTGCCAACAGTATGCAGGGCGGCCAGTTACGCAAGAAACAGAGGTGGAACTTTCGCAGTAGAAAGTTGTAGCCGGCGAGACGCCAAAAGTTTTTATCAAGGCACACTACGCCGGTAATAAAACCTTTTTCAGCCATGTGTGACTTAGGGGTCTGCTGAGTTCATCAACAAGATTGAAAGGCCAACATCAATAACCTGTTGGCCGCCATTGATTGTTGGGAACAACTCGGAGAAACCGACCCCATGAACACACCGCTGCGTTTTAACGAAGCCCTGCTGATTGCCGATCGTGCCTTCCGCCCGTTCCAGTGCGTGGCCTGGGCTCCGCAGGACGGCACCGGCGTCGTCAGCATCAGCGTCATCGACCGCACCAACACCCGCCTGCTCGGCCGCACCCAGCTGTCCAGCGCCACCTACAGCGACCCGCAACAGCTGGAAGACGCGCTGCAGCGCTCCCGTGATGAGCTGCGCAGCCAGGGTTTTGACCTGGCACCTTGGAGCATGCCGGAATAAACCCCGTCGGGGCGCCTTGCGCGCCCCCAGATTTGCCCGTTGCGCTTGGCCGCCAGCGATTGCAGACTGCTGCGATCACCCACTTTGCCGAGCCTCGCGCCATGCTTGAACTGCGCCCCAACTGCGAGAACTGCGACTGCGATCTGCCTGCGTCCAGTGTTGACGCCTTGATCTGCTCCTTCGAGTGCACCTTCTGCCGCTCCTGCGCCGAATCCATCCTGGCGCTACGCTGCCCGAACTGCGGTGGCGAACTGGTAAAACGGCCGATTCGCCCGGCCGAAAAGCTCGAACGCTTCCCCGCCTCCAGCAAACGTGTACTCAAGGCCTGAAATGAAAAAGGGGCGACTCCAGTCGCCCCTTTTTCATGTGCAAGACGCCTATCAGTAGTAGGCGTTCTCGCGATTGCTGTGGTCGGTCACGTCACGCACCCCCTTGAGCTCTGGAATGCGCTCGAGCAGGGTTTTCTCGATGCCTTCCTTGAGGGTGTAATCGGCTTGGCCACAGCCCTGGCAACCACCGCCGAACTGCAGCACGGCAATGCCCTCTTCGACCACGTCGATCAGCGTCACCTGGCCGCCATGGCTGGCCAGGCCGGGATTGATCTCGGTCTGCAGGTAGTAGTTGATGCGTTCGTTGAGCGGACTGTCTTCGTTGACCATCGGCACCTTGGCGTTCGGCGCCTTGATGGTCAGCTGGCCGCCCATGCGATCGGTGGCGTAGTCGACGACTGCGTCTTCCAGGAAAGGCTCACTGACGCCATCGATCCAGGCGGTGAAACTGGCCAGGCCAACGGCGGTGTCTTCAGGCTTCTGCTCACCCGGCTTGCAGTAGGCAATGCAGGTTTCCGCGTAAGGCGTACCTGGCTGGGTGATGAAAACTCGGATGCCGATACCCGGAGTATCCTGCTTGCTCAGCAGCTCGGCCAGGTAATCTTCGGCAGCTTGGGTAATGATGATGGCGCTCATGGCAACTCCTCGCGAACATGGGCGCAGTGTACGCCAGAGCGCCGCCCGGTTAAAGCCCAACTAAATTAGTAGGAATTGATCGCAGCCATAGCCGCCATGCAACAAGCAATCTGGAGCGCACTTCACGTGCGCTCCGGTGCGTTTAGAGGTTCTGATAGCGGTTCATATCCAGCACGCCTGTCTCCAACGGCTGGGTTTCGCGAACATGCTCGGCGAGATCGTGAAAATAGCGCCAGAATTCAGGGTGGCTACGCCGTACACCCCAGCGCTCGACTATTTGCTCGAAGGATTTTGCGTCGCTGACACCTTCCATCTGCTTGACGAAGGCATCCACCTCCCCCGCTTTGACCGTGAACAGGAAATTCGGATAGCTGCTCAGCACTTCCGGGTAGATGGTCAGGGTGTCCAGGCGCGGTTGATAGCGCAGCTCCTCTCCCAGCATGAACGCCACGTTGCTGTGCGCACGGTTGCGCAGCAGGCTGTAGATCTCGCGCGAGCCATCGCTCAGCTCTACCCGCAATATCGTCGCTTCTGGCAGTTGATCGATCACCCGCAAGCCGCCCGCCGGACGACTGGCCAGGCGCGCCAACGTCTGCTCGACATCTTGCAGCTCCCTGGGCAAACCGTCGCGATAACACTGCGCGCCCGTGCAGCGGTTGATCGGGTCAGGACGCGCGTTGAGCTTGGCATAGCGCTGCAGCAGCTGTTCGGCGAACTGCTTCTTCGGATCGTCACCGGTCAGGCCAATGGCGCTCGGTGAACGATGATCGATTGAGGTGTAGTCCAGCAGCATCTTCAACTTGCCGCTGTTCTGATACCAGTCATCCAGGTAAGCCTCGCGTGATCGCGCCGGCAGCAGGCGCAGGAAGTTCACTTCGGCGCCATTGCGGATCAGGTCGAAGTACAGGCGCGTCTGCGCCTGGTGCGAAACGTTGCCGAACACGTCGAAGTTGACCACCAGTTGGTAGTAGGTGCGCTCCAGCAGCGGGTAATCCATCCACCAGAGGGTCTGCGGGATCTCGCCGAGCAGGCCTTTGCGCACTGAGGCACTGTCGTGCTGGCGGAAGATCGACAGCAGCGCGTTGTCATTACCGCTCCAGATATGTGCCCAGTCCGCAGGAGGTGCGTCGGCGTAAGCGTCCTTGCGCAGGTTCTCGTAGTCGTTGCGCTTGTCGCGATAGTTGCGCCACAAGCCCAGCAGATCGCCGATATCGTCGAACTGGCCGGGCATGGCCAACAGCGGCGTGGCCTCGCGCTGGTAATTGGCATCGGTGATGTAGAGATCGTGCTCCGGCGCCTGGAACACGGCCCAGAAGTTGTCGCGAATCACGTCAGTGGCGATCTGCCCGCGGCACACCGGACCACGGATAAAGGTGCGCACGAAGTACTCGGCGTTATCCAGCATGAACTGATAGCGCGCACGCGCCGGAATCGCGGCGAAGGTTTCGAAGGGGTTGGCACGGCGTTGTGCGCCATAACCGGGGACAGCATCCAGCGTCCAGTCCTCACCGAAGAACATCTCCTTCACCCGCGCCAGCTTGGCGTCGCCCAGCGGATAGGTGATGTGCGTCTTGTGCACGATCACACCCTGGATCGGCCATAGGCGGTAATAGAACTCGGTGCCCGGATCATCATTAGGGCGGCGCGTGGCGATGGGGTCGATGGGTTTGCCGCTAGGGGTACGAGAACGCACCATCTGGAAGAAATGCCCAGGCTCACCGCCCTCGAAGTGCAAATGCGCGAGGAACAGGTGCTCGTAGAGCCAGCGCGACACCAGATCCTGCCGCACACCGGGCGCGTTCATGAAATTTTCCCACTGCTCCACCTGGCGCAACTCGACTGCACTGGGCTTGAGCGCCTGTTCGGCGACCGGCGCACCCTGGGCCAGCCACTGTTCCAGGGTGGCGTACTCGTCATCGTTCAGCCCCGTCACGGCGAACGGCATGCCGCCATGGGGATTCTTCTGCGCATAGGCGGCGAATTCACCCGGCAATGGGCAGCTGTTGCTGCGGGTGATGGCTATGTCGAGGTTGTCAGGGAGCTTGGCATTGGGCTCGAGCGGTTGGCTGCGACCCAGCTCCAGCATGCGCTTGATCAGCGCAGCCTGGCCGTTGCCGCCATCGAGCACCGAATGAAAGTC
The DNA here is from genome assembly GCF_002197815.1 of Pseudomonas oleovorans subsp. oleovorans. Taxonomy (GTDB): domain Bacteria; phylum Pseudomonadota; class Gammaproteobacteria; order Pseudomonadales; family Pseudomonadaceae; genus Aquipseudomonas; species Aquipseudomonas oleovorans. Next base: position 29,194 of record NZ_NIUB01000032.1, read on the forward strand.
GCGCTGGCGCCAGGCCGTCTCGCCCTGTGCATCCAGATAAAGCCGAGTGGTCGCTTGCGCCTTGCTGCGCGTACCGTCGTACACCAGTTGCTTGCTGGCGCCGCGCGCAATGCCTTCGCCACTGCCCAGATTGAGCTGGCACGGCGCGTCATAGCAGGTATGGCAGGCCACGCACTTGTGGGTGAGGATCGGTTGGACGTCATCGACATAGGAAATCGCTTCCGCACGGGCCAGGCCAGCTGCGAAAAAAAGAAGAAACAGAGCAGCGGGCTTGAGCATGACCACGTCCTTGAGTGCGATGCTGGCAATTCTAACGAGACGGCGCCTCCAGCAACATGAATGAAATTCATGAAAAGCCCGCTAGTGCTCCAGAACCCTGCAGCTTTGCTATCATCGCCCACCTTTGTTTCTGCTTTGCTCAGGTAGTTCTCATGTCCGATCGCAGCGCCCGCCTCCAAGCCCTCCAGCAAGCCCTGAAGGAGCGCATCCTGATCCTCGATGGCGGCATGGGCACCATGATCCAGAGCTACAAGCTGGAAGAGGCCGACTACCGCGGCGAGCGCTTCGCCGACTGGCCGAGCGACGTCAAAGGCAACAACGACCTGCTGCTGCTGACCCAGCCGCAGATCATCGCTGCCATCGAGAAAGCCTACCTGGATGCCGGCGCCGACATTCTGGAAACCAATACCTTCAATGCCACCCAAATATCCCAGGCCGACTATGGCATGGAAGGCCTGGCCTATGAGCTGAACGTCGCCGGTGCCCGGGTAGCCCGTGAAGTGGCCGACGCCAAGACCCTGGAAACCCCGGATCGCCCGCGTTTCGTCGCCGGCGTGCTTGGCCCGACCAGCCGCACCTGCTCGATTTCCCCTGACGTTAACGATCCCGGCTACCGCAACGTTACCTTCGATGAACTGGTAGACAACTACACCGAGGCCACTCGCGGCCTGATCGCCGGTGGCGCCGACCTGATCCTGATCGAGACCATCTTCGACACCCTCAACGCCAAGGCGGCGATCTTCGCCGTGCAGCAAGTGTTCGATGAAGACGGCGTCGAGTTGCCGATCATGATTTCCGGCACCATCACCGACGCCTCCGGCCGTACCCTGTCCGGACAGACCACCGAGGCGTTCTGGAACTCGGTGCGCCACGCCAACCCCATCTCCGTCGGTCTGAACTGTGCCCTTGGCGCCAAAGACCTGCGCCCTTACCTGGAAGAACTGTCGAACAAGGCAGACACCCACGTCTCTGCGCACCCCAACGCCGGCCTGCCCAACGCCTTCGGCGAGTACGACGAATCGCCTGCCGAGATGGCTGCGGTGGTCGAAGAGTTCGCAGCCAGCGGCTTTCTCAACATCATCGGCGGTTGCTGCGGTACCACGCCGGGGCATATACAGGCGATTGCCGAGGCGGTCGCCAAGTACCAACCCCGCGCCATTCCGGACATTCCCAAGGCCTGCCGCCTGTCGGGCCTCGAGCCCTTCACCATCGACCGCAACTCGCTGTTCGTTAACGTCGGCGAGCGTACCAACATCACCGGCTCGGCCAAGTTCGCCCGCTTGATCCGCGAGGAGAACTACACCGAGGCACTGGAAGTCGCCCTGCAGCAGGTGGAAGCCGGCGCTCAGGTGATCGACATCAACATGGACGAAGGCATGCTCGACTCCAAGGCCGCCATGGTCAGGTTCCTCAACCTGATCGCCGGCGAGCCGGACATCTCGCGCGTGCCGATCATGATCGACTCTTCGAAATGGGAAGTGATCGAAGCCGGCCTGAAGTGCATCCAGGGCAAGGGCATCGTCAACTCGATCTCGATGAAGGAAGGCGTCGAGCAGTTCAAGCACCACGCCAAACTGTGCAAGCGCTACGGCGCCGCGGTGGTGGTGATGGCCTTCGACGAGGTCGGCCAGGCCGACACCGCCGCGCGCAAGAAGGAAATCTGCCAGCGCAGCTACGACATTCTGGTCAACGAAGTGGGCTTCCCGCCGGAAGACATCATCTTCGACCCGAACATCTTCGCCGTCGCCACCGGTATCGAGGAGCACAACAACTACGCCGTGGACTTCATCGAAGCCTGCGCCTTCATTCGCGACAACCTGCCCTATGCGCTGAGCTCAGGCGGCGTCTCCAACGTGTCCTTCTCGTTCCGCGGCAACAACCCGGTACGTGAGGCGATCCACTCGGTATTTCTCTACTACGCGATCCAGAACGGCCTGACCATGGGCATCGTCAACGCCGGCCAACTGGAAATCTACGACGAGATCCCGAAAGAGCTGCGCAACGCCGTCGAAGACGTGGTGCTCAACCGCAACCCCAACGCCACCGAAGCCCTGCTGGCCATCGCCGACAAGTACAAAGGCGACGGCGCGGTCAAGGAAGTGGAAAACGAAGAATGGCGTTCGCTACCGGTCGGCAAGCGCCTGGAGCATGCCCTGGTCAAGGGCATCACCGCCTTCATCGTCGAAGATACCGAAGAATGCCGCCAGCAATGCGCGCGCCCCATCGAGGTCATCGAAGGCCCGCTGATGAGCGGCATGAATGTGGTCGGCGACCTGTTCGGCTCGGGCAAGATGTTCCTGCCCCAGGTGGTCAAGTCTGCCCGCGTTATGAAGCAGGCCGTTGCCCACCTGATTCCCTTCATCGAAGCGGAGAAAGGCGACAAACCGGAAGCCAAGGGCAAGATCCTCATGGCCACGGTCAAGGGCGACGTACACGATATCGGCAAGAACATCGTCGGCGTGGTGCTGGGCTGTAACGGCTACGACATCGTCGACCTCGGCGTGATGGTGCCGACGGAGAAGATCCTGCAGACCGCGATCGCCGAGAAGTGCGACATCATCGGCCTGTCCGGCCTGATCACTCCGTCGCTGGACGAGATGGTGCATGTCGCCAAGGAAATGCAGCGCCAGGGCTTTAACCTGCCACTGATGATCGGCGGCGCCACCACCTCCAAGGCTCACACCGCGGTGAAGATCGACCCGCAGTACAGCAACGACGCGGTGGTCTACGTGACCGACGCCTCGCGCGCCGTGGGCGTGGCCACCCAGCTGCTGTCCAAGGAGCTGAAGGCCGACTTCGTGCGCAAGACCCGCGAGGAATACGTGGTGGTGCGCGAGCGTACCTCGGCCCGCGCCTCGCGCACCGAGCGCCTGGGCTATGCCGACGCCATCGCCAACAAGCCGGCCTTCGACTGGAACGGCTACGTCGCGCCCAAGCCGAGCTTCACCGGTGCCCAGGTGCTGGACGACATCGACCTGGCGACCCTGGCCGAGTACATCGACTGGACGCCCTTCTTCATCTCCTGGGACTTGGCTGGCAAGTACCCACGCATCCTCACCGACGAAGTGGTCGGCGAAGCCGCCACCGCGTTGTTCGCCGATGCCCAGGCGATGCTGAAAAAGCTGATTGACGAGAAACTGATCAAGGCCCGCGCGGTATTCGGCTTCTGGCCGGCCAACCAGGTCGCCCATGACGACATCGAAGTCTATGGTAGCGACGGCAAGCCCCTGGCCACCCTGCACCACCTGCGCCAGCAGACCATCAAGCCCGACGGCAAGCCGAACCTGTCGCTGGCCGACTTTGTCGCGCCGAAGGAAAGCGGCGTAACCGACTACATAGGCGGCTTCATCACCACCGCTGGCATCGGTGCCGAGGAGCTGGCCAAGGCCTACGAGGCCAAGGGCGACGACTACAACTCGATCATGGTCAAGGCTCTGGCCGACCGCCTGGCCGAGGCCTGTGCCGAGTGGCTGCACGAACGTGTGCGCAAGGACTACTGGGGTTACGCCAGGGATGAGCAACTGGACAACGAAGCGCTGATCCGCGAGCAGTACAAGGGCATCCGCCCTGCCCCGGGCTACCCGGCCTGCCCGGATCACACCGAGAAAGCCACACTGTTCAAGCTGCTCGACCCCGAAGCTGACTACCACAAGGCCGGCAAGAGCGGCGTGTTCCTCACCGAGCACTACGCCATGTTCCCGGCGGCAGCAGTGTCCGGCTGGTACTTCGCCCACCCCGAGGCGCAGTACTTCGCCGTGGGCAAGGTGGACAAGGATCAGATCGAGCAGTACAGCAAGCGCAAGGGTCAGGACATCGCCGTCAGCGAACGCTGGCTGATGCCTAACCTGGGCTACGACGACTGATGCGAAAGAGCCCGCAATCGCGGGCTCTTTTCATTCATGCAGCGACGAACGAGGCGCGACTAGCGCCGATCATCGAAAAACTCGAACTCTCATGCACGGGCGCGGCTCCAAAACATGTCGAGCCATTTCGGCTCAATCGACGGAGCGATGACATGTACAAGCACAGCCTTGCAGTACTGGCCGTAGCGGCCGCGGTGAGCGGTTGCTCGACCTTCGAGAACCCGGCCGATTACCTGACTTTCCGCAATGAGCCACTGGTCAAGCAGGTCGACCACGGCATGACTCAGGAACAGGTACGCACCCTCGGTGGGCCACCCTCTTCGGACGTGCGCAACAGCGTCACAGGCGGCACCTGCAACAACTATGTGCTGAATGTCGACGGCCTGGAACAGCCCTATTACGTGGACTTCGACGTCAACGGCCGGGTCGACAGCAAGGGCTTCATGACCTGCGAGCAGCACCAGGGCAACCAGCGCAAGAGGCTCTGAATGCGATCAGCCCCGCTGCACGCAGCGGGGCCATTCATTGGCTAGAAGATCAGTGAGAGCAATCCCACCACCACGATCAGGCCGATGATGAAAATGATACCGACGGTACCGCCCAGAAACTTCAGCATGCTGACTCTCCTTTTTCGAGGCTCACCAGTTGTGACCTCGGCCTGGCAGTCAGCGTTTAGCTTTTTTCTTCACCTGCAGCGGCAAGCATCAGGCGCCCGGGCGACGGACGATCTTGATGCTGTACTCCATCTGCGGCTTGCGCGTCACGCTCACCGCACGACGACTGACGGTATCCAGCGTGATGTTCCAGAAACCACTGGAGGGCACGCGGATCTTCGCCGGGAACTTGATGAAGGCGCCGCCGTGGTAACTGTGCCGGCCACGGTTCCTGAATGCGCGAAAGTTGGCATCGTTCATCAGGCGGATGTTGCAGGGCTGCGAACACTGGATGACCACCAGATCGCCCTCTTCCAGATGCTCGCGTTGATGGATGAATTTCATCGTTTTCGGACTCGGTGGTGAAACGGGGGCGCAATAGTGCCGTAAGCGGCGCTTCATCGCCAGCAGCGCCGACGAGTCACTTGCGTACGCCGTCAGCACTGCCTAGCATGCGCGCCCATCACAGTACCGCGCTGCTTCCATGAAAGCCCTGCTCGACCGCATTCCCATCCTGATTACCCTGCTCAAGCGCTATCCCGGCCTGGTCGCCCTGTTCGGCTTCTGCTCGGGTGTGGCCAGCTTTCTGCTGGTCGACCGCCAGGCGCATCTGGCCAAGGTCCTGGGCGTGGTGCTGGTAGTCAGCTGGGTCTGGCTCATTCTGGAAAATCTGCTTCGCGAGCGTATTGCCCGGCGCTTCGGCTTCGAACTGCCATTGCCGCTGCTGCGCTACGGCACACAGATGATCCACCAGGAAAGTCTGTTCTTCGTCTTGCCGTTCTTCTTCATCACCACCACCTGGAACAGTGGGCAGTTACTGTTCAGCGGCCTGCTGGCGCTCGCCGCCCTGGCCTCTATCACCGACCCGATCTACTACCGCTGGCTGGCGCCCAGGCGCTGGTTGCTGTTGATCTTTCACAGCCTGGCGCTGTTCGCGGTGATGCTGACCGCGCTGCCGATCATCTTTCACCTCAGCACCCCGCAGACCTACCGCATTGCCCTGCTGATCGCCACGCTGCTGGCGCTGCCGAGCCTGCCCGGCCTGATCGGCTTCACCGGCTGGCGACGCATTGTGCTGCTGGCCGCCTTGCCTCTGGCGATGGCCAGCGCCGGCTGGCTAGCGCGGGCCTGGGTGCCGCCGGCAACGCTATGGCTGACCGAGGTGGCGATCAGCGATCGCTTCGATGGCGAACAACGCATGCCAGGCGATAGCCTGCAACAGATCAGCCCGGAACAGCTGCGCGATGATGGGCTTTACGCCTACACCTCGATCAACGCCCCACGCGGCCTCAACGAACGCATCTACCACGTCTGGCAGCACAACGGCCGGGAAGTCGACCGCATTGCGCTGGACATCAACGGCGGGCGCAAGGAGGGCTATCGCGCCTGGACGCACAAACTCAACTTCCCGGCCTCCCCCGAAGGCCGCTGGCAGGTGCGGGTCGTCACCGAAGCCGGGCAGATGATCGGCGTACTGCGCTTCGACGTGGTCGCTGCCACGGCCAAGTGATAGCATGCGCGCCCCATGCAGCTCACCGAACTCAACCAACGCCTCGCCGACCTTGGCGCCAAACCCCAGCATATCGGGCGCATTACCCGTGCCTGGCTGCAGGGCAAGCCGTTGGACACCGGCACCAAGCATCAGAAGACCGAGAACTTCCTGCCCCTGACGGTACGTGAAGCACTGCCGACCATCGCCAGCGAACTAGACGCACTGGCCCGGCTGCGCTCCGAGCATCCCGGCGCAGATGGCTCGGCTCGCCTGTTGGTGGAGCTGGCGGACAAACAGATGGTGGAAAGCGTACTGTTGCCACGTGATGGCCTGTGCATCTCCAGCCAGGTGGGCTGCGCCGTTGCCTGTGTGTTCTGCATGACCGGCAAGAGCGGCCTGCTGCGCCAGCTCAGCAGCGCCGAGATGGTCGCCCAGGTCGCCCTGGGGCGGCGCTTTCGTCCGGTGAAGAAAGTGGTATTCATGGGCATGGGCGAGCCGGCGCACAATCTCGACAACGTGCTTGAGGCCATCGATCTGCTTGGCACCGAGGGCGGCATCGGGCAGCGCAATCTGGTGTTCTCCACCGTTGGTGACCCGCGGGTGTTCGAGCGTCTGCCCAAGCAACGCGTGCGCCCTGCCCTGGCGCTGTCGCTGCATACCACTGACGCCGAGCTGCGCCAACGCCTGCTGCCCAAGGCGCCGCGCATCGATCCTGAAGAGCTGGTGGAACTGGGCGAAGCCTACGCGCGCACCATCGACTACCCGATCCAGTACCAGTGGACCCTGCTCAAGGGCATCAACGACAGCCAGGAAGAGATGGACAACATCCTGCGCCTGTTCAAGGGCAAGTTCGCCGTGCTCAACCTGATCCCCTACAACAGCCTGGAAGCCGACGACTACCAGCGTCCCGAAGGCAAGCGCATCGTCGAGATGGTGCGTTATCTGCACAGCCGTGGCGTGCTGACCAAGGTGCGCAATTCGGCCGGCCAGGATGTCGACGGCGGTTGCGGTCAACTGCGCGCCCGCGCAGTGGATGCGGTCAATACCAGTCGCTTGCACAGAAAGCGCGGCTGAGGCTCAAGAACAGCACCAAGAGCCGATACAAAAGCGTACAGAGAGACCACACGTCCCGCTGGCGAAAGCCAGCACTGTATTTGCCTTGCAGACAACTGCCTTGCATGGATGCAGCCCCGTCGTCTTGGTGCCCAGGAGCCCATTCATGAAAATCGCCCACAAGGTCGGTATCGCGGCCGCTACCGTGCTGTTCCTTACCACCAGCCTGCTGTCGCTATCCCAGGTCAGCTAGGTCCGCGACACCCTGCGCAGTCAGGTCGAATCGAGCAATGCCCTGGCCAGACAGATCGAGAATTGGCTAAACGCCAAACTGCGTCTGATTGACCTGATGTCGCAAACCATCGACAGCAGCTACAGCCCTGAAGAAAATCAGCGTGTATTCGATGCGCCACTGTGCGCTGGAAGCGGACGGCAAGCCAATCAAGAACAGCGACGACTGGAAACCCAGCGCCGACTGGGACGGCCGTAAACGCCCCTGGTATGCGACCGGCAAGGCTGGCAACCAGGCAGTGCAGACCGGACTCTACGTCGACTCCACCACCAATGAAATCCTCATCTCTGCTGTCGCCCGGATCAGCGACGCGGGTCAGTTTCTCGGCGTGTTCGGTGGCGATATCCGCCTGCAATCGGTGGCCGATGCGATCAACACCCTGGACTTCAATGGCGCCGGCTATGCCTTCCTGCTCAGCCGCTCGGGCAATATCATTTCCCACCCCAATGCCGAGTACAACGGCAAGTCCTACAGCGAACTGTTCGACGGCCAGAGCCCGGCGCTGAGCAAGGAACTGCACGAAGTCGAGGCCAGCGGCAAGAACCTGCTGGTCTCCTTCACCCCGCTACCCAACCTGCTTGGCATGGACTGGTACATCGGCGTGGTGATGGCCGAAGCCAACCGCCTGACCTGGCTTGCCGTGGTCGGTACCGTGGTCGGCGTGGCCATCAGCCTCGTGGTGCTGGGCCTACTGATGAACAGCCTGCTCAAACCACTGAGCCTGCTCAGCACCTCGTTGCGTGAGATCAACAGCGGCGAAGGTGACCTGACGCGCCACCTGGCGATCACCAGCAACGACGAAAGGTCCGCGGGTGGTTTGCGCCAGGCCGAAAGCCGCATGCAACAGAGCCGCGATACCGCCAGCAAGACCGCCGAGGACGCAATCGCAGCCAACGACATGCTCGGCCGCATCCGTGAGGCGATCACCCGCATCAACGACATGAACCTGCAGATCGCCACCGCAGCCGAAGAGCAGAGCGCGACCACCGAAGAAATCAACCGCAACACCACCAACATCCGCGACATCAGCCACGAGCTGGCTGGCGGTGCCGAGCAACAGGTCCGGCAGTGCGCCTCGATGGTGGAACAGGTCGGCCAGCAGGATCGTCTGCTGGGGCGCTTCAAGGTCTGAGGCTCCTGCCGCAGAGCGATTCAGCACAATAGAAAACGCCGCAACCTGCAAAGGTCTGCGGCGTTTTGTTTTTCAGGATGGCGAATGCACAACAAAGTCTATGCTTGCAGGATCAAAGGAGAGACCGACCATGACCGATCAGGAAAAAGACCCCCAAGCGCCTCTGACCCTGCGCGAAATGCTGCAAAGCGTGCTGGCCGCCGCCCTTGGCGTACAGAGCGGGAAAAATCGCAGCCGTGATTTCAGCCGCGGCAAGCCCAGCCATTTCATTCTGCTCGGCGTGCTGTTCACCACGCTGTTCGTGGTTGTATTGCTGGGCGTGGTGAAACTTATCCTGCACCTGGCGACTGGCTGATCACTCCAGCAGGGAGGCAATCGAGCACTGGTAACGCTGACGCTGAGGCTGCGACAGCACGCTGAACTGGCGAAAGTCCATACCAATATCCGGCTGTGCAAGGCGTTCGAGCAATTGTTTTGACTGCGCCCTGTCGACAGTACGCAACAGCGACGCCACCTGATCCTTGCCTCCACGCTCGGCGAAATCCAGCCCCCGCGCGTGGTCGCTGAGCATCACCAAAGCGCAGGCGCCCAAAAGAAAGTGACCACTGGCCAAAATATCGATACGTCCGTCGATACGCGCCTTTAGCACGCGCTCCGAGTTGTTCAGGGCCGTGTAATGCAGGGTTCTGCCCAGCTCATTGGCTGCACGCAATACACCAAAGGCCATTTCATCGTTGGCAGACCAGATCAGGCTGACCGCCGGATAACGCGGCAACAGAGCAATCGCCTGCTCGTATGCCCGCTGTTCCTGCCACTCACCATGAACCGCCTGCATCAGCTTGATATGCGGTGCTTCACTCAAGGCACGCTGCAAGCCGGCCTGACGCAGAGTTGACGAAGGCGTACGGTTGACCCCGGCAAACGCCAGCAACTCGGCAGGCTTGCCATGGGTCAGGGCGATCAGCTCACGCGCCATCAGATAACCGGCCTCCTCATCGTTGGGCACCAGGCTACCTATCCAGTTTCGGTGGTACTCGCGGCTGCCACCGATAAGGGCCTGCTGCTCTTGGGTCAAGGTACTGTGCAGGGCAAACAGCCTGGCATCGCTGTTTTCGAACAGACGCAACAATGCCGGCCCCAGGAACAGTTCATTGGTGAAAATCAGATAATCGGGGTGCTTACCTGCAAAAACCTGCTGGGCATTGCGCAACATCCTTTCAGGATCGCGCTCGCCGTACAGCACCTCCAACTCGACGCCCAGGTCTCCAGCGGCATCCTGCATGTAGCGGCTGTAATCGCTCCAGAAACGCTCATTGGCGTAGCCAGGGTTGAGAAAAACCATGGTCGGCACGCGCGGTTGTGCCGACGCCAACGCGCAGCAAAACAACAGTCCCAGACCCAGCATCCACCTGCTCACATCGCCCCTCCTCGATAATCGGGGCGCAGTATAAGGTGTTAATGGCAAAAGGCCGACCGCTAATGCGTGTCGGCCTTCGCCCTCACTGTCCGCTGACCCAGAAGACCGCCGTACCTACCGCAATCAGGATCAGGCAAAAGATCGCCCAAGCATCGATAACGCTGTCGGAACTTTCCACTTCAGTGTGCTCGGTCATGGTTCCCCCCTCTTCTTGTGCTTTTGGGTGATGCACACTGAATTTAAGACCAGCCTTGGCCTTCGCTCAAACCATATGGTTATGCTCTGGGGCGGTCTTATTCCCTAAACCAAGGTTTATATATTCAAACATCACTTTTACGCATAAACCTGAGCTGGTATCGTGCCCCGGCTCCTCGGGGAGTGCGCGGCCGTGCGCGCTGATTGGCAGTAAGTAGCCTGAAAACAGGACCCTTCATGTACGTATATGACCAGTACGATCAAAAGATCGTCGAGGATCGCGTCAAGCAGTTCCGCGATCAAACCCGCCGCTACCTCGCCGGAGAGCTGAGCGGCGAGGAATTCCGTCCGCTGCGCCTGCAGAACGGTCTGTATATCCAGCGTTACGCGCCCATGCTGCGCGTCGCCGTGCCCTACGGCCTGCTGTCGTCCGCTCAGGTTCGTGCGCTTGCGCGCATCGCCCGCGATTACGACAAGGGCTACGCGCACATCAGCACCCGGCAGAACGTGCAGTTCAACTGGCCGGAGCTGGAAGACGTGCCGGAGATTCTTGCCGAGCTGGCCACCGTGCAGATGCACGCCATCCAGACCAGCGGCAACTGCATCCGCAACACCACCACCGACCAGTTCGCCGGTGTGGCCAAGGACGAGATCGTCGATCCGCGCCCCTGGTGCGAAATCATCCGTCAGTGGTCGACCTTTCATCCCGAATTCAGCCACTTGCCGCGCAAGTTCAAGATCGCCGTCAACGGCGCCGTGAGCGACCGCGCCGTCATCGAAGTGCATGACATCGGCCTGGAAGCAGTGAAGAACGAGGCCGGCGAGCTGGGCTTCCGTGTTTCCGTCGGCGGCGGCCTGGGGCGTACCCCGATCGTCGGCAGCTTCATCAACGAATTCCTGCCCTGGCAACACCTGATCAGTTATCTCGACGCCATCCTGCGCGTGTACAACCGCTATGGCCGTCGCGATAACAAGTACAAAGCGCGCATCAAGATTCTGGTCAAGGCGCTGACCCCCGAGGTGTTCGCCGAGCGCGTGAACGCCGAATGGGCGCACCTCAAGGATGGCCCGGCCACCCTGACCGAAGCCGAAGTCGCCCGCGTTGCCGCACACTTCGTTGATCCGGCCTATCTGCCCCTGCAGGACGAAGATGCCCTGCTCGCCCGGCAGGACGCCGAGCATCCTGGCTTCGCCCGCTGGCGCCAGCGCAACACCTTCGCCCACAAGAAGCCTGGCTACGTGGCCGTGACCCTGTCGCTCAAGCCAACTGGCGTAGCGCCGGGCGACGTCACCGACAAGCAGCTCGATGCCATCGCCGATCTGGCCGATCGCTACAGCTTCGGCGAGGTGCGTAACAGCCATAACCAGAACATCATCCTCGCCGACGTCGAGCAGCGTCAGCTGCTGACCCTGTGGGGTGAGCTGCGCGAACAAGGCTTCGCCACGCCGAACGTGGGCCTGCTGACCGACATCATCTGCTGCCCGGGCGGCGACTTCTGCTCGCTGGCCAACGCCAAGTCGATCCCGATCGCCGAAGCCATCCAGCGTCGTTTCGATGATCTGGACTACCTGTTCGACATCGGCGACATCGACCTGAACATTTCCGGCTGCATGAACGCCTGCGGCCACCACCACGTCGGCCACATCGGCATCCTCGGCGTCGACAAGAAAGGCCAGGAGTTCTATCAGGTATCGCTCGGCGGCAGCGCCGGCCGTGACGCCAGCCTGGCGCAGATCCTCGGCCCATCCTTCGCCGAGGCGGACATGGCCGATGTGATCGATAAGATCATCAAGGTCTACGTCGAGCAACGCACCGAAGAAGAAAGCTTCCTCGATACCTACCGCCGCATCGGTATCGACCCGTTCAAGGAGCGCGTCTATGCAGCGAATCATTAAGAACGGTCAGGTGGTCGACGAAACCTGGCACCTGCTGGCCAAGGACGTGACCCTGGACGTCATTCCCAACTGCGATGACATCATCGTCCCGCTGGCCCTGTGGCGCGAGCATGCTCACGCCCTAAAGGCTCGCGACGGTGGCCTCGGCGTTTGGCTTGAGGCCAGTGACGAGATCGAGGAAATCGCCGATGACCTGGCGCATTTTCAGGTCATCGCCCTGGAATTCCCGGCCTTCACCGATGGCCGTCATTCCTCCACGGCCTACCTGCTGCGCACCCGTTACGGCTACAAGGGCGAAGTACGCGCCATTGGCGACGTGCTGCGCGACCAGCTGTTCGCCCTCAGGCGTGTCGGCTTCGATGCCTTCGCCCTGCGTGCCGACAAGGATCCGTACGATGCACTGAAGGCCTTCGAGGATTACAGTGAGGTCTACCAGGCGTCGGCAGACCAACCGCTGCCCCTGTTCCGCCGCCGCGCCTGATCGCAGCGAGAACGACGCAAACGCCCCGACTGGTTCGGGGCGTTTTGCTTTCAGGCGCCGGCGTTCGGCAGCCCGTGCGGCCAGCGCACACACAAAAACGCCGCGCCCTGTGAGGGGCGCGGCGTTTTTTGATCCTCGGCAATCAGCCGGCTGGATCAATCCTCGCGATAGCGACGCAGCTTCAGCGCCTTACCAGCGACGCGGGTGTCTTTCAACTTGCCGAGCAGACGATCCAGGCCATCTTCCGGCAGCTCGACCAGGCTGAAGGTCTCACGGATCTGGATTCGGCCGATGGCTTCACGAGCCAGACCGCCCTCATTTAGGATAGCGCCCAGCAGGTTCTTCGCAGCAATGCCGTCGCGCGTGCCCAGGGCGGTGCGGCAACGCACGCGACCTTCGGTCAGCGGTACCGGCGCACGGCGCTCGCGATATTCGCCGCGCTCACCACCACGCTCGCCGTCACGTTCACGACGCTCACGCGGAGCACCACCAACGCCCGGCACCAGCGGCTGCTCGCGCTCGACAGTGGCCAGATCCAGGGCCTGGCCGTTAGTGGCCTTCTTCAGCAGCGCAGCGGCCAGGGCACGTGGGCTGCAGCCGATATCGGCGGTCAGGCGGTCGAGCAGATCGCCATGGCTGGCTTCGGCATCAGCCACCAGCGGCGCCAGGCTGCTGGTGAGCTTCTTGATGCGCGCATCGAGCACCTGCTGGGCGTTCGGCAGCTTGACCTCGCCGACCTTCTGCCCGGTGACACGCTCGATCACCTGCAGCATGCGGCGCTCACGCGGGGTTACCAGCAGCAGCGCACGGCCATCGCGACCGGCGCGGCCGGTACGGCCGATACGGTGTACGTAGGACTCCGGGTCGTACGGCATGTCGACGTTGAACACGTGGGTGATGCGCGGTACGTCGATACCACGAGCAGCAACGTCAGTCGCGACGACGATGTCCAGACGACCATCCTTGAGCGACTCGATCACGCGCTCACGCTGGTTCTGGGCAATGTCGCCGTTCAGCGCAGCGGCCTTGAAGCCTTTGGCTTCCAGGGCAGCAGCCAGGTCCAGAGTGGCCTGCTTGGTGCGAACGAAAGCGATCAGCGCGTCAAAATCCTCGACTTCCAGCAGGCGCAGCACGGCGTTGGTCTTCTGATCGGCATGGATCATCAGGTGCGCCTGCTCGATACGCGAGACGGTCTGGGTCTTGGCCGCGATCTTGACGTGTTGCGGTTCGCGCAGGTGCTTTTCGGCGATGGCACGGATCGAATGCGGCAGCGTGGCGGAGAACAGCACGCTCTGGCGGCTTTCCGGCATGGCTTCGAAGATCACCTCGAGGTCATCCATGAAGCCCAGCTTGAGCATTTCGTCCGCTTCGTCGAGTACCAGGTACTGGATGGTCGACAGTACTTTCTCGTCGCGACGCAGGTGGTCGACCAGGCGACCAGGCGTGGCGACGATGACCTGAGCGCCCTGGCGAATGGCCTTGAGCTGCGGGCCCATGGGCGCGCCGCCGTATACGGCAACGACGTTCAAGCCAGGCATCTGCTTGGAATAGGTTTCGAAGGCGGTAGCGACCTGCAGGGCCAGCTCGCGGGTCGGCGCCAGAATCAGCGCCTGTGGTTCACGCTTGGTCGGGTCGATTTTTGACAGGATCGGCAACGCGAAGGCTGCGGTCTTGCCAGTGCCGGTTTGGGCCTGGCCGATCATGTCCTGGCCGGCGAGGATCACCGGAATGGCCTGCGACTGGATGGGAGACGGCTCTTCGTAACCGACGGCGGTCAGAGCGGCGAGAATATTGGGGTGAAGTCCGAGCGCGGCGAAGCCGCCGATTTCCTGGGTCATGGGTCTGCCTCAAGTGCATCCGCAAAGACCCATGTTCCAAAACTGCGCATGCCGTGTAAGACCTTGTGGGTCACCCTGGCAGCCTGGTCGGCGGGGATTTGCGAAAACGTGATGAAAGTGAATCGTCAAGGATAGTCCGCTGGGGACTGGCTGCCGGAAGTTAATTTCCCGGGCGAGTTGCACTACCTGAACGTGGCCAGAAAATTGGCCGGCGCGCATCATACCGGAAATTCCTGACCAAGGTGCTGTTTTTTATCCTTACATGTCACCCTGCAGGGGCTTTTCTAGAGCTTTGCGCAGTTTTTACGCCGGGCGGCGCATCAGGTAGCCGGGCGCAAGGCCGCGATCAGCGGCTGCAGCGAATAACCCAGGCGCGGCGCCAGCTCGCCCGCACGCATCTGCAGGCGTCCCATGTTCAAGCGCTGCTCGAGGTCGGCAGGGATCAGCAACACCACGTTGCCCTCCTTCACCGGGCACTCCCAATAATGACGATGGTAGAGGCCACGTAGCAGTGCCGCGCCAAGCGGCTTGCCGTCGTTGCCTGCCCATTGGTTGATGATCAGCCAACCACCTGGATTGAGCTTCTCGCGGCAGCGCTCGAGAAAGCGCCAGGCCAGATGCCCGACACCCGGCCCCTGGTCGGTGTACAGATCGAGAAAGATCAGGTCGGCGGTTTCCGCGCTGTCGAGCAGTTCGGTGGCGTCGCCGATACGAATGGTCAGCCGTGGGTCATCGTCCAGGCCGAGAAACTCCATGGCCAGGCGCGGTACGTCCGGGCGCAGCTCGATGGCCTCGACGTCCTCCAAGGGCAGGAACTTCAGGCAGGCCTGGGTCAGGTTGCCGGCGCCCAGGCCAAGGAACAGTGCGGTTTCCGGCGCATCGTGACACAACGCACCCAGCAACATGGCGCGGGTGTAGTCGTATTCCAGCCAGCTCGGATCGCCCTGGAACACGCAGCTCTGCTCGATGGCATCGCCGAACTCGAGAAAGCGATAGGCGCCAATCTGCACCACACGGATCACCCCGAAGGCATCGCGCACTTCGGCCAGCAGAACCTCGTCCTGCTGCTGCAATTCGTCGTCTGGTGGCAACCCTGGCATCGATACCTCTCCCACAGTGACATCCCGTACCACAACAACCGGGCTAAAGGCGCCGATTGTCATTGAAGCAGCCGCCCCCGGTCACGCAATAATTCCAACACTTGCGCTGCACTCATAACAATAACGAGGTTCGCCATGTACGCCATCATAGGTGCCGGCCCCATGGGCCTGTGCACGGCACGGCAATTGAAGAAGTACGGCATTGATTTCGTCGGCTTCGAGCCGCACAGCGACGTTGGCGGCCTGTGGGATATCGATAACCCGCACAGCAGCATGTATCACTCGGCGCATCTGATTTCCTCCAAGGGCACCACCGAGTTCCGCGAGTTCCTCATGTGCGCCGAGGTGGCGCCCTACCCGCACCACAGCGAGATGCGCCGTTACTTTCGCGACTACGCCAGGCTGTTTCGTATCTACGAGCATTATCAATTCGACACCGGCGTGCTGCAGGTGCAACGCGAGCAAGATGGCTGGAAACTGATCAGCGAGCGCAACGGCGAGCAGGGCGAATGGCGTTTCGACGGTGTACTGATCGCCAACGGCACCCTGCATACGCCCAACCTGCCGCGCCTACCCGGTGATTTCTGCGGAGAGTTGTTGCATTCGAATGCCTACAAGAGCGCGGATATCTTCGCCGGCAAACGGGTGCTGGTGGTCGGCTGCGGCAACTCGGCCTGCGATATCGCCGTCGATGCAGTGCATCGCGCCGCCTCGGTCGACCTTTCGGTACGCCGTGGCTATCACTTCCTGCCCAAGTTCATCCTCGGCAAACCCACCGATACCTTCGGCGGAGCGATCAAGCTACCGCGCGTCTCAAACAGCTGGTCGACGGTCTGCTGGTGCGCGCCCTGGTCGGCAAACCCTCGCAGTACGGTCTGCCCGACCCGGACTACCGCCTGCAGCCGCTGCTGCACCGTTTCACCCGCCTTTCCGGCTGGCTGGCGAACAGGGTGTTGCGCGGCCACTTCCGCTGGCAGACCTTGCCAGCGCCCTTCATCCTGCGCCTGGAAGGACTCAACGTGAATGCCTTCGAGGAATTCGGTGCCGGCGAGATCCTGCGCAATTTCAAGGACCCGGACGAGCCCTATGCCAAGGTCAAGGAGCCGGAATTTCGCGCTCTGTTCAAGAAGCAGGCAAAGGCCGTGCTGACCAAGGACCTGTGGCACCGCGACTTCTCCGATTGCTGGGTGACCGAATGCCTGGCCCCCAGCCTGGTCGGTAATAACTTCAAGCAACTGGGCCAGTCGCGCGGCCTGGATGCAGTAGACGCCTACTTCGAACTGGCCTGCCAGTACCGCGATGCGAGTGGTCAAACGCAACGATGCAGCGGTCGCGCTGACGATGATCAACTGTCGCATCGCCTATCACTGCTGCCTGGAATACCCGGATGACCTGGGCAAGGCGCAGCGCTACGGGCGCTTCCTGCCGGCGCGCGATGTATCGCCGCGCATGCGGCCTGCGCGCGCATTCGAGCCCGCTCCGGCGTCATGAGCCAATACACGTACGAGCTGCGGGGCTTATCGGTTACCATGCGTCTCCGCCTGATCAACCGCTAGAGACGCAGCATGTCGAACGCCTGGAGCCCCGAAAGCTGGAGGGCCAAACCCATCCAGCAGCAGCCTGAATACCCTGATGCCGCGCACCTGAATCGCGTCGAGCAAACCCTGGCCGGCTACCCGCCGCTGGTATTCGCCGGCGAGGCGCGCGAGCTGCGTCGCCAGTTCGCCGAGGTCACCCAGGGCCGCGCCTTCCTGCTGCAGGGCGGCGACTGCGCCGAGAGCTTCGCCGAGTTTTCCGCCGCGAAGATCCGCGACACCTTCAAGGTGTTGCTGCAGATGGCCATCGTCATGACCTTCGCCGCCGGCTGCCCGGTGGTCAAGGTCGGACGCATGGCTGGCCAGTTCGCCAAGCCGCGTTCGTCCGGCAGCGAAACCATCGATGGCGTTACCCTGCCCGCTTACCGCGGCGACATCGTCAACGGCATAGGTTTCGACGTCACCAGTCGCGTACCGGACCCGGAGCGCCTGCTGCAGGCCTACCACCAGGCCACCGCCAGCCTCAACCTGCTGCGCGCCTTCGCTCAGGGCGGTTTTGCCGACGTGCATCAGGTGCATCAGTGGAACCTCGATTTCATCGCCAACTCGGCGCTATCCGAGAAGTATCACCAGTTGGCCAATCGCATCGACGAAACCCTGGCGTTCATGCGTGCCGTCGGCATGGACAGCGCGCCGCAGCTGCGCGAGGTCAGCTTCTTCACCGCCCACGAAGCGCTGCTGCTCAACTACGAAGAGGCCTTCGTCCGTCGCGACAGCCTCACCGGCCGCTGGTATGACTGCTCCGCGCACATGCTGTGGATCGGCGACCGCACCCGCCAACTGGACGGTGCGCACGTCGAATTCATGCGCGGCATCGAGAACCCGATCGGTGTCAAGGTCGGCCCGAGCATGGACCCGGACGAGCTGATCCGCCTGATCGACACCCTCAACCCGGACAACGATCCCGGTCGCCTTAACCTGATCGTGCGCATGGGCGCCGATAAGGTCGAAGCGCACTTCCCGCGTCTGCTGCGCAAGGTCAAGGAGGAAGGCCGCCAGGTGCTGTGGAGTTCCGACCCGATGCACGGCAACACCATCAAGGCCAGCAGCGGCTACAAGACCCGCGATTTCGCGCAGATCCTCAGCGAAGTCCGGCAGTTCTTCGCCGTGCACCAGGCCGAAGGCACCTACGCCGGTGGCATCCATATCGAGATGACCGGGCAGAACGTCACCGAGTGCATTGGAGGTTCGCGCCCGATCACCGAGGACGGCCTGTCCGACCGTTACCACACCCACTGCGACCCGCGCATGAATGCCGACCAGTCCCTGGAACTGGCGTTCATGATCGCCGAAACGCTGAAGCAGGTACGCCGCTGACGAGCCGCGCCCTGGCCAGTGGCCAGGGCGCGAACCGGCTCGCACATCTTCTGTGCGGTATCCGGCATAATGCTGCCCCATCGCGAGCACCGGACAGGTGCCCCAGTTACACCCAGCCGGAAAGGACTCGCGGCCACCCCCCCCCAACAAGGACGATGAACCATGCAACTGCGCACCACCCTCTCCGCTTTCGCCCTGTCCAGTGCTGTCTTGCTGACTGGCTGCCAGAACATGTCCCCCGACGCCATGCTGCAATCCGGCCTGATGGCCGTGCAGGCCGCGACCCTCAGCGACGCCGAAGTACGCAGCATGTCCGACCAGGCCTGCGCTGAAATGGATGCCGAAGCCAATATCGCCGGCCCGAACAGCCCGTACAGCAAGCGCCTGGACAAGATCGCCAACAACCTCGGCCATCAGATCAACGGCACGCCGATCACCTATAAGGTGTATCAGGCCGATGAGGTCAACGCCTGGGCCATGGCCAACGGCTGCGTGCGCGTATACAGCGGCCTGATGGACCTGATGACCGACAACGAAGTGGAAGGCGTGCTCGGCCATGAGATCGGCCACGTCGCCCTCGGTCACAGCAAGAAGGCCATGCAGACCGCCTACGCCACCACCGCCGCGCGCAATGCGGCAGCCGCGTCGGGCAACGGCACCATCGCCGCATTGTCCGCATCGCAGCTCGGCGCCCTGGGTGAGCAACTGGTCAATGCGCAGTTCTCGCAAAGCCAGGAAAACGCCGCCGATAACTTCTCCTTCGACCTGCTGACCCAACGCAACATCCCCCGTGAAGGCCTGGTCACCGCGTTCGAGAAGCTGGCCAAACTGGGCGGCGGCGAAGGCAGCATGTTCTCCTCGCACCCGGGTTCCAGCGACCGCGCCGCCAACATGCGCACCCGTCTGGCTGCCAAGTAAAGGTGATGTTCAGGGGCTGCAGTGCAGCCCCTGTTTCATTGGGAGATTGCCATGTCGATACTGCGTAACGGCTTGCTACCGTTCACTCTGCTGCTGCCGCTCGGCGCCTGGGGTGATTACGACAAGCAGTACCAGGCCTGCCTGGACGCCAGTGGAATGATCAACAATGCCAGCGTCGCCGGCTGCGCCGAAGGCGTATCGGAAACGGTTAAGAAGGAGATGAACCGCATCTACCAGCAGCTGTTCCTCAAGCTGCAGGAAAGCCAGCCAGCGGACGCCGAACAGCTGGAAACGGCGCAGAAGGCCTGGTTGATCTACCGCAACGGCCAGTGCGACCTGCAGGGCAAGCACGTCGGCTCGCCGATGTACTACACCTGCCCGATGGAGCTGAATATCCAGCGCGTTGAGGAACTGAGGTTCCTGCTGGAAAACGGCGGCTAACCGAGCAAGCCCCGCAGATTAACGTTCGGCGCCAGCCACACCTCTTCCAGGCCCAGCCAATGGGCCAGCGCGCGCAGCGAATCGCCCAGCGCCAGGCGCGCCTCCTCGCTCAACACCGCGTCCTCCAGATGCACGGCATGCACCGCCAGGCGCCCGGTAGCGCGCTCGCTGCGCAGATCCACCCGCGCCAGCAGGCGTTCGTGGTGCAGGAACGGCAGCACGTAGTAGCCATACACGCGCTTGGCCTGCGGGGTGTAGATCTCCAGGCGATAGCGAAAACCAAACAGCCGCTCGGTGCGCTCGCGTTCCCAGATCAGTGAATCGAACGGCGACAGCAAGGCGCTATGGCGAACACGCCGGGGAATGCGCGGCTCACCACGGCAATAGGCCACCTGCCGCCAGCCTTGCACCGCGACGGGCAACAACTCGCCCGCCTCCACCAATTCGGCAATACGGCGCTTGCTGTCACTGACGTCCAGCCGGTAGTAGTCGCGCAAATCGCGCTCGGTCGCGACGCCAAGGGCATCGGCAGAACGAAGCAACAGGCGGCGCTGCGCCTCGTCCTCATCGAGATCCGGGTGATTCAGCATATCCGCGGGAATGACCCGCTCCGGCAGGTCGTACAGCCTTTCGAAGCCGCGGCGCCCGGCCACAGTGACCAGACCTGCAGCGAACAGCCATTCCAGCGCCATCTTTTCCGCGCTCCAGTCCCACCAGGGGCCGGCCTTCTCGGTACGCGAGGAAAGGCTGCCGGCGCCCAGCGCACCGCGCTCGCGCACGGCCTGCAGCACACTGTCTATCGCGTCACGCCGCTCCACGCCGAACTTCGCCAGCTGGCTGTAGATGCCCTGCCCATCCGCGGCTCGGCGCATTCGCCAGCGCAGCAGCGGATAAAGCTCGAGCGGCAACAGCGAGGCTTCGTGCCCCCAGTATTCGAACAGCCGCCTGCGCCGCAGCCGGCCCCAGGCCAGTTCATCGAGGTGCTCGGCCTGGTAATGACCAAGACGGGAAAAAGCCGGCAGGTAGTGCGAGCGCACCAGGGCATTGACCGAGTCGATCTGCACCACGCCAAGGCGCTCGATCTGCGCCTGCAGTTGCTTGTGGGCGATGGCGCCGCGTGGAGTACGGCCGAACCCCTGAGCAGCCAGGGCCAGGCGGCGGGCTTCGGCGAGAGAAAGTGAAAGCGTCATGGCGACAGCCTATCAGGCAGTTTGGCTGCCGACGAGTTCAGGCCGGCGCGGCGAACGCGTGGCGAAAGGTGAAGGCCTGCGCCGTCGCGCCATACTCGCGCAGATGAGCCAGGCGCTCGGCGGCCTCGACCACGCTCGGCCGATGCTCGGCGGGCACCCACCACAGCACCTGGTGCGCCTGCTCGACACGCTCGAACCATTCGCGACGGCGCTTGAGCATCTCGGTATGTGCCGATTTGTAGACGTAATCGCCGGGCGACTGCACGTCCTGCCAAAGCGACATGTTGACCCACACCTCGTCACCGAACGGACGGATTGCCGTGGCATCGCCCGCCTCGTCCTGCAAACGCCAGACATAGCCGGGCGAGCCTTCAGCCAGTGCATTGATACGCTCCAGATTGGCGACGAAGTCAGCCATCTCCGCTGACTCCAGCGACGCCTTCATCCAGGCAATGTTCAGTTGGGCCAAGTGATAAGCGGACAATTTCCAGCCTCCATGCGTCAGGGTTGCTGCGGCAGGCCACGCCAGCCGGACAGACGTCGACGCAACCAGGCCTCGCTGCTGACCAGGGTGATGCCCGACAGCACCAGCGCCGCGCCAATGATGAAGTTCAGGGTCAGCGGTTCGTCCAGCACCAGCACGCCGAAGGTGACGCCAAACAGCGGGGTCATGAAGGAGAACACTGCCATGTTCGAAGCCAGGTAGCGGCGCAGCAGCCAGAACCAGGTCAAGTAGGTGAAGAATGACACCACCACGCCCTGCAGCAGAATGCTGGCGATGGCCACAGGCGTCCAACGCAGCTGGGACAAGTCCACCACCACCAGCGCGTACGCCAGCAGCAGCACGAACGCCACCGCTAACTGATAGAACAGGGTCAACCCGGCCGGCGCTTCGGACAGGCGCGAACCCCGCACGACTACCGTGGTCGCGCCCCAGGCCATGCCGGCGCACAGCCCCAGCGCATCGCCCAGCAGCATACCGGCATCGACCTCAGCCCAATTGCCACCGACACCAAATGCCATCACTACACCGCCGAAACACAAGGTGATACCCAGCCACTGCAGGCGTCGCAAGCGCTCGCTGGGCAACAGAAAGTGCAGCCCAAGCGCCGAGAAGATCGGCGCGGTGTAGAGAAATACCGCCATATGCGAAGCCGTGGTGTAGCGCAGGCCAAGGGCGATGAAGAAGAACTCCAGTGCGAACAACACGCCCGCCAGCAGTCCAGCCAGCCACGTCGAGCTGACCCATTCGCGCCATCCGCGCTGCCACAGCAAGAGCAAGCCGACCAGCACGGCGGCGATGCCGGAGCGCAAGGCCACCTGCAGCATGGGCGCGATATCGCCCGCCGCCAGCTTGATTGCCACCTGCTGGCTACCCCAGATGGCGCATAACAACAGCATCAGTTGGAACAGGAAAAAATCGGCGCCCTTGCGTACCGCGGTCATTCAGCAACTCCTGTCATGTACCACTCTCTTTCTCAGCGGGTCATCCCAGAACGGCCGTTCGGCCTCCTGCAACACATCGGCGCGGGACAGTCCCAGGTCCTTCAATGCAGCATCATTCAGTTGCGCCAGCTGTGCCCGCTTGTGAGCCAGTTGACGCCAGCGCCGCAGCATACGCCATACGCCGACCAGTGACGGCAACCGTTCGAAGTGGATGGCCTGAGCCAACGCATAACCTTTCTGACCTTTCATCTTTTCGCCCTCCCTGTGGGGTTGGCGTCAGTGTCGGGCCCAGCTTTAGATCAATCCAGCGAATGTTTCTTATGGCATCCATCTCGAGGATTGATGAATGGCCTTCCACCCCAGTATTGATGCCGAATTGCTGCGCAACTTCGTTGCCATCGCCGACACCGGCGGTTTCACCCGCGCCGCAGAAACGGTCAATCGCACCCAGTCAGCCGTGAGCATGCAGATAAAGCGGCTGGAGGAAGACGTGGTGCAACGCCCGTTGTTCGAGCGCGACGGCCGTCAGGTGCGGCTGACGCCCGAGGGCCAGGTGCTGCTGGGTTATGCGCGGCGCATCCTCAAGCTGCATGGCGAGGTACTCAACACCCTGCGCGAGCCGCATATGGTCAGTGTCGTGCGCATCGGCACGCCGGACGACTACGTGATGCGTTTTCTGCCGGAGATTCTCTCGCGCTTCGCCCAGGCCTATCCGCTGGTGCAGGTGGAAGTGCATTGCGAGCCTTCGGGACAACTGCTGCTGCGCCAGGATCTGGACCTGACCATCGTCACCCGCCAGCCCGGCAAGGAGATCGACCAACTGCTGCGCCAGGAGCGCTTCGCCTGGGCCGTGGCCCAGGGCTTCTGCCCACATGAACAGAACCCCATGCCACTGGCCATGTTCAACGCCGAGTGTTTCTGCCGCGAATGGGCCTGCAACGCGCTGGATGCGATGAGCCGTCCCTACCGCATCGCCTACACCAGCCCCAGCCTCTCGGCGATCTTCGCCGTGGTGCGCGCGGGCCTCGCGGTCACTGCGCAACTGCAAAGCCTGATCACCCCCGACCTGCGCATCCTCGGCGAAGCCGAAGGCCTGCAGCTGCTGCCGCTGACCAGCATCGTGCTGCTGAGCAACGACAGCAGCCAGTCACCCGTCACCGAATGCCTGGCCGAGCATATCGTCTATGGTTTTCGCCTATAGGCGGCCACCCGACTCCAGCGCGAGCAGCAGCGCACAGAGCAGCAGGAAGCCACAGAACAGGCTGCGCAGCAGACGCTCCGGCAACGAATGCGCCAGGCGCACCCCCCAACTGATGCTAAGCAGGCCGCCAACCGCCAGCGGCACACCCATCCACCAGTTGACGTGATCGTGCAGTGCGTAGGTAAACAGTGTGACGCCGGTACTGGGCAATGCCAGCGACAGCGAGAGCCCCTGCGCCACCACCTGCGTGGTGCCGAACACACTGGTCAGTACCGGCGTCGCCACCACCGCGCCGCCCACACCAAACAGCCCGCCCATCGCACCGGACACCCCGCCCAGCACGCCAAACCAGCCCCAGTGATGACGCAACTCGCCACTGGCCGGCCCCTGAGCCATCAGCATGCGCAGCAGGTTGTATGCCGCCAGGGCCAGCAGGAAACCGACGAAAGCCCAGCGCATGGTGCGCGAGTCCACTTCTACTGCATACAACGAGGCCAGCCAGGCACAGAAGAAGCTGGTGACACCGAGCAGCAACGCATAGCGCAGATCGATGCGATTGCGCTGATGGTATCGCCAGATCGCCAGCATCACGTTCGGCACCACCATCACCAGCGCGGTGCCCTGAGCCAACTGCTGATCCAGCCCGAAAACGATGCCCAACACCGGAATGGCGATCAGCCCGCCGCCAATGCCAAATAACCCGCCCAGAGTCCCCAGGCCCAGGCCGAGCAATAGATTGAGCAACAGGTCGAACAGATTCATGACACCTCCAGACAGTGGGCGCATGTTAAGCAGCCACGGCTAGCGTGGAAACGCACAGCAGCGCACAATGGCTTTGCTTATCTCACATAAGAAGGCTGCCATGAACCCCGATGCACTGACCGACCAGTTGGAGCTCTTTCTCGACGTGCTGGAGACCGGCAGCTTCTCCGCAGCGGCAAGGCGCCATCCGCTCACGCCCTCGGCAGTGGCACGGCGCATCGACGCCCTGGAGCGCGCCATGGGCAGCAGTCTGTTCAGTCGCACCACTCATGCGGTACGCGTCACCCCGGCGGGCCTGGCGTTCGCCGAGCGCGCCAGGCGTATCCTTGCCGAGCTGCACCTGGCCCGCGCCGAAGCGGTGTCGTTGAGCAGTGCACCGGAAGGCCTGATTCGCATCGACGCCCCCTCACCCTTTGGGCGCCGCCACTTGGCTCCGGCGATTGCCGAGTTCCTGCGCGCAAACCCCGGCCTGGACGTGCAACTACGCCTGATCGACAGCTTCATCGACCTGCAGGGCGAACACCTGGGTGAGGTGGATATCGTCGTGCGTATCGGCCCCCTGCCCGACAGCCGCCTGGTGGCCACGCCGCTGGCGTCGATGACGCGCATCGTCTGCGCCAGCCCGGAGTATCTGCGTCGACGCGGCATTCCGCGCAGCCCACTGGAACTGGAACAGCACGACGGCCTCGATTGGGACAGCCTGGCGCCCCCCTACGCCTGGCGCTTTGAAGTCGACGGCAAGCTGCAGTTGTGCAAGCCCAAGCGCCTGCGCCAGACCAGCAACAACGCCGAAACCCTGCTGTTCAGCGCCCTCGCCGGCCTGGGCATCGCCCACCTGCCCACCTGGATGAGCAGCGAGCATCTGCAACGTGGCGAGCTGATCCCGCTGTTCTGCGAACAGGGCCTGCCACCCATCGAGCCGGTAAGCATCTACGCCCTGCGCCTGGAGCGCGAGGCCAGCCCGCGGACACGCCTGCTGCTGAGTTTCCTGAAGCAGCGCTTCGGCTTTCCGCCGCCCTGGGATCAGGCACTGCAAACCAGCCTGGCCATCCCACAGCAGTAAGATCATGACCCTAGGGCGCGCCGCGCGCACCACGAAAACCGCCGCGTGACAGCCACAAAAAACCCGGCACCTAGGCCGGGTTTCTCGTACAGTTTACGCTCAGGCCGGAGCCTGGGTGCGGCCCTTGTAGGAACCGTCACGGGTATCGATCTCGATCCAGTCGTCGATGTCGACGAACTCGGCAACCTTGATCTCGGTACCGTTGCGCAGCTTGGCAGGCTTCATGACCTTGCCGGAAGTGTCGCCACGAGCAGCGTTCTCGGTGTAGACAACCTGACGCACGATGGTGGTCGGCAGATCGACGGAGATCACCTTGCCTTCGAAGAACACGGCTTCGCAGACATCGTTCATGCCTTCTTCAATGAACGGCAGAACGCTTTCCAGATCTTCGGCGCGCAGCTCGTAGGAGTTGTACTCCGGATCCATGAATACATAGTCCTCACCGCTGATGTAGGACAGATTCACTTCCTTGCGCTCGAGAATCACCGGCTCCATCTTGTCGTCGGCTTTGTAGACGGTCTCGGTCTTGGAACCGTTGAGCAGGTTCTTCAGCTTCATCTTGACGATGGCGCTGTTACGTCCGGACTTGGTGAACTCGGCCTTCTGGATCAGCCACGGCTGGCCATCGATCAGGGCCACGCTGTTGACTCTCATTTCTTGTGCAGTTTTCATGCGAATATCCGAAATATGCGGGAGGTACAGAAATCTAGGCCGCGTATAATAGCCAATTTAGGTAAAACTGTTCCAGCGTCGTGGCAAGATCCGACCGAGTGGCCTGATCGTCACACCATTGCTCGGCGTGTCGCTGCAGTACCGGCCATACCTCGAGAAGCGCAGGCCAGGCCGTTTCCATCCCTTCCCCCGCATTCCAGGCTCGCCAGAATTCAGCCTGAACGGCAGCGGCTTCAGGCATCAGATCGGCGTTATAAATCGCCAGAAACGCCTCAAGTTTGTCCCAGTGCGCCCGTTCCTCCTGCGGGTAGATGTGCCAGAGCAGCGGCCGCCCCGCCCATTGCGCTCGCACGAAGGAGTCCTCGCCACGCACCGCGTTGAGGTCGCAGCACCACAACAGGCGGTCGTAGTCATCCTGCGCCACGAAAGGCAGCACATGGATCAGCAGATTGCCGCGCCGCCGCTGATCACCAGGCAACAACTGCGCCTCGCCCAGCCAGGCCTGCAGATCCGCCAAAACCTTGCCCTGCGGCACCAGCAATTGAGTCGACTGCGAATCGGCTGCCAGCGCATCAAGCCAGCCCGCCACCCCCGCATTTTCATAAGCGAACAACGAAATCAGTCGCGCCCCGGCTTCCCTTATCACGCCAAGCGACTGCAGGAACGCCTGCTGCGCCTGCGCGTCAGCCTGAAAGGAACGCCGCCTCGCCAACAGATCGGCTTCGCGCAGCAAACCGCCCGTGCCCTCCACGAATCCAGGGAAGAAAAAGAATTTTTGCAAGCCTCCAGGCTGCGGCGATGGTAGGCCATGGCAGCCTGCCACCCAGTCCTCGGCACTGAGGTATTCCAGATTCAGCCACAAGCGGCGCGTGCCGCTGGCCACCATCGCCTCGATATAGGCAGACGGCAATTGACAGGCGAAGGCCTCGATCACTACCTGCGCAGGCTCAACCGCAGGGAACGGCTCACGCCACTGGTGCACCTCGACACCGCTCCAGCGTTGCCATTCAGCATCGACACTGGCCTCGGGACACAAGCGTACGAAGGCGCCCAACTCGTCGATCCACAGGCGCACAACATGCCCCTGCTCGGCCGCCAGTTGCCGGGCCAGCCGCCAAGTCACGCCGATATCACCGTAGTTGTCGACCACGCTGCAGAAGATGTCCCACCTGGCCACACTGCGCCCCTTCGGAAAATGATCGCCATTCTAACCGGCGAACAAGAAAAAGCCCGCCAGAGGCGGGCCAAGGGGAGCGCTGGAGCGAGCGCGGGGTAAAACAGTGAATCAGGCCAGCAGCGAATCGCCCTCACGACGAATAGCGCTGCTGAGCATCCAGACCGTATGGCAAGCCAACGCAGCCTCGCGGGAAGCGAAGGGGCCGGCTTTCGGTTGGCCGTCCACCATCACCAGCCAGCACGCCATATGACCGTCGGAGCGGAGCTCAGCCGGTACCGCACTACCAACCAGGGAAACCACATCGATACGGGACATCATGACCTCCAATCCAACTCAAGCTCTGTTGGGCTCAACATTAGGCCGATGCAGCGCTAGACAGAAATCAGTGCTCTCGATAGTGACCATGGATATTGCCAATGGCAGCAGCACAGGCGCCGACACAAGCTGCGCCATGCACCTGACAGGCAGAGTGGCCACGCAATCGGCATAGGGGGCAGTTCTGATGAACTGCGCCCCTGCCACACCACCCGGCATGCGGGTCCGCACCGGGCGGTTCGAGGGATTGAGGTTATGAGAGTCGGGCTAATCCCAGGCGGTCGAACCAGGCCAG
>NZ_NIUB01000033.1 GCF_002197815.1 Pseudomonas oleovorans subsp. oleovorans
AGTACCTAACGAACTATCTGGGCTGGCGCCGCCTGCTTGAGCGCTACAAAACACAGCTCAACCCATTGATTTGCTTGAAAGAGGCGTTGGGGTATAGGGATATGCAACAGTTAACTCAGACATAGCCAAAGGAAATGCCCCGATCAGGAGTGGAATCCCACGTCACGGTCGTTATGATTCGTTCCGCAAAGCAATCTGCCCGGCACTTGCCACTCGATGCAGGGCGAAATCGGACGTAACCAGAAGGAAATAGATACGTGGCGACCATTAGCAGAAAGACCATCCTGGCACTGGCAATCGCAGCAGCATCCAGCGCTCACGCAGCACCGGCACCCAGTCAGATCAACGTCAGCGGCAGCACCCGCATTGAAGTCGCAACTGGCAACTTCACCAGC
Organism: Pseudomonas oleovorans subsp. oleovorans; assembly: GCF_002197815.1. Lineage (GTDB taxonomy): Bacteria > Pseudomonadota > Gammaproteobacteria > Pseudomonadales > Pseudomonadaceae > Aquipseudomonas > Aquipseudomonas oleovorans. The sequence continues at coordinate 396 of NZ_NIUB01000033.1, forward strand.
ATGACGCTGACCGGCACCGCCAACCGCAACGCTGGTGAAGACGGCATCGACTTCGACGGCCCGCAGATTTCGGGCAACTTCGTGAACGATGCGAACTTCAACCTGAGCGGGAACAACGTTGATGCCATCGGCATCGAGGACGATTCCGCTGATGGCGCCATCGGCGGTAGCTTCATCAACAACGGCACCATCAATGCCAACGGCTACAACGCTTCCGGCATCAATATCGCAGATACCGTGATCGGTCAGAGCGGTGTGACCGACGACGCCATCGGCAATGTGGTGAACAACGGCACCATCAACGTGACCGACACTTCCGGCATCGCCCCTGTCGATGAACAAGCAGCCATCATGCTGGAGAACGTCCAACTGTCTGGCGACGTGATCAACAAAGGCACCATCAGCGTCCAGGCCCGCAACGCCTCGGGGATCAAGGTGGACGGCCAAGACCAAGACCCGACCGACACCGTGAAGTACGCCACCATCGACCGCGACGTGGTGAACACCGGCACCATCAGCGTGACCGGCCAGAATGCTCGCGGCATCGAGCTGAGCATGGTCAACTTCGGCCAGGACGTTGAAAACGGCGGCACCATCAACGTGAACGGCGACGATGCTGTGGCCATCCGCATGGACCGCTCTGACTACAACCGCATCCTGAACACCGGCACCATCCGCGCCCAAGGTGCCAACTCCATCGGCATCGAGAGCCGTGAGTCGTTCGGCAACAACGCCCTGAGCCAAGGCATCATCAACAACGGCACCATTGTCGCTGATGGCGTGGGCATCAAAGTCACTAACGACCTGCTGCAAACCGGCCCTGGTGAAACCAGCAACGCCAGCAACTTCTACCGCATCACGCAGAACGCCGGCACCATCCAAGGCGGCGACTCCGCCATCGACGGCAACGGCCAAACCATCCTGCACCTGAACGGCGGCACCATCATCGGTGACATTGAAGGTATCCGTAATGCCTTCGTGAACGGCAACGTGGCCATCTACTCAAGGCTGATCGAGGCCAACAAGCTGGATGTGACCGCTGGCAAGCTTTACATAGCGGAAGTCACCAACGTGACTGGCGATATGTTCGTCCGTAACGGTGCCGGCCTGAGCCTGTTCGTCAACAACAGCACCGACCCGAGCAAGGCCATCGTCGAGGTGGACGGCAAGCTCACCCTGGAGCAGGGTAGCGTCATCGGCGTGACCACCAATCCGGGCCAGTTCACCAAAGAAAGCACCAAGTACGTGCTGGTGAGCGCCGACCAACTGGAGAACCTGGGCGCTCAAGTGAAGACCCTGACCCCTCTGCTGGCCGTCACCAACGTCGCGTTCGAGAACAACAGCGTCACCGCCAACATCGGCCTCGCGACTGGCAGCCAAGCCGGTGAAGGTCTGGCGAATGCCGGCGTAGACCGCAACGGCGTCGCTGCAACCAAGGCCTTCATCGACAGCGTGCTGGCCAAGCTGCCGGTGAACAGCAGCCTGTATCAGACCTTCATCAACGCCAACGATGCAGAACTGCGCCAGCTGGCACGCCAGCTCCAGCCGGAAACCAACCGTGCAGCGCAATCCGCTTCGCTCGCAGCGACCGGCCTGACCAACTCGGCCATTGGCAGCCGTGCTTCTTCGCTGGGTGCGAACTCGGGTGACGCGCTGATCGAAACCGGCGCGTGGGTCAAAGTGCTGCACGGCAACAGCGACCAAGGTGAGCGCGGCGGCATCGCCGGTTACGACGCCGACTCCACCGGCCTGATCATCGGCGCCGATGGCAAGCTGAACGAGCAGACCACTCTGGGCCTCGCCCTGAGCCATGTTCGCACCGATGTTTCCTCTGACACCGGCAACGACACCGATGTGGCCACCACACTCCTGACTGCCTACGGCGCGTGGGAGCAGGGTCCGTACTCGGTTATCGGTAGCCTGTCCTATGGCCAGAGCGACAACGAGTCGAAGCGCTACATCGCTGGTGAGCGCGCCAAGGGCGACTACGACTCCAATGTCCTGGCAGCCGACCTGAGCGCTGGTTACACCATCAAGCTGAACGAGAACCTGGACCTGATCCCGACTCTGGCAAGCCGCTACGCCAAGGTGCAGATCGACAGCTTCACCGAGAAGGGCACCCAGGCCGCGCTGCGCACCGGCAGTCAGTCGCTGGAAGTCTTCGACGTTGGCGGCGGCTTCAAGCTGGAAGGCGTCTACGGCGACTTCAAGCCGAGCGCTCGCCTGATGGCCTTCCACGACTTCGCCCAGGACTCGGCTGATACCACCTCGGCCTATGCACTCGGCGGCGCCACCTTCGCGACTACCGGCGCTCCGGCGACCAAGTGGACCTACGAAGCTGGCGTTGGTCTGGACTGGACCAAAGGCAACTACACCATCGGCGCATCCTACGACTACACCCGTAAGGCTGACTTCAACGCCGACACCATGACCCTCAAGGCCCGTTACGACTTCTAACGGCACGCTTGGGATGAACAGACCCGCCTCTGAGGCGGGTTTGTTTTAAGGGGAGAGCTACCCATGAATGCAGTTCGAAAGCAGCTTTTTCGTGCAGGCCTGCTGGCCAGCATTACTCTGGCCACCGGGTGCGCGATGAAGCCTATGGACCTAGCGCGAGTCAGCGAGGGCAGTGGTCTAAAGCCGGTTGCCGTCAAAACGTCGCAGTTCACCATCCAGACCCTTCAACCCGCAGCACGACAAGAACAACGCCTTCGCGTGTACATCGAGGGCGATGGCCGCGCCTGGATCACTAGCCGCACCGTGAGCGATGACCCGACACCAGTAAAGAGCTTGGTGCCGGGATTGGTCGTTGCAGACCCAGCACCAGCAGTCTATCTCGCCCGCCCGTGCCAGTTTGTCCTCGGTGCCAACTGCAAACAGAAACTCTGGACCACGCATCGCTTCGGCAAGGACGTGCTTCAAGCCGCAAGCGAAGTGCTCGACACCCTCAAATCCCAATATGGGGTGCGAGACTTCGAGCTGGTCGGGTATTCCGGTGGTGGCGCCATCGCACTGCTGTTGGCGGCAACCCGGACGGACGTTTCCCTGGTGCAAACCATCGCCGGCAACGTCGATCCGAAGGCTTGGACTGAGCTGAAAGGCCTGACGCCGCTTTCAGGGTCAATGACCCCTGTCGATTTCGCCGATAGGCTTGCCGCCGTACCACAGCGACACCTGATCGGCTTGAACGACACCGTTGTTCCACCAGAGGTAAGCCAAGCCTACATGCTCAAGGTCCAGCCTCATTGTGGCGAGACGGTCTTCGTTGACGCCGACCACTACTCCGGGTTCCAGTCAGCCTGGGCCTTGTACCGAGACAAACCAGTTAAGTGCGAGCCTGATCCTGGCTCAAACGTGAAGTGAGGTATTGATGAAAGGCCTAAGCAATCCATTGGCAATCGCGGCAATGCAGCGTGCTATAGCCGCTGCCCGAATTGGCCCTGCGCCGAGGCCAAAGTACAGCAGCCGCACCGCTGACAAGTTCGTGATTCGCGGCTTCGATGAGCTGTTCGATGAGCTGGCTGCTATTGGCAGGCACCAGGGCCGCAGCCTGAACTCGGAGTCAGTCGCGGCAGTTCTGGAGGCCCTGGCGGGGGTGAAGCGAGCCGCCGCAATGGTCAACATCCTCAAGGCGCATCTGGGCGAAGATGTAGCTGCACGAATCCTGGCTGAGGTCCCCAGCTTTGACTTGGCCAAGTGCAAGAGCCCGAGAAAGTTCGTGATGAGGCTTCCGCCCAGCGTCCGAGACACCATACGTGAGGGCGTAGTGAACGCTGTTGCTGAGCAGAGCACCGGCACCAAGTCGATGAATACATGGCTGCTCGACGCACTGGTGGACTGGATCAACACTCAGCGCCAGCAGTACGCCCTGCTGGCGGCCTCTATCGCGATGGAGCAGTGGGCTCTTACTGGACCTCAGTAGGGGCTATGGATACGGGCTCGGAAGGGGGAGCAAGAGAGGGGTTCTGTAGGTCAGAGGAAGGTGATTCTGTGTTTATGGGCTGCGGACCAATCTGTTGGTACTTCGCCATGATACTGACCGCACCTAACAGGCGAACCCCAACATGGTGCAGTTACTTCGCAGCATTAGGCGTGCGGCTCGGATGCCCAGAAAGAACAAAGGCGCCATAGGGCGCCTTTGTTCTGTGACCGAGTTTTCTACATCATCCATGACCACTGCTCGATCACTGACTACGCAATCGCGTATGGGCATTCTCGGCGATTTCGAGGCTGCTGACAAATCAGCGGCATCCAGGCGGCGCTAAAGCAGCGTGTAGCACGCAGACTTGAACTTGGACTCGATGCACAGCTCGCGTCTAACCACCCCGTGCTGATCCACCGTTTTCATCGTGGCCACGTCACCGGATGCACCAGTCACAGCGCCCTGGACCTGAAAGACACCCTCCGTTGTCTCAACCGAGGATGAGCTTGAGAAGGCGCTTTCGTGAAGCTGTATCCGAACAACGGAGCCTGCCGGCTCAAAGGGTGGGGGCTGGAGGCGCAGCAACTGGCTTGGACGGTAACGATCCAATGACGGCAACGATCAGCGCAACCCCACCCAGCATGAGGAAAGTACGGCGCCGAGCCAGCCGCACGAACGCAGCCCGTTCGCCTGGGCTCCCGTGCATCATCAGCCACTCGGGGTCCGCGTGCATCCCTCGAATGAAAGGGCTTCTGAGCACACTAGCAATCAGGCGCTTGTTCTTTTCGTCTGCCCTATCGAGCTTTGCTTGTGCTTCCATTGTCACTCCAATGTGTTGATAGCTGAGAACCGGGATCAGTCGCTGTCTGGCGACGACTGGAAATGTGAGAGCAGGGTGTTCGCGCTGCCGGCGTTACTCAAATCGCCACCCGCTGGTAAAACCGGCTGGTTGAGAGCAAGCGTTCCAAAATCCTTGCGCTTCGGCATGTACCTTTTGGCATTCTCGATGGAGCGCCACCCAACGTGCTCCATCAGCATGGTCATATCCCAACCCGCTCGTACCGCCCAGTCTGCGAAGCCGTGGCGAAGGGAGTGGGTACTGAAATGGGGCTCACCGGGGAAAAGGGCGTTAGCCACTCTGTTGATGATGTGGCCAATGCTCTGCTTGTGGATTCCGGTTTCGGCCAACCGCCCCCAGCGGTTGATTGAGCGAAACACCAACCCCGAGGTGATGCCAGAGGCCTGAATCCAGTCGATATAGGCGGAGGCAGGGCAGTAGGCCCTTAGCGCTGGCATTTCGTATATGCGCCCGCTTGCGTCTCGATCTGTCTTGCTGTGAGACAGGAAGATGCTGATCCCATCGGTGCGGCTTGCTTTCACGTTCTCAACGGCGACCCGGCTCAGCTCATCGCTTCGGAAGCCCTGCCAGAACCCAACCAGGACCAGGGCGAGGTCGCGATGAGTGCGAAGAATGCCCCCTTGATCGCCCGCCTGAATGGATGCCATTTTCTCGGCTTCGAGCTGGTCGCAGATGGCGAGCAAATGCCTGAACGTCAGAGGGTATGCCTGTTTGGGGCGATCCTGGTGCTCCTTGGCAATTCCCTTCATGGTCTGCTTGACCGCAGAGCTGGTAGTCGGGTCGAAGAAGCCCTGCTGTTTATGCCACTTGGACAAGGCCGACAACCGCTGCCGCAGGGTGCTCACTTTCAAGCTCTGCGCATAGGTGGCCAAGTACCGGCAAACAGCGTCTTCACCGGCAGGCAAAAACCCACCCCAAACATAACGGTAGTGGTTGATGTGGGTTTTGTAGGTTCGCTCGGTGTTGGCAGACTTGCCGCTCTGACGGTAGCGGGCAGCCAGTGCCTCTGCATCGGAACCCGAGCGCACCTCCCCAGGTGGGTTAGCAGGTGCTTCGGGTATGGATGCTGTAGAGGATTTCATGGAGGGCAAAGGCAGCTCAGTGATAGGTGCGCTGAGTATAACGCCGTGGCCAGGGTATCCAGCCGGCAAGGCCAGCACGATCCTCAATCTTGAAACTGGGAGGCGAGGACCGCTGTGACGGCCTCAATCGCCCATCTGGGGAGTGAACTGGATGATCCTGTTGGCGTAGGCCTTTTCGAAGTCGGCATCGGACAGGCGCTGAACCTCGTCAATTGCGCCAATGGACTTCACAGCGCTGATCACAGAAGTGTCGAATTCAGCGTTGCCAGACGGGCGAGTCAGCACCACGGAATCGACCTTGCCCTCGCGAGTCATCTTCATCTGGATGAGAGCATTGAGATTTGCCGATGAGCCTGCCGGCTTGTACCACTTCTCAGAGATACGCTTGGCCAGGATCGAATCGACATGCTCGATGGTCAGCTTTGGGGCTCCAGCTGGTACAACTGCTATCGGCGCCGGAATCTCTCCACCGGCATGGATAGAGGCATCAGCGAATGGGTTGTCCACCTCAAGCGCCAAGTCCTGTCCAGCCGGCTGCTTACCAGAACTGGCGCCAACAGGAACTACAGGCACCTCCGTCACGCCTGGAGCTGGACGATCTACAGGGGAGGCTGGAGCAGCGGAGCCGGCTGGGGGCAACTGCTGAGTTACGGACGAAGGCTGAGCGGCCTTCGGGCTGGTCGCGCTATTCAGCTGCGCTTGACCCAGTTTGGAGTCCGTAGACTTCATTGCCATCATGGCCTTGGCCAACTGCTTGCGGTCGATGTTCAGGACGTTGGCCATCGCTGTCAGGCCTATGTCCAGCTCATCAATTCGGGATCGATTCTGGTTGGCGATTTCGAGCTGTTCGGTGAGCGAGACGTTTTGCTTGCGCAGGTCAGCCACCTCGGTAGACAGCGAAGCAATCTTGTTGCTGTTGGGAAGGGCGCTAAGCACTGCCGATGCAACGCTTACAGCGAGTGCGCCGGCACCAAGTGCCAGCGCGATGTAGGTCAACTTCGATTCGTTCAAGGGGCGCATCCTCCGCAAGCCAGATGCAGCGACTCTACGCCGGCCCTATACAGCTCATCATCCCAACTGCATGCAGTTTCTCAGCGAGACTACCTGTCACTGTTCTGGAGGAACCTTACGGCGGTCGGATACCCCTCGGCAGCAGCCTTTTCAATCCACACCCGACCTACATCGAAGCGCTCCAGGTCGTACTGGAGCACCCCGTAGGTGAACATGCTCTCAGGATCGCCAGTCAACGCCGCGTCAGTTATTGCACTGAACCCGGATGCCTTGGAAGCCTCCCAGTCATGCTTCAACAACCACACCGCAGCAGCTGGCTTTCCCTGCTGAGCAAGCTCCCTCATCGCAGGCAGTAGTTCTTCGACCATTTCGGCCTCAGACGACTTTTCGAGGTAATCCAGGAGTGGCTGCTGGCCAAATGTCCCAAGCAGGAACAGGGAGTACAAAATCAAGGCGTGGACGTAGAACGCGACCTTCCTGCTGGGGTTGATTCGCAGGATGAAGACTTCATTCTTCGAGAAACCCTCGCTCACGCCATTCGCAAGCGAGCGCTCAGTGGTGTCAGTTCCCATAGTCGTTTTGCGCGGAATTATGTAGCAAACGCACAAGACTAATCTGCCACGATCAAACCAAAATACCCCTGTTTCCATCTCGGACAGGGGTATTTTCATGGCTGAATCACATGTAGTTTCTGGCTTGGTCGCCAAACGGTCGGAAGTCTCCGGCCTGATCTCGCACTATCAGCACGAAATCGCTCGGCTACAGGGCGATATGCAGCATCTCGACGCCACCATCAAGCTATTCGACCCAGAGTATGACTTGCGCACCATCCGACCCAAGCAAGTACGGCAGAGCAGCCGGCTGTTTGCCAATGGTGAGTGCCACCGGCTGATGCTGGAGGCGCTGCGCGAGATGGGTGGGCAAGGTAGCACCGGCGAGATTGCCCAGCGCATTCATGCCTGCAAGGGTTTTGAAGAGGATGCACTCAAGGCTGTTCATCATGGCCTGGACGCGGTGCTGCGTCGCGCCGCCAGTTCTGGCTTGCTGGTGAAGGTTGGCCGCAACGAGTCCGGCAATCTGTGGAAGCTAGCTGATCTGGCTCAGTGAACCAGATGTTCCATCAGGCGCTTGTTGCCTTGCCAGTAGCCGCCAAAATCTCGCGAGGTGCGCGTCTCGGCGCACTTCATCAGGATGTCGAAGAACATCTCGCCGTTGCTCATGCGGCGATTGTCTTCCCGGTAGGCGGCTTCATTGGCGTAGTGGTTCAGGTACATGATGCCGAACTTGTGTACCTGGCCGTACTGCATGCGGCGGAAGCGCGAGAAGTAGCTTTCGGCCATGTTGGTGGTCACTCCATCGTCCGAACGGTATTCGACCTGATGATTGACGCGATTGGTCGGGAAGTAAGCGTGCAGGGGGTCGTAGGCTGGCGCTTCGTCAGCAAACACAGTTGTTCCCTTGCGAATGAAGCGACCTGCCAGCTTGAGCACGCCAGCCTGATGTTCGCTCTTCATTACAAATGTCAGAGTGCGCTTGCCGCCTTGGCCTGACTCAGCACGTGAGCGCATCACGAACACGCAGCGCTTATCTGCTTTCTGATTCTCGGCCAAGCGACGGTCCACACGGTCGGCCTTTTTGTTCTTCGGGCGCACATGCCCGTTCACATAGGCCCCATCCAATTCCACCTCACCGTCCAGTTCGGTTTCATCGCGCTGAGCCATCAACGACTCCCGAATCTTGTGCGCCAGCACGAAGGCGGTCTTGTACTGCACGTCCAGATCACGCGCCAGTTGCAGGGCCGACAAGCCTTTCACGGCATTGCAGTAGATGGCAATGGCGGCTAGGTAGACCTTCAACGGCAGCTTGTGGCTGGCGAAGATCGTGCCGGACGTGACCGAGAACGTGTGGTTGCAGTCGCGGCAGCGCCACTGGCGGCGGGTCTTGATGAAATAGTGCTTGGCCATGCTGCCGCAGCACGGGCAGATCGCGTCGTGATGGCCCCAACAGCTCTGCTTGAACATCTCGAATGCCTGATCGTCGCTGAGCGAATAAATCTTGCGCAGCGACAGGGTGCGAGCTTGGGCGGAGAGCAGGAAGTGTTGTGACATGGCAGCAACTCGTTTCTACATATATGTGGATTATATGCCATATCTGTGCCTTATCGAACTTATATTTAGGGAAATATCCCTTTTGTGGTAGAGTATTCTTCATAAATAGCGAGGTCGCCATGAATGAACAGACTTGGAATCAACGCGCCACCAACCTACTGAAGTCGCAGATGGTGCTGGCGGGAGTGAACTACGAGGAGCTGATACAGCGGCTGGCCGCAATTGGCGTAGACGAGAGCTACAAGGGCATTGCCAACAAGATCAACCGGGGAACGTTCAGCTTCGTGTTCTTCATGCAGTGCATGAAGGCGTTGGGCGTTAACGAAATTCGACTGTGAGCCGACTATGTATCAAGAACTGACAGACCGACTGACCAGCGGCGTAGCACGCTGTGTCACCGAAGAAGAGGTACGATTCCTCTGGCTGAGTGAACTGAAAAGCGCGCTGGGCGTGCAATTTCAGGCTGAACGCGAACGCAACGATGCCTACTACAACGGTGTTGTCATCGAATTCAAGAATGCGGGCTTATTTGGCGGAAAGACCAGCAGTCCCGCCTTCAAGGAGGCGGTGTACGACCGTCTGGACAAGTACATCAAGCGCCGTTCAGAGAGTGAAGGCGAAGACTCGGCAGATTACATCGGGATTGCGACAGACGGCCGCCATGTCGCCTTCGCTTTCATGCAGGACGACCAGATTGTGCATCGCCACCTGATGCCGATCTGCGAGTCATCGGTGTCGTTGGTCGCACAGGCACTGAAAGATGCCAAGCGCCGTGCAGTCACCCCAGAAAACCTGATCGAAGATTTCGGCCACATGTCGCCAGCCGGTGCGGGCATGATGCAAGCGCTGGCTGATTCGCTCATGAGCCAGTTGGCCGCGAAAGGCCCCAACAAGATCAAGATGCTATTCGAAGAATGGCGTCACCTGTACGGCCAGGTGGCCGACTTGTCGGCCAACCAGGTTGATGACATCTTGCGCAGCATTGGCTTTAACCTGACCTGTAAGCAAGCAAGCAAGCAAGCAAGCAACAGCATCATTCCGGTCGCACTATTTGTCATTCACACCTATGACTCTCTCCTCATCAAGCTGCTCGGTGCCGAAATCGTCTCCATGCTTGGCGACCATACTGCCTACAAGGGCTTTGCTGAGGCTGCCTCGGTGCTTGGCGATGTCGAGCTGACTCAGCGCATTGCCGCCGAGATCGAACGTGGCGAATTCTTTAGCCGCGCAGGGATTCAGGGGTTTGTTGAAGAGGCCATTTTCAGTTGGTATCTCGACGCTGCTACCGATCCGGCACATGGAGCCGACATCTGCCGTGGCCTGCGGCAAGTTCTGGTTGGCCTGGCGATGTACCGCACTGACAATCTGACCGTTGCCCGTTCACGGGACGTGCTCAAACACTTCTACCAAGACTTGGTGCCCGATGCGCTGCGCAAGAGCTTGGGCGAGTTCTATACCCCGGACTGGTTGGTAGAGGTCACGCTCGACAAAACCGGCGTCTCCGACTGGACTGATAAGCGCTTCCTCGACCCGACCTGTGGTTCTGGATCATTCCTGCTGGCAACGATCAAGCGCATTCGCCAACAGGCCGAAGCGGCGAGTTGGTCGCAAAAAGCCACGCTGGAACATATCACCCGTAGCGTGTGGGGCTTCGACCTCAACCCCTTGGCCGTACAAGCGGCGCGGGTCAATCTGCTGATTTCCATTACCGACTTACTGGCAGCCTGCCCTGGCTCTCGCATTGAACTGCCTGTTCTGCTGGCTGATGCGGTGTATTCGCCCGCTCGCAATCCAGATAGCGACGAAGACACGGTGGAGTACACCATCGGTAGCCAGGTCGCCAACCTGAAAGTGACCTTGCCTGCGGCATTGGCGCTGGATCGCAAGCGCCTCGATGCGGTGTTCTCGACCATGGGGGAACTGGTCGAAGCAGATACCGACTACCCTGATGTTGAACAGAAGTTGATCGCTCGTCGCCAGTTAAGCCAGGAGGAAGCTGACTCTTGGCGTCTCCCTCTATCGGAAACCTATGGGCGGGTGCTTGATCTGCATCGCAAGAACTGGAATGGCATCTGGTTCCGCATCGTGCGCAACTTTTTCTGGTCGGCCACTGCCGGAGAATTTGACGTGGTGATCGGCAATCCGCCGTGGGTGCGTTGGTCGAAGCTGCCAGAGTTGTATCGGGAGCGAGTCATGCCAACCTGCCGCGACTATGACATCTTCTCCAGTACGCCGCACCATGGTGGTAACGAGCTGGATATCTCCGCGATGATTTCATACACGGTGTCCGACAAGTGGCTAAAGGAAGAAGGCCAACTGGCCTTCCTGGTCACGCAGACCCTGTTCCAGTCTCCCTCATCGGAAGGCTTCCGGCGCTTCCGCATCAAGGATGGCTATAACCTGATCCCCGAATCGGTAGACGACCTCAAGTCGCTTAAACCCTTCCCGGATGCGGCCAACAAGACGGCCATTTTCGTTGCAAGCAAAAGCCGGTCGCGTGTTCCGAGCTACCCGCTCCCCTACTATGTGTGGAATGCCGCGCCTGGGGCCAAGAAAGTCATTTCGGCGTCACTGGACAAGGCCGCCGCGCTGTCCGGCGTGATCATTGACCAGCAAGAGGCCACCCCCGTTGGTGGTGAAGGCTCTCCGTGGGCGGTACTGCCGGTTGGGGAGTTTGCCTCGATGGCCTGCCTGACCGGACAAAGCGAGTGGGCGCAGGGCCGCAAAGGCGTCACCGTGGACTTGAACGGGATCTATTTCGTGTCCGTCACCCGCGTCAGCGAAGACGGCAACTTGGTGCAGATCGAAACCCGCCCCGAGGCAGGCAAGACAAACATAGGTCCAAAGCAGCGTCACTGGATTGAGCCGGACATGCTCTACCCGTTGCTGAAAGGAGCCAGTGACTTTTCGGCTTGCTACGTTAGCCCGAAAGACGAACTGTATGCGTTGGTGCCGAACCGTGGCATTACCAAGGAAGAGTACGATGGTGCCGAAGCGCTGATCGATGCCGAAATGCCACAGTTAGGCCGCTATTTCACGTCATTCCGCGAGCTGCTGGCCCGCCGTTCGACCTATCGTGGGCGGATGCCTAACGCACCGTACTACGCCGTCTACAACGTCGGAAACTATACCTTCGCGCCATGGAAAGTGATATGGGCAGAGCAGAAGGATTTCTGCGCCGCCGTCGTGTCCACTGCTACCGTACCGGGTGCTGGCGAGCGGGTTGTCGTGCCCGACCACAAGTTGTTCTTTGTGGATTTTGATGCGGCAGAACCGGCGTACTTTCTGTGCGGCATGCTGAATACTGCGAAAGTGCGCCAGTTCATCGAAAGCCACGTCATCAAGACCCAAATTGGCAACGTGTTCAAGCATCTGAGCGTGCCGCAGTTCGACGCGAAGAACCCACGGCACCGTGAACTGGCCGCACTGGTCGAGCAGGCACACGCCGAACACGATCAGGCTAAACGGCAGGTGCTGCTGGCGAAAATCAGCGACCTTGGCAGTAAGCTGCTGTAACGGCGACATTCAAACAGAAGTGCAAGAGGGAGGCCGCATGCGACATGACGACATTCGCCATCGTTACCGTTAGCAGTTCAAAACAGGACGGGGAGTCGATAACAGCGTGCCGGATAGCTGGCTGTCGGATATTTCCTCCCTATGCGCCAATGTCGATGTGCTGATTCAAGGCGAACTACGTGAAGGCTTTCATTGGCTGGATATCAAGGAAAAGCATGGGATGCTGTCGGTGTCTTATGCGGCTCCGGGCGCACTGACGGACGCGATTGATGCCTTGGTCGATGCAGCGGACACGGCTTGTCGCCAAGACGGGGGCCAGCCTATTTCGCAGAGGACGTACTGACTGCGATGGATTCAGCCCCTCATTAAATGCACAAAGCCCGCGATTTTGCGGGCTTCTGACTTTGTGCGTTTGCTACATAATTCCGGTTTTGCGCAATCTGTCAGTGAATATCGCTGCTCAGCGAATCTGGTCGAAGCTACCGTCTGCTTGCCAGCAGTATTCGGTGTTGAGCTGAGTTTTTACCCAGTCCTCACGCAACGCTCGCTTCAAAAAATCGGGCAGTTGCACACCCCACTTCTGGAGCACTTCATCGAAACCGTCCGCCTCCTGAACCTCCCCGTAACCTGGGGCAAACAAAGAGTTCCACAGCGGGGTTGTCATGGGATCAGTTGCGTCGAACAGGTAGCAAAAGTAGTGAGGACCACTTACGCCCACCTGAAAGCCTATTACAACGATTGCTCGGCCAGCCGAAGTGGTGGAGGGAAGATCAATGGTGTGACGTGACATTAGACCCCCTTGCTCAGAGCAACATCCTGCACCTGATAAGCGCATGCGGGTTGGGCACGCTCAATGGCAGCATTGATACGATCCCAAAGCTCCTTTCCAGACTCGTCGCAACTCTCGCGGCAGGAACCTAGATGGATTTGCCAAATCTTGAGCAGGCTTATAGCGTCTACAGGCAGGTACGCCATTTCAGCATGCTTCGTATCCGAAGGCAGATCATTCATCTTGGCTACATCAGCAGCAAGCTCTTTGCCTACCTGAACTGCCCAGTTGACCCACTCACGCCGCTGCCAATACACCGGCTCATCGTCCTGCGGGACTTTAATTTGATGTGCATTTCCACTGTTGATAGAGGCCATAGCACGAATCGCCTCATCAACCTTTTCGCGGGATACCCTGACTATTGCACTCATGCTGTCCGTCATTCCTTGGTCCCTTTTTCGAGCCATTCCAGCAGGCGCCCGGCAACCGCCTCGCTTACACCCGTTTCAGCGGCTAATTCAGGTGCTGTCTTCTTACGCAGAGCGACTGCAAGCAGATAACGGTAAGCACCCTCAGCACCACCTGGAATTGGCCCGTTCTGCACAAAGTCATCAACGAACGCTGAGTCAGCGTCAGCTAGTGATGCAGCTATGAAGTCTACGGGTTGGTTAGCAATGGACATGGGTGTTCCTGATTTTGGGTAAAAGGCGAGCAGCCTAACAGCTGCTCGAATGCTCGCTATCCACAGGCGTTGCCCGTGGCGCTCATCAATTCATAACGCCTGCTGTATCAGTTGTGCTCGCAACCTTATGTGGTTTCTCTACGAAGCGGCTCCAGGTATCCCGGAACTTACTCTCCAGTTCTGGGCGCGGTGCCTTGTATGTGAAAACATGGACGCCCTTATCCCAGTAGAGGGTCGTCGCTTGCGTGCTTCCTGCATTAGCTTTCATGGCAGCCAGCGCTGTCTCGCTTGGGGTGTTGTAGAGCGTGTACTCAGCATTCTGCTGGGCCACGTCGTTGCGCATAAAGAAGCTGATGAACTCCCGCGCAGCCTCATAATTCTGCGACTTCGATGTGATCGCCATAGTGTCGAGAAAGAACATCGTGCCCTCATCAGGCAGGATGTACTCCAGATTAGGATTATCCTTGATTAGCGCACGGGCATCGCCTTCCCAAGCCATGCTGATGCAGAGTTTCCCTTCTGAAATTGCCTCGATGTAGGCCGCGCTATCAACCATCGCGTAGTGTGGCTTCAAGGAGGTCAACGACTGATCCACTTCCTCAAGTGAGCGCTTCGTGGCGAAATCAAGACTACGACCCTTGTAGTTCATGATCAGCGAATAGACTTCTTCGCGCCCCTCAAGAATGCTGACACCACATGAGCTGAGCTTTTGAACTGATGCCTCGTCAAACATCAGGCCCCAGGTTTGCTCAATCGGGCGCCCAAGCGCTGCCTCTGCCTTACCACGATCAAGTAGCACGCCGACGCGCCCCCAGAAATACGGGGCTGCGTAGCTCAATGTTGGGTCTTGGCGAAAAAGATGGCTGCGGATCAGCGGCTGCGAATCATAGAAGCCTTCGATCTTCGATGCGTCGAAAGGCCTAATGTGGCTCCCACTTATCAGCTCCTGGAGCGTATCGGTAGCAGGCACCACTACATCGAGTGGATCACTCGACTTTATGAGCGCTACCATTTCCTCCCCAGTCTCGTAGGTCTTGTGGTGGACCGTAATTCCCGATTCTTTCTCAAATCGTGCGAGCAGGGCTGGGTCTATGTAGTCATTCCAGTTGGCTACGTGGATTTCTTGGCCGGCACTAACTGTGCCCGCGATGGCCATAATTACGGCAGCCAGAATCGTTGTTGACGCTTTCTTCTTGAACACAAGCACTCTCCGAGGTGAATTGTGAGTTCATCGGAGAATAAAGGCGTCCTCTCGAATGCTTCCATTCAACACGAAGCACTTTGTGTCAGTTGGCCACCACGCCCAGATCACGCGTAGATGGGTTATTGCTCAACGTTGATGGCGTACACCTGAACAGGCTCATCCCCGAAGTGCGGATGCGTCAAAGTCGTGATCCGGTAGCCTTTCCATGGGCGTTTTAGTCTCCGGCTCAGGTCATCCCGTTTGGGGTAGCCGCAAGTCAGCTCGATGGAGTCGTAACACCTCCCCTCAAGCCGCTTTCGCCAGTAGGGCGTCACAAGCCGGAATTCCTCTCGCTTCTCTCCCTGCTTGATTGCTTCGAAATACTCGCTCTTGAGCGGAAGCGTCAACGTCGCCATTGCCACCCCCTTATCAGAACCAGCTGAGTGGTGCCGGAACAGGCACGGCAGCCATGGCTTTCTCTACTGCCGCCCCCAACTCCAGGGTGCCGATTCGAGCTGCGCACTCCCGGTATGACTCAGGACGAACTGGGACAGGGTTCGCCGGGTCATTTGCAGGTTTTAAAAGGCATTCGGCTCGGTAGTGCGCAACATCAGAACTCTGTTCGGGATTCTTCTCCCATGCAGCAAGGGCAGCCTCACCTGCATGGGCCAACTGGACTGAGTTGTTGAAGAATTGGAATCCAACGACACAAACAAAAATCGCGATGGCAGCAACTGAGCTGCGAACAATGATCCGCTTCATAAATTCGATCCCAGATTAGTATTCAGTTGCAGGCACTGCCGGGTGTTCGGCATCAAGCCGCACTCGGCAAGTACGCGCACTTGCCAGGCGATTCTGCAAATCACAAAGCTGTATTTGCAGGCGCTCAATTGCCTCTCCAAGGTGTTTCGCTTCGAGCATCGCACTTCGTTTTGCCCAGCCAATGACCACATCGCGATCAGCGCTGTACTTGTTGTCATACATGAGGTCGCCATCATGCGTTGTGTTAGGCCAGCCAAGGACTTCACAGCGCTTCTCGATAATTTCGGCGCCTTCGTAGGTGTAAACAGGGATAGATGCTTCGAATGTGTCCTCTGCCTGGACCTGGCCGAGAATTTCAGCCGGCGAAGCTTCAGCCAACGCAGGGTAATACTGGGAGAGGATGCGCCCGAAGGCTTCGTTCTCGCGGACCCTGCCGGATACCGGATCGACGACCACAAGGTCATGGACATAACCGCTGCCGATGCAGATGCCTACGCTGGTGACGCAGACGTTGTGTGTGATGCCGTAGGCGTCCTTGAGTGCTTTCCAGCCCATGCCTATTCCCCGTAGTGCTGATGATGATGTTGGGAAACTGATTCAGGTGAGCGCCCTGGTGACACCTGCCGGCGTTTGCTGTCGCTGCGAAGGGGCCTCCTGCCACGCCAGCCAATCCGTTCTGCCAGTTCCGCGTGCAGGACTACCGGGTTCCGCTCAGGGCGCTCACCTGAACCAGTGCGCATCGAGAATAACGGCGAGCCTCTGCTGCTCTCCACCCAACCCGGAACACTTCGGCCCAACCCAGTAGGGGAGCCCGCAGAATTCGGAAAAAATCGTACGCTAAGGTTTTCCGGGCAACCGTAGCGGCCTGAACTTCCCGTCCTCCAGCCTGCGGCTCTGCCGCCAGACGTAATCGCCGGTCAGGTTGATGTGTTCCCAGCCCAGCGGCGACAGGTATTGCAGCAACTCACCGTTCACCGGCTTGCCGACCTCGACCAACCCCTGAGTGGCGCGCTCCAGGTACACCGTGTTCCACAACACAATGGCGGCCGTCACCAGGTTCAGGCCGCTGGCCCGGTAGCGCTGCTGCTCGAAGCTCCGATCCCTGATCTCGCCGAGGCGGTTAAAGAACACGGGGTCATGCCGAGATAAAGGGAAAATTCACTCACTTCGCTCGTAACGTGTTGACGCCAAGAAAGTTTACCAAATAGACCGCACAGCCTCTGATCGTGGACTATCTTTTCTGACTCCTCAGAAAAGGAGTTCCTATGGCTTCATTAGAGCGTACGGCGTATCCCACTCTGCCAAAGGCGTATTCAAAAGCTGAGCTGCAACGTGATTTTTCGTTCTCAGATGATGAGATTAAGTGGGTACGAAGCAAGTCCAAGGCCCCCTTTCACCTCAATCTCGCCGTTCTCCTCAAGACCTTTCAGGTGCTCCGATATTTTCCTGATATCACCGACGTACCTAATCAACTGGTGGACTTCATTCGCGGAGAGTTGGGTCAGCGTAGCAAGGTGAAACTCGCGGAATACAAGTGGTTCCAGCAATATCGCCACATGAACGCGATCCGAGCTCGCCTCGGTGTGACGGCATTCTACGGCTCCGATGCCATGGAGCTCGCCGAGCGGCATGCCAAAGCGATGTCGTTTGTGCTTGACCAGCGCGCCGACATCATCAACTCCGTAATCGAAGAGCTGATCCGCCAGGATTATGAGCTCCCTGCGTACTCGACCCTGAATGATCTTGCTGAGCGAATTCATGCCGAATCCCAAGAGGCAATATTCAACCTTGTAGTAACCAGAACGCCAGTCGAGGTGATCCACAAGCTAAAGGATCTGCTCGATACTGACTTCGGCCGACGCCAGAGCGACTTCAATGCGCTGAAGCAGGCGCCCAAGAAGCCATCTCGCAAGCACTTGGAGGTACTGATCGATCATCTGGCTTGGCTAGAGAGCTTCGGGGATCTGGGTGCCATTTTTGAAGGAATAGTCGACACCAAGATCCGTCACTTCGCTGCCCAAGCCGCGGCGTCGGACGTAGCCGAGTTGAAGGACTGCTTACTGCCGAAGCGCTACACGCTGATGTTGGCCTTAATCTACCGCATGCGCGTGCGGACCCGGGATCACTTGGCCGAGATGTTCATCCGACGGATTTCGACGATCCATAAACGCGCCAAGGAGGAGTTGGAGCAAATCCAGGCGCGGCAACGCCAGAAGCTGGAGCAGTTGGTGGCGACCCTGGATGGCGTGGTGCAGATTCTGGTTCAAGAACCGGATGACCAGGAGGCTGGCAGTCTAATTCGGGAATACCTCTCCCCCGGTGGCAATCTGGATCGGTTGCGTGAGACTTGCGCCGAAGTACAGGCTACCGGCGGTAATAACTACCTGCCGCTGATCTGGAAGCACTTCAAGTCCCATCGCTCGTTATTGTTCCGTCTAAGCCACCTTCTTCAACTGGAGCCCACGACTCAGGATCGATCGCTGGTTCAGGCTCTTCAACTGATCCAGGACAGCGAGAATCTACACCGCGAATGGATCGACGAGCACGTCGACTTGTCGTTTGCGTCGGAGCGCTGGGTCAAGGTCGTTCGCCGTCCTGCCAGTGAGGGGCCACCGACCAACCGGCGCTATCTAGAAGTTTGTGTATTCTCCTACCTGGCCAGCGAGCTGCGATCGGGTGACATGTGTGTACAGGGGTCGGAATCCTTCGCCGACTACCGCAAGCAGTTGCTGCCCTGGGAGGAATGTCTCCAGCGACTACCGGCCTACTGCGAAAAGGTCGGGCTGCCATGCACGGCCAAGGAGTTTGTTGCCTCCCTCCAGACTCAGCTGGAGGAAACCGCGCAACAACTGGACGACAAATTCCCATCTTGCCGAGGGGACGTATCGATTAACGAAGCCGGAGAACCGGTGTTGCGCCGAGTAACGGCGCGAGACACCCCACCTTCGGCCATCTCACTACAGACGGCGCTTATGCAGCGCATGCCGGCCAGGCACGTGCTCGACATCATGGCCAACATCGAGCACTGGATTCAGTTCACGCGGCATTTCGGTCCCATGTCCGGTAACGAGCCGAAGCTCAAAGAGCCTGCCGAGCGCTATCTGATGACCATCTTCGCCATGGGCTGCAATCTCGGCCCCAACCAGGCCGCGCGGCATCTGGCCGGTAACGTCACGCCACACATGCTGTCCTATACGAATCGCCGCCACCTAGCATTGGAGAAGCTGGACAAGGCTAACCGCGAGCTGGTGGAACTCTATCTGCAGCTTGATCTGCCTAAGCTCTGGGGCGATGGCAAGGCGGTCGCAGCGGACGGCACGCAGTTCGACTTCTATGATGACAACCTGCTGGCCGGCTATCACTTCCGCTACCGCAAGATGGGTGCCGTGGCCTATCGGCACGTGGCCAACAACTACATCGCTGTATTCCAGCACTTCATCCCACCTGGCATATGGGAGGCGATTTACGTAATTGAGGGGCTGCTAAAGGCTGATCTCAGTGTCGAGGCAGACACTGTGTATTCAGATACTCAGGGGCAATCGGCGACAGTCTTTGCCTTCACCCATCTGCTGGGCATCAACCTGATGCCGCGTATCCGCAACTGGCGTGACCTGGTGATGTGCAGGCCGGATCGCGGTGCGTCGTACAAGCATATCAACCGCCTGTTCACCGACACTGCCGACTGGCACTCGATCGAAACTCACTGGCAAGATCTGATGCAGGTCGCGCTGTCCATCCAGGCCGGCAAAATCTCCTCGCCTATGCTGCTGCGAAAACTCGGCTCCTATAGTCGGCGCAACAAGCTCTACCATGCGGCCCAGGCACTGGGCAGCGTGATCCGCACGATCTTCCTGCTCAACTGGATCGGCAGCCGCGAGTTGCGCCAGGAAGTCACCGCGAACACCAACAAGATCGAGTCCTACAACGGATTCTCCAAGTGGTTGTCCTTCGGCGGTGATGTGATTGCCGAAAACGATCCGGATGAGCAGCAGAAGCGGCTGCGCTACAACGACATGGTGGCCTCGTCCGTGATCCTGCAGAACACTGTGGACATGATGCGCATCCTGCAGAAGCTGGCCCGCGAGGGCTGGCAGTTCACCGATGAGGACGTGTCGTTCCTCAGTCCCTATCTAACCAGCAACGTCAAGCGCTTCGGCGAGTTCAGCCTCAAGCTCAACCGGCCACCGGAGCCCTGGATCAAGGACTCGGTGTTCCAACAAGCTGCCGGCTCGCTGCGGGTGATCACACCTCGCCAGCTAGATACCGAGAAAACTACATGATCAATGTTCCTCCCGCATCCTTTCGCGTTACACCGTACGGCGAAGTCGATGCGGTGGCGTTGGAAAACCTGCGCGACGGCTTCGACACCTCTCAACTGCTCCGGCTGGTTGATCGATTGGACGCCTGCTTGTTGGAACTGGGTGGAACCACCGCCATTCGCGACGAGCTGCTGAGATTGCATGCGATGGCTCTGACGATGGTTGAGAGCATCGCTCTTACGGTGCCTGCCGAGAGTGCTTGTATCTGGGCAGAAGCCGAATCTCTGCAGACGGATCTTGAGGCGCTGGTTTCCTGGGCTCGCACTGCTCAGCTCATCATTGCGCCGTTGATCAATCTTGCTCCACAGCACGAGGCATGAGCGCTCTCGCCGATTTCGCTCAGGCTCACCTGTTCCCGACGATGGCTGGAATCGCCCGTAAGTAGATCAATTCACCAATCAGTTCTACGAGTGTCTGAGTGATCACAGCCGCCGCGGCCAGCGCGCGAATGGACTCCGGGAGCGCTAGGGCCAGGGGAAGCACTACAAGCGAGTTGCGAGTGCCTGAGCTAAAGGCCACAGCCCGTGCGGCAGATGCCTCCAAGCCAAATAGCCAGGAGCTGAGTACGCCGAGGGCGGGAGCGAGTAGTAGAAACGCTCCGTATACCGGAAGCAACGGCGCCAGGATGTCGAGTTGGTACACGACGGCCTCGATCTGCGAACCCACCACCACGATTAGAACCAGGGCCATTGCAGGTACTGGCAGCCAGGCCCAACCTGCGCTCCATGCGCGAACCAGCAGAGATCGGCGCCCGCCAGATTCGGTGAGCACAGCCGCTACCAAGGGTAGGACTATCAGTAACAGAAAGGCTTCTGCGAAGGGCCACAGCTCGATCACTGTGCCTGCTTGGGAACCAAGGATTAGCTGCAAGTAGAGGGGTAGCAGCAGAAGCTGGAGCAACAGCAGCAATGGCGTCGCCGCGAGCACCAGACGAGAGTCCCCTTTGCCCAGGTGGGTGAAGACCACCACGTAATCGATACAAGGCGTCAGCAGGACAAGCAGCGCGCCGACCAACAAGGCCTGGTTCGATGAGAGCGGCCACGTCACCAACCACACCATTAATGGAACCAACAGGAAGTTGGCCAGCAACAAGGCACCGACGAAGCGGCGGTTGGCAAAAGCTTCTCGCAGCTCCAAAAAAGGAATCTGCAGAAACATGGCATACATCAGCACGGCAATAGCCGGTGTGATGGCCATGGCCGCCACACCGGTGAATTGCGCAGAGCTCAGGCCTGCAATGGCAGCGGCCACCACCGCCGCGAAATAAAATGCTATCTGGTGTTCTTCCAGCCAGTCCCGCGACATCTGATATCTTCCCTTGTTGCGCAAGGGCGACATTCTCGCACTGGCATCGGATTTAACCCAGCGTTGAGGCTGGTTGCGCAGCGGGCTGCCTGGTTGCTTTTCGCTTTGTGGCGGTGGGCGAAGGTCTACAAAGCTCCTAACAAGTATTGCCGACAAGAGGAAGCATGGTGTTTCGAAAAAACCGGATGGCGGGTCTGACGCAAGTGTTCTTCACCGCCAGGAGCTAACCGAGATGAATCCTCAACCTTCAGGCATGACCTGGAATCTCCTGCTGCTAACCTGGCTGGTCGCACTGATATCGACCTTGTCCGCGCTGTTCATTGGCGAGGTGATGGGCCAGGCACCCTGCGTGCTGTGCTGGTTCCAGCGAGCCTTCATGTTTCCGCTGACGGTGATCCTGGCCATCGCCTGCTACCGCTCGGATTTCACAGTCTGGCGTTATGCCCTACCGCTGACCGTTATCGGTGCGGCGCTGGCATTTGTTCATACGCTGCTCTATGCAGGGCTGATTCCACAGCCGATCCAGCCCTGCACGGCCACCGGTCCATCCTGCTCAGGCGCCGGGATGACCCTCTTTGGCGTCGTGCCACTGCCGGCACTCGCCTTGTTTGCTTTTATCATTATTGCCATCCTGCTCATTATTATCCGTCGGAGAACCACCCCATGAATCGCCGTTCCGTGGTCTTGATCACCAGTGTCGTGGTCCTGGCCGTGTTTGCTGCCGCCGCATTCTTCTATTCCCCGTCGCAGTCGCCTCAACAGGCCCAGGCTCCCGGTTCGACCGCCCAAGAGACCGGGACACAACCCAAACAGAACGGCGGCCAACTGGTTCGCTTCCACTCACCAGTATTTGGTCCGGCGCAGGCTCCAGTGACCATCGTCGAATTCTTCGATCCTTCCTGCGAAGCATGCCGCGCATTCCATCCCTATGTGAAGCAGATACTCGCCGAGAACCCGGAAGATGTGCGTTTGGTGCTGCGCTATGTGCTATTCCATCAGGGCTCCGAAGAGGTATCACGGATGCTGGAGGCGGCGCGTAAGCAAAATCTTCATGAAAAAGTGCTGGAGGCCGTGCTGGAGGCCCAGCCCGGTTGGCACGACGACCCCAAAGTCACGCAGGCATGGGCTGCTGCCGAGCGCGTCGGTTTGAACTTGGAGCAGGCCCGCCAGGACATGCATACGCCTAGCGTCAACGCCGTGCTTGAAACGGACATGCAGGACGTCAAGGCCGTTGGGATTCGTGGCACCCCGACCTTTTTTGTCAATGGTCGAGCGCTCAGCGAGTTCGGCCCGGAGCCGCTGCGCCGATTAGTGAGCAGCGAAGTGGCCAAGGCACGGGAATGACACTATGAGCGCGCTGGAGAACCGCGTGCCACCGCTGCTCGTAGCTGGCCTGATCGCTCTGCTGATGGGTTTGTCGGGGCCCAGATTACCGAGCATCGAACTGGCATGGACCGCGCGGCTGACCTTCGCTTTGCCGGTACTGTTCCTGGGGCTCGGCGTGTGTTTCGCCGGGGTAATCTGAAATGATTGTATATCTATTTGAAAAATAAGCAAAAACACCGGTTAATAAAGTCGGTGGAATACCATTTGGAATACCGCCTGACTGGATTTGAACTCGGGATATCGAGCGCGACTTGGCTCGGTTTTCGGGGTTATGTGTCTGGTTACGTGGGGCGTTCGGTGGTCAGGTTGTCCCTGGCGGCAATGTAGGCTAGAGCGTCTTTGAGGTCTTTCATGCGGGGCTGGGGTTTGGGGAGCAATGGAACCAAAAACCAACGTAAGCTCTGAATCCCACCGTAAAGGGGCTTTCCGATCTCCAGCTCACCCGCCAGGCATTACTCTCTGATCAGTGCCTCGATGATCGGGCAGATCGTTCCGCCGTCTCCCGCATCACATTGCTGCACCAGTTCGCCTAACAGTTGCTGCATGACGACCAAGTCGGCCATCTTCTGCTCGATCAACGCGAGCTTGCGTGCAGCCCGTGCTCGCGTTTCGGCACAGGCGCACGACTCATCCAGCGTCAGCAGTCCACCGACTTCCGAGAGCGTGAAACCCAGCGCCTGAGCCCGCTTGATGAAACGCAGTCGCTTCACCATGTCCACCGGATAGCGCCGATGGCCACCCAAGGGTTTGGCTGGTTCATCCAGCAGCCCGCGTCGCTGGTAGTAGCGGATCGTCTCGACGTTCACCCCGGCGGCGTCTGCCAGCTTGCCAATGGTCAGCTCTGTGGCCATCACTTTCTCCTTGATTCCGTACTTTGGTACGGAGTTTAGAATAGCACCTAGGCAATCAGGCTCAGGAGATGGGAATGGGGATGCAACTCACCGGGAAAGGCTCGCTGGTCGCGAGTTCGCTGACCGCCATCGGTGCGTCGGTGTGCTGTGTCGGGCCACTGGTGCTGTTGGCACTCGGTGTCGGCGGTACGTGGGTGGGCGCTCTGACCATGATGGAGCCACTACGCCCCCTCTTCATCGGGTTGACTCTACTGTTCCTGGGATTGGCATTCCGCAAGCTCTACCTGGTGCCACAGGTTTGTACGCCAGGTACACCCTGCGCCGATCCGCGCACGCTCGTGCGACAGCGACTCGTGTTCTGGATCGTCAGCGTGCTGCTGCTCGGCCTATTGGCCGTGCCGTGGCTCGCCCCGCTGTTCTACTGAAGGAGATTAACCATGCGCAAACTGCTGATCGCCGTGCTTTTCGCCTTGCCCTTCGTGGCGCTGGCGGCTCCCCCGAAAACCGTCACGCTCGACGTGCAGAACATGACGTGCGGACTCTGTCCGATCACGGTCAAGAAGTCGCTGGAGAAGGTGTCCGGCGTGAGTGACGTCCAGGTCAATTTCGACCAGAAGACGGCGACCGTCACCTACGATCCCGATAAGGCCCAGCCCGAGGCACTGACTGAGGCGACCGCGAACGCGGGATACCCCTCCACAGTGCAGAAGTGAGGTCACGATGAGCGCCATTGTCCTTGAGTCCGTGCTGACTTGCCCGCGCTGCGGCTTCGCCAAGCCGGAAACCATGCCCACGGACGCCTGCCAGTTCTATTACGAGTGCAGCAACTGCAAGGCGCTGCTGCGCCCCAACCCAGGGGATTGCTGCGTTTTCTGTTCGTTCGGCTCGGTGAAGTGCCCGCCGATCCAGCAGCAGCTTGGGTGTTGCTCATAGCGTTTAGGGGGATCACAGGTCGTCGTCTGGATTACGCAGTGGCCGCAGCTCGCCGCGCGCAACTTCTTCCGGTACCGCAAAGGAATACCGCCCGAGCATGTTGATGTGCTCGTAGATCAGCGGCGATAGCCGGGCCAAATCCTCTTCCAGCACTGGATAGCCGTGCTGCTTGAGCCGTTCCACGGCCGCCGTCATGTAGAGGGTGTTCCACAGCACGATGATGTTCACCACCAGGCCCAGAGCACCGAGCTGGTCTTCCTGGCCTTCGCGGTAGCGCTGGCGGAGCTCGCCGCGTTTGCCGTGGAACACGGCGCGGGCCAGGCTGTGCCGGCCTTCGCCTCGGTTCAACTGGGTCAGGGTGGCGCGGCGCTTGGACTCGTCGTCGATATAGGTCAACGTGTGCAGAGTCTTTTCGATCCGCCCGAATTCGGCCAGCGCCTGGGCCAGCCGGGTGGGTCTATCTCCCGTTTGCAGCGTGCGCATGATGCCAGTCGCCGGCACCCGGCCGAGTTTGAGCGAGCCGGCCAGGCGCAGCAGGTCGTCCCAGTGCTCGGCGATCAGGTCGAGTTTGACCGACTGGCGGGCCAGCCCGTTGAGCTTGCCGTAGTCCGCGTCCGGGCGCGTGCGCCAGAAGCGGGTACCGCCGACATCGGCCAGCCGCGGACTGAAGTGGTAGCCAAGTAGGCGGAAGAGCCCGAACACCACATCGCTGTAGGCCCCGGTGTCGGTCATGATTTGCGTCGGCTGCAACTCGGTCTGCTGTTCCAGCACGACCGCCAGCAACACCAGGCTGTCGCGCAGCGTGCCGGGCACGGTGATGGCGTTGAGGCCGGAGAATTGGTCGGAAATCAGGTTGTACCAGGTGACACCCCGGCCGGTGCCGAAATACTTCGGATTGGGGCCGGCATGCACGGTGCGCACCGGTACGACGAAGCGCATGCCATCGGCGGAGGCGACCTCGCCGCCACCCCAGACTTGGGCCAGTTCCAGTTGGCTTTGCGCTCCGACCAGGATGGCGTTAGCCGCTGACAGGGTGTCGTCGCGGATATAATTCTGGCTGACCCAGGACAGCCGGTCACGGCGCAGCGCCGGGTTGTCGGTGCGGATCAAGGGCTCCAGGCCGGTGTTGCAGGCCCCGCCCAACAGCACCGCGCAGAGGCTGGTGACCAGGTTGTCGGCGCGTGCATTGCGTTCGGAGACATGGGTGAAGGCCTCGGAAAAGCCAGTGCGGGCGGCGATTTCCAAGAGGATTTCCGGCAGATCGACACGCGGCATCAGGTCAGACACGGCCGCCCGCAGTTGCAGCAACGAGCAGGGCTCGTCCAGCTTGTCCAGCGCCCCGAGCGACAGTTCGGTCTTGCCCTCGGTGTTCTCGCTCAGTTGAATCGCCGGGTTGTCGGGCAGGCGCGCGGCTACTGCCAGCCAGGTTGCATCCAGCTCGACGGACAAGGCGTCCAGGGTGGTTTTGGCGTCGATGGTCAGGCCCAGTGACCGGCAGATGATCGGTCGCGCCGCCAGCCATTCGGCACCGTCGAGCAGGCCAAGGCGCGGGTCGGCATAGCGCCAACTGGGCGAGACGAAGACATCGCGGCGGCGCAGGGCCGTGCGCAGCGCATCGAGCGTGCAGAACACATAGGCACCCATGTCGAGGGAGCCATCTTCGCGGGTGATGTGCTTCTGCCAAGCCTTGGCCACGATCTCCTGCGGCGCGTCATCCTCTGGCTTCCGGCGCGGCAGGTTCAGTTGCAGCCACTCCAGACTAGCCGCCACGCCCTTGCCGGCCGGGCTGAAGCCGAAGCGGATGTGCTTGAGCAGGTCGGGCAGGAAGCGGCGCACGCTGCGGTAGCGCGCTTCCAATGCAAGAAAATAGACGTCATCTACCGGGCGGATCAGCGCGTTGACCTCTTCCAGGGCCTTTTCCAGGGTGGTCCTCGGCAGGTCGTTGAACAGCCGGGCGCGCACGTTGTCATCGCTGATCGAGCTGTCCAGCACGACCTTGCACGCGGCGGCGAGCGTCGCGGCCGACCGATCCAGGTCTTTCAGGCTGCGCATGCGGGCTTTCTTGTCGGCCTTCTCCGCGTTGCTGAACAGGTCGCGCAGCAAGGCCTCCAGGACTTCCAGTGCGTCGTCGTGCGCAGTCGCCTCCAGGCAGAGTGCGAAGGCCACCAGTGTCGCCATCCGCCGCGACGCCGGCAGCCGATTAATCGCGGTGACCTTGGCCGTGTTGGCGAAGCGGGCCAGGGCGGCGATACGGCTGGGAGGGATGTGCGCCGCCGCCGGCAAGGTGATGCCGATGCCGCGCACGTCATCGAGCCGGCGCAGTGCCCGAATCAACGCGGGGCCACTGACCATGACCGGGCCGGAGCGCAATTGATCCAGCCGGGAGCTGCGGTTGCCTTCGGCCACCGTCAGCAAGTCTTGCAGTTGCAATCGCTGTTCCTCAGTCACGCTGCGGCCCAGCGTAAACCAGAGGCGTTCTTCGACCCGACTGCGCAACTGGGCGATAAAGCGCTCTAGTTGAGACACACCAGGCAGGAGGACTTTCTGTGTGAACAGCCACGAGGTGGCTCGCTCAAACAGCACTCCCGGCCGGTCGGTGCCCGTCCAGCAGAGGGCATACAGCCAGCGGCTCAAGCGAAAGCCGATGCCCGGATCGGTGAAATGACGATAGCCAAAGCGGTTCTGAATATCGGTGGCATGTATCCAGCGGCGATGATCGCTATAGCGCTGGAGGCAGTCGGGGTCTGGAATCGCCAGTTGTCGGCAAAGCACCTGCAGGACTTCCACCGGCACGGCGGCGGGCTTGTCCGGCAGAACGCCAACGAAGCGGACGGTGGTCAGCAGAACGGCATAACCCAGACGGTTATGGTTACCCCGCAGCACCTGGATGGCTTCACGGTCTTCATCGCTCAGGTGGAAGTAACGTTCCAGCTCTTCACGGCTGGGCGAATCAACATAGCGGCCAAAACCGTCGCGTTGCTCTTGAGTCAGAAAACCGACCGGCATTGATCACAGCACCTCGACGCAGAACACGGCGGGCGTGACGATCCGCGTGCGTTCGATGTGCCCGCGTTGCAGCAGGCCGGCGCGGCGATCACCGGTTACCAGGTAGTCCGCATCGCCCGCCAAGGCCATGGCCAGCAAAAACGAGTCATCCGGATCATCGGCTTCGACCTCGATGGTCAGGCGCTCCAGTACCACAGCCCGTTGCAGGTTATTGATCATGGCGCCCACCTTGGCGGGCTGTAGGATGGCCTGAAGCTTGGGATAGCGGCTGGCTCGACGAATTTCATCGAGTTGCATCCGCGAGGTCACCACCTCGAAACGCGCCGCCCGCCAGGCACGGTAGATCGCATCGGGCGCGCCATGTGGCGAGATCAGGGCGCTGAACAGGATGTTGGTATCCAACACGACCCGCATCAGCGCTTACGTGCCCAGTCGAGCGCTTCGTCAACCGCGTTGGTCAATTCTGCCTCACTCAGATGGGCGTTAGCGGCCTTGGCCTGCTCAGCGCTCAGCTCCAGGATGTGTGCCCGTACCGCTTCTTCGATGAAGCGCGACAGGTCGCCCTTACGGCCGCCGCCCTGGCTGGCCAGAAACATCCGAAGCGACTGGTCGGTGTCGGCCGAGACGGCGACATTCCAGCGAATGGTATTCATAGCGTTCTCCGCTAATAGGTGTTTGTGTGTTTATACGCCAATCACAAAGGGCGATGCAATGGTTCGACAAAACGACCGTTTTATGAAACCGTTTCAGCGAGCACTAGGAAAGGCCGTGACCACCCGAAAAGTGGTGCGATAAACTCGTTTCGCCAATCAAAGTTCGCTAATCCAGGGGTCGCCTCAGAAAACGGAAAATAAAGCACGCTAAGCCGGTTGCAGCGGTCGTAGCGGCCTGAACTTGCCCGCGCCGATCTTGGCGCTGCTGCGCCAGAGGTAATCGCCGGTGAGGTTGATGTGCTCCCAACCGAGCGGCGACAGGTACTGCAACAGCGCGTCATCAACGGCATGGCCGTTGCCACGCAGCGCGTGCGCAGCCCGTTCCAGATAGACCGTGTTCCACAACACGACGGCAGCCGTTACCAGATTGAGGCCGCTAGCCCGGTAGCGCTGCTGCTCGAAACTGCGGTCGCGGATTTCACCCAGGCGGTTGAAAAACACTGCCCTGGCCAGCGCATTGCGCGCCTCGCCCTTGTTCAGGCCGGCATGCACGCGGCGGCGCAGTTCCACGTTTTGCAGCCAGTCCAGGATGAACAGCGTGCGCTCGATGCGGCCCAGCTCGCGGAGCGCCACGGCCAGGCCGTTCTGGCGTGGGTAGCTGCCGAGCTTTCGGAGCATCAGGGAGGCCGTCACCGTGCCCTGCTTGATCGAGGTGGCCAGCCGCAGGATTTCGTCCCAATGGGCGCGGACGTGCTTGATGTTGAGCGTGCCGCCGATCATGGGTTTCAGCGCGTCATAGGCGGCGTCGCCCTTCGGGATGTAGAGCTTGGTGTCGCCCAGGTCGCGGATGCGCGGCGCGAAGCGGAAGCCCAGGAGGTGCATCAGGGCGAAGACGTGATCGGTGAAGCCCGCCGTGTCGGTGTAATGCTCCTCGATCCGCAAGTCGGACTCGTGGTACAGCAGGCCGTCGAGCACGTAGGTCGAATCGCGCACGCCGACGTTCACGACCTTGGTGTGAAATGGCGCGTACTGGTCAGAAATGTGGGTGTAGAACGTCCGCCCTGGGCTGCTCCCGTATTTCGGGTTGATGTGGCCGGTGCTCTCGGCCTTGCTGCCGGTGCGGAAGTTCTGGCCGTCCGACGATGAGGTGGTGCCGTCGCCCCAGTGCTCGGCGAAGGGATGGCGGAACTGTGCGTTGACCAGATCGGCCAGCGCCGCCCCGTAGGTTTCGTCGCGGATGTGCCAGGCTTGCAGCCAAGCCAGCTTGGCGTAGGTCGTGCCGGGGCAAGACTCCGCCATCTTGGTCAGGCCCAGGTTGATCGCGTCGGCGAGGATCGTGGTCAGCAACAGGTTCTTGTCTTTGGCCGGGTCGCCCGATTTCAGATGCGCGAAATGCCGAGTGAAGCCCGTCCATTCGTCCACCTCCAGCAGCAGTTCGGTGATCTTGACGTGCGGCAGGATCATTGCCGTCTGGTCGATCAGCGCTTGGGCGGTGTCGGGTACCGCCGCGTCGAGCGGCGTGATCTTCAAGCCTGACTCGGTGATGATGGCGTCCGGCAGCTCGTTGGCCGTCGCCATACGGTTGACGGTGGCAAGCTGTGTTTCCAGCAGCGTCAGCCGGTCGTTCAGGTACCGGTTGCAGTCGGTGGCCACGGCCAGCGGCAATTCGCTGGCCTGCTTGAGGCTGGCGAATTTCGCGGGCGGCACCAGGTAGTCCTCGAAGTCCTTGAACTGGCGCGACCCCTGCACCCAGATGTCGCCGGAACGCAACGCGTTCTTCATCTCCGACAGCGCGCACAGTTCGTAGTAGCGCCGGTCGATGCCGGTGTCGGTCATGACCAGCTTCTGCCAGCGCGGCTTGATGAACTCGGTCGGCGCGTCGGCGGGCACCTTGCGGGCGTTGTCGCTGTTCATGCCGCGCAGCACCTCGATGGCGTCGAGCACGTCCTTCGCGGCGGGAGCGGCCCGCAGCTTGAGCACGGCAAGGAATTCCGGCGCGTAGCGGCGCAGCGTGGCGTAGCTTTCGCCGATGCGGTGCAGGAAATCGAAGTCCTCGGGCTGCGCAAGCTTCTGCGCTTCGGTGACGCTCTCGGCGAAGGCATCCCAGGACATGACGGCCTCGATGGCGGCGAACGGATCGCGGCCCGCCTGCTTGGCCTCGATCAGCGCCTGGCCGATGCGGCCGAACAGCCGCACCTTGGCGTTGATCGCCTTGCCGGACGCCTGGAATTGCTGCTGATGCTTGTTCTTGGCGGCGTTGAACAGCTTGCCCAGGATGCGGTCGTGCAGGTCGATGATTTCGTCGGTGACGGTGGCCATGCTCTCGATGGCAAGCGCCACCAGGGTGGCATAGCGTCGCTGCGCCTCGAACTTGGCCAGGTCGGCGGGCGTCATCTGGCTACCCTCACGGGCGATCTTGAGCAGGCGGTTCTGGTGCACCGACCGCTCGATGCCTGAAGGCAGGTCGAGCGCCTGCCACGCTTTGAGGCGTTCGATGTGTTCCAGCATGTGCCGCGAATTCGGTTTGACGGGCGATTGGCGCAGCCAGGCCAGCCAGGTCGTTTTGCCGTTGTCCCGACGCTTGAGCAGATCGTCGAGGCGGCGGCGATGCGCGTCCGACAGCGGTTCGGCCAAGGCATCGTAGATGCGCCGGTTGGCGCGGGTGATTGCTTCGGCGCTCGCCCGCTCGACGGCGTTGAGGGCAGGCAGAATGACCGACTGCTGCCGCAGGTGCTCGATCAAGGTGCTGGCCAGCACGATGCCCTTGTCGGTCTGTAAGGCCATCTCGGTCAGCAACTGGACGGCCTGCCGGTAGTGGCCCATGGTAAAGGGCTGGAAGCCGAACACCGTTTGCAGTTCGACCAGGTGCTCGCGCCGGGTCTGCTCCCGCTGCCCGTATTCGTCCCAGCTTTCGACGCTGACCTTGAGCTGGTCGGCGACCAGTTTCAACAAGGGCGGAAACGGCGGCTCATCGACGCCCAGGATGACACCAGGAAAGCGCAGGTAACAGAGCTGCACGGCGAAGCCCAGCCGGTTGGCCGGGCCGCGCCGCTGCCGGATGATGGAGAGGTCGGTTTCGCTGAACGTGTAGTGACGGATCAACTCATCCTTGGTGTCCGGCAACGCCAGCAGGCTTTCGCGCTCGGCGGCGGACAGGATTGAACGACGTGGCATATTTACTGATCCGTTCTCAAGTATTGATACAGGGTTTCGCGACTGATTCCGAATTCACGAGCCAGCTTGGTCTTTTGCTCGCCAGCCTCGACACGTTGGCGCAGTTCGGCAATACGCTCAGACGACAGGGATTTCTTCCTGCCACGGTAGGCCCCGCGCTGCTTGGCGAGCGCGATGCCCTCGCGCTGCCGCTCGCGGATCAAGGCGCGTTCGAACTCGGCGAACGCGCCCATTACCGACAGCATCAGGTTCGCCATCGGCGAGTCCTCGCCGGTGAAGGTCAAATGCTCCTTAAGGAACTCGATGCGTACGCCGCGCTGGGTGAGGCCCTGCACCAGGCGGCGCAGGTCGTCGAGGTTGCGCGCCAGACGATCCATGCTGTGCACCACGACCGTGTCGCCTTCGAGCACGAAGGCGAGCAGCCGTTCCAGTTCGGGCCGCCGTGTGTCCTTGCCCGACGCCTTGTCGGTGAACACTTTATCCACCTGGATCTGTTCGAGCTGCCGTTCTGGGTTCTGGTCGAAGCTGCTGACGCGGACGTAACCGATGCGCTGACCGTGCAAGGTATCCTCGGGGTCTCCTCGTTTTCAGTGCAATAAGTGACGGTACGCAAAGCTAGCACTGGCGCGGGGGTGGTCTGGGTAGACCGTTGATTTCATTGACTTTCCTGTTCGCTTTGTAAACGGGTATGGTGGCCTCCCACTTTTGAGGTTCACGATGCAGGGTTGGCACACAACGTTTTTGGGGATGCGTGGGCTCCCCCGCGATATCAGCGACTTCGAGATGAAGGCATTTTTCACCTTCGATGGTGCCGAGCGCGACGCAATCAATGCACGCCGAGGTGATTCCCACAAGCTTGGTCTGGCGCTCCATATTGGTTTCCTGCGCATGAGTGGGCGTTTGCTCGGTGCCTTTCGGGTAATTCCAGTAGCCTTGTGGCGCCACCTTGGCAACGAGCTTGGCATTGCAGCACCAGAAGTCGCCTCGCTGAGAGCCATGTATGAACGCGGGCGCACGCTATTCGATCACCAACAAGTAGCCTGCACGGTCCTTGGATTCCAGTGGATGAGCGAGCACCAGCGCCGCTCACTGGTACGTGAACTGCGCGACGAAGTGGCGCGCTGCGCCGACCGCGATCAGCTACTCGTGCGGGCGCGTCAATGGCTGTACAAGAACAAGCTGGTGATCGTGCACGAGCGGGCAATTCGGACACTGATTGCGGCGGCACTTGCCCAGCTTGAAGTTGAAACAGGCACCGCCATCGCCGCCAGCGTTGATCCAGCAACACTTGATCGCTGGCGAGCCTCAGTTTCAGAGCTGCGCCCAGATGGACAAACCCAGCAGAGTTGGCTATGGGCTGCACCGGCGAAACACTCAACCCGCCAAATCAGCGAGGTACTGGAGCGCATCGACCTGCTTTACACGCTGGACGTTCATAAGCACCTGGCAGACATCCCCGATCTCATCTTGCGCCGCTACGCGCGCCGACTTGTCTCCAGGCCGCCCTCAGCCGGAGCCAAGATCAAAGAGCCAGCGCGCACCGTGGAGGTCGCATGCTTTCTTCGGTATTGCCTGTTCACCACCACAGACCAGTTGATCCTTATGGTGCAGCGCCGGATCGCCGATCTGTGGCGTCAGGCTGCCGCCGATGTCCCCGCTACCGTCAATTGGGCCGCAATGTACAAAACGCTGCTCGGCGAACTTGTTGCCTTGAGCGCGCAAGGTGCGGTGCCAGATGCTGAGTTGCGTGCCCGTCTTGAAGCCTTGATCACCGAAACCCAGAAACGCAAACCACCGAGCAGGGCCTCCCTGGTCCGCGAGGGATTGATTGATGGAATTCGCCCCGTGCGGTCGTTGCTCGTCGCCATTGCAAAGCTGCCCTGGCAGGCCACCGGCGAGCATCCTGCCATCGAGTACCTTGCCAAGCTGCAAGCTTTATATCTCAAAGGATCCAGAAAGCTGCCAGTTGAAGTGGTGGCACCAAGTCTGGGAATGATCTGGCAGGTTTCGATCTCCAGCCCAGACCGGGAACGGGCGTTTCAGGCGTTGGAGGTGGCCACCCTGTTTGCCCTGCGCCGCGCGGTGCGCAATGGCTCGGTCTGGATTGAGCACAGCCTGAGCTTTCGGGGTCGTGCGCGCTTGTTCTTCACGGACGAGCGTTGGCAGGCAGAGTCCAAGAAACACTATGCCCGTCTATCGTTACCCAGCAAGGCTGCCACTTTCTTGAAGCCTTTGCTGGCCAGAGTAACTGCCGGTGTCGATGCGGTGGCCGCTGCAGCCCGCAGTGGCGTACTGCGCGTGGATGATGAACTCCATTTGTCGCCATTGCCCGCAGAGGACGAAGACCCAGAAGTGACCAAGCTGCGCGCGGCTTTGGATCACCGCATCGGTGAGGTTCAATTGCCGGAAGTGATTCTGGCCGTTGACGCCCAGGTGCGCTTTAGCTGGATCATGCTCGGACGTGAGCCGCGCTCTACCGACGAGCTGCTGATGGTCTATGCCGGCATCATGGCCCACGGCACCAGTCTGACTGCGGTCGAATGCGCGCGCATGATTCCGCAATTGTCTGCCACAAGCATTCGCCAGGCCATGCGCTGGGCGCGGGACGAACGGCGTCTGAGCCAGGCCTGCCAGGCTGTGCTGGAATTCATGCAGCGACACCCGATTGCCGCCACCTGGGGGCGGTCCGATTTGGCATCTTCTGACATGATGAGCATGGAGACCACCAAACGGGTGTGGCAAGCCCGGCTTGATCCTCGGCGCAACACACCTTCCATTGGAATCTACTCCCATGTAAAAGACCGGTGGGGCATCTTCCATGCGCAGCCCTTTGTGCTCAATGAGCGCCAGGCGGGCGTGGCCATTGAAGGTGTCATCCGCCAAGAAAAGCTGGAGACCAGCCAGCTTGCTGTGGATACCCATGGCTACACCGACTTTGCCATGTCACATGCCCGTTTGCTTGGTTTTGATCTTTGCCCGCGGTTGAAGGAACTCAAACAGCGCCACCTCTTTGTGCCACGCGGCACCAAAGTGCCCGCAGAAATCGCTGCGGTGTGCGAAGCCAATGTCGACGTCGCTTTGATCGAAAAGCATTGGGATAGTCTGGTGCACCTGGCAGCCTCGGTCATGAGCGGACATGCCAGTGCGGTGGCAGCTCTTGCGCGGTTCGGTTCTGCCGCCCAGGGCGATCCAATCTATGAGGCTGGCGTGCAATTGGGGCGGTTGCTGCGTACGGCGTTTTTGGCTGACTACTTTGTCAAGGACGCTTTCAGGAACGAGTTGCGCCGGGTGCTCAATCGGGGCGAGGCTGTTAACGCCCTCAAGCGCGCCATTTATACCGGCCGGATCAGCCCGGCGCAGGCCAAACGTGTCGATGAAATGCAGGCTGTGGCCGATGCGTTGAGCCTGATGGCCAACATCGTGATGGCGTGGAATACCTCACAGATGCAGGCGGTCCTGGATCGCTGGTCGAACCGCCGCCAGGTCATTCCACCGGAACTGATCGGGAAGATTGCGCCCACCAGGCTGGAGAGCATCAACTTGCGGGGTGTGTTTCGCTTCCCGGTTGACCGCTATGCTGACCAAATCCTGCCTTCGCGGCCAAATGCATCGATAACTGGCACCAATGGATGAAACCGACCACGGTTTGACGCCACGAATCGCAGATTTGAAAGTGAACAGGAAAGTCAATGAAATCAACGATCTACCAACACCACCTCCGCGCCAGTGCTAGCTTTTCGTACCGTCACTTATTGCACTGAAAACGAGGAGACCCCAATCAGGCCTCCATGGTGGTGGCCTGACTTAAACCAACCGGCCTCCACGATTCCCGGGGCGGTTCAAGAGCCTCCTATTTCCTGTCCAATAGGAGCCCGTATGAGCAGTCAACGTTACCCCGAAGAATTCAAGACCGAGGCGGTCAAACAAATCCTTGACCAGGGCCACAGCGTGGCCGATGTCTCCAACCGCCTGGGCGTGAGCACCCACAGCCTGTACAAATGGATGCCCATCCAATCATTGGAAAGCTACCAGTCGATGACATTACCGTCGACCATATTCGCCGGATCCTGAAGCCGATCTGGAACACCAAGGACGAAACCACGAGCCGGGTGCGTGGGCGCATTGAACGAATTTTTGGTTGGGCTAGGGCCTGTTAACACATCCTCAGTCCATCAGCGACGAGCACGAAGCTGATGAAGCCCAGGAACATGAGGTCGAGTTTCTCGAACCGCGAGAAGATACGGCGATAGCCTTTGAGTCGACGGAACAACCGCTCCACCTCATTGCGGCGCTTGTACATCTCGCGGTCGTAGTCCCACGGTTCGATCCGCGTCTTCATTGGTGGCACCACCGGAATGAAACCCAGATCCAGTGCCAGCTGCCGTGTCTCGTTGCCTTCGTAGGCACGGTCCATCAACAAATGCACCGGTCTGCTGGTCGGCCCAAGACTGCTGAGCAGGCGCCGGCCTTCGGGTGCGTCGTGCGCCTGCCCAGGCGAGAGCGAAAACGTCACGGCCGTTCGAGCATCCGCGGCAACCATATGAATCTTGGTGTTCCATCCGCCTCGGGACTTTCCGATGGACTGCGGACCTTTTTTTTAGTGCCCCTGTGCCGTCGGGATGGACCTTGATGCTTGTGGAGTCCAGCGAGACGGCTTCGATCCTGATACGCACGACTTGCGCACGCTGCAACTCCTCGAACATGCGATCCAGGACGCCAGCTTTGGTCCAGCGATTCATGCGCGTGTAAATCGTGTGCCAGTTGCCGAAGCGTTTGGGCAGTCCGCGCCACTTGCAACCATGTTCGGCCACATAGAGGATCGCATTGACCACCTGCAGATTGCTCAGGCTGACGTTGCCACGCTGCCTGGGCAGGCAGTGTTCAATGGTAGCGAATTGTTCGGGCGTGATCTCCATGTCGGAGATTTTCTGGCGCAATCGTCGCCGTCGCCATTAGTGTTAACACGCCCTAGTGTGCGGGGTTATCGTACCGGTGAGAACCCGACACGATGGCAAGGCTTTGACCAACATGCTACAATGCCCATTCAAACCAACTACCCCGGAGCCAGCCATGCCACGATCCCTACTCACCGACGCTGGCGTGCGTTCGGTCAGCGATTCCGTCGCCCTCGGCCTGCCGTCCGAACGCATGGCGTCCCTTGCCGAGGCGTTCAACCTGATGGTGCTGCCGACCCTCCAGCAACTCGATGCGGTCAATACCGGTGAAATCCAGCCGGCACCTGCCTTCGACCCGCGCTGGAAGGAGGTGCAGTCATGAGTTCGCTAACCCGCCTCACCCTCGCGCAAGTTGCGCAGAAACTTAAGGCACGGGAAGTCTCCGCCGTTGAAGTTCTGGACGCCTGTCTGACGCAGGTGCGCTCCACCGAAAAACAGATCAGTGCGTACGTGTGCGTGCTGGAGGATCAGGCCCGTGCAGCAGCCCAGCAAGCTGACGCCGACATCAGCGCCGGGCGCTGGAAAGGCCCGCTGCATGGCGTGCCTGTAGCGGTCAAGGACTTATACGACATCGCTGGCGTACCCACCACGGCATCGTCGCGCCAGCGCACGAATTGGACGCCGCAGCAAGACTGCGCCGTAGTCCGGCGCTTACAAGACGCAGGTGCCGTTATCCTTGGCAAGACCCATACGCACGAATTCGCCTATGGCGCCATCACTCCGAAGTCGCGCAACCCCTGGGACCCGGGAAGAACACCGGGTGGCTCCAGCGGCGGCTCGGCGGCCACGGTCGCAGCCTGCGGCGTCTACTTGGCGACCGGCACCGACACCGCTGGATCCGTTCGCATCCCTTCGTCGATGTGCAACACCGTAGGCCTGAAGCCAACCTACGGGCGCGTGAGCCGTGCCGGTGTGAGTTCACTTTCCTGGAGCCTGGACCATCCAGGCCCGATCACGCGCACCGTGGAAGACACGGCGCTCAGCCTTCAGGTGATGGCTGGCTTCGATCCAGCCGACCGCGGCTCGTTGGATGAGCCGGTGCCCAGCTATGCCGAAGGGCTCGGCCAAGGCGTGAAAGGCCTGCGCGTGGGCGTGCCGAAGAACTACTTCTTCGACCGCGTGGACCCGGAAGTTGAAAGTGCGGTTCGTGCCGCCATCGATCAACTGAAAGAGCTGGGCGCCGAACTGGTGGAAGTCGAAGTGCCCATGGCCGAGCAGATCATCCCGGTGGAGTTCGGGATCATGCTACCCGAAGCCAGCGCCTACCACCGCACGATGCTGCGCGAGTCACCCGAGCTCTACACCGCCGATGTCCGCATACTGCTGGAACTCGGAGATCTAGTCACCGCCACCGACTACCTGCAGGCGCAGCGCGTCCGTACGCTGATGCAGCGCGCGGTGGCCGAGATGTACCAGCGCATCGATGTGCTGATCGCACCCACACTGCCCATCCCGGCTGCTCGCAGCGGGGAGGAGGTCCACACATGGCCGGACGGCACGGTAGAGGCGTTGGTCATGGCCTATACGCGCTTCACCTCGTTCGGCAACGTGACAGGATTACCCACGCTGAACCTGCCCTGTGGTTTCTCCAAGGATGGGTTGCCGATCGGCATGCAGATCAGCGGCCGGCCGCTGGACGAGAAGACCCTGCTGCGTGCTGGGCTGGCCTACGAGAAAGCCACGACCTGGCACCAGCGTCATCCGGAACTGATCGGAGCGGGCTGAGCTGCAAGAAAGCAGGCGCGGCGGCGCACGACCCATTGTGCTACCGCTGCGTCTGCCTGAAGTGGCCGAGACCAAGCAGAAGAAGGAGGTGACATAGCCTCCTACAATCTGCCGTCTTCTCGGAGCCCTCTGGATGCTCGAAGTTCTTTGCATGGGGTTGCGCCGGGAGCGCAATCTGCAAGGTGGCATTGGCCTTCAGTGTCGATGCCGAGTTGAAGTCGCTGTACCCCTTTTTTCAACCACACCAGGAGAACCGCACCATGGGGCAATCACACACGCATGACCACCATCACGACGGGTACCAGGCACCGCCCGAAGACATCGCGCTGCGGGTCAAGGCCTTGGAGTCTCTGCTGATCGAGAAAGGTCTTGTCGACCCAGCGGCCATGGACTTGGTCGTCCAAACGTATGAACACAAGGTAGGCCCCCGAAACGGCGCCAAAGTCGTGGCCAAGGCCTGGGTGGACCCTGCCTACAAGGCCCGTCTGCTGGCAGACGGCACTGCCGGCATTGCCGAGCTGGGCTTCTCCGGGGTACAGGGCGAGGACATGGTCATTCTGGAAAACACCCCCGCCGTCCACAACGTCTTCGTTTGCACCTTGTGCTCTTGCTACCCATGGCCGACGCTGGGCTTGCCCCCTGCCTGGTACAAGGCCGCGCCCTACCGGTCCCGCATGGTGAGCGACCCGCGTGGGGTTCTCGCGGAGTTCGGCCTGGTGATCCCCGCCAACAAGGAAATCCGCGTCTGGGACACCACGGCCGAATTGCGCTACATGGTGCTGCCGGAACGGCCCGCGGGAACTGAAGCCTACAGCGAAGAACAACTGGCCGAACTCGTTACCCGCGATTCGATGATCGGCACCGGCCTGCCCACCCAACCCACTCCATCTCATTAAGGAGTTCGTCATGAATGGCATTCACGATACTGGCGGAGCACATGGTTATGGGCCGGTTTACAGAGAACCGAACGAACCCGTCTTTCGCTACGACTGGGAAAAAACGGTCATGTCCCTGTTCCCGGCGCTGTTCGCCAACGGCAACTTCAACGTCGATGAATTTCGGCATTCGATCGAGCGAATGGGCCCGGCCCACTATCTGGAGGGAACCTACTACGAACACTGGCTTCATGCCTTTGAGAACCTGCTGGTCGAGAAGGGTGTGCTCACGGCCACGGAAGTCGCGACCGGCAAGGCTGCGTCTGGCAAGACGGCGACGCCGGTGCTGACGCCGGCCATCGTGGACGGACTGCTCAGCACCGGGGCTTCTGCCGCCCGGGAGGAGGGTGCGCGGGCGCGGTTCGCTGTGGGGGACAAGGTTCGCGTCCTCAACAAGAACCCGGTGGGCCATACCCGCATGCCGCGCTACACGCGGGGCAAAGTGGGGACAGTGGTCATCGACCATGGTGTGTTCGTGACGCCGGACACCGCGGCACACGGAAAGGGCGAGCACCCCCAGCACGTTTACACCGTGAGTTTCACGTCGGTCGAACTGTGGGGGCAAGACGCTTCCTCGCCGAAGGACACGATTCGCGTCGACTTGTGGGATGACTACCTGGAGCCAGCGTGATCATGAAAGACGAACGGTTTCCATTGCCAGAGGGTTCGCTGAAGGACCTCGATGGCCCTGTGTTTGACGAGCCTTGGCAGTCCCAGGCGTTTGCCTTGGTGGTCAGCATGCACAAGGCCGGTCTCTTTCAGTGGAAAGACTGGGCCGAGACCTTCACCGCCGAAATCGACGCTTCCCCGGCTCTGCCCGGCGAAAGCGTCAACGACACCTACTACCGGCAATGGGTGTCGGCGCTGGAAAAGTTGGTGGCGTCGCTGGGGCTTGTGACGGGTGGAGACGTCAACTCGCGCGCACAGGAGTGGAAACAGGCCCACCTCAACACCCCACATGGGCACCCGATCCTGCTGGCCCATGCGCTTTGCCCGCCAGCGATCGACCCCAAGCACAAGCACGAGCCACAACGCTCACCGATCAAGGTCGTTGCCGCAATGGCTTGAGATCCACTGTCCTGTTTCCCTACCTTGAATGGAGTAAACCATGAGTTCATTTTCTACCACTGCTGTCCCCGCCGCCCAGCGCCTGAGCGCCACGCGCAGCTTACTGTTGCAACTGTCCGCTGGCGCCGCGCTGGGCCTGGTCGTCCTGTACGGCGTGGCTTTTGCCGAAAGCCCGCTGGCGCACAACGCTGCACACGATGTGCGCCACGTGACTGTCAAGCCCTGTCATTGAGGGAATGAATAACCCACCGCGCTGCGCGCGCCCCCCTCCAAGGGGCGAAGCGCGTAGCCCGACGGAGCGGGTTTCACCTTGTTCCTGATTTTGGGCGCTGCTGGCGTTGCAGGTCTTGCTTCCCCGGGTCCGCTTATTGACGGGGCCACACCGTCGCTCATCTTTGTATGGAGAGAGTCATGATTTTTCGACGATTGATCTGGGCGGCGCTGGCTGTGGCCCTGCTGGTCGGCAGTGTGCAGTCGGGCCTGCAGCAGTTGCAGACCGCTCCCATCATCCTGGCGGCCGAGAGGTTTGAAAGCCAGAAGGTGGCCGCGCCCGAGCCGGTGTCAACGCCGACCGCTGCTGCTGCGCGCGTCCATGCGGACGGTGCGGCGCACGACCATGGCGACGCCGCCGAAGCATGGGCGCCCGCCGACGGGGTGGAGCGCTACTCCTGGACCTGGGTGGCCAATGTGCTGCACGCGTTCAGCATGGCGCTGCTAGTGCTGGCCGTGATGGCGGTGTGTCAGTGGCGCGGTAGCGCCTTGCGCGCTGTGCCCTTGGCCGCCTGGGTGGCCGCCGCCGGTTGGCTTACGTTTCACTTCTGGCCTTCGCTGGGCCTGCACGCCGAGATCCCCGGCATGGACGCCGGCCGGCTGGGTTCGCGCCAGGGCTGGTGGGTGCTCGCGGCGGGCGGTGCGGCGCTGGCCTGTGCGTCGGTTGCGCTGATGCGCAGCCCCCTGCGCTGGGCCGCTGCAATGGCTTGTCTGGCGCTGCCCTTCGTGGTGGGCGCGCCGCACATCGTGGCCGACCCGCTGGCCGGTTTCACGGGTGAGGCCCAGGCGGCGCTGCGCGAGCTGGGCAGCCAGTTCATCTGGGCCACCACCTGGTTGTCGCTGTCGTTCTGGGTGAGTATGGGCGTGGTGGCCGGTCTGGCCTTCCAGCGCTGGCTGAGCCCCGCCGTGGCGGCGCTGCTGCAGCGCACGGACACCGCCCGGGCCCCAGCCATGGAGACGCCGCGATAAGCGACGTCAACGCAAGGGTCGTGCGGGGTGCTGATCTGAACCGCCCCGGGTTTTGAGGAGGCTCTTTTCCCTGAGAGGATAGAGCCATGAGCAAGAAGTCGAACCAGTTTTCACCCGAAGTGCGCGAGCGTGCTGTTCGCATGGTGCTGGAGCACCGAGGCGAGTACCCATCTCTGTGGGCGGCCATCGATTCGATCGCGCCCAATATCGGTTGTGTGCCGCAGACCCTGCATACCTGGGTCAAGCGTGTCGAGGTCGACAGCGGCGTGCGTGAGGGCGTCAGCACTTCCGAGCTGCAGCGTCTGAAGGAGCTCGAACGCGAGAACAAGGAGCTGCGCAAGGCCAACGAGATCTTGAAGCTGGCCAGCGCGTTTTTCGCCCAGGCGGAGCTCGACCGCCGTCTGAAGCCCTGAAGGGCTTCATCGACCAGTATCGACAGGCCTACGGGGTCGAGTCGATCTGCAAGGTGTTGCAGGTCGCCCCGTCAGGCTATTGGCGCCACGCCGCTCAACAACGCAACCCCCAACTGCGCTGTCCGCGCGCTCAACGTGACGACACCCTGGTGGGGGTCGTCTCAGAAAACGGAGAATAAAGCACGTTAAGCCGATTGCAGAGGTCGCAACGGCCTGAACTTGCCCGCGCCGATCTTGGCGCTGCTGCGCCAGAGGTAATCGCCGGTCAGATTGATGTGTTCCCAGCCCAACGGCGACAGGTACTGCAATAGCGTTTCATCGACGGCATGGCCGTTGCTACGCAACGCATGCGCTGCGCGCTCCAGGTAGACCGTGTTCCACAGCACGACAGCCGCCGTCACCAGATTGAGGCCGCTGGCCCGGTAGCGCTGCTGCTCAAAGCTGCTGTCGCGGATTTCGCCCAGCCGGTTGAAGAACACGGCGCGGGCCAGTGCATTGCGTGCTTCGCCTTTATTCAGCCCGGCATGGACGCGGCGGCGCAGCTCAACGCTTTGCAACCAGCCCAGGATGAACAACGTCCGCTCGATGCGCCCCAGCTCACGCAGGGCGACAGCCAGGCCGTTTTGGCGCGGATAGCTGCCGAGTTTCCTAAGCATCAGCGAGGCCGTCACCGTGCCTTGCTTGATCGAGGTGGCCAGGCGCAGAATTTCGTCCCAATGGGCGCGGACGTGCTTGATGTTGAGAGTGCCGCCGATCATCGGTTTCAGCGCGTCATAGGCGGCTTCGCCTTTCGGGGTGTAGAGCTTGGTGTCGCCCAGGTCTCGGATGCGCGGTGCGAAGCGGAAGCCCAGCAGGTGCATCAAGGCAAAGACGTGATCGGTGAAGCCCGCCGTGTCCGTGTAATGTTCCTCGATGCGCAGGTCGGACTCGTGGTACAGCAGGCCGTCAAGCACGTAGGTGGAATCGCGCACGCCGACATTGACCACCTTGTTGTGGAACGGCGCGTACTGGTCAGAGATGTGGGTGTAGAACGTCCTGCCTGGGCTGCTGCCATATTTCGGATTGATGTGCCCGGTGCTTTCTGCCTTGCTGCTGGTTCGGAAATTCTGTCCGTCCGACGATGATGTGGTGCCATCGCCCCAGTGCCCGGCAAAGGGATGCCGAAACTGGGCGTTGACCAGTTCGGCCAGCGCCATCGAATAGGTTTCATCGCGGGTATGCCAGGCTTGCAGCCAGGCGAGCTTGGCGTAAGTCGTACCGGGGCAAGATTCGGCCATTTTGGTCAGGCCCAGGTTGATCGCGTCGGCCAGGATCGTAGTCAGCAGCAGATTTTTGTCTTTGGCGAGGTCGCCGGATTTCAGGTGCGTGAAGTGGCGGGTGAAGCCCGTCCACTCATCGACCTCCATCAGCAGCTCGGTAATCTTGACGTGCGGCAGAATCATGGCCGTCTGGTCGATCAATGCCTGCGCGGTGTCGGGCACCGCAGCATCCAGCGGCGTGATCTTCAAGCCCGATTCGGTGATGATGGCGTCCGGTAGGTCGTTGGCCGCCGCCATGCGATTGACCGTGGCAAGTTGCGCTTCCAGCAACTCCAAGCGCTCGCTCAGGTACTGGTCGCAATCGGTGGCCACGGCCAGCGGCAATTCGCTGGACTGCTTGAGGCTGGCGAACTTCTCGGGTGGCACCAGGTAGTCCTCGAAGTCCTTGAACTGACGTGAACCCTGTACCCAGATGTCGCCCGAGCGCAACGCGTTCTTAAGTTCCGACAGTGCGCACAACTCGTAATAGCGTCGGTCGATGCCGGCGTCGGTCATCACCAGCTTCTGCCAGCGCGGCTTGATGAAGTTGGTCGGTGCATCAGCGGGCACCTTGCGGGTGTTGTCGATGTTCATGCCGCGCAGCACCTCGATGGCGTCGAGCACGTCCTTGGCGGCGGGCGCTGCTCGCAGCTTGAGCACGTCGAGGAATTCCGGCGCGTAGCGGCGCAATGTGGCGTAACTCTCGCCGATGCGGTGCAGGAAGTCGAAATCATCGGGCTGGGCGAGCTTCTGCGCCTCGGTGACGCTCTCGGCGAAAGCGTCCCAGGAAATGACGGCCTCGATGGCGGCGAACGGATCGCGGCCCGCCTGCTTGGCGTCGATCAGCGCCTGGCCGATGCGCCCGTACAAACGCACCTTGGCATTGATGGCCTTGCCGGACGCCTGGAACTGCTGCTGATGCTTATTCTTGGCGGCGTTGAACAGCTTGCCCAGGATGCGGTCGTGCAGGTCGATGATTTCGTCGGTAACAGTAGCCATGCCCTCGATGGCCAGCGCCATGAGGGTGGCGTAACGTCGCTGTGGCTCGAACTTGGCCAAGTCGGCGGGCGTCATCTGGCCAC
Source organism: Pseudomonas oleovorans subsp. oleovorans (assembly GCF_002197815.1). Classification (GTDB taxonomy): domain Bacteria; phylum Pseudomonadota; class Gammaproteobacteria; order Pseudomonadales; family Pseudomonadaceae; genus Aquipseudomonas; species Aquipseudomonas oleovorans. The sequence goes on from NZ_NIUB01000033.1 coordinate 44,632, forward strand.
CCTCGCGGGCGATCTTGAGCAGCCGGTTTTGATGAACCAGCCGCTCGATGCCGGTAGGCAGGTTGAGCGCCTGCCAGGCTTTGAGACGTTCGATGTGTTCCAGCATGTAGCGGGAATTCGGCTTGGCCGGTGATTGCCGCAGCCATGCCAGCCAGGTGGTCTTGCCGTTGTCGCGGCGCTTCAACAGTTCATCCAGGCGATGCCGGTGCCCGCTCGACAACGGCTCGGACAGGGCTTCGTAGATGCGCCGATTGGCGCGGGTGATGGCCTCGGCACTGGCGCGCTCGATGGCGTTGAGCGCGGGCAGGATGATCGACTGCCGCCGTAGATGCTCAATCAAGGCGTTGGCCAGGACGATGCCCTTGTCGGTTTGCATAGCCAGCTCAGTCAGCGTGTGGACAGCCTGCCGGTAGTGACTCACGGTGAACGGCTGGAAGCCGAACACCGTTTGCAGTTCGACCAGGTGCTCGCGCCGGGTCTGCTCCCGCTGCCCGTAGTCGTCCCAGCTTTCGACCGGCACTTTGAGTTGCGACGCCACGATGCGCAGCAAGGGCGGAAACGGCGGCTCATCAACGCCCAGGATGACGCCGGGGAATCGCAGGTAGCAAAGCTGAATGGCGAAGCCCAGCCGATTCGCAGGCCCGCGCCGCTGACGAATCACCGACAGGTCGGTGTCGCTGAACGTGTAGTATCGGATCAGATCGTCTTTGACATCGGGCAATGCCAGCAGGCTTTGTCGCTCGGTGGCGGACAGAATGGAACGACGCGGCATGCTCAGGACTCGCGCAGGTACTGGTACAAGGTTTCACGGCTAATGCCGAAGTCGCGGGCGATCAGGGCCTTTTGCTCGCCCGCCGCGACGCGCCGTTTCAGTTCGGCAATCTGCTCATCGTTCAGTGACTTTTTGCGGCCCCGGTACGCACCCCGCTGCCGGGCCAGCGCGATTCCTTCGCGCTGCCGCTCGCGGATCAAGGCCCGCTCGAACTCGGCAAACGCGCCCATCACCGACAGCATCAAATTCGCCATCGGCGAATCCTCGCCAGTGAAGGCCAGGCTTTCCTTGACGAATTCGATGCGTACCCCGCGCTTGGTCAGGCCCTGCACGATGCGGCGCAAGTCATCCAGGTTGCGTGCCAGGCGATCCATGCTGTGCACCACCACGGTGTCGCTTTCGCGCACGAAGGCGAGCAGCCTTTCCAGCTCGGGACGCTGGGTGTCCTTGCCGGATGCCTTGTCGGTGAACACCCGCGCCACCTGAACCCCTTCCAATTGCCGTTCCGGGTTCTGGTCGAAGCTGCTGACGCGAACGTAGCCGATGCGTTGACCGTACAAAGTGTCTCCAAGGGTAATGTGTCAGAGTGAAATCTATTACTCTTGACTGATTGTGTCAATAAATTTCATATTGGACTCTATTCTGACGTGATTACAGTCTCTTCCCTGACGTTGCGTTAGGGTATACCTCAAATTGACACTGCGTATTCCAGAGAACGTGATGACGGAAGGTTGAACCTTCCGTCATAGCGCATCTGGTTTGGCCTCCCGTCAGCCAACCACGGGAAACACTGACTCGATCATTGGAGAATGGTCAGCTTGGCCTTGAGATCAATGGCTCTCGCGAAGTTGTGGTAATTCGGCGATGTTCGCTGCACCTGCGCGTGCAATGCTTTCAGCGCCGCCGAATCCGCCGACGACTCCATTTCGACCTCATACTCGACCTGGTCGTACCCTGGATTGATCCCAGGATCGATTCCAAGAAAACCTCTCAGATCGAGGCTTCCCTTCGTGCGGATAGTCAGCGATTGCAACTCGATGTTCATTGCCGCCGCATTTGCCGCGTAGGTTGCAGTCATGCATGCGTTCAACGCAGCCAGGATCAATTCTTGTGGATTAGCGGCCGTGTCGGTACCGAGCAATTCTGCCGGTTCGTCCGCGTCGATGACAAAGCCGCGCGCCAAGGCCGTGTCACCTAGTACGAGCGGCATGGTTCGCGCACGCGTCCGGGTGCCACCCTCCCAGGTTGTCACGACGCCGAACGTCGCGATGCCTGCGGCGGGCTTTGCTGCGACCTGATCTGCAAACTCACGCAATGCGCCGACGTTGATCCCGTTGCCGGGAGTTCCTTTAATGTTTGTGTTCATTTCTCGTTCCCCCATTATGTGTTACGCCCGGCCATCACGCCGCCGTCAACGTCCCAGATTGCGCCCGTCACCCATGCTGCCTTGTCCGACAACAGGAAGAGGATGACCTCGGCGACGTCTTGTGGCGTCCCAACCCTGCCGATTGGGTGGAAGCTGTTGAATCCCTGTAAGGCGCCATGAACCTCGGCCTTGGGTATGAATCCCTCGTAAATCGGCGTTTCGACAACCGCCGGAGAAACGGCATTGACCCTGATTTGTTTGGATGCCAGCTCCATCGCAAGGTGCTGGGTCAGCGAATGCAAACCTGCTTTTGCCATCGAATACGCGGACGACGGCGTAGCCGCAATCGCCTGCTTGCCCCACATCGAGCCGATGTTCACAATGGCGCCGGGACGCTCGCTGGCCACGAGATTGGCCACGACTTTTTGTGTGATGAAGAAGAACGCTTTATTCAACGTCAAATATTGTTCGTAATCACTTTCCGTGTGCTCAAGAAACGCCTTCGGGAAGAACACCCCAGCCGCGTTGACCAGAAGATTGATGTCCTTGTGGTGTTCATCGATGGTATGCAGGAGTCGCTTCACATCTTCGGCTCGCGAGAGATCGGCAGTCAGGGCGGTCACGGTGCCCAACGACGACAGCGCCTTGCGGGCCTCTTCGGCCTTGTCTTCACGGTGACCGACGATGACGACGCTTCCGCCTTGCTCAAGAACCATGCGGGCAGTTTGCAGTCCCATCCCGCTAGTGCCGCCGATGACCAACAACTTCTTGCCATTAAATTCAGTACTCATAATAATCTCCTTAACTACCAACTAAATGGTAGGGTTGTGTTGCAAAAAAAGTGCCGACCTCAGGTCAACACGGTGGAAAGAAAAGTGTTTCCAACTTCGGCCGGTCCGCGTGACGACCGCATGCCACGGCCCACCATCATCGAGCCTTCCAACGCGCACAAGAATGCCTCTGCGAGAGCCTCTGGGGTGGAATTCGAGGTGATCAGCGCGGCACGCTGACCATCGGCAACGACAAGAGTCAACCAGTCGAGATTGACTTTAAAGAATCGCTCGACCTCGCTCACAACGGCGTCCGGCAGCGAGTCCGACTCGGCACCCAACATGCCGCAGACACAAAGGCGCCGGTCCTTGGCGAAGGTGCGTTCGAAAAGTGCCGCATACGCAGTTAGCCTGTCAGGCGCTTTCGCATGCTGCCCTTCGATGCTCAGCAACTCCTCACGAAACCGGTGCGTGTAGCGCTGTGCGACCACGGCCACGAGTTCACCCTTCTTGGGAAAGTGGTGGTGGATACTTGGTTTTTTGATGCCTACCAACTGGGCCACGTCGTCGTATGAGAAGCCGTTGTAGCCGTGCTGCTGTACCAACCCTTCAGCGGCATCGACCACCCGCTCGGCGGTCGGCGAGATTTCGGAGAAATGCTTCATGCAAGCGCCTCATTTGATTCGGCGACTGGCAGGTGGCCTGTCTTGACCAGGATGGTGCAGCCTGTATTGCTGAAGGGACGGTGAGCACTCAAATGCGGACTGCGCATCCATGTGCCGGTAGGGTAGCTTCCGAACTCATCCTCAAAGACGCCTTCCAACACATAGATTTCTTCACCGCCGTAGTGACGATGCGAATTGAATCGTGTCCCCGGGGCCCAGCGCACCAAAGCCGTATGTTGTGTGTCGAACTCAGAAAGTGGCATCACCGACAGACCCGGCACGAGGCCTGGAAACCAGGGGCCGTTACGGGTGTCGACCACGGTGCGTTGGCTGTCGGCTAGATCAAGATGGCGCAGCTTGACGAACAACGTGCAACCCGTCGCGGAGCTCGGTGCATGCGAAGAACCTGGTGGATTCTTGATGTAAGTCCCAGGCCCGAAGGTCCCGGATTCGTCGCTGAATTCGCCGTCCAGGACCAGAATCTCCTCGCCCAAGTCGTGCTTATGATTTTCAAAAGCGGAGCCCGGCGCGTATCGCACGATCGAGGTGGCACGCGCCACTTCGTCGCCATCACGCTCCAGTAACTGGCGTTGAATCCCGGTCGCTGGCGAATCGACCCACTGTAAGCTTGAAGGCTCGACGACAACACGCTGCGAAAGATCTGAATTGAGTTTCATGGCTTTATTTCATCTACCGACTACTTGGTAGGTAAGTTATAAGATCCCGATTTGTTTGTCAAATAGCTTTCGCCATTTTCTTTCATCCATTGAAAAAACAATGAATTGGTTACAAGAACTCGCGAAGCTTAGCGTACGATTTTTTCCGAATTCTCTATCGTCCCCCAGTAGCCCACATCCTGCACGCCACACTGCCCAGCCATGCCGTAACGACTGTGATGACGTTACATCGCACTAAACGTGCGTTTTCCCTTAATCAAGCGTAGAGCACCCCATGAAGGCGCTCTGACATGCGCTTATAGGCTTTATGCAATGTCAGAAAATACCTGCATTTTTTTCACCGTTACTCTTTTACCGTTACGTTATCCGCGTTATCTTTATCGTTACGCCGCCACATGAAACACAGACCCGGAGAAGCCCGCTATGAAGCCCACAAAACGCCAGCATCCAGTGACCCTGGCCGAGGTCGCCGATGCAATGCGGGAGCTGCAAGAGGAAGGCACCGAACCATCAGTGAGGGCTGTCAGGGCCAGGGTTGGGGGAGGCTCGAACACCACCCTCATGCGATTCATCGATATGGTCCGCTCGGGCAGCGCCAGCCCACAGCAGCACCTGGACGAGTTCCCAAGCAGGCTCGAAAGCTTGTGTCGGGAAATGGTGCAAACGCTTGGCGAGCTGGCAGATGAGCGGGTGGCCAAAGAGCGGGCGGAGGTACAGGCAGTGAGGCGCAACATCGAGGCGCGCTGGAACACACTGCTGATGGAGAAAGAAACAGCGGTCAACTCGTTCGAGGCGGAGAAGCGAATCACCGCCGACCTCACGCAGCGCCTGGAGGCCCTGACGAAAAAGCTCGAATCTGTAGTAGCTGATCGGGACGAACTGAAAGATCGCGCTAACGTCGCCGAGGCGCTGAACGAGCAGCTGAATGAGCGTCTGCTAGGCCAAAGCCGCCAGATCGACGAAATGAAGCAAATGGCTGAGCACTACGAGCAGCAAGTTGCCACCCAACGTAAACAGGATGCGGACAGGCATGCCAAGCAGGTCGAAGGGCTTGAGAGCAGCCTTCGCGACTCTCACGCAAATGAGCTTCGGCTCACCGAACAACTGGGCAACGCCAAGCGAGAGCTGGAACGGCTGACAAAGGACGGTGAACAGCTGTCGCGGCGAGCCGCACAGGCCGAAGCGCAGCAGTCCAAACTCGAAGCCCTGGTCAGCGACTTGTCCGTGGAGCAGCTTGAGTTCAAACGCCGCGAGAACGAGCGAGAGAGCAAGCTGGCAACCACGATGAGCGCCAACAGCGAACTACAGCGCCAGCTCGCAGGCATGCAATCACAGATTATCGACGTGCAAGCTCGCTGCGCTAAGCAGCTGGATGAAATGGCCACTGACAATCGCTCGGTGATCGCCAACCTTGTGGATCATTCCCGCCGCGTGTTCGAGCTTGCGCGAAACACCAAGGCAAAGGACAGTCCAGACTTCAAGGAGCTGGCCATTGCTCAACGCGAGATTGAACGGCTATTCCAGAAGACTTGAAGCAAGGGTGCCTACAGGCGCAGGGCTTTGCACAACTGCCCCTGACTGACCAATGCTGTGGGATGCAAATAAAGTCGCATCCTAAGCTGCGCCAATTTTCTGGACTGTTTTGAAAGGCTCAGGCTTGGCAGGCGGGCAAAGTGTCATTCTGAAAGGATCGCGTGGCATTGGGCGCGGCCTGAATCGTGAAAATAAAGTCTCATACTTTCGAGCGTCTGAATCGCCGCCCACTACCGCCGGGCCTGAGACACCAACAAGGAGGTCGAATGAGCAAAACCCGAAAACACCTCACCCCAGCCGAAGCAGAGGCCAAGGGGCTTCTATGCCGTAAGCACCTCAAGGAGCGCTTCCGCCTCATGCCGGGACTAAACACAAAGCCCGCTGGCAGTGTCTGGCAAGGGCAGGGGGCTTATAATGTGTACAACCCAGCTGAGTGCGTGCCGTGGCGCTGGATGCCTGGGCGTGCCCAAGTCCGTCGCCAGCACGTCGCAGCCCAGGCAAAAGACCTGATTGCCGCAGGCTGCATTGTGCTTGACACCGAAACCACCGGCCTCGGTGATGACGCCGAGATTTGCGAGATAACCATACTCGACGTGACCGGCGCACCGATCCTCGACACGTTGGTACGCCCGACCCGGCCAATCCCGGTCGAGGCGACAGCGATTCACAAAATCACCGACGCCATGGTGGCCAGTGCGCCGAGCTGGCCCGAGGTGGCCGAGCAGTACGCCGCCGCCGTTGCTGGCCGAACAGTCGTTGCCTACAACGTCGCTTTTGATGCGCGCTTGCTGCGGCAGACCTACCAGATACACGGACTCACCGCGCCAGTGTTGACGACCGCTTGCGCGATGCTGATGTATGCCGAGTGGCATGGAGAGTACGACCGGAGCCGCGACCGCTGGCGATGGTTGAAGCTGATCGAGGCTGCGACCGACTGCGGCGTGGCAGAAGGCGGCGCACACCGCTCCCTTGCCGACGCCCGCATGACGCTGGGTGTGCTGCGATACTTGCAGCGCCGCACGAACGGACGGCGACCGGCAGGGCCGAAAGTGGCCACCGTCCCACAGGAGGCTTTGCCCCCTGTTTTAGGATGAAACTCTATTTCGAAGAGAGACTTTATTTGTACGGATGTTTATTCGCATCCCACAAATGCCTAGCTATGAGCTTGTTTCAATGTGAGGTGTGCGGCTGCCGCGAGAATACGGCGCATTCGATGCCGGGGTTCAAGGGCATCACCGAATGCTATGACTGGAGCTTCGCCCCTGAGCGCGATGGGCTGCTGGTGTGCAGCGCCTGCGGGCCTTCCCACGAAGCGAGAGGTTCAGGCAGCGGATTCGTCAAGTGTGTACGGTAAGTTCGAGTGAGGGTTCCTGCTGCCCTGCTTGAATAAGAATAACCATTGCGGGAATCTGGCGCATGTCGAAACGGGCTTCGATGACTATCTCACCTACGCCAAATCGGCACCTGGAAACTGTTAAGAGAAATATTCTAGATATTCATTGAGGACTTCGTATGAAATACATAGGCATTGATCTTATTGAGCGGGAATGCAACGGGCCATACACTTTCAATTTAGTCACAGATAGCGAGTCGCACTTCCCTGTCAGGTATTTGAAGCTGGAGCCACAACCAAGATTAGGAACTGAATTCCATCCGATCACATTCGCAATGGAGGTTGTTGCTTCCGAGCCCCCCTTTCTCAGCAAGCAAGATTGCCCATGGATATTATCCTACCTGGACGATCTGAGAAGCTTCTACAATTCTAAATACTTTCCCCAAATGCACGATGAAAGCTCAAGCTTAAATTTCCACGCGGTAGAGTCAATTAGTAGCAAAGTAGCATCTTTTGCAATGGAAAACGATGCAGTGTCAGCCACACGCATGATGTATGCAATTGATATAGCATCCAGCATTCTATATGGCAGCAATGTCATCCTTCACGACTACTTCATAAGTAATGAAGCCACATCATGGCTACATGACATTTATAAATTGCTCTTGATTGATACAGAATTTCTAGATAGGCATATCTTTACCTCACTGGAGGTCAACTATGATAAGTCATTCAAAACACTGATGACTCGCAGTGTCTTCAAAGATACGCAGGTGATGGTAACAATTCCCGAGGGAGAAGCACTTGCAACGGTCAAAGGGGGCGAAAAAGATGTAATCTTAACCTCTGGGACAAGCCTAGAATGCACGATAGTTAGGTTTTTCAAAACTGACCTATGGTGGTCGAATCGTGGTGCGATTGAGTTTTACCCAACTTTCAATAAAGCCATACGGAGCCGCCTGCAAGATGAGCCACTTTTTGCAGTTGAAATGGAGATAGCAAAGGAGCTTCAAAGAGGTCTATATGGAGCTAAAATTTTAGCTTTCGTTCCTCTGCACTGGATTAGGTTTGTATATCACCACGGGCAATGGTTAGAGGTAGGTCAGTTCCCTGTTTCTATTGAGTCTGACTCAAAGCTCCCAATCCCTTTGACAACAAGTGATTTCTGTAATTTGTTTTAACCGAGCACTACCTTCGGCACTGCTACAGCCTACTCTGCCTCAACTCTCATGTTAGGGGTTAAGGAACTTGCCCAGCTCGAAGGGCAATGAGAGACATTGCCCCGGCCTTGATCAGCGCCGCAAAGAAAGCCCCGCAACCTCAGAACTGCGCTCGTCGTCCAGGGCGTGGTAGTAGATATTCTGGGTAGTCGCCAAGCTCTTGTGCCGCAGGTCGGCCTGGAGGTTCTTCGGATTGCGCAGCGGGGCATCAAATGTAGCGCCTGTGTGGCGAAGCCAATGCAGGCTTGCAGACCGCAGCTCGCTCAACTCGAACTCGGGGAAGCCTTCATGCTTCATCCTCTGAACAGTTCGGTCCAGTACCGCCTGAACGTCATCGCGAATCTGACGCGCCTTCAATCCATGGCGACCGTGAACTGTCGTCAGTAGCGGCTCGGTGTCACCCGGTGCCGGATAATCCGACAGACCACGGAACCGGCGATAGCGCGTCAGGTAGTTGATGCAGTCGGGCTTAACGGCAATACGGGCCTGCACGTTGCCCTTACCGATAACGTGATACCACCACGCATCGCGCTCACGAACGAACGACCCCATGGCCGGCACCCACTCACCATTGCCGGCGAGGTCGCTGACGCGCAAATAGCAGCCAAACATCATGACGATACAGAACAGAGTTCTTTCGCCTGGGCTCGGGCTCTCCGCAGCCATCAGCTCAGCCGTTTCCAGCAGGAATTCCCATTGCAGCTTGGACAACGACTTTTGCTTGGGAATCTTGAGCGCCTTGGACTTGTTCTTCTTCATGTCGCGCTTGATGAGCACGCAAGGGTTGCTATCCATTAGCCTGTCAGCGGTGCAGTAGCTGAATAGCGAATTCAGCACGGCATAGACCTGCTTGAGCGAACTATCCGCCATCTGGAAGGTTGGGGCCGGCACCTCGCGATTGTTCTCAATAGCGCTCTTGGCGGTGGACTTCTGGGTTCTCATGGCGAACGGGCGCCAAGCCGGATTGGGCTCGTAGATTCCTTCCACCATGATGTAGCGCGGGTGAATGGCGCTGCTTATCCAGGCGGGATCAGGGTTCTTGCAGAAGCTGAGGAAGTCCTCAACGTCGCTGCGGACGAAATCCCTGAATGCCTTATTTCGCTTGTTCCAGGCCCAGAGCAGCAGGCGCTCGACCTGGGTGCGGTAGTTGTTGAACGTGGTCGGCGTGTCGTCGTGCGCCTTGAGGAATCGACGGACAGCATCGTAGTCAGCCCGCGCATCAAACTGAGTTTGGAAGCCTTCCAGGTACTCAGTGATGAAGGGCCTATCGCCCTCGTACTCATCAGCATCTGAGTTGGTCACAGCCGCATGCGTGTCGATCAACGGGATCAGACGAATACTGGCGCCTTTTGCTGACTTGCGAGGCAGTGCGCGTGCTTTGTTGACTGGGTGAGTTGCCTGCATATTCACGATTTACATAGCCTGCAAACTAGGGAGTGGTCACAGTATAAATCGTAGGGGAGGGCAGGGCACCTGCCGCATCGAGCACAACGCAGGATGCTGAATCCAAATAGCGGAGCTGACGCAGATTGCAATCACACAAGCAAATAGGGCACCGCCCCGCGAAACGCTTGGCTCAATCGAAGCCGCCCGCTTCTGGATAGCAGCGCCAGCCGGGCAGGGCGCCGAACTCCTTCATGAACAGATTGCACAGATCGGCTTCTTTCTCGATGGACAGGATCGGCGTGTCTTGCATGAGCTATCACCTTTTTTCGGGCAAAAAAAAGGCAGGCGGCGGGCCTGCCAAAAGCTGTGCTCGTTTACTGGACGTAGGCGCTCAAACCCAGTCCGCTCAGCCCAATTTGGGCTGCCAGTGTGACGATGTACGACCAGATCAACGCCTTGTCGTTATGCCGGTGCGCAATGCGCAACCATAGAAAACTGAATGCAACAGGCATCAGGACCAGCGACAGCAGGCCAGCTACCCACACCCCCTCGAACCACACATAGCCGGCGAAAACCGCACCGAACAGCAGCTCAACAGCAGGGTACTTCCAGCTGATACTGGCACCGCAATCGCGGCATTTGCCCCTGAGCCACAACCAGCCGACAACGGGGATGTTGTGATGAGCGCGCACCTTGCTCTGGCAGCACGGGCAAGCTGATCGAGGCGAGGCGAGCGTGAACTTGCCGTGCTTGGTTACAAGCTCCTGGAGGCGCTTACCGTCCGCGAACTCACCAACCCCCTTGATGATGGGCCAGCGATAGCAGAACGCGTTTACAAACGAGCCAACGCACAGGCCCAGGATGCCAAACCACAGGACTACTGCCCAACCGTAGGACAGGTCGGCAACGCTCACCTTACGCGCCCTCGATTTGAAGCTCGGGGAGCAGTTCGCGCAGGATCGGCTCCAGTTTCTCTTTGCTGATCGGCTTGACGATCACCGCATCCGCACCTCGCTCCAACGCCAGTTTGTGCAACGCAGCATCGGTAGAGGCCGTAACGATGATGACAGGAATGAAGCTGGTGGAGTTGTACTGCTCCTTGATGCTGGCCAACTCTCCGATGCCGTTGTGCAAATCGCCGATATGCACATCCATGAGCATCAGATCAGGCTCATTGCCCCCCTTGAGCCCGGCATGAAATTCTGCCGGCATCCCGTAAACCTCTACCTCGTCGAAGTAGTTCTTGGCCACTTGGCTTGCGAGGTAGGAATCGGTACGCGAATCGTCGAGGATAATTACTTTCATCTAGGCACCAAAAAGCAGGCCAGAAGCCTGCTCCTTATGGGTCGTTAGTAGGGCGAGTATTTGGCCTCGATCAGGCGTTGCTCGCGAACGTGCTGCTCATACGTGAGCTGTTTATCTTCCATCTTGTGGTCTATTTCGGTGAGCGCCTTACGCTTCTCGCGCTCGACGAATTCCTTCGTCGCGTAGTAGTTGCGGTTCTTCGCGCTCTGGGCCGTATCGTAGGGCATCCAGAGCGGGCCGAGGAACGGATAGAGGGGCAGGGTAGTCACCAATGTCATCAACCTAAGCTGCAGCCCTGCCCAAGGTAAGCCCCCCGAAGCAGCCAGCTGCCATGGCCGTCGGGCGATGACCAGGCCTCTGCCGCTCAATCAGGCGGTCTAGCTGGGCTGGCGGTGATGTGATCATCGTCTGTTCCGGCTGTCTAGGCGAGATTTCTCGTTCTCCGGACGAGCCTA
>NZ_NIUB01000034.1 GCF_002197815.1 Pseudomonas oleovorans subsp. oleovorans
TATCGGGCTTTGGCGATTATGGCCACCTCACCCCGCTGCGCCGCCTCATCCGCTTCCTGTTCGTCAGGCCAGCATTTTGCCTCGGGCTTCCTTCAGATTCGCAGTCGCCCGCGACACCCTTGCCTTCAGCTAACACTTCCCCTTGCCGGGTGTGTAGAGGACTTTCACCTCCAAGTCGCCAGGCTCACCACCACAGTGAACCCGACAGCGCCAGTCACGGCGCTACGCGCCATGCCTGGCGCACCATAAAAAAATCCAGTCACCGCTAAGTGACTGGATTTTCTAGGGTTTTTTGGTCGGGACGGAGTGATTCGAACACTCGACCCCTTGCACCCCATAAAGGTAAATTATCTACCAACGTAATCCAAAGAAATCCAAAAATTGCCTTATAACCCCTTTAAAATGGGGCCTCCAACAGGTTCCACTGTCCAATCGATTGCTATACCATCCAATCAAAGCCTACGAGAAACGGTGACCATACGGTGACCAAGCTAGGAATACGATGGCAACGATAACTGACAAGCAAATGGCTGCTAAGCCTGCAAAACCAACCTGGTTGATTGAAGATGCTCCTCGTGGATGCGGTCGCTTCATGGCAAGGCTCAGGCCAAACGGTGAGCGACACTTCTACTTCCGCTATACGAACTCAAGCAGCGAGCGCGTCTTTCTTCCGCTGGGCGTCTATGACCCTGCCGGAATAGACGGCCTGACCCTAAAAGAAGCCAGAGCTAAAGCAGGTGAACTTTCACGCCTCTATCAAGGAGGCGTTCGTGATCTGCGCGAACACTTCCAGGCAGAAGAAGAAGCGAGGACAGCCGCAAGAGAAGCGGAGCAAAAGCGCCTTGCTGCCGAGAAGGCTGCATTTGAGGCGGCTGAAGCCAAGCAAGCGGCAAGAAAAACAGTTCAAGACCTCTTTGACCATTGGGCCAAGGTTGATCTGATAAACCGAAAAGATGGCGGAGATGAGGTACGTCGGATGTTCAAAAAGGACGTCCTCCCCCTGCTTGGGACATTGCCACTTGAAGAAGTCCGCAAAGGCCACATCACCGAAGTAACTGACGCATTGTTGGCCCGAGGCGTGAACCGCATGGCTAAGTTGATTTTCAGCCTGATGCGCCAAATGTTTCGATTTGCCGTAGATCGAGATCTGCTTGAGCATGATCCCACCGCAAGCATCCGGAAAGCCAAGATCGGCGGGAAAGATGTCGAGCGGGACAGAGTACTCAGCGATGAAGAAATATCTTCGCTTGCGAAGCTTTTGCCAGACGCAGGCCTTCTCGTTTCAACTGAGGCCGCTATATGGATTGCCTTATCCACATGCTGCCGAATAGGCGAACTCATGAATGCTCGCTGGGAAAATGTCGATCTAAAAGCAGGGATATGGCTTATTCCTGCTGAAGATAGCAAGAATGGGAAGGCTCACACAGTAACGCTATCCAATTTTTCAAGATATCAATTCGAAAGAATAAAAGCAATTTCAGGTAAATGCCAATGGTGCTATCCAAACACCAAAAAGACAGGACCTGTCTGCTCCAAAACAGTCACCAAGCAACTTGGTGATAGGCAACGGAAACCAGATCAAGCCACAATGAGCAACCGAAGCGCCAACTCTCACGCTCTTCTACTAAAAGGAGGCAAGTGGACACCTCATGACCTGAGACGGACAGGAGCTACGATCATGACAGCTTTAGGCGTTTTGCCGGAGGTAGCCGAGAGATGCCTTAATCACACGGAGGAAAACAAAGTAAAAAGAACTTACCAAAGACATAGCTACTCAAAAGAGATGTCAGAAGCCTGGAACTTACTTGGCGCGCACCTGCAAAAAATAACGGAACAGTAAATAAACACCAAACATCTTAGATGCTACGTTATTTTATCAAAGTCCGCGCAGCCTTATTTACGATAATAAAATCGAGAATGAATTGACGCAAACCATCTAGATCAAAGGCATCACCAAGCCCCGACTTTGAAATCCCAACCAAAACATCATCCGCTATAATTCGTGAAATTTCATAATTTTGACTCTGTCTGCTTTTGAATTTTCTAACTTCAAGCACACTCAAAATAACAGACTCAACAATTTTAATATCACTTTGTTTTAGACGACCACGCCTAGGTGCACCCCCACCTTTAATGGCGCGAGACCTTATTTCAGGCGAGACCCCAGAATAGATTTGCTCAAGATAATCTATAAACTTCTCAGCACGCAGACACTCAGCAGAATAATCATCATTCATTCCTTCACGCAAACAGCGATATGCACTAGCCATGCTAAAGCGAACAACATGAATAAGATCTTTCTCACGACGAGAGCTTCTACCAGGTCTTTCCGCTCTCGCACACAACTCATTCAGATATAAATCAAAATTATCAATTTCATCTATTTCGCTTTCTGCCACACCAAGCATTGACTGCATAAATTCCGAATACATACCAACGCCATCAAAGTACCTAGGATACCTATCCAGCACGGCACGCGCCCGATGGCAGAGCGCATCAAATCGCCCATAAGACTCTATATGAGATTCATTAATTTCATCTTCAGCCAATCTACGCCTTTGCTCATGAACCCAGTTATTTAAAATACTTAAGGAACTACATTCACCCATGTGAAGATCATCATCATCCAATTTAGCCACTTCATCCCAAGCCTCTCGTATAGAAACCCACTTGAAACCTGCAGCATCTATGTCGCCACCTACATATTTCATCAAAAAATTAACAAGGGTTCCACTCTTAACAAATATCAAGTGGAGCGGTATAAGAATAAATTCAGCATTAATACAGAAATCATCAACCAACCTAGAGCGCACCAACTTTGTCGGCGCGCAACCAGGACTCAGCTCCCATCTCAAGAATAACCCCTCAGAATAGTTAATTTCTTTAGGCAGTAAAACTTCAAAAGAGTCATTAGTAATCAATACACCGTAATGAGCAGCTTTCGGCACAGCAAGCCTCATAAGCCTATCTCCACAATTTCACAATAAGCCTAGCACTCCCCTTCCCCAGGCCGTACAAGACAAACGCCTGAGAGGCACACAGCTTCATCATCCGTGCCACCCAAGTCTATGCCATCACGCCTGCTCGCTTTCTGCATCCCCGAAAGAGGAAGCGCTAAAAGCCAGCGATAGCTGCGATAGCAGTCGCAGCTATCGCTGGCTTTTGATACCTCCCCCGACCGAAAACACAAACGGACTACCACAAACCCTTAGTCATTTCAAGGCCAGTGCTTGCAGGTAAAAAATTACCGCTAAGTACAAGCGGTGTAAGCCCATGGGCACAGGAATAGCATCGCCTCACCAACTCGGAGGCAATCAAATGACCAACACCCGCGAATCAGAGGCGAAGAATTTCGAAGGGGATCCAACCGTTCTATTTCGAGTCGAGCACTTCGCCAATGCACACAAATCACTATCCAAACTACGGAAAAAGGAGACGAACGCACATACAGAAAAAACATCCTCCCCCCAAATCATTCGGCTTAGTCAGCTAACGCAGATGCTATCGATTTCTCGATCCTGCGTTTATGACTGGCTGAATCCAAAGTCACCCAGGCACGACCCATCCTTTCCGAAACAAGTTCGGCTCTCAGGGCGCAAAAGTGGCGGCGCAGTAGGTTGGCGATTGGAATCAGTTATCGCATGGCTAAACAATCGCGAGCAACCAGATATCTAAACATCACCATAGAAACTTTGAATACAAGCCAAAGAGAGAAAATAAAATGAATCAAAACATCACCAATGAAACAATCCTTACTGCACTCAATGAGTTCCCCTTGCTTAAAGATATGCTTATTGAGGTAGCCGAAGCAACACAAGCACCATTGGAGTTGGTGTTAGCCTCAGCGCTTTCAACTATTTCGCTCTTATGCCAACCACTGATTGATGTAGAGCGACCAGGAAAAATGATCGGGCCGGTCTCTCTAATGGTCATCAGCATTGCACAATCCGGAGAAAGAAAGTCAACAGTTGAAAGCATGTTTATGGGTGCCGTCCGGGTATTTGTAATAAATGCGATTAAAGCACATGAAAAAGAGTTACTTGTATGGCGAATCAAATCAGAAGCCTGGGAAGCAAGAAAGCGCAAAATCATTAAAGAGATGAGCGATCATCCTGAGACCGACCCAGCGTACAAACATTTTGAAAATGAATTAATTCTCCATCACGAACTGAAACCCGAACGGCCGCGCGCATTCAATCCAATCTATGAAGACGCCACTACCGCAGCTCTTCTCAAGGGAATGCGTCTTGACTGCCCTTGGGCAGCATTGATGTCAAGTGAAGGAATTTCTGCCTTAAAGGGAGTATTTAATGATTTCGGGAAAATTAATGCGCTATGGACAGGTAGCACCATTGATGTAGCAAGGGCAACCGTAGAAGGATGCTCACTAAATGATGCCCGTCTAACCATAGGAATTATGATTCAACCACAAATACTAAAGGAATATCTTGAGGGGAAGGGAGATCGCGCTCGATCTGTAGGCTTACTATCTCGCGCCTTAGTCTTTAACCCAGAGTCGACTCAAGGAAAGCGATTCATTAACAAACGACCAATAAACAAAGAAGTCATTGCGCGCTACCAGTCACGAGCAAACCAACTTCTTGAAAAAAGTATTCAACGACTTCGTAACATCACAGAAGAGAAGGAAATCATCAAGTTCTCTTCAAGCGCCGCCGAATACTGGACAGAATCATATAACAATATCGAATACGAACTACAAAAAGGTGGCAAGTATGAACGATCAAAAGATCACGCATCCAAGCTTAGCGAGAACATCGCCAGAGTTGCTGCTCTCTTGCACTACTTTGAACTTGGCAATGGCATTATTTCATTAGCAGAGCTCAAGTCAGCAGAGAAAATCGTACTTGAGTGCTCAAAAACATTCCGAAACGAGTTCACCTTCATGCCTAACATCATCAGCGATGCAGAAACCCTACACGCCTGGCTACAATCAAACTGCAAACATTCACCACTATTTAACTGGGTCGAAAAAAATACAGTCCTGTACAAAGGCCCAGGGAAATTCCGAACAATTTCGAAGTTAAACCCACTCCTCGACTGCCTTGAGGCCCAAGGAAAAATTACTGTTGACTACACTAAAAAACCTGTACGAATTATACTAAAACACAACAGCTAGTGAACCAACTTCAAAACCGGACTTGCGCCGGTTTATTTATTTTTCTTGATTCGAATTTATCACAACAACACATAACCGCATTGACATAACCACCAAAAAGGAACTCCCCACATGTCATTGCAGTGCCCCCGCTGTCACTCCCCCAAAGTCGCTTCTTTCCATCACGCCATGAAAGCTGGCGCGGCCATCGGAGCTGTCGGTGGCCTCGCACGTGGCGTCAGCGCTGCCTTGGCAGGCGGCAAGGCCGGCGCAGCGCTCGGCGTAATCGCCGGCCCTGTCGGCATCACACTCGGTTCAGTATCCGGCGCCATTCTCGGTGGCCTGGCCGGAGGCGTGGGTGGTTGTGCGCTAGGCGCTCAGCTCGGCGAGTCGCTCGACCGCCATGTCCTGGCTCACAACCTCTGCCTGCTCTGCGGTCATCGCTTCAATCTGCCGGCCTGATCCGGCAACTGCTCTCCTCTTACTTATC
This sequence comes from Pseudomonas oleovorans subsp. oleovorans, assembly GCF_002197815.1. Taxonomy (GTDB): domain Bacteria; phylum Pseudomonadota; class Gammaproteobacteria; order Pseudomonadales; family Pseudomonadaceae; genus Aquipseudomonas; species Aquipseudomonas oleovorans. The sequence continues at coordinate 5,607 of NZ_NIUB01000034.1, forward strand.
CATCACTGATTGCCGGTGCTGCGCTCTGCGCGGCGCTTTATGCCGGCCTGCACCCAAAGGAAATTCGTCATGGCTCATCAAATCGAACAAATGGCCTACATTGGCGCTACACCGTGGCACGGCTTGGGCAACAACCTGCCGCAGAACCAGCCCATCGAAGTCTGGCAACGCGAAGCCGGCATGGATTGGCAGATCCTGGAAAGCCCAGTGCATTTCAAGTCGGACGCCATCGGCCACCTGGGCGCGATCCATTCTTTCCCCGAACAGAAGGTGCTCTACCGTTCGGACACCAAGGCACCGCTTTCGGTGGTCTCGCAGCGTTACCACACTGTGCAGCCCAAGGATGTGCTGGAGTTCTACCGGGACCTGACCGAGGTCTCCGGCTACGAGCTGGAAACCGCCGGCGTGCTCAAAGGCGGTCGTAAGTTCTGGGCGCTGGCGCGTACCGGACACGGCGCCGCACTCAAGGGCAACGACCAGGTGAATGGCTACCTGCTGTTGGCCACTTCCTGCGACGGCACCCTGGCTACCACGGCAACGCCCACCACTATCCGTGTGGTCTGCAACAACACGCTGACCATCGCCCTGAACGGCACCAGCCGTGCGATTAAGGTGCCGCACAGCACCCGTTTCGACGGCGATCTGGTGAAAAAGCAGCTGGGTATCGCCGTCTCGCAATGGGACGACTTTATGTACCGCATGCGCCACCTGGCTGAACGCAAGGTGCAGTGGCATGAGGCACTGGGCTTCTTCATGAACGTGATGTGCGAGACCAGCCCAACAGGGGCACTACCGGAGCAACTGCCTAACGAGCGCGCTCTGCGCAAGGTGCAGGAGCTGTACGAAGGTCGTGGCCGTGGCAGCCAGCTGGACTCAGCACGCGGTACTGCCTGGGGCTTGCTCAATGCCGTGACCGAGTACGTCGATCACGAGCGACGGGCACGAAGCACGGAGTATCGCCTCGACTCAGCCTGGTTCGGCCAGGGTGCCCAGATCAAGCAACGCGCCCTGGATACAGCCCTGCAACTGGTCGCCTGACCTTTTACTAATCCCACCCCATAACGCCCGACCCGCTTCGTTGCAGGTCGGGCGTTTCTATTTCTGCAAGGTGAACGCTATGAAAGCCACTTCATTGAATCGCAGCAACAGCAAAACCCGTCCGGCCCTGCGCCTGGTCAGCACCAAGGAGCTGCCACGCGAGGACTGGCTGCAGATCCGCAAGCAGGGCATCGGCAGTTCGGACGCTGCTGCGGCAGTAGGGCTGAACCCCTATAAATCGCAGCTGGAGCTGTGGATGGAAAAGACCGGGCGCGATGCTGGCATGCCCAAGGCTGATCCTCAGGATGAGGAAAGCCCGATGTACTGGGGCAACGTGCTGGAGCCCATCGTGGCCTGGCACTACAGCAAGCGCACGAAGAACAGGGTTCGACGCATCAACGCAGTGCTGCAGCACCCGGACCCGGAGCTGTCGTGGATGCTGGCCAACATCGACCGCGAGGTGATCGGGGCCGACGATGTGCAGATCCTCGAATGCAAGACTGCCGGCATAAACGGGGCACGCCTCTGGAAAGAGGGCGTGCCTGAATATGTGCAGTTGCAGGTGATGCACCAGCTAGCCGTCACCGGCAAGCAGGCGGCGGATGTGGCTGTCCTGCTGGGTGGCCAGACGCTGGAGATCCACCGCATCGAGCGGGATGAACAGATGATCGCTCGACTGATCGAGCTGGAGCGAAAGTTCTGGCACTACGTGGAGACTGATACGCCGCCACCGGCCGATGGCACGGCTTCGGCTGAGTCAGCGCTGCGCAGCCTCTACCCGGAGGACAACGGCCAGGTCGTCGACTTCAGCCAGCATGCTGGTCTTTCAGCGGCTTTCATCGAGCTGAAAGCCGTGCGTCAGTCGATTGCCGACAAGGAAAAGCGCGAGGCCGAGCTCAAGCAGGTGCTGCAGCAGGCCATGGGCGATGCCAGTCGGGCGGAGTTCTCCAGCGGCTATGTCAGCTGGCGCAAGGCCAAGGACAGCATCGGTCTCGATGTAGCTCAACTGCTTAAGGACAAGCCCTACCTGCAGGCCAAGTACCCGTTGCTGAAACCGGGCGCACGGCGCTTCCTGGTCGGCTGAACCCCAGCTTTTCCAACTCTTCCCTCCCCTTGGCCAGTCCATGCAGTTCGCGCTGCGTGGCTGGCCTTTTTTCATTTCCAGGAGACTCACCATGCTCAAAGGTCTGGCTATCACTCCACCGGTACTCGGGCGGATTTCCATCGGTAAGGTCATCGAGAAGAACGGCAAGCGACTGCCGGAGAAGGATGACCAGTTCACCATCACGTCACAGGTGCAGGGTAAGGACGGCTGGCTGCTGCACCCGCTGAATGACGAGCTACGTCAGGGCAAGGACGACAAGCTGCGCAGCATTCCGGTACGCCTGCTGTTCAACGAGCCGGAGCTGAATTTCCGGGCTGACTACACGCTGTTCGACCGGCAATCGGGGCGCCCGATCTGCGTCGGCAATGGCGAGACCTGCAAGCGGGTCACCCAGGACGGCATGCAGTCGCTGCCCTGCCCATCTCCGGATGCCTGTCCACTGGCGAAAGGCGGTGCTTGCAAGCCCTATGGCCGACTGAACGTGGTCATTGGTGATGAGGATCCGCTGGGCAGCTTCGTCTTCCGAACCACCGGCTTCAACAGCATCCGCACGCTCGCTGCACGACTGCATTACTTCCAGGCCATTTCAGGCAACCGCCTGGCCTGCCTGCCGCTGGAGCTGCGTCTTCGCGGCAAGTCGACACGCCAGAGCCATGGCACGCCGATCTTCTACGCCGATCTGACGGTACGCGGCGGCATGGACATGGCTGAAGCTCTGGTGACAGCTAGTGAACTCGATTCGCGGCGGCAGGCTGCGGGGTTCAATCAGGCTGCTTTAGATGAAGCAGCGCGACGTGGCTTTGGCAACGGCGCGTTCGAGGACAGCGAGGAGGATGTCAGCGCCATCGTGGAAGAGTTCTACCCCGAAGGTGAAGCACCAGCTGCAGTGATTACATCTCACCCCAGCCCCAGCAAATCCAGCCTGGCTGAAAAACTCGATGCACAGGCTGCTCGTCAAACCCCACCCAAAGACCAAGACCAAGGAGGCAGACATGCGCCTGCACAAGCTGAAAGCCAGTGACACGACCGGCACCTACCTGGTCGATTCGCCAGTGACGGAAAACGACATCCTGCTGATGGCCAAGCAACTGGCCAGCCTGCGCCTGCGCAAGGGACGAGCACTGACCTCGCCTAAGGAGGTGTTCAGTCACCTACAGGCGCTGCTGGCTGACTATGAGCATGAGGTATTTGCCCTGCTCATGCTCGACAGCAGGCACCGGGTGATCGCATTTGAGGAAGTGTTTCGCGGCACGCTGGATAGCGCCAGCGTCTACCCACGGGAAGTCGTGAAGATCGCCCTGGAGCACAACGCAGCCGCAATCATCCTGGTGCATAACCACCCCTCAGGTGATCCCGAGCCCAGCCAGGCGGATCGCAATCTCACCACGAAACTGCAAGACGCGCTGAATCTCGTCAGTGTGCGCACGCTCGATCACATCGTGGTGGGGAACGAAGGCTGCGTGTCACTGGCAGAACTGGGCTACCTGTAAGGAGGCGATATGAAGCTACTGCTACGCACGTTCGCAGCCGCGTTCATGTTTGCCGGGATCCTGGCTGGCTGCCTTGCGATATTGCTACTGGTGATTCTGGTGGTGCGCTTTCCGCCATTACTGATCGCTGTGGTGTTGGCGTGCTGGATCTTCAATCGGCCACCGAAGTCTGAACGCTAGTTGGTCAGAAAACGTGGTTACAGCTGAAAGGCTGTAACCATGCCACTGTCTGCTTTTTTTTTGCTCTGCCTGGTTACCAGGAGCAAGATCACTCACTCGCTGGCATCCTCAACCTTAACGAACGTTGCACTGAACTCCTTGCATTGCCGGTGTTGCTGCAACCGGTTCGCAAAGCTAAACGCGTCGTTCAGTTCGAAGCGCTGGAAGATATCCAGCCCACGTCCAAGCACGATTTTCCAGCCCGTATCAGTGGTGATGTCACGATCATGCTTAGTCCCTGTCGTGTCATACGCCCAAGTGAACTTGATACCCACCCCTGCACATGCGTCAGCAATTTTCTGCAGGCTTTCGGTCTGGCGATCACCATTGAACTCATCCTCCACAGTGACCACATGTACAGCTACTTCCTCACCTGAAACCAACTGCTTGCTGATCGTCTCCATCAGCTCCATCAGGTTGCGCAGTTGATGGAACATCCGCAGGTACGGATCAATAACGATGATCCGCTTAGCCCCTTTCAGATAGGGCCCAAACAGCCTATCGAAGGTGACACCGCGCTGGTTCTCCTGAATAACCAGGTGCTGAGGTTTCAGCTCTGGCTCTTTGCTCACCGAGCCAGCAGGCTGTTGAATGGGCTGAGGACTGGCCGCATCGCTAACCGGCTCGCTAGGAGCGACATTAGCCGTCTCGAACAGATCCAGCTCCGACACTTCACTCGCCACTCGCCGGTGGTACTGGTTCGGGTACTCCCCTTCCTCCAGAGTGCTGACCAACTTCTCGATGCCATCTTTTCCTTGATAGGCAAAACGAACAGCTGGGTAGGTGGTATCGATGCGCAGCAGCTGGTCCTTGACCCGCTTACGCCCTTCGATGGCACAGCGCAGCACATCTTCGACCTCTGAGTCAGTCGCCTCGCCATGAGGGAAGAGGATCTTCATCAGTCCGGAGAAAGTCTTGTTGATACCGTCACGATCACGCGTGGAGATTTCATCCGACAACGTGTACAGACCTTTGTAGCGATCCGAGAAGTCATGGCTGCGCAGTGAACGGAGGATCTCGGCCAGATAATCGACGACAAAGCCGTAGCCGCTGGAGAACATCTCCCCACGGATTACGTCCACCTCCCAGCCCGGAATGTAGCTGTGCAGGCGGTCGAGGAAGGCCGAATCGTGAAACTTCTCTGGCAGCGGATCGAATAGATCGCTGTGCTTGAGCATGTACGGCACGGTGTGGTCGGTGTTGCCCACGAACACCATACTGGCCTCGGCCCCAAGGGTTTCCACACCCCGCGAGAACGACTTGTTGGCCATGTAGTTCTTCATGATGTCGACCAGCGCCTTGTCCACCCGCTTCTGCTTGCCGGCGAACTCGTCGAAGGCCACCACGTCCCAGTAGCCAACCAGGCCGAGCTTGCCCGTACCATTGTGGACAAACAGCTTGGGCACCGTCACCTCTCCGCCGGAAATCAGGATGCCGTGGGGCGAAAACTCGGAGTAGACGTGCGACTTGCCGGTGCCCTTCGGCCCTAGCTCGATCAGGTTGTAATTCCGTTCGCAGAAGGGAATCAGACGGATCAGCTGCAAGAGCTTGTTGCGCTTGCCGAACATCTGCGGATTGAAGCCGATGCTCTGGATAAGCAGATCAATCCACTCGTCCGTGGTGAACTGCTTGCGAGACTCCAAATAGCCGTCGAAATCAAAACGAGAGATCTGGATAGGCTTAAGCGACGCCAGCACCCAAGGAGAGGCGGACTTATCCTCGGTGTAGTCATACTCCAGATCAGCGATGCACCATACCCCACCGACCAACAGCTTCTGATGTGCTTTCACTGTGCTGGAGTCGATCAGCACCTTCTTTATCCCGAGGTTGGCGAATTCAGCCTCGTACACATCGTCCTTGTCGTTGAGAGAAACACTTATACGGTCAATGACCTTGTGGCGCCCCTTCTCCTTAATCGTCGAACGCACTAGTCCCGCTTCGTTGCGATGCACATAGTGCTTGCGCAGGATTTCTTTAACCGTCTCGATGCCGGTTTGAATCGTCGACTCATCATTCGTTGCGCAGTACTGGCCCAGCAGGTACTCCAGCACGTAGGACGGCACGATGGCGTTGCCCTTAACAGCTTTGACCAGATCCTTGCGAACGACTAAACCCGCGAAATGCTGGTTGATCTTGTCATCGAGCTGACTCATGAAGGCTCCCGCTTAAAAATCGAATTCACTGGTGAACGAACGACGAATCGTATACCGAGTGGCCTTGTACTGGGTGAAATGCGAGGTGCCTTCAACCTGCTCTTCGAGTCGTAGCTCAACCTGCTGGTTGTTTGCTTCATCGGCTTTCCGGCTCAGGATGAAGCGCACCGACAGCTCGCGCTCACGCGGGTTATCGGACGCAAAATCGAACGTCAGCTCATGCGAGTCGGAGATCAGCTCCCCGTCCAGGGTATACAGGCCTGCACGCAAGCGGCGAGCTTGTTTCTTCTCGGTGACCGCCTCGGACTGATACAGCACAACGGCCAATTGGCCAGTCGTGATACTCCTGCTGCCGCCACCGATGAACTCGACGTCGACACTGCCCACATCGCTTTGGCGCTTTTTGTTGATACGCACAACCGGGATCACCACTTCTTGCAACGTGGCTCCGCCATGTACGAACCGGCTGCCTGAGCCTTTGAGACGCAAGCGGTTGATCGACTTAGGGATCTGTACATCCAGCGATCCTTCAAGTCCCAGCTGTTCAGGGGTGAATGTCCGGAAACCTGCTTGACTACGCAGACCGCGCCCAAGGACGAAACGTCGGTCGCGATAGAGCACCTCGTCGCCTTCCGGTACGTTGCTGAGAAAATCGCTCTCCTCCAGCGGTCGGTGCTGGTAGATGAAGCCATGATCTGCAGTGACCAACAGGTTGCTGGCATTGGCGTTGGTCAGTTTCTTTATCAGCCGGACAAGCTCGGACAATGTCTCTTCTGCCGCAGCAAATACCCGCTCCTCGGTATCACGGGTATCGCCAGTCTTATCGATCAGGTTGTGGTAGACGTAAACCACATCGTTATCACGCAGGAGTGCCCGTGAGTCGGCCTGGTTCATAGCCAGCAGATCCTTGGCCAAAACAACAGCAGAACTCGGCACCGCAGCAGCAAGGATCTTTCCGCGATTTGCCGAACCCTGGGCGCTTTGACCATCCACCAAAGCGTCACCACTGTCGTTTTCAGCCAGCTGCAGCACCTGATTAGGTAGCAATGCAGCCATGCCCAGTTGCGTGTAACTCGGCAGCATGGAAAGCGCCGGCTCCAGTTCAGCCTCAAAGCGGTCTTCACGGCGAATCAGGCTCTGCAGCTCTTCACCTACCTCATAACGAAAGGCATCCGAGATCAGCACGCAGACCTTAGTCTTGCGCTCCAGGAAGGGCTTTACACAGCGGCTGAAGAAATTCCGCTGCAGCATGATCGGAGCAGCCGTCCAGCTCGGAGCAGAGTCCACAAACTGCTGCCAACGATCATTGAGACGAGCCAGATAGTTGTTGGTGTACTGGTTTTCGATCTGAGCGCTGAGCTCCTCCAGCAAGGAGGCCTGGCCAGACTTGCGCGCGTGATGGACGAATTTGCGATACAGCTGATCTAGCCGATACCAGCTCTTGGCATACTTCTCCACGCCATCGGCCAAGGAGGCCATTTCCAGCTTGGCTGCATCCAACGTCTGCAAGAACTGCGCGGCATGGTCCAGCGCCAGATAGACATCCTCGAAATGGCTGAACCAATGGCTCTGGCGCCGTTGACGCACAGATTGTTCGACATCGGCAGCAGTCGCCGTTCGGACTACCGTCGCGCGAACCAGCTCACTGAGGATCTTGCGGTCGATCAGCTCAAAGTAATCAAGATCCAGGAGGGCTCGATAATCGAGCTTATGCAGCTTGTCACCAATCTGTAGCACCTCTGCACACTGCGCAGAGAGCAGCTCGAAGCTGCTCTCATGCGAACGGCTGTCCTTCCAGCGCCGGAGAAAAACTAGCGACTCAGCCGACAAGCGCGACTTGTACTCAGGATCTGTGCCCATCATGAAGCAGGCCTTGAATAGCTCGATCACGAAATCGTGCAGTCCCGGCTGCTCCGACACATAGCCGTAGGCGCGCTTCATCTGCTCCCAGAGGAAGCTATCCAGGCCGCTTGTTTCAATAAGCTTGATGCGTGTGACTTCAGCATTGGCGAGCTCAGCAAGCAGCTCTTCAAGAATTACATCCAATCGTGGCTCACAGCCTGCACACACGGCGAGCATCTTGAAGCGCAGCATGCTGTGCGAATCGCCCGACTGCAGCAGCTTATGCAACTGTTCACGCCGCTTAGCCGCACCAAAGAATGCAGCATGTTCCTCCAGCACCGGATAGCAGTCGGGCCCCAACTCCAGCTCAGCCAACCAAAGGGCAAGCTGGTCCGTGCGGAAGGTATTGCCGCTGGCCAGTTGTACATCAAGCAACCAGTTATCCAGATAGGCCGGTTCGGCACCCTCGCGGTAAAGCAGAAACTTCTGCTCAGGCTGTTCGCGCAGGATGCGGTACTTAACACCAAACTCGTTGTTTGCCAGCTCGATTTTCTCGACACCCGGCAGCTCTAGCGATTCGAAATCTGCACGGAACTCCAGACGGTTGTCGTACCAGAAGACAATACGCTGCTTCTCAAACAGGTTCGTCAGCGCCTGGGTTATCTTGAGGTTACTCATGTACGGATCAGTCCTCACCCTTGGCGTCTAACCCGACGATCTTCTTCAGGGCTGCGCCCAGCTTGAGGTAGTTGACCTTAACGCCATCGTCCAGATCCAGCTCGACCTGCTCTGTCGCGAGCGGATAAAGCGTATCGCGCTCGTAATCATCCAGCTCAATAAGCTGTTTTTTGATGGTATCGGCTTCCTTGCTGGCCTTGGTCTTTTCGCTTTGACTGGCAGATGGGTTGATAGCTACCTGCTGCAGATAGTCCAGACGCGAGGCGAGCTTCTTGCGGAAATCGCGCAGGTAGCTGAGCACTACGCTGACGGTGTCCGGACGGTAACGGTGTAGGTAGACCAATGCGCTGAAGGTGCCCTTGGGGCTGCTGAACAGCCAGTAGATGGGACGCTTCTTGTAGCGCTTCACATGGTCGGCATAGAACTCGCCCAGGAAGTAGTCGCGTAGGCTGTAGTTGCGCTTGCCTTTGACGTTGAGCGCTTGCTCGATAAAGGCCAGGTTGTCTTCGTAATGCGCATCGCCAAAGGCCACACGCAGGAACTGGCGGAAACGCAAGGTGATGTCGTCCGGGAACCAGTCGCCATCCAACAGCGGGATCACGTTGTCGTCATCGGCCGGGAACGTAGGCTGCGGCACCTGGGCCAGATAGTCCGCCAGCGTCTCGCCCTGGTTAGCCAAGATCAGCCCCGGCTTATCTAAACTGTAGCGACCAAACATGCAGCCCACGGCGTAACTCACCAGCTCGCGCATAGTGTCGGCCAGCAGCAGCACTTCCAGCTCCTCCTCGCTCTTGTCACCGCCGTAGCGGTAGTGCGGGTTGCAGGTGAGCGTGATCTCGCTCAGCGGCACTTCGGACGTCAGCTCGTCCTGTAGGCCATAGGCCTCGATGAAGATGCGGTTGTTCTCCTGCTCCAGGCGCTGCATTTCCATCGTCATCTCGCGCCAGTGGGTGCGGAGCGCTTGGTAGCTAGCCTTGAGCGTGGGTTGGCGATGATCTGGGTGCAGCAGCGGAGAACTGATGAAATCCCATGAGGTCTCGTAGGAGTTCCAGTCAGCGAGAGCTGTCTTTACGCAGTGCGCCCTGTTGCGACCGACCTCATCCGAAACACCTTCGACCGTTGGCAAATTGAGAACATGCCCCAATTTAAAGTCGAGAGTCGGCGCGAGCATCTTCAAGAGATGACTCGTTATGGCGCTGTTTAATAGTGCTTCATGTTGCCCTTGCCGACTCAAATCAATTGAAAATCCCATCGGGCCTTTAGCATCAAACATGAACCCGGAAGGAACATTTCTCACTGCAAATGTGCCGCTTGAGATTCCGGACCAAGTAAAACCTGTCTTGAATCCATAGTCGCCGTTGTAGTTGTGCGATCTCACACGCCCGGTGGCCGGATCCTTGAAAACCTTTAACTCTTCGCCATCGTTATACCAATTTACGACGTATTCGTAGTTTCCTGCCCAACGCCGAAAATCCCCACCCTTTACATACGGGAAATAGCGCCTCGCACTCTTCTTCGCCAGATGAGTGCTTGACACATCAAATCCAATGCAATCAAGTGCGACCTCATGCCAGAGTCTGAGAAACAAACTATTACTACCAGTGGTCAAGCCCTCTCTTGTCTCTATATTCTTAGAGAGTGGCAAATTGCGATCGAAGCTCCTCAATACGGCGTCGGATGCCCAATAGGCGATGGCTCGTCCAGGAATCTTCTTGAAGTCCGCCGCCGAAGCCCGAAAAAAGTACTTCTCCATGCCCTGCTCGCGGCCGCTGTTTTGGTGATCACTCATTCTTTCTCTCCCGCCGGCAATACCTTGCGGCCAAAATCAATTTCAAATCCATCCGGCACCGGTTTGAAGGGTTTGGCCGGTGAGCGATAGCTGCTCTGGAACTGGCGCAGCGCCCGCACGTCAATCTCGCCAATCACGCAATAGTCGGTCACACCGCCCTTAACTCGAAGCACATCACGCTCCCAACTGTCTTTTGCGGGGGCGCGAATGCGGCTATCACCGTATTGGCGGTCATTGCACTGGATGATGTAAGCGTGCATATCCAGCGCGGCAGACTCCACCAGGGCATTGAAGGTTTCTGTGTCCTGGTTCCACTCGGGTACAAACAGCGCGTCCACCTTGCCGCGCAGGGCGGCGCGATAGCTGATGTTGGTCAGCTCGCTGCAGATCAGCAGGGCAAAACGCAAGTCACCATGCTGCAGAATGGGCGGTGTTCGCCACGTCTTGTCAGGATTCAACTCCAAGCCAGCCAGGCGCTGCAGTTCACGTTCCTCATGCAGGGCTGGGCGCTGTTTGTCCTGCCGATAGATCATCAACGATGGGAAGCCCAGCCCATCGTGCGACAGCGCAGCCCACACCTGGTTGCGCACGCGACCTTTGCTGACATGCAAGTATTCGATGCCTGTGATCAGCGAGATGCCACGCCCTTGCAGCTTGCGAGCAATGCGGATGAACCAGTGCGCGGGCAAGGCCAGCTCGGGAAGTACCAGGTAGCGGCTTTCCCTTGGCTGAGCAATCACAGCATCCAACAAGCGACACAGGCGCGCGTAACGCTCGGCATCAGGATCAGGGATGCACATGACCGAAGCTGTCCAGCTCACCATCTGCGTTTTCCAACTGGAGACGGCGATGGCGTACTTGCGCTGCGGCTGGCCATCCGGGATCTGTAGCACGCCGTGCTTATCGAAAGCAGGCGCGGCATTACCAAGCTCGAAGCCGCGTACGGCGAGGACGACAGCTTGCATGGCCCCGTGCGCCGCAGCATCGTAGGCCGCCTTGTTCAGGATAAACAGCTCCGGCAAGTTGTAAGGCCGGGTGGCAAACAGCAGCCCGTGCGGCAAACCTTTGAAGCGGATCCACTTGGCAAGCACTTGGTTACCGTCAAGCACGGCTTCTGGCAGCAAATCGTCCGCAAGGGTGCAGGATGCAACGGCCTTTTTCGCCGGGATGCCACGCTGGGCCACCATTTCCTTGGGCAGACCGAGGAAGCGGAAAGGCATGTGCGCCAGATCAAATGAGAACAGCCTCGCTTGCTGGGTTTGGAAACCCTTGATGGGGAACAAATACCAATTCAGGAAGGCATCGATATTCGCCGGTGCATAGCCCTCCATGTGTGCCAGCCAGGCCGCCTTACCGTCTTTCGATAGCCGAGGTGGAAAGGCAGCACTGATGCTCTCGCGTACCGTGGTGAAAAGCTGCTTTTGCCAGCGCTCCAGCATTTCGCTCTGGCTTGGTTTGTCTTCTGCGGGGCAGGCCTTAATGCTGAGCTCGCAACCTTGTGACACTTGCGTGCACAGTTGCTCCAGCCCTCGCAAAATCTGACGCAAGGCTGCAAAGTCTTCGCATGCCGTAGCAAGGCGAATAACCCGTGGTAGGTAGACCGACAGATCAAAAAACTGCGGCAGCACCAGCACATGCTGGACAAACGCACGGAAGAAGGCCTGGCGATGGTCGCGCCAAGCGTCTGGCTGCAGGTCACGTTCGTAGGCTTCAAAGTCACGCAGCTTGATGGCAAAGCCCGCCCGGCGCATGGTCAGGGCATCTGCCTTGCGCAGGTTATCGGCGGCCTCACCGTCGCTTTGCGTAGCGGCCAAAAGATCGGTTCCCACATGGCTTGCAGCGCGCGGCAAACGGGGCATGGCGCGCCATTCGCTGGCCCGCTCGTGGATCTGGTGAGCGATGGCATCCACCAGGGTTTTTCCCGGCTCACCTGCCAACATGAACACCTTGTTCTTGGCGTTGGCAAAGCGGATATGGCTGTCGCTCAAATAGACGGGCTGAAAACCGATCTGCTTGTACTCCTCGCCTGGCACCCACGCCAGCATGCCGCTGGAGCGGGCGAACAACCACTCCCACAGCTCAGCCGTGGAACGGAAGCTGGCACCGTTCTCCATGACCAGGAGGATGTCATCTACATAGCGGCCGTAGTACAGCGGCGCAATCTGCTGCTCGACGACGCGATCCAGCTCAATCAGCGCAACGTTCGCCACCACGGCTGAAGCTGGCAGACCTACGGGCAGGCCCCTCTTCAGCGGCGTGGCTGCCGCCCATGCCTGCAGCGCCTGAATGAAGAGGCGATGCAGCTTAGATTGAGCGGGAGACAGTTCCAGCCCCAGCACATCCGTAACGAAGGCTGGATTGAGCATGAAGCCAGGATTCAGCTCGTGATAGAAAGAGCTGACATCCGCCGTGAGCGCTACGATATTCTTGTCTGCGTCCAACGCAGTACGCATGGCCTCGATACCCTGGTCACGCCAGTCGCGGAAAGGCTTCAGGTACGGCTGAAAAGAGCCCAGCGAAAGCGCATTGATGCCTTTCCCATCTTGCGTGCGACGCAATCGGTTGCCATAGGCACAGTCGGTCAACTGGGCATCGAACAGATGGCCAACCTCCAACATCCAGAGGGTGGACAGCACATGAAAGTCCAGGCTGCACTGGGCCATCACTCGAAATTCGGCTTTGGGCTTTTGGGGATGTTCGCCTTCAGCCAGAAGGCCACAGGCATGGGCCCACTCCTCGGCCGGAGATGAAAAGATCAGGCCATTGCCATTCTGCTTGCGATACTCATCCCAGCAAGACATGTCCACCGACTTGGTGGCCAGAGTCCAGCCGCCGATAAACTCGGGTTGCGTGACCCAGGACTCATCATCGCTAAGCAGCTTCGCGAGCAAAGCAGTCAGGTTGGCATGGAGTGCGTCCTCGTAGTTCGCAATCGCGTCCAGCGATGCATGAGACGAGTAGTACAGGTCCACCTTGGCTTTGCGGTAAGCCAAACCGAGATTTTGGAGAGTGGTCATACTCGCCATCTCTTGGATGCTACGCTTGGCGCTTGCACTCTAGTCGCAATGTCGTGGCTCATGCGCACTGCAATGCCTTGAATTGATCAACGTAGAAATCAATGCTTTCAGTGACAACATGGTCGTAAAAGCCGCCCAGCCTTTGGTTCAAGGCATCAAGCTCAAACCTAACTGCGCTTTGCTCTATGTGCCGAAAATCCATGAAGCGCGGCTTTGGCTGGGCCTTCATCACCACGCAGAAATGATATCGGCAGTCCTTTGCGGAGAAATCTTTCAGAAGATCCTTCAGTATTCCCGTTCCTGCTTCGAATTTGCGCTGCATCTGTGACTTGTCGACATCGGCTGGTCGCTGGTTCTTGAACTCAACGAAGTAAAGATCTTTGCTGCCAATGTGGATGGCGTCGGGTGAGGCAGGAATGGGATCAGCACCGAGAGCCCGTATGTAGGCGTCAAAGTTGTACACCTCCTCCGTAGTCTCATCACTGCAGAGGTGTGTATTGTTCGCGTCATCAAAGCTGGTGGCTTTGAAGGTAGATGAATGCGGCCCCAGTTTTTGCGCCAGATACTGCCGTAAGCTGTATTTATTCATCCCCCAAGTCCTCAGCATCCATTTTTCTGAACGCTTCAAAGGGCTCGGCTAGTACGCTGAAAATATCGCTTAGGCGGTCTTCGTCATTGATCTTCCGTTCCTGAGCAAGGGCGAAACGTGCCTCATTAGTCAGGCCTGCGCGGTCCACGCCACGCTTGAGCGCTTCAATCAGGTAAGGGCTGTGCGACGACACCAGCACATAAACGCCGCTTTCCACCAACTTGAGCAGCACCTGCGCCAGTTTGAGCTGCCACTTTGGATGCAGGTGGTTTTCAGGTTCGTCAAATATGAGGATGGTGTCTTTGGTCACGAACTCATTGGCCACCAACATCTTCAGCAAACCAAATACCTTGATGCCACTGGCTGTGTTTTTGATAGAGATGGCTGCGCCACTTGGCCGGCGAAATACAAAGTCACGCTCGGTCTTGTCGTAAGCCACCTCACCGTCGATCAGCACCTCCATATCATCCAGCACACGGTTTGTTCTCATCGTGTTGTCTGGGCTGAGCAAATCCAATGGCAGCACCGGTGTGCGAAGCTTGTCGAACAGGTCTTTGGTGTGCAGGGTCGTGTATGGCAGGCTCAAACGGCCCGACCGTCTTTGGTCCACGTCCAGCAAGGTTTGGCTGCGCGCCAGCACGTCGTGGTTGTTCAAGATGAGCGGCGAATCGATGAAGGTGGCATCTTTCAGTGCCACTGGCTCCACCTCTCCCATCAGGCTCACGCCATCATCGGTCACTACGAGATCCATCAGGGTTAAATCGTTCTCAACGAGCTGGATACGCCCCTGTGTTGCACCGTGCAGCAGCAATGAGGCATCGAACTCCGATGCGAAGACCTTGTTAAGTGCGTTCTCAATCGATTGCTTGATGTTCTCGGGCCGATCCAGCACGGCCTGGATTTCGTCGCGCAGGGCGAGGACTGCCTGCCTGTCATTTGGCTCGAACTCTGTCAGGGCGAAAACACGCTGAATGGATTCGTCGACAGCGGCCAGCTGCTCTTCGGCATTCAGGCGGTGTCTTGAGGACATGCGCAAGCGCCTCAGTACATCCATCACCTCGGGGCCGGTGAACCGTATGGCCTCGCGCAGACGGAAGTAGATTTCGTCCGTCTTCTCATTTGCCCAGAATTCCTTTGACTCCTGCAGGTCTTCTCGGTAGCGATTGATGGCCTTGACGATGCAAAAAAAGATCTTACCTATCGTGCTCTTGCCGTTGTCGTTCTCACCTGCAATCACGCACAGCTTGCGCAGTGAAATTTCTGCATGCTCAAGCATGCCGATGTTTTCAATAATAAGCTTCATGAGGAATGTCCTTGAAGGCTGTGGTGCCGCTACCGTTCTCGCCGGTGACGATGTTAATGCCTCGCGAGAAGTCGATGCTCAGATCGGTGAATGCGCCGAAGCTCTTGAGCTGGAGGCTACTGGTCATGCAGCCCTGCCTTGAGCGATAGCCTTAGCCATCATCTCCATCTTTTCCGCTTCCGAATTGCCATCCACCAAGCGCATGTAAGCGCCCCGATAATCAGGCTTGTGGGCGTTTTCCAGTATAAAGGCTGTGGTCGAAACAACTTCACCGCCGATACTGTCGAAGGCTCGTGCACCCAAGTGCGCCATGGATAGGATGGTGTGCTGATTCAGAATGCGGCTACGCAGAGACTCGAAGGAGGAAAGGAACATCCAGCTCTGCATGGTGATCATGGCAACAGCTCCTCCCTTCACCGTCAGATCCAAGTTGCGTTCGATGAACATCGCAAACAGGTCGGATTTGCTGCTCGGGAAGTTCTCCTTGGCCCAAGTGCTCAAGCGAGGATTCATGCCCTTACCGCCCATGTAAGGAGGGTTAGCCACGACTACTGCGTAGCGCGGGCTCAACGCGTCAGCCATGCGCAGAACAGTCAGGACCTTCTTGTGCGTCTCGGCCAAGAACAGGTTGCTGCTCATGTCCTTGCTCTCCAGCGTGGCCAGGACATCTGCCACGTTGGCGACCTTGGGCACAATCAGCGAGCCGAAGTTGTCGGCTTCACTGAACTGCTCCAGCGTTTCGCGAAGGCCGTAGGTGAACAAGTCACGGCCGACAAAGCCCATGTACTCGTCCAGCTCTTCGCGGCTGAAGCTCACCTTTTCCAGCACGCAGATGTTCGGCTTGACACCTTTGTTGAAGAAGCGCCGCTGGCGAGCTCGGGCTTTCATGGTGAGCGCAAAGGCAGCCAGTTCTCCTGCACGCTCGTCCAACTCGATGCCGAAAAGATTGTGGGTGAGGATCTTTTCCGGGATCTCAGCCGGGTCATAGCCCTCCTCTTCGTACATCCCATACAACAGGTCGAAGGCGTAGGTGAGCATGTGACCGGAGCCGCACGCCGGATCGCAGACTTTTATGTCCTCTGGGCCGGCGATCTTTAGGAAATCAGTCTCTGGCCTCTCTGGCGGGATGTAGTACTCCATTTGCTCTGCCAGCCGTGAGTTGGGCCGGTTGAGCAGCCACAGTCGGCCCAGCGAGTTGTCCACCAGGTAGCGCACAATCCAGTGCGGGGTGAACAGCTGAGTGGCAGCCGGAATGTTCTCGGGAGTGATCTTCTGATTCTTCTTCAACCCCTCGAACACCGCGTCCTTCTTCTCGGAGATGTAGAACTGGTACAGCCAGCCGATCACCTCAACATCTTTGCAGGCGTCAGGCGTCATGGCTTCCCGCGTGTAGGCCAGGATAGAGTTGCCCGAAAGCAAATCGTCGGGCATCAGAAGCTCGGTGTAGTCGTCGATGCGCTCGAACAGAAAGGGCATCGATTGGTGCCAAGCGTTGCACGCAGCAACTACCAACAGGCGGTAGGCTTCGCCTTGCGAGTCGGTGCTTGGTGCGCGGCCAGCTAGCAGATCCAGGATCTTCTGACGAATCTGACTCGGCACCATCTCCTCGTCGATGTGCCCCATCTTGGCTTCAGCCAGGATCTCGGGCTGGAACTGGCCCTCAGCCGGTGACACCACACCGATACGCGTGTAGCGATTTACGTCCATGAAACGCAAGGCACAGAAGCGGTTAAACCAGGTGTAGGCAACACGCTCTTCCACATACTCGCGACCGGAGTTGCTGATCAGTTTTTCCAACTCAGCCACTACCTGGGCTCGCTCACGACGTGCAGCACTCTGCGGTGCTAGCACCACATCCATCTTGCCACTCACCTGATCAAGCAAGGTGCGTCGTGCGTATTGGGCAAATTTCTTGAGTTTGCTGGTATCCATCAATCCCCCCACTCGGCCATTCAACCGAACGGCCCTAGACTTGGCCTCGCACCTGACGGGCCAGTTGTATTTATTCCGTGTCAGATCTGCACTCGGTTGCCAGCCTGGATTTCCTTCAGCCAGGCTTCACGTTGCTTCTGCAGGTATTCGTCTAGCTCGGCTTCACTGGTCAACCAGGGCTTTGCGTAGCCGACTTTGATGTGACGAGACTGCACAATGCGCGGTTCCGCCACCTCCATCTCCGGCTGCTTAGGCATGTCAGTGCTTGGCGCTTGAGTGCTCTCCGGTCGGCTAGATGCCGCAGGCGGCTCAGAAGGGGCCGGCTTGGGACGCGCCAGCTGATCGAGCTTGAGCAACAGCTGAGGGTATTGCTCGTCCTCAAAGCGATTGCGCTGGTCACGAATGACCGCAATGAGCTTTTGCCCTTTCAGCTGCTGCTTAGCCTGTGCGAAGGGGGCTGAGAACTGCTGTTTCTGCCCAGCGTCAAGAGCCGCGTAACCCTCGGCGCCCTGCAGGCGCTGCTCCAGATCGTCGAGCAACTGCTCACTGGCTTTTTGCTCGCTGGCCAGTTGGTTGGCAATGGCAAGCTGAAGCGCCTCCAACTGCTGCCGAGCTTGTTGAAGACGATTGCCTTGCCAGGGCTTTGCATCTGCAAGCACGGCTCGAATGGCGTCAACTTCCGCCGAGCCGACGTAGGCAAAATTCTCTTGCTGCTCTTGCACCAGCAGACGAGCCAGATCGTAGATCTCTTTCTGCGGGCTTTTCATAAAGCGCTGCACAGGGTCGATGACCTGCTCTTTGGCTTCTAGCAGCGCATCTTCTGCGCGGGACAGATCCGTCAGGAACCAAGCTGGATTCTTGGCAGCTATTTCCTTGAGAGTCGCCAGCACACCGTCCAAGGCACTGAGGAAGGGATACTGCACTTTCTGACCATGCAACTCAGCCAGATCGATCTCAAGCTCCTTGATGGCATCTATGGTTTCACGCGCCAGAGCGCGGGCTTCATTGCTGCTGGCCGGCTGGTCAAAGAAGTCCGCGAAGAAATCCTTCAGCGCACGTACCTGGGAAGCGCTGAACTCAATCTGCGGCTCCAGTACTAAGGTGGCATGGGCATTGGTATTGCGCAGGCTGCGCTCCAGCAGATCCCCTTCCAGGGGATTGCTGTCCTGACGCACCTCTACCTTTCCTCGCGCGCAAAGCAGGGCGAGGTTGCAGAGAATTGCGGCGTAGTACCAGCCGTAACTCTTGCGCTCAAAGCGCTCCAGCAAGCTTTTGACCGTTGTGCGAACGCCACTGCGAGCATTGGTCTGGATAAAAGCCAATAGCTCCTGCTCAGGCTCGCTCAGGCTGGTGGCATCATTGCCTAGCAGTCCGTCCTGCCCCTGGCGCAAGTACTTGCCAATATCAGCCTCGCTGAACGGCACATCCCGCAACATACGCAGGTTCGGATAGGTGGTTTCAATGAGCTGGTAGAAACCTTTCAGAATTCGTGTCTGACCATCGGTACTGGGGGCTTCGATGTCGGCAGCATTGATGATCAGCTGGGCACCTGCCAAGAGCTGCTTGGCACGCTCCTGGATATCCGCAAGGCGCTCGGTGTTTTGGAAGCTCTTGGAGTCTAGGATTCGTTTCACCGCCTCCTGTTGAGTGCTGCTGTTCTGACGAATGTATGTCTCCGTGCGTTTGTACATGGTCAGGTCTTGCATGAAACGCGCATCGGCAGGCAGCACGACACGCAGCTCATCACGCCCCATGCTTTGCATGCGCTGCACGGTGAGATTGTCGAAGTTGTCGCTGAGCGGTGTTACGACATGGATGGTGAGCTCATGCTCCCGGCTGAGCACCCGATCATCCATCTTGCGGGTATAGGAGTAATCCTGTCCGTTCTCGTAGCGGATCTTGCGCTGCTTGATTGCCCCATCAAACAGCAAAACCTCCAGCTCCTTGAGGATGTCCGCAGACTCCACCTCGGTGTTTTTGATCTCCTCCTCAATGTCCTTCTCTTCGTCAGTGAGGTACTCGTAGAGATCGCCGTTACGCTGAATGTAGGTCTGCTGCTCAAGCAGGTTGAGCGCAGCTTCCAGCTTTTTGCGCTGGGCGGGCACGTCCTCGCCAAAACGCTCTAGCATCAACACACTTAGGTTGCGCAGGGTGGCCTTGAACTCCTTGACGTACTTGACCAGAAACAGAGCCTTCAATACACGGATGGCATATTCGTCACCCAGGTGACGCTCGGCGTTGTTGATCGCGCTCTGGATTGCGCTTTTCAGCGCGCCACGAATGCCTTCAAACATTCGGTCAAAGGTGGCCAGCTGCCCAACCGGCTCGTTATCAATGGCGATGGCCACCTCGCGGAACACGCCGAGCATGGAACGCTCACCCACCGAGTTAGCCTTACCTTCAAAGCCATTGTGCAAAGAAATGCCACGGATGGCCGACTGGAACAGCGGGAACTGATACGGCACAAACGGATAGCAGTAGGTGAAATGCTCCAGATCTCGGAAGTTCTGGTAATGCTGGCCGCCATCGGCGAACTCAAACAGGGTCTTGAAGTTGTTGAACTGCTGGTCGTAAACAGTTTTCAGCAGATCTACACCGCTATCGTTCTTGGTCAGCAGACGCTTCTGGATCACCTCAGCTACGTCAGCACTGGTGAGCTTGAGACGGTTGGCAAAGCGAGCCTGGATCTTGGTGAAGTCGTTACTCTGCTGCTTGCTCATGTCACCGAGCACGGAGTTCATATCCTCCTGGGCGGTGACGATGATCCAAGCCCTCCCCTGGCACTTAGTCGCCAGGCTTTCGGCGACTGTCTGCAGGTTGGTCATCAGCTTGGTGTTTTCGGCGATGTATTGGCCTACCTCATCGACGAAGAAATTCAGGCGAAAATTGGCCGGCTGCTTGTCTAGCCAGGCTTTGACCTGGTTGCCGAAGTCCTCAATTGAGACGCTGTACTGGGTGCGGTACTTGTCGAGAATTCCCTTGGCCAGAGTCGGATCTTCACCGGTGATCTGTGCATAGGCCTTGGCAATGTTGCCGGACTCCAGCAGGGCCTGCTCGCGACCACGCTCCCATGGCTTTTTGGCGATGATCTGATAGGCGTCCTTAAAGGCGTCGAACTGCTCGCGGCTGTCGAGATCTCGTTCGAACTGGGCAATGTAGCCCTGCTTGCCGAAGTAGCCGCACATCTCGTTGAAGACCTTGACGAAGACCGACAGCAAGGCATCGATCTGCGTCTTGCTGATGATGTCGGCCTTCTGGTCGATGTTAAACAGGATGCTCTTCGAAGGAATGGCGACAGCCTGCTTGAGCTTGCTGCGCAGGAGTGCATCGTCCTCGTGGATCTTGGGCAGGAAGATATCCAGGGCAGAGGAGCCATCGATGCGGCGGTTTTCCAACAGAAGCGCCAGCATCTTCAACAAGTGAGATTTACCCGACCCGAAGAAGCCAGACACCCACACGCCATTGGCGCCATGATAGTCAGTGTAAGCATCAAGGAAGTGCTCCAGGCGCTTGGCGACCTCGTCAGTCAGCACATACTCGCTCAGCTCGTTGTAAAGGCTGGCTTCATCATCAGCTTTGATCACCCCTTCAATAGGACGGCTGACGGGGTTCAGGAAAATGCCGTTGAGTTCCATCTACTGCTTCCTCAGGCCTGAGTCTCGAAAATGTTGAATGCGCGGTAGTACTTGTCGTCATGCAGCAAGCCAAACAGCTCCAGCGATGCCCCCTGCTCCAGCGAGTACCGGTACTCGCCGGGAAAGAACATAACGGTGGGCTTGGACTTGGCCGTGCTTTGCAGGTTGTTCAGCACGTTGTGTGAACGGATGTAGGGGAACACCTCACCGATGCCGGAGAGGAATAGAACGTCGTACTCAGCAACTGCCAGTCGCTCGCCGATAGCGGGGATCAGATACTCCTCGATGCCCAAGACGTTCTGCAGAGTCTCCAACAGCTGTTCTTTCTCTACCTCCTGCTCAATGGCGAGAAGGTCATCCCAGAGGTTGCCCTCTTCACTGCTGCCCTCCCGGGCCTTGAGCAGCTCAACGGACAAGTCATACAGGTTGATGTCCAGGACATGGATGCCTCGTCCCTGGAGACAGGGAATGCTCATGTTCGCCAGTCGCGTTACCAGCTGCCGGCGTACACGCTCCATCTCCACCGCTTCAGCAGCCTTGAACTCGCAGATGTAAAAGGGCAGATCGTTGTTCAGCCCCCTCATTTCAAGGAAACGCTGACCACTGATTACGCCTAGCAAATGATCGAAGCGAGCGGCCATTGGCTGCTCGCTGATTTTCCGGTTCATTGAAGCCAACGCGTAATCTCCTGATCAGTTACGGGGTAGATCAGCAACTCTTCCTTACCCCTTTTGGCCAGCAGCTGGGCCAACGCCGGCGACAATAGGGCCGGCTGAATTTGTAGCGAATCACCAATCAGATCCGCCTCTCGTAACATCCGAAAGAGGTTCTGTTTGAGCTTTTTTTGCGTCGACTCAGCGATCTGATCTAGCTCAACGTGCCATAGAGCCTTCCTGCTCCAGAATGCGTCGAAGTCGACCGAGGATAGGACGCGCCGCCTCATCAGTAGATGCTCACGAAGCACCTCCATCGCGAACTCGCGGATAAAGGTGTAGCGCCGGGAACAGGCAGCCCAGAGAAGGTATCCCTGATCTTTCCTGTTCCCCTCAACCAAGGCCTCAAGCTCACCTACATCCAGGTGCTCCAATCGGGCGACAATCTCTTTACTAATACGCGTGGCAGCTGCTGCAGTACGTACTTGCAGCAGGTTCATCTCACGAACCTGATCACGAGCCTCTTGCCAGTCACGCTTCATGAGGAAAAGCTCAGCCACAGGCGGTGACTCCTGAATGAAGAGCCCACCTGTGGTGAATGACAAGCGGTATGGATCAGCCATGCGCCGACTCCGAGGCGACATCATCACTGGCACCGCCAGCTTTAACCCACGCGTCGACCTCAGCCTTCTGGAATTTCCAGAGCCGCCCCACCTTGTGCGCGGGCATGTGCCGCTTTGCGATCCATGCATAGACAGTGTCCTTACTCACGCCCAAGTGTTCGCCAATTTCCTCTACGCTCAACCACCGATCGGTCATTTCCAGATCCATATCGAATAGGAAGCACAGATCTTAGCTGATTGAGCAGGATTAAGACGGATTTATCTGCCCAGTGAAATCACGCTGAAGACTCAGTTGGCGGGAGCGCAGTCCTTGGACATTGGCGTCTTGGCCACATCACCGCCCCCAATGCAGATCAAGCTGATGCGCATACCGCTCTGCAGGCCTGCGGCGTAGTTGGCATGGGCGTCATCGAGCTGGAATTGCGGCTCCATGAACTGGTTTACCCCGCCACGCAGGGTGACGTAAGGATTACCGAACAAATCGGTATTGATCGACTCCACCACGCCAGTGACCTTGAAGCGCTTACCTTTGAACTGCTGATCGGCTGCGACCGTATTGCGGTCATACGCCTGAGCCAGTTGCTGAGCGCTGATTTCGCGCAGTGGTTCGGCAGACGCCGACACCTTTGCTGGCTGACTCCGGCTGGTGGTGGCCGCCGCTGACCGCGTATCGCTCCGCTCGTGCCCAGCCATAAGAAACAGCGCCAACGCCAACCATGAAAAGCCAATTACCCGGCTCGTGGTGCTATGCCCTTGGCGCAGCAAGAACCAGGCAAAAACGACCGGGAACAGAAAAACGCCCACGCCGAGCCAGAAGCCAACGCTGCGGATAACCTGCACCCTGGGTTGGGCTTGAACAGGTGCCGGCTGCTTAGCGATAGGCGCCCCACAGTGCGGGCAGGCTGCAGCCTGGTCGCTGGCCATGCGGTCGCATTCTTCACAGTTGATCAATGCCATGTTGCTACTCCTTGATTGCTCTTCCTGGATTGGCCGGCGCTGCCGACTTGCTTGTGCGAATCAAGATATGTAGCGTGACTAGACGTATCTAGAGTGTTTGCCTGTACAGGTAAAGTTTTCGAGCAGATGGAGGGGCCATGAAACGCAAGCAGTCAATCGAGTCCGTGCGCTGGGATCTGGCCCTGCGCTATCGCCTGATCGAGACAGTGGCCTGGTGGGAGGGCCGCCTGACCACCAATCACCTAATGCAGAGCTTCGGCATCAGCCGCCAGCAGGCGTCGAAGGACATCAACACCTACATCAGCGAACACGCGCCGAAGAACCTCGAATATGACAAGCATTTGAAGGGGTACGTCCCGAGCCGACGCTTCCAACCGCTGTTCATCGACGACAGCGCCAGCGCCTATCTGCACCTGCTCAACCAGAACCATGAGCGCGCCCCGCATATCGAGGGCCTGGCACTGGCCTATGCACACACAGAGGTACTGGCAGTGCCGGATCGCTCGGTAAGGCCGGAAGTGCTGCGCCCGCTGCTCAAAGCCTGCCGGGAGGGGCTGCGCCTGGAATGCGAGTACGTGTCCTTCACCACGCCCGATGGCGAAACCCGCCTGATCGCCCCGCACACCCTGGTTTACACCGGCATGCGCTGGCATGTGCGGGCCTATTGCGAGAAGAATCGGGATTATCGTGACTTCGTTCTGAGCCGCTTCCGGGGCATACCGGAACTGATGGATGATCCGACCGATCACGGCCGCGAGAGTGATCCGGGCTGGGCCACATCACTGCCGGTGATCATCGAGCCCGACTCGCGCCTGAAACCAGAGCAACGCGCCATCATCGAGGCCGACTACGGCATGCAGGATGGCCGGCTGGTAATCGAAACCCGCGGCGCTCTGGTGCAATACGTGCTGCAGCGCTATCAGATCGACCCGACCAAGGTGCATGCCAAGGCGACGGCGCAGCAGATTGTCGTCGCCAATCTGGATGAACTGCAGCCGTGGCTGTATCACTGAGCAAGGATAAAGACATGGCCACGCAACCGATGCTCTACACCCTGCATATCCAGCTGGAGCCGCTGCAGCTCGATCCGCCGATCTGGCGGCGCATCCGCGTCAGCGGCGACTGCACCCTGCGTAAACTGCACCACTTCATTCAGGCGGCCATGGGCTGGCACAGCAGCCATCTGCATGAGTTCAGTTTGGGGATGAACCGCTACATGCCCCTGGATGCGGAATTTATGGACGACGACGAGGCGCTGGATGACCGCAAGTTCAAGCTGCGCCGCATGCTGAAGGAAGGCGACCGCCTGCGCTACCTCTACGACTTTGGCGATAGCTGGCAGCATGTGATCGCCGTGGAGACTATCGAGCCCTGCGACTTCACGGGCACCTGGTGCGAGGTGCTGGATGGCGCCCGCGCCTGCCCTCCTGAGGATGTAGGCGGTGTGCCGGGTTATCTGGATTTTCTGGCACTGATCCAGCAACCGGCCAGCGAGGAAGGCCGAAACGCACTGGAATGGGCCGGTGGCTGTTTCGACCCCGAAGGATTTGATCGCCGAGCGGCCAACGCGGCTGTGCAGCGGATCTGCAACAACCTGTGGGGCTGAGTCAGCAGCGCCCCCAGCAACCCCAGCAGATGCAGTCTGACAGGCTGTTCACGATGAGCAACCTGACTAGCAGGATCGATACCGCCGCGATATCGAAGTCCGGACGCTCACTGGACTGCACCGCCATAGGCCAGCCTGGCCAGTCCGAGCAAGATCGCTACAAGACAGACAAGGGCCAGGACATCATGAGGCGAGATCAGCAAAGTGAACATGGCAAACCTCCGGGTAGGTGATCGCTCGACCATAGCGAGGCGTTCCTGCCATGGCGACCTGTCCACTTTTGGCATGTAACCAAAGTGGACAGATCTTCCGTTCAAACGATGGATGCGGTATTGAGACACACCATCCTCGCCCATGATGTTCGACTATCGGAGCATTCCCGTCCTTAGGCATCGAGCTCCCTCGGGCCTCAAGCGCAGATGCTGAGCATCCTTGACGAGATACTTCACCACCTTGTGTACATGGCGCCGAATCCCTCGATCATTCCTCTTGATGCGACCGATACCACACTCGTCTCCATGCTGCTCCTTGTCATGGTTACAGCTATGCGAATAGCCCTGGCCACGGGTGATGTCTTCCCACAACTCGCCTAGCTGGATGGTCTTGTAGACATCGCCACGCACCTCGTTGCCATTGAAGAAGTAAGCAGCATGGATGTGGTAGCCCCTGCCCTCGTGGTGATCACCTTGCTCGACCGAGTAAATGTGGCCGATGAGATGCTCGAAGATCGGGTTCCGTCTGTGCTCGTAGATCAGATCATCCAGGTCATCGAATACGTGCTCGGCACGTAGCCTAGCCTGCGCCGCAGCACGGTAATGGAAGTCGACCCTGACGATGGTGATACGCGAATAGAGCTCACATA
Source organism: Pseudomonas oleovorans subsp. oleovorans (assembly GCF_002197815.1). GTDB lineage: Bacteria > Pseudomonadota > Gammaproteobacteria > Pseudomonadales > Pseudomonadaceae > Aquipseudomonas > Aquipseudomonas oleovorans. The sequence continues at coordinate 31,098 of NZ_NIUB01000034.1, forward strand.
AGGCATCGGCGTAGTCGCAGACTTGGATCTCCTGCTTCCTGGCCTGATAGCGGTGGTCATCTGTCTTGCGGCGATACCACCGTTCACGAGTCAGTTGACGGATCCGGGCGACCAAGACGTTCATGCTGCGATGATGATCCAGGTAGGCAGTGCCCCCTTCATTCAGGCAGACCGGGCCATTAGGGTGACGCTCCAGCCCGATGTCCTGACATGCAGCCCTGAACGCTTGCAGGTGCTCGCTGTAGTCGTAGGGCACACGATCATCGAACAGGTCGACCATCTGCTTGATGTGCGTCAAGTACCGGGAGAGCCTGGTCTCTTCGACACGCTCGTAACCCGTACGAGTCTGCTTGATTCGGTATGCCGGTGAGTCAGAGTCTTCGATGACCTGGACAAGTCGCTCGATCTGGAGAGCAATGTCAGATTGGGGGAGGTGGGTGTAGGTCTTGCGATTGTTCATGGTGGTATCCCTCGTTGTTTAAGGCATACCAGAAGGTGGTCTAGTGATTTTTTACGATGGACTATCCCTGACTGGGCAGTGGGTAGGTACTGTGCAGCAATGCCATGGTATAAACTATTGAAATATAGATAATGATAGTCGGTAGCTATTAGCTATATCACTAGAGAGCAGCTCACCCCCAAGAAGACCACCCCGACGAAACCAAGCAATGGCGAGCAATATTGCCAAGCCTGCCAGGGGATTTGCCAGATCACATTTTGGGAGAGTTAGCTGAGAATGCAGACCTCTCCACGCGGCATAAGCGCCATGACCAGCCGTAGCCAGCCATTGCGCAGATGGTCCGTTCTAGCTGGCGACACTCAGAGGCCGGTGGGACGCGAAGCAGTTCCCTCAGTCAGGTCGCGCTCCTGAATCCTGGCCAGGATCCAGTCGTGCACCTCGCTTTCAATCCAACCGACGCTACGCCCAACCAGAGGGACAGGTTTGGGAAACTCCCCCAAACTGATGAGCTTGTAGATTGTAGATCTCGCCAAACCGGTGGAGCTAACCACACCCCTCAAACGAATAATTCTCAAAACACTACCCCTCTGTCATATGCCACACAGGCACGAAACAGAGGACTTTCACAACACGAAAGCATCTCGGCAATGGAATCCACCAGTTCGAACACGCACAAATGATCTAACGGTGACCCAACGGTGACCAAAATACCGGAAATCAGCCCAAGACAGAAAAACGACGAGCATAAAAAAATCCAAGCACCCGTAAGTGCTTGGATTTTCTAGGGTTTTTTGGTCGGGACGGAGTGATTCGAACACTCGACCCCTTGCACCCCATGCAAGTGCGCTACCGGGCTGCGCTACGCCCCGACGGTGCTTTCGGGTGACTGAAAGCGGGAGGAACTATACATTAAGCTTTTGAAATAAGGCAACTTTTTCTTGGCCTTACTTCTTCAGTACATGCAAAACATCCTCGAGCTCGGAAATCATCTGTTTGATCAGCTGACGATACTGAGTGGTGTCGTCCTTGGCTTCGTCACCAGAAAGGCGCTGACGTGCGCCACCGATGGTGAAGCCTTGATCGTACAGGAGTGCACGAATCTGCCGAATCATCAGCACATCCTGACGCTGGTAATAGCGACGGTTACCCCGCCGCTTTACCGGATTCAGCTGTGGGAATTCCTGTTCCCAGTAACGCAGAACGTGGGGCTTGACCGCGCAGAGTTCACTGACCTCACCAATGGTGAAGTAGCGTTTGCCGGGAATTGCCGGTAGTTCGTCGTTATGACTTGGTTCCAGCATAGGCCTCGACCCTGGCTTTCAATTTTTGCCCCGGACGAAAAGTGACCACACGGCGAGCCGTGATTGGAATCTCTTCCCCTGTTTTCGGGTTACGGCCGGGTCGCTGGCGCTTATCGCGCAAGTCGAAGTTGCCGAACCCGGACAGCTTGACCTGTTCGTTCAGCTCAAGAGCCTGGCGGATCTCTTCAAAAAACAGCTCCACCAGTTCCTTGGCTTCCCGTTTGTTCAGGCCGAGCTCTTCATGCAGACGTTCCGCCATTTCAGCTTTCGTCAGAGCCCCCATACGCTACTTCCTTAACGTGGCGTTGAACCTTTGTTCGAGGCAGGTGAGGATATTTTGCGTAGTAGTACTCACCTCATCGTCATTAAGAGTGCGCGATGGATGTTGCCAGGTCAAGCCGACGGCAAGGCTTTTTCTAAGCGGATCAATGCCTTTACCGTGATAGACGTCAAATAGCTTGAGGTCCGTCAGCCATTCTCCCGCCGTTTCACGGATTGCGTCCAGCACAGCCTTGGCCGGCTGCTCGCGGTCGACCAGCAGCGCGAGGTCACGACGCACTTCAGGGAAGCGCGACAACTCGCTGAATACAGGCATGCGACCAGCAGCCACTTCGGCCAGCACCAGCTCGAAGAGGAATACTGGCTGATCCAAGCCCAGGGTCTTGGTGAGCTCAGGATGCAGAGCACCGATGAAGCCAACCAGGCGCCCTTCCCGCTCGATGCGAGCGGTCTGACCTGGATGCAGAGCAGGGTGCTCGCCAGGAACGAAGCTAAAGGCATCAGCCGCGCCGGCATAACCCAGCAGCGCCTCGACATCGGCTTTCAGATCATAGAAGTCGACGTTATCACGGCTGTTGGCCCAGCCCTCAGGCAGGCGGCTGCCGGTGATCACGCCGGCGAGCATGGCTTCCTGCTGCAGACCTTCCAACTGGCCGACAAAACGCAGGCCGCTCTCGAACAAACGCACGCGTGACTGCTGACGATTGAGGTTGTGCTGCAGCGCCTTGACCAGCCCTGGCCACAGCGAGGAACGCATAGCGGCCATATCGGCAGAAATCGGGTTGGCCAGTTGCAGCGGCTCGACACCCGGAGTGAACAACTCGAACAGCTTGGGATCGATAAAGCTATAGGTGATCGCTTCCTGGTAACCACGGGCGACCAACAGGCGACGCAGAGCAGGCAGCTCAGCACGCGCCTCGGACTTGGCCTGTGGCGCCAGGCGCGCCAGCGGATAGCGCACCGGCAGACGGTTATAACCGTACAGGCGGCCCAGCTCTTCGATCAGATCAACTTCCAGACTGATGTCGAAACGGTGACTCGGCACGCTGACCAGCCACTGGCCGGAGCCCTGAGCGCTGACACCCAGACCCAGCGCGGTGAGCAGACGCTCGACTTCGGCGCTGTCCATATCCATACCCAGCATCTGGCTGATGCGCTCGGCTCGCAGGGTGATCGGCGCCACGCTCGGCAGATCGGCCTCGCTGCTGACTTCGATGACCGGGCCGGCTTCGCCGCCAACGATCTCCAGCAGCAGCGCAGTCGCGCGCTCCATTGCCTGGCGCGCCAGTTGCGAATCCACACCACGCTCGAAGCGGTGCGACGCGTCGGTGTGCAGGCCATAGGAGCGGGCCTTGCCGGCAACGGCGATGTTGTCGAAGAAGGCACTTTCCAGGAACAGGTCGCGGGTCTTGTCGCTCACGCCGCTGTGCTCGCCGCCCATTACGCCCGCGATGGCCAGAGCACGGCTGTGATCAGCGATGACCAGTGTGTCGGCTCGCAGGCTGACCTCCTGACCGTCCAGCAGCACCAGCTTCTCGCCCTCTTCCGCCATGCGCACGCGAACGCCGCCATTGATCTCGGCGAGGTCAAAGGCATGCATTGGCTGACCCAGTTCGAGCATCACGTAGTTGGTGATGTCCACCGCCGCATCGATGCTGCGGATATCGGAACGGCGCAGGCGCTCGACCATCCACAGCGGAGTCGGACGGGACAGGTCAACGTTACGGATAACGCGACCGAGGTAACGCGGGCAAGCTTTGGGGGCCAGCACCTCGACCGGACGCACCTCGTCATGACTAGGCGCAACGGCTTCGATAGCGACTGGCGAAACTGCAGCGCTGTACATGGCGCCGACTTCCCGAGCCAGGCCGGCGAGCGACAGGCAGTCACCACGGTTGGGGGTCAGGCCGATCTCGATGCTGGCGTCGTCCAGTTGCAGGTAGTTACGGATATCACTACCCACCGGCGCATCGGCCGCCAGCTCCATCAGGCCACTGCTGTCCTCGCTGATCTGCAGCTCGGAAGCCGAGCACAGCATACCCTGGGACTCCACACCGCGCAGCTTGGCCTTCTTGATCTTGAAGTCGCCCGGCAGCTCGGCACCGATCATGGCGAACGGAACCTTGATGCCGGCGCGCGCATTGGGCGCACCGCAAACGACCTGGAAGGTCTCGCTGCCATTGCTCACCTGGCAAACGCGCAGCTTGTCGGCATCCGGATGTTGCTCGGCGCTGAGGATCTCACCGACCACGATGCCACTGAAGGCGCCGGCCACCGGCTGTACGGCGTCGACTTCGAGGCCGACCATGGACAGGCGCGCGACCAGTTCCTCGCGGGATACATCGGGATTCACCCAACTGCGCAGCCACTGTTCACTGAATTTCATGTTGTCTGTTCTCCTTGACGGGCATGCCGCGTAGGCACCCACATCATGCAAGCCTACGCGGCATACCCCACCCTCATCCGGCGCTTGGCGCCACCTTCTCCCAGGGGAGAAGGACTTGAAGGAAGCGTCGCTACGCGACTGTCACGCTAAATGAATTCGATCACGAGGGGCGGCTGCTAGCGAAATTGCGCCAGGAATCGCAGGTCGTTATCGAAGAACAGGCGCAAGTCATTGACGCCGTAACGCAGCATGGCCAGGCGCTCGACACCCATGCCAAAAGCGAAGCCGGAGTATTTCTCCGGGTCGATACCGCTCATGCGCAGCACGTTCGGATGCACCATGCCGCAGCCCATCACTTCCAGCCAGCCGGTCTGCTTGCACACGCGGCAGCCCTTGCCGGAACACATCACGCACTGCATGTCGACTTCGGCCGACGGCTCGGTGAAGGGGAAGAAAGACGGACGGAAACGCACACCCAGCGGTTTTTCGAAGAACACCCGGAGGAATTCCTCGATGGTGCCCTTGAGGTCGGCGAAGCTGATGTCCTCGTCGACCAACAGGCCTTCGACCTGATGGAACATCGGCGAGTGAGTGATATCGGAGTCGCAGCGATAGACACGGCCGGGGCAGACGATGCGGATCGGCGGCTGCTGCGATTCCATGGTGCGTACCTGAACCGGCGAGGTGTGGGTACGCAGCAGCATGTTCGCGTTGAAATAGAAGGTGTCGTGCATCGCCCGCGCCGGGTGGTGGCCAGGGATGTTGAGCGCCTCGAAGTTGTGGTAGTCGTCTTCGACTTCCGGCCCCTCGGCCACGCTGTAGCCGATATGGGTAAAGAACTGCTCGACACGCTCGAGCGTGCGGGTGACCGGGTGCAGGCCACCAGAAGCCTGGCCACGGCCTGGCAGGGTCACGTCGATACGCTCGGAGGCCAGCTTCTCGGCGAGCAAGGCCTGCTCAAGCACGGATTTGCGGGCATTCAGGGCGTCTTGCACTTGATTCTTGGCGGTGTTGATCAGGGCGCCAGCCTGCGGGCGCTCTTCGGCCGACAGCTTGCCCAGAGTCTGCATCAGGGCGGTCAGTTCGCCTTTCTTGCCAAGGTACTGAACCCGGAGCTGTTCCAGGGCATTGACATCTTCACTTCGTTGCACGGCCTCAAGCGCTTGCGAGACCAATGCATCCAGATTTTCCATTTACAGACTCCAGATACGAAATAGGGGAAGAGCTGTTAAGGCTCTTCCCCTATCTTTGACGTTGCCACCGGGCGAACCCGGTGATTGTCGGGGGACTTAAGCCAGAACGGCCTTAGCTTTCTCGACAATCGCAGCAAACGCCGCTTTTTCGTTCACTGCCAGATCAGCCAGAACCTTACGGTCGATTTCGATCGACGCTTTCTTCAGGCCTGCGATCAGACGGCTGTAGGACAGACCGTTGACGCGAGCACCAGCGTTGATACGAGCGATCCACAGTGCGCGGAACTGACGTTTTTTCTGACGACGGTCACGGTAGGCATATTGACCAGCCTTGATGACAGCCTGCTTGGCAACACGGAACACACGCGAACGCGCGCCGTAGTAGCCTTTAGCCAGTTTCAGAATCTTTTTGTGACGAGCACGAGCGATAACGCCACGCTTAACACGAGCCATGAGTAATTACCTCTAAGTATCTTGACCGATTAACGAACGCGCAGCATGCGCTCGACTTTAGCTTTGTCCGACGGACCGATCAGCGAGCTGCCACGCAGCTGGCGCTTACGTTTCGTGGACATCTTGGTCAGGATGTGGCTCTTGAAAGCGTGCTTGTGCTTGAAGCCTGTAGCAGTCTTCAGGAAGCGCTTCGCAGCACCGCTCTTGGTTTTCATTTTTGGCATGTTTTGTACTCCGCATTCATTAACAACTGATAACCATCAGGCCTGCCAGTGCCCGGTAGATTATTTACGCTTCTTGGGTGCGATGACCATCATCAGCTGGCGTCCTTCCAGCTTAGGATGCTGTTCTACAGTGCCGATTTCAGCGAGGTCAGCTTCGACCCGCTTCAACAGCTCCATACCCAGTTCCTGGTGAGCCATCTCACGACCGCGGAATCTCAGAGATACCTTGGCCTTGTCCCCATCTTCAAGGAAACGTACCAGGTTGCGTAGTTTTACCTGGTAATCCCCATCTTCCGTCCCTGGACGAAACTTGATTTCTTTAATCTGCTGCTGGTGCTGGTTCTTCTTGGCGATAGCAGCCTGCTTCTTCTTCTCGAACAGGTGCTTGCCGTAGTCCATGATGCGGCAAACCGGCGGGAGCGCATCAGCGGAGATCTCTACCAGATCCAGCTTGGCCTCTTCGGCCACGCGCAACGCTTCATCGATCGAAACAACACCAATCTGCTCGCCGTCGGCGCCAATCAGGCGCACTTCACGTGCGGTGATGTTCTCGTTGATCGGGGCCTTGGGAGCGGCCCGCTTATCCTGTCTCATTTCACGCTTAATAGTTATTACTCCAAATCTTGGCGACCACGCCGGGAAACCGCTTGCTGCAACTGCGAGGCGAACTGCTCGATGGGCAGAGAGCCCAGATCGACGCCTTCACGAGTACGGACAGCAACGGATCGAGTCTCGACTTCCCGATCTCCAATAACCAAGAGATAGGGAACCTTGAGCAAGGTATGCTCGCGGATTTTAAAGCCGATCTTTTCGTTTCTCAAGTCAACCTTGGCACGAAAACCGCTTTGATTGAGAGTTTTCTCGACTTCACGGGCAAAATCGGCCTGCTTGTCGGTGATATTCATGATCACTGCCTGGGTCGGAGCGAGCCAAGCCGGGAAGGAACCGGCGTAGTGCTCGATCAGCATACCGATGAAACGCTCGAACGAACCGAGGATCGCGCGGTGCAACATGACCGGGCGTTTGCGGTTGTTGTCTTCGGCGATGTAGCTGGCATCCAGACGCTCAGGCAGGTTCGGATCGTACTGCAGCGTACCGCACTGCCAGTTACGACCCAGGCAGTCACGCAGAGTGAATTCGATCTTCGGCCCGTAGAAGGCGCCCTCGCCCGGCTGATATTCCCAGGCCAGACCGGACTCATTCAGCGCCTCAGCCAACGCACCCTCGGCGCGATCCCACAACTCATCGGAGCCCACGCGCTTGGCGGGACGAGTCGAAAGTTTCATGGCGACATCGCTGAAGCCGAAGTCCGCATAGACCTGCAGGGTCAGCTTGATGAAGTCGGCCGCTTCCTTCTTGACCTGATCCTCGGTGCAGAAGATATGCGCATCGTCCTGCACGAAGCCACGCACACGCATGATGCCGTGCAGCGCGCCGGACGGCTCGTTGCGATGGCAAGCACCAAACTCGGCGAGGCGTAGCGGCAAGTCGCGGTAGGACTTCAGGCCCTGGTTGAAGATCTGCACGTGGCACGGGCAGTTCATCGGCTTGACCGCGTAGTCGCGATTTTCCGAAGCCGTGGTGAACATGTTTTCGGCGTAGTTGGACCAATGCCCGGAACGCTCCCAGAGGATGCGATCGACCACCTGCGGTGTGCGCACCTCAACGTAGCCGTTCTCACGCTGCACCTGGCGCATGTACTGCTCCAGCACCTGGTAGACAGTCCAGCCATTGGGGTGCCAGAACACCATGCCCGGCGCTTCTTCCTGCAAGTGGAACAGATCCAGTTGCTTGCCGATGCGACGGTGATCGCGCTTCTCAGCCTCTTCGATACGCTGGATATAGGCAGCCAACTGCTTCTTGTCCGCCCAGGCCGTGCCATAGATACGCTGCAGCTGCTCGTTTTTCGAGTCGCCGCGCCAGTAGGCACCAGAAATGCGGGTCAGCTTGAACGCCTTGAGGAAGCGCGTATTCGGCACGTGCGGGCCGCGGCACATGTCGACGTACTCTTCATGGAAATACAGCCCCATGACCTGCTCATCCGGCATGTCGTCGATCAGACGCAGCTTGTATTCCTCGCCACGCGACTTGAACAGCTCGATGACCTCGGCACGCGGCGTCATCTTCTTGATGACGTCGTAGTCCTTGTCGATCAACTCGGCCATGCGTTTTTCGATGGCCGCCATGTCTTCCGGCGTGAAGGGACGATCAATGGCGATATCATAATAGAAGCCTTCGTCAATGACCGGCCCGATAACCATCTTGGCGTTCGGGTACAACTGCTTGACCGCATGCCCAACCAGGTGCGCACAGGAGTGACGAATGATCTCCAGCCCCTCTTCGTCCTTCGGCGTAATGATCTGCAAGGTGGCATCGGTATCGATCACGTCACAGGCATCGACCTGCTTGCCGTTGACCTTGCCAGCCAGGGTGGCTTTGGCCAGGCCCGAACCAATGGATTGCGCGACCTCCAGCACGGATACCGGATGATCGAACGAACGCTGACTGCCGTCGGGAAGAGTAATGATGGGCATGGCGCCTCCTCTCCTAGTGGTGACCCCTACCAAAGGTCACGTGGGTTGGGATGAGCCAGGAAGCGATTCAGCGGTATACCCGCCTAACAATGGCAGGAGCCCAAAGGCCAACCAGACCGAACCAAGTCACTGGAAGTAAAGAGTGTGGATGCTTTCAGAAAGCCTGAGCTCTGACAAGCAGCCACCTGCAACAAACACGCAAAGCCTGCTCGAAAAATTCGAGCAATAAAAAAGGGGTCGCTTAGCGACCCCTTTTTATCGATTTGGTAGGCACAATTGGACTCGAACCAACGACCCCCACCATGTCAAGGTGGTGCTCTAACCAACTGAGCTATGTGCCTTCGATGGGTGCGCATTCTACGCAGATCTTTTTGGCCGTCAACAGATTTTTTCGCTAACTCACTGAAATAGGCCAATTTTTTATCGAAACCGGATCGTTGAATATTTTGCACGGACACTAGCCGGCCATTTTCAACTCAGGTAGCATCGGATCATTCGTAAAAAATAAAGAACAGAGGTTCAAGATGGCGCACACGGCATATCCACAATCCTATTACGCCGCTTCAGCCAACCCCGTCCCGCAACGCCCTGCCCTACAAGGCGAGGTGGACACCGATGTGTGCATCATCGGCGCGGGTTACACCGGCCTGTCCACTGCACTGTTTCTGCTGGAGAACGGTTTCAAGGTGAGCATCGTCGAGGCGGCCAAGGTTGGCTTCGGCGCTTCCGGACGCAACGGCGGGCAGATCGTCAACAGCTACAGCCGCGACATCGACGTGATCGAGCGCACGGTCGGCCCCAAGCAGGCGCAACTGCTCGGGCAGATGGCGTTCGAGGGTGGCCGCATCATTCGCGAACGCATCGCCAAGTACGACATCCAGTGCGACCTGAAGGACGGCGGCGTGTTCGCCGCGCTGACCAGCAAGCAGATGGGCCACCTGGAATCGCAGAAGAAGCTGTGGGAGCGCTACGGCCATACCCAGCTGGAACTAATGGACGCCAAGCGCATCCGTGAAGTCGTTGCCACCGAGAACTATGTCGGCGGCATGCTGGACATGAGCGGCGGCCATATCCATCCGCTCAATCTGGCCCTGGGCGAAGCCGCTGCTGTGGAGTCACTGGGCGGTGTGATCTACGAACAGTCGCCTGCTACCCGTATCGAGCGCGGCGCCAACCCGGTGGTGCATACCCCGGAAGGCCGCATCAAGGCCAAGTTCGTGGTGGTCGCCGGCAACGCCTATCTGGGCAATCTGGTTCCGGAGCTAGCGTCCAAGTCGATGCCGTGCGGCACTCAGGTGATCACTACCGAGCCGCTGCCCGATGAAGTCGCCGCCAGCCTGCTGCCGCAGGACTACTGCGTGGAAGACTGCAACTACCTGCTCGACTACTACCGCCTCACCGGTGACAAGCGCCTGATCTACGGCGGTGGTGTGGTGTATGGCGCACGTGATCCAGCGAACATCGAAGCGATCATCCGCCCGAAGATGCTCAAGACCTTCCCGCAATTAAAGGACGTGAAGATCGATTTCGCCTGGACCGGCAACTTCCTGCTGACGCTTTCGCGCCTGCCGCAAGTGGGCCGTATCGGCGACAACATCTACTACTCGCAAGGCTGCAGCGGCCATGGCGTCACCTACACGCACCTGGCGGGCAAGGTGCTGGCGGAAGCGTTGCGTGGTCAGGCCGAGCGTTTCGATGCGTTCGCCGGGTTGCCGCACTATCCCTTCCCGGGCGGACGGATGTTCCAAGCCCCCTTCAGCGCCCTCGGCGCCTGGTACTACACGCTGCGTGACAAGCTCGGCGTGTAATCCCGGCCATCAACGAAAACGGCGCCCGATGGCGCCGTTTTCGTTTGCATCATGGACAGGCCGGCAAGGCCTGACATTGCCCGGCAGAACCACCGACATTCGGTGGCGCAGCGAAGCGCGGATCCTCCGGAGCCAGGCGCTGCGCACAGGCCTGAGCCTGCTGCGCCTCACGGGCGCAAGCCTGTTCCCCGAGCACCTGCGACAGATTGAACCAACCGGCGGCGAAATCCGGCTCGCGCTTGAGGCTTTCACGCAATGCCTGCTCGGCGCCCTTACGGTCACCATCGGCGTAGCGGCTGTTGCTCAGGGCGAACCAGGGCAGCGCCTGCTCCGGCCAGGCCTCGGCAGCGCGGCGATAGGCACGCCGCGCAGGCTGAGCATTGCCGGTTTGCTCCAGGTCGTTGGCAGCTTTCATCCAGACATGCATATCGGCCTGTGCCGGCAAGCGCTCCGGCGGCAGGGTCAACACCGCCCAACGACCGCCCCGCGCCCAGGTTCTATCGAAACTGGCAAAGCTGTCTTCGAGCCTGCGCGTGGTGGCGGAACGTAAAATCAGCGTGCGCTCGCGACGGTCATAACCCACCACCACCGCGAAGTGCCATTGGGGGTAGAAGTCGAATGCCAGGTTCTGCAGCACCAGCACCGGGTTGCCGGCGGCCACCTCGGCGAGCACCGCCTCCAGACGCGGCTGCAACGGGTACACCAGCATTTCGTGATTGCGTGCCGCCGCGACCATCTCCACCTGCAAGCTGCCTTCACGGCTGGGGATGTAGACCTTGTCCCTCAGAGCACCAGGCGTGGTCAGCACACCACGCTGGTTGAGCATAGTGGCCAAAGCCGCCGGCCCGCACTGATAGGCGTCCTGGGGGAAGAACGGAACGTCGGTGAGTTCTACACGCTCAGGCAGGCGTTCGGCCTCCGGTGATAACACCGGAGACCGAGCGCAGGCTGTCAGTAGAACGATCGATGCGATACAGCAGAGGCGAATCAGCGATTTATACATTTGACGAAATTGAAGATGTTGGTGGCGCACAGCATATCAGTGATGATGAAGATCACCAGAAACAACACGATGATGCCAACCACACCCGCACCGGCTGGTGCCTGATCCAATTGCTGGTTGAACTGCGCCAGCTCGGCCGGAGTCAGGCTGGCGATACGCGACTCGACCTGGTCACGGTCAACGCCCATCGATACCAGTTTCTCCTTCACCTGCTCATCATCGAGCATGGCCATCAACTGCTGCTGATCCACCTTGTGCTGCTGCTCGGCGATCACCTCGTGCGTGCCGACCATCGCCGCGTTCGCGGCAGGAATCTGCACCACCAGCAACAGGTGAAACAACGCGGTGATGGCTGCCAGACGGCGCATAACGGGGTTCATGGAAATTGTCATTGTGGTTATCTCCTGAGGGACGAGGTAGCCAATAGACAGTAACCCAGTCACCCAGGTTCACTCCGTCAATCGCTGCGCGCTCAAGCGTCGATCAGTAACTGGCTGAGTACCGCGCGCAACTTGCCCGGCTTGACCGGCTTGTTCAGCAGCGGCGCACCCAGGGCCTGCAGATCACGACGGCAGGCATCGCTGCGATCGGCGCTGATGATCAGCGCCGGGATCGGTCTGGAGAATTCGTCACGCAGTTGCTGGATCACCTGACAACCGAGCACCCCGTGATCGAGGTGAAAATCCGCCAGGATCACCTCTGGCGCCCTGCCCTGCAGTTTCTGCAAGGCTTCAGCCAAGTCGACTGCCGTGACCACCTCGCAGCCCCACTGCCCGAGCAGCGCGTCCATGCTATGCAGGATGTCGACTTCATTATCGATCACCAGCAGGCGCCGCCCCGGTAGGGGGTTACCGAGGATCGGCTGCGCAGCGGATTGTACCTGGCGCCGCGGAGCCTCCTGCGCCAGCGGCACGCGGATACTGAAGACGGAACCACGCCCTGGCTGCGAGAACACCTGCACCGGATAGCCCAGCATGCGTGCGATACGCTCGACGATAGCCAGGCCCAGGCCAACGCCCTTACGCTCGGCCGCCCGCCCGACCTCCAGTTGACTGAATTCAAGGAAGATCGTGTCCAGCTGATCGGCGGCGATACCGCGGCCACTGTCCCATACCTGCAACTCGACGAAAGCGCCACGTCGGCGTACGCCAAGCAGTACACCACCGCGCTCGGTGTAGCGGCAGGCATTGCTGAGGAAGTTGCGCAAAATGCGTGTCAGCAGACGGAAATCGGTGTGTACCGCATAACTCGGGACTCGCGCCCGCAGGCGCAAACCACTGGCCGAAGCCACACTGTCGAATTCAGATACCAGCGGCGCAAGCACCTCTTCCAGGCGATAGACATCGAGATCCGGCTTGATCGCCGCCTGATCCAGCTTGGAAATGTCCAGCAGATCCGCCAGCAGATCTTCGGCACCTTCCAGGGCCAGGTGGCTGCGCTCCACCAGGTTCTGCTCGGCACTCGGCAGTTCACGCTCACGTAGCGTGGAGATCAACAAGCGCGCCGCGTTAAGTGGCTGCAGCAAGTCATGACTGGCCGCGGCCAGGTACTTGTCCTTGCTGCGGTTGGCCGCCTCGGCCGCGTCGCGCGCTTCGCGCAGGGCCAACTCGATGCGTTCGCGCTCCTCGATCTGTCGCTGCAGATTGCGGTTGGATTCGAGCAACTCGAAGGTGCGCGACGCGACGCGACGCTCCAGTTCGTCATTGAGTTGTTGCAGGCGCTGCTGCGCCTGCTTGCGCTCGGTGATATCAGCGACGAAGCCTTCGAAGATGCCCTCGCCTTCAGGCTTGAGCAGCAGGTTCATCAGCACGTCGATGGTGCTGCCATCGCGCCGGCGCAGGCGCGTCTCGTAGCCGAGCAGAGTCTGGCCCTGGCTCAGTCGCTGGCGAATCACTTCCAGCTCGTCGAAGCCGCCAACGAACAGGTGCCGAGCCAGATCGCCCGGCGACCACAGCACCTGCTGCGGGTCGTCATAGCCGAGCATGCGCGCCATCGCCGGATTGGCCGCCAGCACGCCGTCCTGCAGGCTGGCCTGGATGATGCCGTGCACGGCGTGTTCGAACAGCCATTTATAGCGGTTGCGCTCGGTTTCCAGCTCCTCCAGACGCGCCAGCAGCTCGGGGTAATGACTCTTGCGCGCCGACTGGCTGCCGAGCCCCAACAGCCCGGCCAGCGCTTCGTCAGAGCGCCTCGCCATAGACCACCTCGACGTCACGCTGGGTCGACTCACGCGGGTTGGTGAGGATGCATGGATCATCCATCGCGTGGCTGGACAGGAACGGAATGTCCGAGGTGCTGACGCCGTGCAGGCCAAGCGTCTCGCGGAAGCCCATGGCGTGTTTGAAGGCGATCAGATGCTCGACCAGGCGCTGGCGAATCTGCGTGTGATTGAGCCCGCGGCAGTCGATGCCGAGGGTCTCGGCAATGACCTTGAAACGCTCCGGCGCGGCGCTGTAGTTGAACGCCACCACGTGCTCGACCAGCACGGCATTGCACAGGCCGTGCGGCAGGTCGAGGAAGCCACCGAGGCTGTGGCTCATGGCGTGCACCGCACCGAGAATCGCGTTGGAGAACGCCAGGCCGGCCTGCATGCTGCCGAGCATGATCTTCTCGCGCAGGGCAATGTCGCCCGGGTTAGCGATCATCTGCACCAGGTTGCCGTTTATCAGGCGCATGGCTTCCAGCGCGTGCGGGTCGGTCAGCGGGCCATGGCCGGTGGAGACGAACGCCTCGATGGCATGCACCATGGCATCGATGCCGGTGCAGGCCGACAGGAACGGATCCATGCTCAGCGTGGTTTCCGGATCGATCAGCGACACGTCCGGCACCACGGCCTTGCTGACGATGGAGAACTTCATCCGCTCCTGCTGGTTGGAGATGATCACGAACTGCGACACGTCGGCCGAGGTGCCGGCGGTAGTCGGGATCAGGATCAGTGGCGGGCTGGGCACGCGAATGGTGTCCACGCCTTCGAATTCGAGAATGCTGCGGCCGTGGGCAACCACGATGCCGATGCCCTTGGCGCAGTCCATCGGGCTACCGCCGCCGACCGCGACGATGACGTTGCAACCCTCGCTGCGATACAGCTCGGCGCCCTCCATCACCTCTTCCACGCGTGGGTTGGGCGATACCTTGGTGTACAGGCAGTAGGCGATGCCCTGGGCCTGCAGGCTGGCCTCGACATCGCCAGCCCAGCCAGCGGCAACCACACCGGGATCGGAGACGATCAATACCTTGCGCGCACCGAAGGTCTTGGCGTAGTTGCCGACGTTATGCCGGGAGCCGGCGCCAAAGATGATCTCGGGGGAAACGAACTTTCGCAGCTGATTCAATTCGTGGCTCATACAACGGCCTGAAACTTATTGTTATGGAATGGCGATCAGCCTACTGCATTGCCCGGTTTATGCAATGCGACCTGCGCTTAGCCCAGACGTAGATAGAAGGCATGCTCGGCGCGCAGAGCCTCGGCCAGGTTCGCGGCCTGACGGAAACCGTGGCGTTCTTCTGCGAACAGGTGATATTCAACCGGGAAACCGCGCTGACGCAGCGCCTCGACCATGCTTTCGGTCTGGCTTGGCACCACCACGGCATCCAGCGCACCCTGAAAGAAAATCACCGGCGCCCTGATCCGTTCGGCCTGCAACAGCGGCGTGCGCTCCCGGTAGCGCCCGGCATCCTGCTCGGGGTCGCCGATCAGCCAGTCGAGATAATCGGCCTCGAATTTGTGCGTCAGCCGGCGCAGCGCCAGCGGGTCGCTGACACCGTAGAGACTGGCACCACCGCGTAGCTGCGGCAGCTCGACCAGTGCACGTAGCGCGCTGAAGCCGCCAGCGCTGCCACCGCGTACGAATACACGCTGCGGGTCGATACTGTCATTGCTGGCGAGCGAGTCGATGGCAGCGCGAATATCTTCCACTTCCAGCTCGCCCCACTGCCCTGCCAGACACAACCGATAGGCACGCCCATAACCGCTACTGCCGCGATAGTTGAGATCGAGTACGGCGTAGCCGCGTAGCGTCCAGAAAGCGATACGCGGGTCGAACACCGGGTAGCTGGCGGAAGTCGGGCCGCCGTGGAGGAAAATCACCAGCGGCGGCCGCCCGGCAGCAGGCCGAGGTGCGTAGAAGAATCCATGGCAGCGCTCGTCCTCGCCCAGCGCGCAGCTGAATAGCTGTGGCCGGGCCAACTGCGCTTCGCCCAGGGGTTGCTCGCCACCAGCCAGTATCCGTACCGCGCCGTCGGCCCTGCCGATCGCCAGCACCGCCGGCAGGCGATCTGGTGCGGCGGCGATACAGTAGAAATGTTCGGTATCGGCGGTAAGGGAACGGAAACGCGTAAAACCTTCGGCCAGCCGCGACTCGTAGGATGTCGCGGGGCCGCCTGGGCCGTGCGCGCCGATGTTATTGCTGTATGAACTCTTGGTGCGCACGGCGCACCCTACTAGAACACCCACCCCCTGCTCGAAACGGGTCAGCAGAAGCTCACCATTTTCCAGCGGCAGGTAAGTGCGGCTCCCCAGCTGCCAGGGCGCCGGCGCGTGATCGAAGGGTGCGACTTGCAACTCGATGTCGTGATCGACACACCCGGGTTGCCAGCAGCCCGCCTTGTCGCTCAACACCCACAACCGGTTCTGCGCATCGAAGCGTGGCTGCTGCAAAGATCGATCACCCGCCTGCCCGGCCAGCACCCGGGTAGGCTGGCCCGACTCACGCTGGCACAGGCGCGTGGCGACCCAGGGTTGGTGCGGGCGATCCCACTCGATCCAGGCCAGGCGTTGGCCCGCGGAGTCGGCCACGGGCGCTGCGTAGAAATCGGCGCCCTCGACCAGCACTTCGCGCTGGCCCTCGAGACCGATGCGCACCAGGCGATGCAGCACCGCGCCGGCCTCGTGGCACTCCTCCACCGCCAGCAGCGCCTGCCAGGCCGGTACGAAAGACAAGTCGCCATAACGGCAGAGGGAGCGAGCAGTCAGCGCCTGTGGCTCAAGGCCCGTAGGAGCAGCTTTAACCGCGAAGCCCTTTGGCTCACCGCGGTTCGCGGCTAAAGCCGCTCCTACAGAAATACCTGCCATTGCCAGATGGTAGATCTGCTGATCGCTCTCATTAATGAAGGCCACCCCCAGCTCCGTGGCGCAGCAGGCACCACCGCCGTACTCGTAGACCCGGCTGCGCACGGAAAACCCTGGCGGCGTCAGCTCGCACACAACGCCGTCGCGACAGAATAACAGCCCGCACCGCGCCAGCCCGGGATCGAACGCCACCCACAGCACGCCGCCGTGTGCAGCGTGCAGCTCGGCGAAATCGGCACTGGCGGCCGCGGCCTGGTCGGCACTCCAGATCGAGTCCGGGTCGCTCACGCCTTGCATATGATTCGCGAGGCCTTCTCATTGCGGTATTGCAGGGCATCCAGCCCCAGCGGCGCCTCATCGGCCTGCTGGCGTGCCGCGAGAATCACGCCATGGTGCGCCGACTTGCTGCACACCGGGTCGGCGTTGCTGGCATCGCCGGTGAGCATAAAGGCCTGGCAGCGGCAGCCGCCGAAATCCTTGTGCTTCTCATCACACGACCGGCAAGGTTCGGGCATCCAGTCGTCGCCGCGAAAGCGGTTGAAGCCGAACGACTCGCGCCAGATGTGCTCGATACTGTGCTGGCGCACATTGGGAAACTGCACCGGCAGCTGTCGCGCGCTGTGGCAAGGCAGTGCCGTACCGTCCGGGGTGATGTCGAGGAACAGGTTGCCCCAGCCATTCATGCAGGCCTTGGGGCGCTCCTCGTAGTAATCCGGAGTGACGAAGATCAGCTTGCACGGGTGGTTCTCGGCCGCCAGCTTGTCGCGCCACTGGTTGGTGATGCGTTCGGCACGCTCCAGCTGTGCACGAGTCGGCAGCAACCCCGCTCGGTTCAACTCGGCCCAGCCGTAGAACTGGCAGGTGGCGAGTTCGACGAAATCCGCCTCCAGCTCCAGGCACAGCTCGATGATGCGCTCGATATTGTCGATGTTATGCCGATGGGTGACGAAGTTGAGCACCATCGGGTAGCCATGGGCCTTGACCGCGCGGGCCATCGCCAGTTTCTGCGCAAAGGCCTTCTTCGAGCCCGCCAGCAGGTTGTTCACCTCCTCGTCGGCGGCCTGGAAGCTGATCTGAATATGATCGAGCCCGGCATCGGCGAACTCGGCGATACGTGCTTCGGTCAGTCCGATGCCGGAGGTGATCAGGTTGGTGTAATAGCCCAGACCGCGCGCCGCTGCGATCAGCTCGGCCAGATCCTGGCGCACCAGCGGCTCACCGCCGGAGAAGCCCAGCTGCGCCGCCCCCAGTTCACGGGCCTGGCGGAATACCTCGATCCATTCGGCGGTCGACAACTCTGCGCCCTGCTGGGAGAAATCCAGCGGGTTGGAGCAGTACGGGCACTGCAGCGGGCAGCGGTAGGTCAGCTCCGCCAGCAGCCACAGCGGTGGCCCTGGTTCATGACCTGCCTTAGCGAAGCTCGATCCAGAACTGAGCATGGGCCACCTCCATGAAGGCAAGAATGTCTTCGTCGATACTCGGCACATCAGGGAAGCGCTGCTGCAGGTTGCCAATGATCTCGGCCACCGAGCGCTTGCCGTCGACCTGCTGGAGAATTTCGCTGGCGCTGTCGTTGAGCTTGATCATGCCCTCCGGATAGAGCAGCACGTGGCAACCTTGCGCCGGCTCGAACTGCAGGCGGAAGCCGCGGCGGATGGAGGGCACGCTGGGTGGGAGGATGACAGCAGTCATTGTTCGGGCTCCTGACTGGTGCGCGCGGCGAACCCTACAAAGGGCGCGTCGAACGGAAATGCGGCCGTAGGGTGCGCCGTGCGCACCGCTCGATCGATACTCACAGGGCTATACCCCGATGCCAAGCGCGCTCGGCGGTCACCGTGTGATACGGCGGACGCTGCAGCTCGTAGGCCATGCTCATGGCGTCGAGCATGCTCCACAGCACGTCGAGCTTGAATTGCAGAATCTGCAGCATGCGTTCCTGCGCTTCACGGGTGCGGTAGTGTTCGAGGGTGATGCGCAGGCCGTGTTCGACATCGCGGCGCGCTTCTTTCAGACGCTTGCGGAAGTAGTCGTAGCCGGTGGCATCGATCCACGGGTAGTGCTGCGGCCAGGCATCCAGGCGCGACTGATGGATCTGCGGGGCGAACAGCTCTGTCAGCGAGCTGCTGGCCGCTTCCTGCCAACTGGCACGGCGGGCGAAGTTGACGTAGGCGTCGACGGCGAAGCGCACGCCGGGCAGCACCAGCTCCTGCGACAGCACCTGCTCGCGGTCGAGGCCGACCGACTCGGCCAGGCGCAGCCAGGCCTCGATACCGCCCTCCTCACCTGGGGCTCCGTCGTGGTCGAGAATGCGCTGAATCCACTCGCGGCGGGTCTCGCGATCCGGGCAGTTGGCGAGGATCGCCGCATCTTTCAGTGGAATGTTGACCTGGTAGTAGAAACGATTGGCCACCCAACCCTGGATCTGCTCGCGAGTGGCGCGCCCCTCGTACATGGCGCGGTGGAACGGGTGATGGATATGGTACAGCGCGCCCTTGGCGCGCAACGCCTGCTCGAATTCGGCAGGTGTCATGGCAGGTTGGCTCATCAGTATCTCCGATACGCGTTGCCGTAGGGTGCGCCGTGCGCACCTGCATTCTTCAAGGTACGCACGGCCTGATCGGCCCCGCACACCCTACAAAACGATGCTCATGCCATCGAACGCGACCTCGATACCACGGGCGTCCAGCTCGGCGCGCTCGGGCGAGTCCAGGTCGAGAATCGGGTTGGTGTTGTTGATATGGATCAGGATCTTGCGCGCGGACGGCAGGCCGTCGAGCACCTCGATCATGCCGCCAGGACCGCTCTGGCACAGATGGCCCATCTCGCTGCCAAGCTTGTCGCCCACCTCGCACACGCGCATTTCGTCGTCGCGCCACAACGTGCCGTCCACCAGCAGGCAATCGGCGCGGCGCATCCAGCCCAGCAGGTGCTCGTCAACCTGGCCCAGGCCCGGCGCATAGAACAGGCAGCGGCCGCTGCGCCGGTCTTCGATGAACAGGCCGATATTGTCGCCCGGGTGCGGATTGCCGCGATGTGGCGAATACGGCGGCGCGCTACTGCGCAGGGCGATGGCGGTAATGCTCAGCGCCGGACAGGCGGGAATGCTGAAAGGTTCGGTATTCAGCTCGATCAACCGATGCTGCAGGCCACCGTTCCAGTGGCTGAGCATGTTGAACAGCGGAAAGCCGGTAGTCAGATCCTGATGCACCATCTCGGTACACCAGACCTCATGTGGGCAGCCTTCGCGCAGGGTCAAGAGGCCCGTGCAATGGTCGATCTGGCTATCGAGCAAGACAATGCCGGCGATGGCGGTGTCGCGCAGCTTGCGCGCCGGCTGCAGCGCAGGAAAGGCTTCAATCTGCGCACGGATGTCAGGCGAGGCATTGCACAGAATCCACTGCTCACCGTCATCGGAGATAGCGATGGACGATTGCGTGCGCGGCTGCCCCCGCAGGGTACCGGCACGCACGCCGCGGCAATTGCGGCAGTTACAGTTCCACTGGGGAAAGCCGCCGCCAGCGGCGGAACCGAGAATCTGGATATGCATGGAAGTCACCAGCGGGGATGCCCCGGACTAGCCGGGGCCAGGAGCAATCAGCGGTTGGCGAAATACATGGTCACTTCGAAGCCAATGCGCAGATCGGTGTAGGCGGGTTTAGTCCACATGGTGCGGTCCTCTTGTTATGAAGCCGGGGCATTCCGGCAACCCCATTAAGCCCCCGCCAGGCAAGAGGCCAAATGGTACTTTGGGATGAATCGGCACTGGCATTGGTAGGTGACGCTATCAGTAGGCATGGCTCACGCCTGGAAGGTTCCAGTCATCGCCTGGCCTGAAACATGCGCGAATAAAAAACGCGGCCGAAGCCGCGTCGCGATAAGGATCTGCTGCCGTTCAGGCCCATGGCTGCCTGCAGACCCACCCGGGTAGGGTTGTTCGCCTGGCAAGAGGCGGCGCACCGGAGCGAGCGCGCCATCTTTGGTACATAGCCGGCTCACGATCTTGCGAGCTAGAGACCTACAAGGCAGAAGCAGGTGAGGAACGGTCGGAGTCGCGGGCGACTGTACTTTCGTCCGCATGACTCGCTCCGCTCGCCCCTCCAGGGCCGCACTGAAGTGCGTTGGCCGCAAGCGGCCTGCCGAGCCTGCTTCTAACGCAGTAGGGCCGACGCGCAGCAGATCGTGTGCTGGCTATCAGAAGAAGCCCAGCGGATTGATGTCGTAGCTCACCAGCAGGTTCTTGGTCTGCTGGTAGTGGTCGAGCATCATCTTGTGGTTTTCACGGCCGACACCGGACTTCTTGTAGCCACCGAAGGCGGCGTGCGCCGGGTACAGGTGGTAGCAGTTGGTCCACACACGGCCGGCCTTGATCCCACGACCCATGCGGTACGCGGTGTTGATGTCGCGGCTCCACACACCGGCGCCCAGACCGAACTCGGTGTCGTTGGCAATCGCCAGGGCTTCGGCTTCGTCCTTGAAGGTGGTCACGCCGATCACCGGGCCGAAGATCTCTTCCTGGAACACGCGCATCTTGTTGTGACCCTTGAGCAGGGTCGGCTGGATGTAATAGCCGCTGGCCA
>NZ_NIUB01000035.1 GCF_002197815.1 Pseudomonas oleovorans subsp. oleovorans
TGTGGAGTGAACGGCGCTGTCAGGCCGTCAGCAGCAGGAACCCACCGAAGCGACGACGCGGCGAAAGCCGCCTAGCGCCGTAGGAATCCCCGGCCTTCCAGCTTGCTGCGAGCGAAGCGAGAGGCCGGGGAGGATGTCAAAACGACCTCAGACAAGGCCCAGCAGCCGGACTTTGCCGCCCGTTCACGGGCTCGATCCATTGACGCGCCTGAATTTAATTTTCGCTCTCCTAGAACCCTGCATTCATGCCTTGTTCTCCTTGTCTGCTTTGATCGAGGGCCTGAGCGCGGCGGCGAGCTGCCGCCTCGAACGAGACAACATTGTCGCGAGGCTCTACCGCAACCAGTTGCCGATGGGTGTGAGTCAGCGTGCGGCGAATGAGCTTGGAGTCCTCGATCATCTTGCTGATGAACCCCACTGGTCGGGAGTGCCGACCATTGAAGCTGCCCGCCAGCACGTCACGGCGGTGCTGGCGGAGGTGTGGGATGCACTGGTTCTTGATCCGGTCGCGCACGCCGGCATCGGCGTAATCCCCGGAGACGCACAGATTGACCATGCGCAGTAGGTGACTGGGCAGCATGCTTGTAACTCCCTCCTGGTGATGGTCAGTGCTTCACAGCTTCGGTAGGAACCTGGGCTGCCGCACGCAACGCCTCACCACCACGCATCCGTGGCGCAGAGGCCCGGCCAAATACCTCGGAAGCTGTCTCCAGGTCGTCTAGCAGGTCATCGTCAAGAAACAGCTCATCATCTTCCTTAGTGTCAGTAACCGGCTGTTGCTTGCGTAGGTCCGGCGAAGCGAGGGCGATACCCAACTGGCGAGCAACGTGGCCGGTCAGATCGCCGCAGGCCTCGCCGAGGGCGCTACGAATATCTGCGGGGTGGGTGTAGAACGTCGCCAGCGCCGGGTAGTCCTCGTCGAACAGCATCGCATCGATCAGGACCGGGGACTCATGGTCATGGTGCCGTGCGATGGCATAGACCTTGATGCCGCCATCGACTTCAACGTAGCGAACCATGCTGAGAGAGGTCTGCTGCATGTGGATGTGGCTGGAGCATTCGACAGTGCTTGCGGTGCCCTTCATGAGCCAGCTGTTTGCCCGAGAAACACGCATCTGGGTCTTCACGTCCATCGTGATGGAGCGGAACAGGTCGCGCAGGGAGTAACCGAGCAGGCCGATGATGATCGCGCCAGTGGCCAGCTTGAAGTTCTGTGCATGCGAGCCGAGGGCTGCGGCGTAGTTCGCATCCATGGCGACATAACCGCTGTAGACCCCAATAGCGGTGATGGCGGTGCTGATGGCGCCAGAGAGAAGACTCCGGGTCCAGGCATTGCCGGCCAGGAAAGGGGTGCGGTCGAAGCTGAACACGGCCAGCATCGTGGAGTGATTGGTGACGCTTTTCAGGAAGTCTTTCATGCGGGCATTCCTCTTTGATTGGAGTGCCCATCGTCACAGGGACAACCGTGTGTCAGCGGCTGCGGCGCGTTATCGCCAGAAATTGTCGGGAGCGGGAATTGGAACCGAGAATCCCGGCGTGCCCAGCCTATTCGTTGTCGATGCGGTCGAGCAGGCGGTGCTGTGCAACGATGCTGAGGTAGCCATCGGACTCAATCGCAGCTGAGGCGTCGCTTGCAGTTGCGGGGTGAGTCAGGAGCAGGGTGGTAGTGAGTTCGTAGGCGGTCGGTTGCATCGTGCGATAGCCGGCTCCGAAGAACAGCCAGTATCCAAACATTGCTGTTACGAAAGCGCCGGAGAGCAGTAGGCAAGCGTAAAGGCCACCAATGGCGCTGGTGCGCGTTGTCGAAGCCATCACTGTGTTAGGCCGGAACAACGTTGAGCCCCAGTTCACGCGCCCGGCTGGTTGCGGCAACGGCTGTGTCAGCGCAGTCGATCCAGAAGTCGCTGCCCTTGGCCACGATAGCGAACGGCGGTACATCATCCCCGCACTCCCGCTGGCGAATGATCACAACATCCGTGGACTTCTCCAGGTATGCAGCCATATCGCTGCGGCACTCAGGGAATGCAGCATCCACAAGTGCCTGCTGAACAGCGGACAATGCCATAACGTTTCTCCTAGGCGTCAGTCATCGAGGTCGGCGGGGGCGGTTCCAGAGCGACATTCTTGATCGGGACCCACTCTAGGCCAGCACGATCCAGCAGCACTCTGTGGTGCATCCAGTCGATGCCCCAGACCTTGTACGCCCCTGCGTCGCCTTTCACCTTCGCAATGAGCTGTGGCGCCGAGGGCATGTTGCCGTATTTGCTTCGCCGAGCCATTCCGGCATTCACTCCGATTCAGGTGGGGTGTAGTTGGGGCTGAGTTTTCGACCCTCAGCAGTTGCCACCCAGCATGGGTATTGAGATTCGCGCTCCACAAGGCCCATACGGACGAGAGCGGTCATGGTGTCGAGGTTGCATACGCGCTCGCCGTTGATTTCAACAGCGGCGCCATGCGAGACGCGAGCGCCCCAGCCCTGGCTGAGCCATTGCATGACTTTTGCCTGAGCAGGGCTGAGCTTGGGCTTCTTCATCCATCCACCTGCGGTTTAGCAGAATTCTGCCTCAACTGGGCTTCTTGTTCTTTGTGCTCAGTATCAAAACGAATGGGCCAATAAGCAGGAGCATGCTTAACAGTATCCAAGTCGCGCCGAAAACTGCTTCTCCAGGGGAGAATGACGGAGATATGGTTCTGAGATATGCACCGGCAGCGCTCAGAGCTTTCGCCAGCCCTACGAGTCCAGCGAAACCTATGGCCAGCCGCCAGCCCTTTCTAAAGGTGAGGTGCTCAATCAGGTTAGTTAGCCACATGAACGCGACTACGACACTTGCAAGCACTGCTACCCAGAATAAAACACCGGCAGCGTCCGCCAAGATTGCATAGGTAAATTCCGAGTCTCGCTCAAAGCGTTCTGCGAGAAATCCGGTAGCACTTGATTGATCGTGATTCATGTCCTTGTACCCTGACTTCCAGCAACTATGCGGTGGACTCCAAAAACCACTCGGCTAATAACCCAAATTGACGCTCCTGTGTAGCAAGCCAGAGGCAGGATCGGAGCCCAGGTAGGTAGCCTCAGCCAGAACGCGGTTGAGCTATCCCAAATTGCAATGCTGACCACCACGCCCAAAAAACCGACCAAAGTGGCGAGCAGCAAAGCCAGCGTTTCTCTCATGTCTGAATTCCTTACTTGATCCTGCCGGACTGAATGGCAGAAAACAGGTCGTTCCTATACTGGTCGCGTTCGATCACTTCGGACTCGCCATTCCGCCGCAGCTCCCACTGGCCGTATGCCTGAACCCAGGTTAGGGTGAAGCGCAACTCGCCTTCACGCTTCACCTCGATGCTGCCGTCTGGTTGTTCGTGGTCGCTCCAGGGCTCAAGCATGGGCATGACGGATAACCTCTTACTCGTCGTCGAATACTTCGAGTTGGCCGAAAAGGGCTATTTCGCCCAGATGAGTTTGATCAGGTCGGACGTGCTCAAGCTGCCGCAGGATTTTTTGAGCCAGATCGAGAGCCTGATCCTTCGGGATGACCAAACGAACAAGGTCGGGATAGTGGGACTTCTCGGAAATAACTTGGTGGCCTTTGCCTACGGTGAATTCGTAATCCTTGGTAGCCATGCCGGTTCCTTTGTTTAACGTTGTTAGGGGAGGGGGCTTTGGCCAGCAGCTGGTGCAGAATTCGCCTTCTCGCCCTCGGCCATGATCAAACAGTTGTGAGCGAGCGCCCTGGCTACTCATCAAAGCATGCGCTGAGGATAACGGCTTTGCCTGGCTCACCCCATTCAATACCGACACTTTGCCAAACCCAACTATGGGCCTCGACGATTTTACACCGGGCACTTCCGTTCGGCTTGCCCAGTCTATGGTTTACCGTAGACTGTGGCCATCGAAACGAATCCAGGAATGGCGAAAAATGGTCCCGGTCGAACTACTAAAAACCGCAGTCGAACAGCTGCCGAAGTGGAATGTCAGCGCTGTAACCCGGCTCACATCGGTGAACTGGCGGCAGGGGTATCAGATCAAGATGCACTGGTACGATGGCGCCGCCTTTATCTGCTACCTGGACTTCAAGCGCGACTACAGTGCCCGAGAAGCTGTACTCAAACGCGCCTTCGAGCTGTTTGCTGACGAAGGCGCCAAGCCGCGCACCATCGACGGTCACGGCTGGACGAAGCTCGATTACGAGTTCCGCTCTGGCTCCTTCATCAGCGTCAACGAGATTGCTGAAATCGCCCAGTCGATGGGGTATGACTTCACAGTGCTCTACGTCCAGGAGTCCATCTGCTCGCGGCCAGTTTTCAGCGTGATGGGTATCCCGCTAATCCCAGGCGAAATGGGCAAAGAGTGGGTGGATGGTGAGTTCGTCCCGTACTCCTGCCCTATGGGGAAGAACCTTTGAGTGCAAGTCTCAAGCCCGGTCATGTAGCACAAGAGCAGTTCGAGCTGCTTCTGGCCGGCACTTCCATACGCAGCGTGAAGGTCATCAACGCACTGCGTGATCACCTTGTCTCTGGGGTGCCAGGGAAAGATGCGTGGAGCCAGAACGGTGCGAGCAAGGCCCAGTTCTATCTGAACCTCGGCGTTCTCAAGGAGGAAAGCGAGCGATCCCGCAAGCTTGCTCCGTTCTATGCCGCCGTAGAGGTCGCCGATGAGCAATAACGCGATGGCTCCAGTATGCGACCGCTCTGAAACTGCGAGCTGGTGCTCCGGCATCGATGTGCGGGCCGTTCGCTTGGTGAGCAAGATCGAAGATGGCAACCTGGAGCACAACGGCCCTGAGCTGCTGATGTGTAAGTGCTGTAGAGCAGTGCATGGCTGGCGAGTAGCGCTGGTTCCAGAGCACGTCGCAGTCGCGCCGCTGGAGGGTGCTAGTGGACAGTAGCCAGCCAGATGATCAGGCACGTCTGCCGTTGCCAGTAGGAGCAGTAATCGAATACTGCGGCGACCTTGCGGTGGTTGTGCGTGATCCTGGCGGGGAAGGGCGTCTGACCGTCAAGGTTCGTGGCTGTGTGACGCAATGGCGCTGGACGCATGAAGGGGTGTCTTGTTCTGTCGTGTCTATCCCCGGCTGCAAGCGATGAACAAAGCAACCCGAACCCCCAGGCTATGGTTTGAAGATTTTTCGTGTGTGGCGATGACACCGTTCAAGCTGGGTAAAGCTCAGCCCACTACCAGCTGAAATCGAATTTTTCGGAGCGTTTATGAGCACCAAATTTGACCCTGCTGTCATCCCGGTCGTTGAGGTGGAGAAGGTTTTCACTGACTTCGAGCAGGCCGAGCTTGGGCAGTGGTACTGGGTTGCCGATGACGATGAGCAGTTGCTTATGTGCGTCATGGAGATAGGCACCAACTATGTCGAGCTGCGCGAGCCTGAGCTACGCGGCTATCGATCTACGCGGGTGCATCGTGACGAGTTTGGGGACTCCCTCTCGTTTGAGCCTAACCCTGAGCAGCATTTCCAGAAGATGGTTCAGCACTATCAGGACGCTTTGGCTGCCAACATGGCCGAAATCCAGCGCCTGACTGAGAGCCTTGGCATTGCCCCTCAGATCGGGCACCAGCCAGCCGGCGATACCGAGGGGAAGTCGCTTGCTTTGCTCTCTGGTCAGGTTGACGTAAGCGCATTCAAGAACGCGCTAGTCCTGGCAAAAAACGAAACCCTCCCTGAGCTATTCGAGCGAAACGAAAAGCTCGCTGGCGAGCTTGCCCGTTGGCTTGGTGCCCCAGGCTTGGCAATGAAGGCCAAGCTGGTGCCTATGAAAGAATCGGTCAAGCAGATCGAGGACAAGCTGTTCAACATCAGCCTTTACTCGGGAATTTTCGAGTCGATAAAGCAGATTTCTGACGGCGTTCCAGCCGGCAGGGATGAGAAGCTTCGAATCATGCAGCGCCGGCTGTACTGTGACGAGGAATGCCTACTCGATTACCACTCAGGGGGTATGGAGTTTGATGGCATGGACGAGTTCGACGAGTGGCTGGCTAAGCCTGTGAACCGTGATCGAATCCTGCCGTTCCAGCGCTGCATGGTTTCGATGAAGGTACGCCGGAATGAGAAAGACCGCACCGGCGTGGGGCTGGACTTCTTCGTTCAAATACGCCTTGCAAATGCCGACAAGTTCACCTTCTTGATCGTTCGCAATGGGGAGCAGCTGTACCGCATCAGCACAGACATTGACTTTGGGGAGCTGATGTTTCCTGAGCGTGCTGTGTTTGATCCCAGCGAGCCGATGATGATGAAGGTCTGGAATCGTGACCGCATCGAACAGATGATCACCAAGCGCGAGTTTGATGCTCTTGTCGAGCAACGAAATCAGCGTGAGGCGGCTAAGCAACAATGGGAGTTGGACAACCCCCGCGAAGAATGGGAGAAGGCCAATCCTAATCAGAGCTGGCAGTTCTCTAACCCCCATCGCGGCTACGACTCTTTCTACCCCGGAGAATGGCAGCCGTTCGACGACACCAGTGTTTACTTTGACCTGGGCATTCGAAAAATCCAAAGCCAAGTAAAGGAGTACAACAGGATCGCCCTTGTCGTGCAGGGTCTGTTTGATCGTACCCAGACGCTGATCCCACACAACCCAGTTCAGATGTGGCGCCCTGCATCCTTTGCCGCGTCGGTCGAGCTGGTCTATGACGGATCAATGGCATTGCACTGGGGGGAGGCCCCCGATATTCATGGCTACATCGCTGCTTGTAACGCAAAGGCAAACGCTGATTCGGTCATGTTTGGCCAAGAGCAGCTTTGGATGGAGCGCGAGGCCGAGCGCGAGAACAACAAAACCAGGAACAACTGGCGGATTCCGAGTAACAACAAGTATTACTACAAGACGCTTCGGCCAGAGGGTGATCTTGGGCCGGGACGTGTTGCAAGGATGGCCGGCTGGACTCCGCGTAGCCGTATGGCCACATTCACTTGGTTGAAGGCGCGTAGAGCTTTCAGCGACGACATGGTACGAGCGCAGCTCAAAGCCCCGCTCGACAAGCTGTTCAACGTCAGTGCTTACAAGCTGGGTGACTTCAAACGCTTCTTCGCAGACCCGAGGACGCGAGCACAGTACCTGGAGTGGGCGCCAATGCTCTTGAGCGCTGAGGACTACCATCGCGGTGCCCTGGCTGCCGCTGACCCTATCCCCTCGGAGTAGGGCCAAGCAGCACTCGACAAGCACTAAGCCCTCAGCCCCAAGCATCGGGATCGACGAGTTTGATCATCGCCCGATGACACAGTTGCATGACCACCACTCTGCCACCTAGTTGAGTAACCTTTGATAGGTATCGCCATGCTGATCGTGAAGCTTGTTGCTGTCTTCTATTTCCTCATTTCGCTAAGGGGCCTAGCGCAGGAAATTCTGGACAACGCGCAGACCCCAAACACATATGCTCAGATTGCCTTGTCATCAGGCTTGATCTGCTACTTCGTTTTCTCAATCTGGACGGGTTCAAAAGGCTAGGGTGGCCAATAAGGCCAGGCATCCCAGTCCCCACCATAGGGATCGACGATTTTTATAGACCCCCGATGACACAGTGAGGGACGGGCTCAAGATGCAGCCATCACTTTCACAAACGAGGGATTTCCAGTGAGCCGCATCAATCTGACCCGCGCAGCCTTCATCGCCATGTCTTTGATCCTGTCCGGCTGCGCGTCCAGCCATAGCGCCGAGCAAGTCGAGACGGCCTCCGCTCCCGACCGTGCGAGGGCTATCCCGGTCTTCGTCGTGCCGAACTGCCAATCGCTGGGCGGTGAGCAGCGCTGCCAGTGGATCGAGCCTCGCGGCTTCGAGCGCGATGCGCCTGCTCCGTCCAGCACGTCTACTGTCCAGGGCATTGCCCTCTGACCCACAAAGGGGTGCCTTCGATGAACACCACGCTCTGGACCGCAGCTCGATTCCCTGATGGCAGTTGGTCAACTGGAGGCGCACCGGATGACCCTGATTACGTCCATTGCACCGTATACCGAGTGCCGGCAAAAGACTCCGACGAGGCCCTGCGCTTGGGCAAGGCGGAGCACCGTAAGGCGGTGCGGAAAGCTGCTAAGGCAAGCGGGGTCAAAGCATGACCATCCAATCCATGCCACAAGCCGCCACCTTGACTTGGGAAGGCCTGCGCAATCTGCCGATCCCCCAAGAGGTACGCCAGGGCTGCGTCTTCAATGAAATCGAACTCAG
Organism: Pseudomonas oleovorans subsp. oleovorans; assembly: GCF_002197815.1. Lineage (GTDB taxonomy): Bacteria > Pseudomonadota > Gammaproteobacteria > Pseudomonadales > Pseudomonadaceae > Aquipseudomonas > Aquipseudomonas oleovorans. Next base: position 8,167 of record NZ_NIUB01000035.1, read on the forward strand.
CCGAAAGGGTATCGACGAACTGCCGGCGCCGCTGAACCGCGCTACTTGCTGGATATACTGCCGCGAGGCGTGGCCGCACTCCGATCCCGACTTCGAGGGTGATATTTTCATCACGCTGGCGGTCCAGGCCGATCATCGATACTGCCAGCTCGTTCCGGGGAACAAGCACACGGAAATCCCGGTTATCCCTGGTCTTCTGTTCACGACTGATCCGTTGTCCCTGCATTGGCTTGCGCCGAACAGTGATGACGGGGCGGGTTTCATTGGCCTCCAGTTCGAGGTGCCTTACCACTCTGCGGACGAGTTCTTCTCGGCGCTGACCGCAGAGCTGTCCTCGCTCGGTCAAATTCGAGTTGAGCGACCGGCTCTGAACGATGCCCTCCTTGTCGCAACTGGGGAGTATGTCGGTACGCCTCCAGGGCCGCTTGCTGAAATGGAGAACTGCGCATGAACGTCGATCTAGTGGATGGTTATCTAGCTGCTTTCGAGGCTGCAAATCCAGACAAAAGAAAGCCCAGGATTACCTACAAAAATGGCTGGTATCGCGTGAGTAGCATCACCAAGTCTGTCCGAGAATCGAAGCTTGCTGAAATGCGCGACGTTCTGCTCAAGAGGGTCGAATCGGCTCAACACCTCAATACCCAACAAGGGAGCTGACTGATATGGCATTGATCACTGGACTGGCCATCGAAGAAGCGGCGGAAATGGAACTTGCCGAGGGCGGACGATTTGGAGATTCGCTGTTTGGTGGGCAGGTCATCGAGGCCGCACGCGAGCTGCTTGAGCAGCAAACCAATGAGCACGCCGACCCACTGCCTCTATGCGAGTTCTTCGAATCGATCCGACGACATGGGGCTTGGGCGTCTGCGCCTGATCCTGGATGGCGACTCAGACGTTTCCATTGCCGTTATCACCAATGAAGGTGAAATGGCTGACGTTGAATTCTGCACCCCGTTCTCCGGGGGTGGCCGCTCTCCGAAAGTGCGTGAGGCCCTGCTGAATCTGGCCCGCGCCATTCGTGACGAGAACGCGGCCAACCCGCTTGACCGTGGCCTTGCGGGAGGCCGTTCTGCTATCCGCATCGAAGGTGCTTTTGCGGTGGCCTGGAAGACGCCCGATCAAGACGCCTGGGGGCTCATGCCGGGGAGTCTGCTGCATGATTTCGACGCGCTTGCTCTCAGGTGCAGGCCTTGGCCCTGGCCGGCGATGCTGAAACCCAGTATTCGGCAGTGAAGATCGAGCGCAGCGGTATGATCCCGGTAGGAGAGATTCACTGGGGCGTGAAAGAGCTGTGATTGTGGGGCTTCGGGCTGTGTGTAACTGAGCGTCATTCAGTTGCGCCGCCTTCCGGGTTCTTTGCACTCTGACTAGGTTGAAGCTGGCACGGCGCCGTTATAGTCCCCCTCAAGTAAGTTAGGACCACCGCATGATCATCGCCCACAAGATCGCACTTGCCCCCAACAACGCACAGGCGACCTACTTTGCCCGTTGGGTGGCTGATCGGCGGCATCCCCTGCGACAAGTCGAGCAACACCAACCAACAGCAATAGGAGCCGCTATGAGCACCAATTCCCAAGTTGTGACCTCGCTCTACCTCTGGAGTGACGGTCATAGCAGCGTATACGGCCCTGGAGAGAGTGCCGAGGTGTCCGCTCCAGGCTGGCTGTTCAATTCCGAAGACACCGACCCGGATACCCACCGAGAACTGCTGGCGAATTTCAAAGACAAGATCATCGAAGCCTTCGCCCTGATCTGGGGCGAAAAGACTCATGCCGCATACGACTTCGAGCTGGCGGCGCCGAACGCCTGCGCCGAGGCGGAGTAGTCCATGCCCAGTGTCATCTACGAAATTGCCGGTATTCTGGCCTTCATGCTGGCTCTGGTGCTTTTCCAGGTGGCAATGAGCAGCCCTCGCCTTTGTCCTGCTCGACACCGCGCTCAATTTTTCCGCGCATGCGCGGAAAGTCAGGGCGGTCAACAGGCCTGCATCAGTCAGGCAGGTTCGTGCTCCAACCATCGCCGGGGCTTGTGATGACAGTTGCACAGGCCAATCAAGGGTATGCGGCCCGGCAGGTGGCTGATCACATTCAGCCGCTGGCTATGCCATTGCCAGAATCCTGCTCAGACAGCTATGCCGCAGGATGGGCAATCGCGGATATGGCGATAGTGCGGGGGGAGGGGGTGAATCACGATGCGCCTCTCGATTGGGATGAAGACAAAGCGAGAGGCTTTCGTGAAAGGATCGTCGCAGAGGATTCCCGTGTGGCGCGGTCAGCAGATGCATTCTCTGAATGATTCGCCAGCGGGGCGCAAGGCTCCCTAAGCGGTAGTGTGCTTTCCTTGTTCGTCGAGGGCGCGATTCATCAAGCCGGCCACGCGGTCGGCGCTCAGCACCATCAGCGTTTCTGAGCAGCGGTTGCAGCCCAGTACGAACTGACATGCAACGTCGCTCAGCCTCAGCCGACCATTCTGTACTTCACCCGGCGAAACGATATTTGTCGCCCAGGATTGATCCAGGCTGCCGCAATGCTTGCAGGGCGTATTGCCGTTCTGTTCGATAGAGGATGCGTTCGTGCTCATAGCGCTGCTGTTCCCTTGTTGAAATGGTTGGAAGGCTGCGGGCACTTAGATTTGCTCGCTCTCGACCGCATGTAAGGTATCCACACGCGTACCAGGCCAAGCAGGTTCGTCATCACAAAGCAGAGATTCAGCAGCATGATCCCGTAGGCGCCGATCAGCAGGCCGTACAGCGACAGAACCACGCTGCTGGCCAAGAACAACCACCAGCCCCATGGCGAGAGCCGCACATTGCTGGCAATCAGCGTAGCGCCGGCAATACCGCAGATGGTTCCTGTCCACTCAAGAATGTCGAGCATCATCATTCGTCACCTTCGTATTCGCCAAGTTGGCGCTGGATTTCGTCAATCTGTTCGGCCAACTCAACACCCCGGCCACCTGCCGCCGCAAATTCCCCTTGAAGCTCTGCCAGCTTCACACGCAGCTCCGATTCTTCGATCTGGGATGTAGCCCAATCCGGCAGTGAGCCAGTCGCCTCCAAGCCAAATGCGCTCGGCTCATCGAACAGCTCTGGGTTGGCATTGACCATCGAGTCTTCAACATCCAGCAGCTCAGTGCGCGAGGAAAGCCCATAGCTGTCTGCCGCTGCGCGGTTGCGCTGTACTTGCAGCACCAGAACCTTCCGGGTAGTTGCATCCAGCACAACACGCGTCATGCGTTCGCTGCGCTCGCCCTCAAAGATGTGGCCCCAATTGCCTGTGATGTACTGCGGTGCGTTGTTCATGTCGCCTCCAGATATGGCTTACTCAGTGAAGCCATTCTCAGGCCTTGGAGTCTGTGTCATCGGCGACTTTGGAATTATTTCACTGGAACTACAGGAAGCATGGATTGGTATGGATAGCCGACTACACTCGGAACGCTAATCGAAGAAAGCCTTTGGTGGTGAAGTTGAAGCTTCGCATGGCCATTGCCTTCATGCTTGTGGCGATGGGAACCATGCTCACTGCGCATTGACCATCCGTGCTACTCAACCGATAGCGTTTACCGCTGAACGTCACTCTGGGGAGTCGAGCCGCTTCCAGGCTCGGTGGTACTTTGCGATGCGTTTCAGGTCATTCTCCGATACAGCATTCAGGCGCAACAGGTTCATGTTGTCGTGAATGCTCCCGCTCATCATGCTGCGCATAGATGAGGGGCTTCCTGCTCTCTCTGCCAAAGCGTTGAGAGCGTGACCGGCATTCTCGGTTTGCCGGGGGAGCTTTTGTCCTCCGGCAACTGCCCGTCCTTGCGGCGGGTCAGTTTGAGTTTCCAGGCCCAGTAGCGGGCCGCGATGTTGTAGCTGGCATTGAGGTCGCAGTTGTACTGCTTACCTGTACTGAAGGTGGCCAGTTCGTAGTGCTTGGCGTCGCGCTTGAGTTTCCCTGAACCGTCGAACGCCCAGGACGAGGTGCCCCGCGCATAGACATACTCGACTCGGCCACCGGCCTCGGCAAACTTCGCCTCGATCAGTGTTGCCAGCCGCCGATGCAGCCAGCCGTGGAAGCGCTGGCGCAAGGCCGAACGCTTGCCACCGGCCTTGGGCCTCCAGCCTTTCAGGTTCTCCAGCACGATCACATCCGCCCCATGCGCCAATGCGTACTGCACCAGATGCTTAGAGGTGAGCTGTGCAATCTGCTCATTGATGTGACGCGCCTTGCGGTGTAATTCAGCACAAAACCCCTTGGAGAGCTTGGCTGTCTTGCGGGCTTTGCGGCGTATCAGCAGGCCGCGTTTATTGCGTCGGTCTATGTCCGCAGCCGGATGGAAAAACCTCCGGGCTACGACAGTGCCGCCAGATGAAACGATACTGGCCGTGGCCAGCGTGTTAATACCAATGTCCACAGCGCATACCCGATCAGCCATTGGCAGGCGTTCGGGCTTCACCTCGACCGGGACGGATAAGTGGCAGTGGCGAGCCACCACAAGGGCGGGCGATTTGATTGTGCCAAGCAGGTGGCGATGGCGAACCGACTTAATTGGCACGTCATGCCAAAGCCATTCCCGGCCATCCCAGAGTTTCAGGCTGGCTTGGGAGAAGTCGTCGTTGAACTTGACCTGCTGCCCCCGGTACATGGCCGGGTAGCACCCTGAAGCGGGGCTAAAGAGCGGTGGCTTGGCATCAGGGCGGCGGCGATCACCGTCCAGCCATGCGTCATAGCGCGTCAGGTAGCTCGACACTTGGCCTTTGACAAACTCGATAGCCGCACGCCGCAGGTAGGACGGAAATTTGTAGAAACGCCTGGCGAAGTAGCGGTGACGTGGCTTCGGGTTTTTCGCCGTAGGGTGGATAAGTCGTTCAACGGCAGCGGCAAAGCTGGGAGCCTGGCTGAGCGCAGGCCAGTTGTTAAGCACGACAATGGACAGGGCGCGGCAGTATGCCCGGTATTCCGCCAGGGTCAGGCGCATCAGATGTTGCTGATGCGCAGTGGCTTGCAGAGGCCATTTGTCGGTGCGTATCACGGGCGCTCCCATAGTCGGAGGGTGAATCATCTATACAGCCGCTTGACTAGCGCATGACGCTAAAGCGCTCATGCGTAGGATGCGCGGCTAAAATGCTCAATAGGGAACCCGAAGCGTCGATGCAGGGCAGCAGCGAGATACATGCACTTGCCGCAGACGTACTGCTCGTTCAGTTCATCGGGTAGGTCTTTGAAAAAGAGAGGCATAACGGTGAGCCTCAGCAGGCGACAGGCCGGAGCCTGCACTGGAATGCCGACTCGATGTAGCAGTCGCTCGGAATCGAGGATTGCTCGAACTCAACCCGGTTCATGCGCAACAGGTGGGCGAAGACTCGACCGTCCTTGTGGCGAGAGGTTACAGGGATCGTGCGGTTGGGGTCGGTGTTCGGTACGGCCACCAGCTTCTGATGGTCGAACACGTACTTCGCCTTTACCACCCGGCGCCCATCCACCTCCTTCACATCGGCATCACTGTGAACCTCGAAAATGTAGGCGTCGGCCATGGTGTTCTCCTTCTGAACTGGTGGGGATGGAGTAAAGATATGGCCTTAGCGGCTGTGTCATCGCCGCAGCGAGGAAGGGATCGAACATCCTCAGACCCATAGTTTGGGTTTGGCAAACCGCCCCAGCCGGGCCGGGGCGTCAAGCCTTGAAAGCCACTTTCAGTTCGGTTTTTGTGCTCCGGCAAGGGCTTCGCGAGCCTGCTTCTTGGCGGCAGCCAGCTCGGGAGTGTCGCAAGGGTCTTCATCGAGCCAGGACATTGCATCGAGCGCCATCAGCGCAGCCAGGGGCTGGGTCTGGACGATGGCCACCTCATCGGACGCCTTGTGTCGAGTAGCGAAAAGCCGGTACTCATTGCGCCAGGATTCTTTGCAGCGCGGACAGGTGACTGTCTCGAATACCTCGGCACCAAACGCCTGCGGGCCTTCGCCTACGGTTTCTTCCTCGTACCCGCAGCACGGGCAAATGAACGCATGCACTTGGTGTTGCAGGATGTGGGGCATCGAGGTGGTCATGGCTCTGTCTCCAGTTCAATTTGACTGGGTAAACAATACGGGGGGAAGCGCTGTGTCACCGCCCCGGAAAGCCATGAACAAAAAGTTCCCGCTCAGCAGAACGGGAATTCAGGAATACGGGGAGAGGTCACTCCTGGGGAGCGCGGCGAGCCTTCAATGAGAGCACCGGGAGAGTGCGTACTCTGGGTGTCGCTGGCGCCTTGGTTTGCGCTGCGGCCTTGGCCTTGAAGCGAGCGATAGTGGCGGGAGAGCAGTTGCAGTCGTCCACGTCCCCCACCGAGCGCAGGGGCTTGGATTCCGCCTCGTAGCCGAGTCTGAGAAGGCGTTCCAGCTCTTTGCGGTCTGCTGGCTTGAGGAATCGCTGGATGCAGTACAGCCCTACGCCTTGGCATGCTGGGCATCGAGCAAGAGTGACAGGTTCGTCCTGGGAGATAACTGGCTGGCGGATCACGGGGAATCAACTTCGGGTGTGAGCAATCGGCTCTGGGCAGGGCTTTCTGCAATGCCCAGTGCGGTTAGGTCATGTAGTAGTCCGGCTTGAAGTCCGGCTCGTCGATCAGCGCAAGCCAGCGCTCGCAATGCTCTGGCTGCTCGAAGAATATCCTCACCATGCTGGGCGTCCACAAGTCGCCGCGCTCTGGTGCGCCCGCCGTGATCGCGTCGCACATCAGTTTGAGAGAATCGTGCAAAGCAAGGCCAACCTCGCCCCGCTGATCGTCAGTCAGCTCCGTCCGCAATAGTCGGCACAGGGCTTTGACCGTGTTCGATGACTTCTCATACCGCCAGTCTGGAGTTGGCATTACTGATCCTCTCATTGTCCCGCGCTGACGACTGCGCTGGGCTTGCTGGTCAGCATTCTCGCAGCAGCGAGGGCGGCTTTAAAAGTCTGCTCATTATGCGCGACGCCTATGTACTCGAAGAATTCTTCCTTGGGGAGCGCGTCCACCCAGTTACCGTACTCATCCTCCGACATGTTGTCGATCTGCTCGGCCAGCTCCACCAGTTTGGGCAGCAGGCGCCGGTATGCCGCTTCATTACGAGCCGCACTGCCCTGCTGATCAGGCTCGGTATCGGATGCTGCTGCGCCCAATGCTGCGGTTGCTTCGAGTGCCTGCTGAACAATCAGGCGTTCAGCTTCGATGTACTGATCACCATCGGCAGCGAATGGCACGCACAGACTCGCCAGTTCATGGACTGGGCTTTCGGATGGAAGCGACGCCCTCTTGCGCCAGGTGAGCACGTCAGCAGACAGGGCAGCGACGTGCTTCTCAACGAACTCACGGGCCGTCTTCCGGCTCTGTTTGATCGTCACTTGTGTTCTCCTTGATCCGACACAACTGGAGTGAATGGGTAGCACTGCTTGTGTCGCCAGCCCTCAAAGTTGGCAGGTAGATCGCGAAACATAACGCACTATCCAGTGAAGTCGAGGTGGCTAGCCGAGGCGACGGCTGGGAGTTGCTTTGTGCTTGGGGGATCGCTCAAGCGGCAAATACGGGTGCTCTGTGATGTGCCGTCGCTGAGTGAGTGCAATCGGAGCGGCCAGGGGTAGTAGAGCTGCTGCCAGGGAGCCGGAAAAAATCATCGCAGCCGCCAGCTGGAATACATCCCAGGTGTCGGGTGCGACTGCGAGCCCGAACAGCCCGAGAATCGTCAGGCTGGCTGTGATGAGCCAGAACCGAGGATCGATCCTTGCGTTGTTTAGGTTGGCGAGGTTTGCCGACATAGGCTCATTCATGTATGCCTCGGTCGCTTTCAGCGTATCGAGGTCAACGATGGGTTCTTCTGGTGCGTCAGGGTGTCCAAGGGCCGTTGTCGTGCCTCGGGGGCCGAACAGGGCCTGAATCACCAGCTCCGGCGCTGGGAAGTCAGATGGCCAGGAAGCACTGACTCCCACGCAATAGGCTTCCATCACCGGCAGCGTCCAGCTTGGGTTCTCTACTCCCGTGACCCAGCGACCATCGAGGACTGCCCAGATGGCCGAGAAACCATTGACCTTGATGCTGTACAGGCTGAGGCGTTCCGGGCTCGGGTAGCTGTGCTCGGTCACAAGGGCGGGGATGTAGTCGATACCCTGGCCGCGTAGGAAATCGACCCGATTCTTACCCTCGGACGGAGCTATCAGACCAAGGGGCTTGATCCAGTCGTAGTGGGTAGCGCCTAAAGAGCCATCAAGCATCTTCTTGGCGTCGGTAAGCTTGTCAGCCATAGCCGGAACATCGTCATAGTCGAAGTTCTTCATGCAGCGTTTCCAGCTACCGCCGAGGGTGTTTGAGGTAGGCACCAGGGCAGGGCAGGGCTTAGAGGTCTTGCTGCTCAAGAAGAAGAATGGCAGCACACGGTAAAGAAAAGGGGTTGGCTCATGCGGAATAGGGCCGTAGTCACAGAGGTCGCGGGCAAGCATTGAGGCCCGATAATCCTTGACCGCCCTGTCCATGATGTACTTGTTCAGCACCATTCGCTGAGCAGCATGGTTCAGCGCATCGCTCACCCCGAGGTGGATCGGAGCGACCTCAGAAGTGGTGGAGTCGGAGGGCTGCGTGGTCATCGTGGAATCCTAGATTCGAGGTTGAGAGTGCAGCAGTGCGCTCATTCGTCGCTGGCGCTTGTATCGTTTGCGCGGTTCGAGCGCAGGCCCTCAACAGCAGCAGCGAGTTTGCTGGAGAGAGAGAAAATCAGGTCCACCTGGGCTTGATCCGGGTGCAGCAGGGCATTGATTCGACCGATTCGCTCAATGTCGTCTTTCAGTTTGTCCAGCCGCATCTTGAGCTTATGGGCGTGTACGCCGTGCAGTTTCACCGCCTCCTTCACGTCCATCCCATTGACCAGATGGTCGCGCAGGGCGCAGACCATTTCAGGCCCGTAGTTGTTGCCGGCAGTCAGTTCATCAAAAACTTCGTTTGGCAGGTCGCCTGGGGCGACCTTGCGCAAGTCAATCAGCATGTCGAGGTTCCGCAGTTACCAAGGGGAGAGTAGGACCATCAGGCCGCGAATCAGGCGGCAGCCTGCTCGCCTCCCTCAGTGGTATCTTCCTCGGTTTGAGCCGGCAGGGTGTCGGCTTTCTCGGCTTCTTCGAGCTGAGCCAGCAGAGCGTCCAGCTTCTGGCGGGTTTCCTCGGCAAGGCTCGAATAGGCCGGGTCTTCCTTGAGGGCGCGGGTAGTCTTGAACAACTCCAGGCCGTGCTTGCGGACAACCTTCTTGACGTGCGCGTCGGAAGCGTGACGGGCAGTCAGGCGGGGCCGAACAGGGGCGGTGGTGGCCGGGACTTGCTCTTGCTGCGCCGAGCCGGGCTCCTGGGTAGTTTCCGGGGCCTTGCTCTGCATTTCAGCCAGAGCGCGAGAGCGGCGAGCTTCCAGCTCTTGTACTGCGCCACCGTTCCCGTGAGCGCGGATCACCTTGATTGCTTCCGAGGCAGACATTTCGTTGCTCAGAACCGCGTCAACCAGCGGCTTGGGAGCATTCACCAGACGCATCAGGCCATCGACGTACTGCGGTTTGATGCCCATGCGTTTGGCGATAACTGCGTCGGAATGGCCGTTCTTGGCCAGTCGTTTGCAGAGCAGGCCCAGCTCGAACGGGGTGTGCTCTTTTCCTTTGTTCAGCCTGAATTGCTGAACATAGAGGTCGTCGAGGTTGACGTTGCGGCCATCTTGAACAACTACCGGCAGAAGCTCGATGGGCGAGCCCTTTTCAATAGCACGCTTGGTAGATTCGAGGCGGCAGTGACCATCGAACGCATACAGACCCAGTTCGCCGTCGATTTCAAGCACCAGCGCTGCGAGAGGGCGATGCTGAAAGAAGCCTTCTTCCAGGATGCTGTCGGTCAGGAAGTCGATGTGTGCGTCCAGCTCGGGGCCGGGCAGCCGAACGTTGAAGCCCTCCAGTACCTTGATTTCATTGACAGGCACTTTCCACAGGTCCGAGCTGCCGCCCGCACCCTTGATCTTGTCTTCTTCCTTGGCTTGGCCTTCGTAGACGGCTTTGATGCCGGCCATGAGTTTCTTGACGCTGCCCGGCACGAGGGTCAGGTCGAACGATTCGATAGCCAGTTGGGTTTGCTCGAACATGGACATTTTGGTGTTCCCTTCGCGTTTGGATTTGATGGAAAGAATATCAACCCTAAAGGGTTGTGTATCCAGCAAATAAACCTCAAAGGGGTAAAAGTCGTCAGCCCCGATAATCGGGGCTGAGAACAATGCCGCTGCGCCCTAGCAACTAGCACAACTAGGCGTGCGCGTGGGATTCGCGGGCTTCCTTTACCACTTAGCGCGAAAAGCCCCGGAGTTCAGTCCGGGGATGGATAGCGCGGACGGCCAAACCGTCCTTGCTTTTATAGCTGTATATAAATACAGTTACTCTATGGTCAGACGCCAAGCATTTAAATACAGAATCGAGCCTACTGGCGAGCAGCTGCGCAAGCTGCGGCGGTTCAGCGGTGCGTGCCGGTTCGTGTTTAACAAGGCATTGGCGTTGCAGAAGGAACACTACGAGCAGGGCGCTAAAAAACTCGGTTATGCCGGCTTGTGCAAGCTGCTTACTGAATGGAAAGCCCAGCAGGAAACCGCCTGGCTTTCGGATACCCCCTCGCAGGCGCTTCAGCAGACACTCAAAGATTTGGAGCAGGCCTACGGCAACTTTTTCGCTAAGCGTGCGGCCTTGCCTCGGTTCAAGAAGAAGGGCCAGCACGACAGTTTCCGCTACCCGCAAGGCGTAAAGCTTGAGCAGGGTAATAGCCGTGTCTTTCTGCCCAAGCTCGGCTGGCTGAAATACCGCAATAGCCGGGCAACTCTTGGCGCTGTGAAAAACGTCACGGTTAGTCAGTCTGCCGGCCACTGGTATGTGTCGATCCAGACCGAGCGAGAAGTCGATGTACCGCTGCATGCATCACCGTTGGCGACGGGTATCGATCTGGGCGTGGTGCGCTTTGCCACGCTCTGGGATGGCCATGCCGAAACCGTGTTGTACCCGCTTAACAGCTTCAACCGTCATCAGCACCGCCTCGCCAAAGCCCAGCGGCAGATGAGCCGCAAAACTAAATTCAGCAACAACTGGAAGAAGGCCAAGGCCCGCGTCCAGCGCATCAACCGGCAGATCGCCAACGCCCGTAACGACTACCTGCATAAGGCGTCACACAGCCTCAGCAAAAGCCACGCGCTGCTGTGTGTCGAAGACTTGCAGGTGAGCAACATGAGTCGTTCGGCAGCGGGCGATACCGATGTACCAGGAAAGAACGTCAAGCAGAAATCGGGCTTGAATCGTTCGATTCTGGATCAGGGTTGGGGCGAGTTTCGCCGACAGCTTGAGTACAAGGCGCAGTGGACTGGCGGCGATGTGCTGGCGGTGCCGGCGCACAACACCAGTCGGCAGTGCCCTGCCTGCGGCCACACCGACAAAGACAACCGCAAGACCCAATCTTTGTTCCTCTGCGTGGCCTGCGGCCACACCGAGAACGCGGACTTGGTGGCAGCAAAGAATATCCGTGAGCGCGGGTTGAACCTGCTCAAAGGGCTGGACATAGCCCAGATAGCTTGTGAAGTGAACGGTGCAACAAAGCCGTCAGCAGCAAGAACCCGCCGAAGTGATGAAGCTGCGAAAGCAGCCTAGCACCGTAGGAATCCCCGCTCTGGGGCGGGGAGGATGTCAATTCTGGAGCCAGGACTGTACGGCTTCGGCGCCCCACTTTTCCTTCCAGGCCTTGAGGGTCTTGTGGTTTCCACCTTTGGTTTCCACAACTTCCCCAGTGTTGGGGTTCTTGTACACCTTGATGGCGCGGGGAGAACGCTTGCCGGTGCCTGCCTGCTTGGCTACTTGCTTGCCGTAGTTCGGATCGAGAAGCGCGATCACGTCACGCAGGCTCTTGTTGTACTCGCCCATCAGTGCGCGGAGTTTCTGGTCGAACACCAGCTCCTTCTTGAGACGGTCATCATTCGAGAGGGATTGCAGGCGCTCTTGCAGCTCCTTGATGGCTTCTTCGGTGTTGCGGTATTCGTTGATCAGCGACATGTCGGCTCACTTGTTGGTTTGTCGTTGTGTTCGAATCAAAGCAGGCTTACAACTTCGAGGCAAGCCTACATGCTGTAAATGACTGGGCCTGTATATTGAGGCTCACTGGAATTGTGGCGCCGGCTGCGGACCAATCAGGTACTCACCCTCACGCAGCCAAGACTGCTGTGCGCTATTAAAAGACTTCATCGACTGCCCCCAGCGCTCTTTGTTGAACATAACCGGGCGCGGCTCAGGTTCACCGTTCGCAAAGTACCATTAAAGACCATCTGAAACTGTTGCAACTGTTGGATGCGAATAAAGTTTCATTCTAACGCGAACGATTTTGCTGGACTGGCTGGGAAGCACTCTGCCCGGATTGCATCTAAAGTTTCATCCTAATGCCTCGCATCGGCCTTCAAACGGTCTGAAAACCACGGGATGAAACTTTATTAGTACGGATGACACATTATTCGCATCCGTCAACGTCACCCAGCTCAACCTCCAGGACTTGGAATTCGCGTACACCGGCACCTTCCTCTCGTCTGGATTTGCCGATATTCGAGACTTCTTCCCAGAGGGGCGTCCGAGAAAGACTGGGAAGGGCAGGTGAGCTAGGCGGTTACTGCTCGCATGCACTGAACGTCACGCGCCCTTTGCCGCCTGCGAGGTGGCCATCCTGGTCTGCCATCCTCTTGGCCATGGCGTTCGCCTCGCTTTTACTGTCCGCCTCGATTGACCGATACACGATCCCATCAACCTCGTCCCAGGCCGGGTACTGAAAGCGCATGGTCACGTCGAAGCACTTGCGTTTGGCAGCGGCGGGCTCAGCAGGTGATGGCGTCGGTTGAGTCCGAAGGCCCATCGCTACTTCGACTTCTTCCAGTGAGCCGACGAAGGGCTCGGCGTGATAGCCATTCAGGTAGCTGTAGAACTTGCCACCGTTTAGCCGACCGATAGATGGGTGCATGTACTGCTCCTGCCTGATCCGTTGGTGTAACTATCTTCCGCCAGCCAGACCTGTGTCACCGCTGGCCTGCAAAGAATCAACCAGCGTCAATACCTAACGAGGGGAGCGAGGAACGCCGCGGTTGATTCGATGGGGTTAGGAGTGCTGGAGCCAGTACGCGAGCGTGGGATAAACCGGAAGCGGTCGATAGGGGGTTGCCCTGAGAACACAGAAGCCTGCATGCGCAATGCCGTTGATACCCAGATAGGCGCCCGCAGCCAGGGAGTTGCGGATGAAGCGCCCCTCAGCGCCATATTCGTCGTCCTGAATGATCAGGTTGTCTGGCAAGCCAATCGCCCTGCCGGCAGCAAAAGCCCAGGCCGTAGCCTCGGCGTCGCCCGTCTGGAGCATGGCCCGCTGTAGATGGGAGTCAGGCTCCAGCTCCATGCTGTCCAGGTGCTCGTATATCTTCTTCATGCCGGCGACCAGATTGCCGCCCAGCAGATGCCTGAACTCGGTTGGGACAATCGCCAGATGCCCAGCCTCATGCAGGAGCCCGGAGGCCGGAGCACGGGGATCAACGTGAAGGCCACCGTTCACGACTTCGACGTGTTCGATGAAGCCGCTGGCGCCGGGAACCGACTGCACCGTAATGCCAATTTCACTGAGAAACTGCATGGCCCGCTCAGCGTGCGGGCACTGCATGCCGTAGGTTCGATCAGCAAAGGCCTGACTCATCAGAACATCCCAAGATCACGGCAGTAGTCTTGCCACGCCGACAAAACGCCACCAGCGAGCTGAGCGTCGGTAGAGCCCACCCATTGGTCGCGGTCGTAACCCTCGACAGCTCCGATTTCATCGAGACAGGCCGTGCGTTGATCCTCGGTCATTGCCGGCAGCGTGGTGTCAGAGCGGTATGCGTACACCCGCAGTACCCGCTCAGCGCCGCTGCACGCACAGGCTTCATCCGGGTTGCAACAAGGGGCAGTGATGCCGGCAAAAGCCTCGTCCAGTTTTTCCATGGTTCGTAGCTCTCCAGGGGTCAGTCGATGCTAGTGACCGGGCAATTAGCCGGATCGAGTTTGGCCAGCTTCGCCAGAAGCTTGTTGCAACGCTCTTTTTGGGCGGCAACGCTGGGCAGCTGTACGGTCATGTGCCGGCCAGCATGGGAGCGGTCGAGCATGTTGCGGTACGAAAGGTATGCAGCACGCAGCTTGCGCTTGATCAGCCAGATTCGAAGTTGCTTCATAGGCTCTCCTTGAGGGAGGTTGGGAGTGGAATCTGATGCTCATGATCGCTCAAGCTGGAGTGTGTAATCCTGGCTCATTTGCAATTCCCAAGGCCCCAGAACTGGAATGCAGCAGAGCTTTAGGCTTCCAACTCGTCCTCATCACCTTGCCAGTTTGCCAGCACGGCCATACCCAGGACCTGAACCTCTACTGCACTCAGGGTGAGCCCAGTCTTGGCCAGGGAGCGCCATTGAGCGCCCAGCACTAGACCTACTCGGTAGCGCTCACCTTCCGTTAGTCCAGGGCGCAAGCCAGCCCAGTGGTAGGGTTGGCACCGTTTATCCAGCGTACTCTCAGGGGGAAGCATGACCAGCTTGATACGCTCAACCTCGGACTCGCGGGGAACACCTGCGTGGTTACGTAAATACAGTTCATACACCCCGTTCACTCCCGCAAGCGCGAGAAATACGAACGAGCAGTTTCTCATGCTCGATCCATGGGCCGCTCACCCCCGCGCACGCGGGAAATACTTCGCGCTTGCTCATTTCTCACCCCCACAGCCCCGCTCACCCCCGCGCACGCGGGAAATACAACCGTCAATACCCCTTCAAATCCCCAAAATACCGTTCACCCCCGCTTGCGCAGGGAATACGTTGCTGCGGTTTCGCAACGTGCGCTACAGGACCGCTTACCCCTACGGCGCGGGGAACACGGGTTCATCAACGGCGATGACGGGCGCAGCTACCGAATACCTCCACGCAGGTGGACAACACCAGAACCCTGATTTTCTCCCTGGATATATAAGCCGCTTACCCCCGCGCACGCGGGAAATACGTAAACACGCTGCCGTAGTCGTTGGACAGCATCCGCTCACCCCCGCGCACGCGGGAAATACCCGAAAACAGCGCCACCGCTCTCATCGTATGCCCGCTCACCCCCGCGCACGCGGGAAATACTGGCACCGCATGCTGTTCAGTTCGCAAACATGCCGCTCACCCCCGCGCACGCGGGAAATACGCCGCAGGCCGGGCACTTGCCCTTGCGCATGTACCGCTCACCCCCGCGCACGCGGGAAATACGGCATCGTCGCACTGCTGATCGCCTACTTCGCCCGCTCACCCCCGCGCACGCGGGAAATACCACACGTACCGAGAAGGATTTCATGGCAACGTCCGCTCACCCCCGCGCACGCGGGAAATAAGGTCCCTATATCCCTTAATTTTGAGAAGCTGACCGCTCACCCCCGCGCACGCGGGAAATACTCATCCAGAGGCTTTTCGTAAGGTGGATCGGGCCGCTCACCCCCGCGCACGCGGGAAATACAAATGATGGGAGCTGAGAAGATCGCCACAAACCCGCTCACCCCCGCGCACGCGGGAAATACGCCAAGCGACCATCTCGCTGAGACGCCCGTTCGCCGCTCACCCCCGCGCACGCGGGAAATACTCGGCTCAAAAAAGCCACTCAAGGAAGGCGACCCGCTCACCCCCGCGCACGCGGGAAATACTGGAAGAAGGAAATCGCACCAGCCCTGCATAGCCGCTCACCCCCGCGCACGCGGGAAATACTCGCGTCTCGAATCTGATGCGTAACTTGGATGCCGCTCACCCCCGCGCACGCGGGAAATACACATAGATATTGATCTTCCGCATAGTGCGAACACTACATCTGGTAACTTGCAAGGTTAAGCCAAACTGGTGGGCACAAGCGCCGGCTTGTGCAGACTGCGATCCCAATATGGACTCTGGAGAGCCGACATTGCGAGTGCATACTCTCCGCAGAGGATGCTTTGTTCGCTGTCATCCGGCATTGCCCGCAAGGCCCAGGTACATTCGACTTCTGGAACGACTTCCACCGAGAATCCGGCTACCCGACCGCATCCTACGCCGCGCCGACCTCCGATCTGCCGACATTGAGAAAGAAGGTCAGCAATCCTGGCCTGATCGCCAACGCAATATGCAGTGAGCGTGGCCCAGACCAACGGGTAGTGGTACAGCGAGTTCTTGAATGGCCCTCCAGCTGGGTTGGGTTTCGCTGCCCGCAATAGCAAGAATCCTTCGCTACGGTGCCGTGCTGCTTCGGCAGTGTTGATCCGGCTTGTCTGCATCCAGTTTTGCGATGCAGCACCCTTGTTAATATGGAATGCAGAGGCCTTGAAAACCCATTGCCCGGATCGAGAGCGGTACTGCTCCAACGGCAGGTCATAATGGTGATCACGCGGGTTGATGCCATCGCCCAACTCTGCCCGAACCTCACTGACCCGAAGGGCACCGAGTAGTGCGTCCAAGTGGAACAAGTCTCCAGGTTCCACCATAGGGGAGCCGAGGTTGATGGTGACTTTCAGAAAGTCCATCAGGCCTCCTTGGCGCTCGCTGCGAACTGCTCAAACTCAGAACTGGTCATGCCGTCCAGCGCCTCCGCGATGGCATCGAAGAACTGCTCAGTAGCTTGACCGGAAACACCGGATGGAGTCCAAACGGACTCGCCATCGAGGATCACATCTTCGATAACAAAACGACCGTAGTCCTTGGCGTGACCGCCCGCGATGCGCTGGTTCGCCAGCTTGTTAAGAGCCAGCAGAATCAGGCCGATCTGTGATTCCGAGGGGCGATCAACATTGATCCGCCACAGCCACTTCACGCCCGCGATGACCACTTCATGTGCGTTAAATGCCTTGAGGCCGCGACCGTTATCGTCCGACGACTCAGCGGCTTCGTCCGCTTGCTTGGCGGCTTTGCCCTTTTTCGCCTTGGTGGTGGCCAGCAGGCTGGTAATCCAATCGTTCGCAGCTTGGGCGCCACCCTCAATAACAGCTGCATCATCAGGGCTACCCAGTTGCAGAATAGGGTCATTTCGGCGCGTCCATACAATTTCGGTAATGCCACCCTTGATCGAGTCGTTGATGTAGTCGCTTCCGATAATGCGCTGCGAGAACTGGTGGATGGGGTACAGGCTATCGACCATGAGCCGACCTTGCAGCATGCGGGGGCCACCCCCGAACAAGCCGAGAAACGGGTGGGCGCGCATCGTGACGATTTCGTCGAAGCTGCTTGGTACGCCGTCCGGGTTGCCACTGGAGTTGCCGGCATAGGCAGTGGCATAGGCGCCAATACTCAGCTGAGCGGACTTATCACGCAGGGCGGGTTCAATCACATCCTTGAGCATGGTGCGGCGCAGAAGGTTGCGCATGGTGTTGCCGGGAACAATGGGCAGCGGCACCGCCTTAGCCACGCCGTCGCCGGTTTCCGCCACCACGGTCATGGTGCGAGCGCGGGTCAGAGGGAAGCGCGAAGCGCCCTGCGGGGGGTTGATCGTGCCGTCCAGCGATACGTAATAACTCCCAGGTGCAGCGGAGAAGATCGGGGTGATGTTGCGAATGAGAACTTCGATTTGCATGGTCTAACTCCGCCTTAGAGCTTTTCGAGGATTTTGGAGGTGATGCACTCGGGTTCCTCCGGTTGGGGGCGCTTCGAGTGCATGATGTAGGCAAGCGCCCAGCGCTCACCTGGAGTGATATTCAGCAGAAACTCTTGATCGGCAGCGCTCAGATGCTCACGTCCGGCCTTCGTGAGCGCACCATGCCCACTGTCTGCCGCTTTTCGGTCGAGGAAGATCGGCGCCTGCCACTTCTTTTGGCCTTCATTCATGCGATCAGCAATTTCAAGCGCCTCCCGGATGGCTTCTGGCCGAACAACGAACAGGTTGTTGCCGTACCGCACCTTGATGAGACGGTTATCCAGGGTGACTGGAGTACGCCAGCACAGATGCTGCATGGTCGAAGACGAGTGCATTACGAAAAATGGCGCTGGAGGCGGGGTGGTGAAAAGCCACGCCTTGTTGGTGTCCTTGCTGATCTGAAAAACCCCATCTTGGGTAATCAGGGCATAGGAAAGGCCATTAAGCATTTGTTTCTTTCGCAGGATCAGGCAGCGCCAGCAGATGCTGCGCGAGGTAGACGCAAGGTTGCGGGTATCGCTGAAAAACGCGCCAACACTCGATGGCGAGTAAAGATCGCCTTTCTCAATCGGGCGGGCGCAGTGGCTGCACGCTACTGGGTCGTTATCCCAGGTAAGCAGACCTTTGTCTGGCGGCAGCTTGAAAACCTGATCAACAACATCACTCGGATAGCGCATTGACGGCCCCCGATAGTTGGTGAGTTGCGTTGAACTGGCCGTAGCCCTTGCTGAGCATAAAGCCCGCCGTCCAGATACCGCCGAGCCGCGCATTCACATCGAACACTGCCCCGCGTAGCCCTCGATAGGCGACCTTGGAGTTAGGGTTATGCTTCGCCGCGAAATTACCAACTGCCCCCTTGAACTCAACTTCTAGGTTTTCTGGCAGAGGCAGTCCTACCGCTGCTGCCTGCCGCTGGAGTGATCGAAGGAACAACCCCTCCAGGTGTGCTTTGCCTTCTGCTTCATGGAGCAAACGCTCGGCATGGCGCTGCTTCTTCTGAACGACCATGCGCGGGACCGTGTAACTCAGCACATAGGGTCGAGCCTCAGCAGACAGGCTGTGTTCCTTATGCTCAACCTGAATGATCCGGTCAGGCATTCGGCGGGCAAGAGCCGCGTGTATCAGTGGAACTGCGTCCCGAACGATGGCGCCACCCCCGTCGCCAAACCCGAGCAGGCAGAAACCGTCCGATGCGCCACCGAACTGCACCGTAGGAAACTCAGTGCGGGAAGTGCTTGTGCCTGGGATGTAGTTCATAAGCGTGGCCACTAGCCCCGGCTGAACCCCGTCCATCAATTCGGCAACCATGGCCCTGGCCCTGTCGGGGTAGGCGCGCTCGCCCATGTTGAAAATAACCTGTGTGACAAACATCGGGGATTCCCTACCAGTTCTTTTGCGTGCGATATTTATAACGTGTTTTAAAGTAGGATCAAGTGAAGTGGAAGTAATTCGTATCGGTGCAATCGCTCCCCCGGAAAAGCAGCGGAGTCAGTGGGCTCGCGACAAGCTTGCCGAGGCCATTGAGCTAAAGCTTGAGCCCATTGCAGTACCGCTTCATGAGGTGGAAAGCTTCACGTCCACTATGAATCCAGCGCTGGCAAGCCAGCTCAAGCGGATGGCCAAGGACTGCAACATACCGCTCGCACGGCTCACTGCTGGCTTGCTCGCGGCGTTGAGGCGTCACTACGAGGCTATGGAAGTCGCCCCTGCGCCCGTGAATCCCGAGACTGGGATTCCGGGGCAGTCCGAAGTTCGTGAGGTGCTGCTGCCGCTGCTGGAGCAGAGTGCTTCGGCAATCGAGAAGGGAAAGATCGTTTTCGCTGAGGCGGCTACCGGGACTGGCAAGGGCAGGATGATTGCCTCGCTAGCCGCGAACGCTGCGGCCAAGGGCGACACCGTTGTGATCAGCGCACCGCTCGCGGTGACTTGGCAGCTCATTGATGCCCTCAAGGGTATCCGTGAGGCTCAAGTGGCCGGCATTACGCTGAGCCTGGGGCGACCAAATTTCGTTTCTCCAGATCGGGTGCTGGAATGGGCTGTCGATAACGAGCGTGTCGAGCTGGCTGCATGGGTAGAGCAGGGCGGAAAGCCACTCAGTGAACGCACCAAAGGCGCCAGCGAAGTTATCGAACATGAACTTTGCTGGATGCTTGAAGACGCCCTGGTGCTGGCGGAGGATTTGCCTATCGACGCCATCATGCTGAGTCCCGATGACGATGATGATTGCCCGGCCCAGCGGCTCTACAAGTCAATGCGCAACAACCACTCTGAGGCTGGGATAGTCCTGTGCTCCCACTACATGCTCGCAGCCCATGTTCGTTTTATGCAGTTACGGGGATTGGCGGGGGAGGATGACCCCGCCGAGCCGGCGCAGTCCTTCTCATTGCCCCAAGCCATCGATACCCTGATCGTTGATGAAGCCCACCTGCTCGAACAAGCATTCGCAGCGATCTACAGTCACACACTGCGGCTGCGCCCGCTTGTACGCGCAATAGAGAGTCATGTGGGCCGAGGGAAGACACCAGTCGTCAATGCTCTCAACGCTCTGGCTCAGCAGATAACCCGAACCGTTCAGCAGGGCAAAGATGGTGGAGCTAGGGTCTGTCAGCTTGATGAGGTGCCAAGCTTGGAGCCGGCGCTGCGGGATGCTTTGACCGCCCTCGAAAGTATCAGCGTCAAGTCACTCGATGGTGGAGCGAAAGCTGTGATTCGTGTTGCCATCCGCGCCATCAAAGATGCGCTGTCTGGTCGCTCGCGGCTACGCATGGAGCTTACCCCCGTGCGTCACTTCCCAATGCTGGTTTCGGGCAGGGCAAATCTGCAAAAAGCCTTGCTGAGCCTTTGGGATTCCGTAGCTGGAGCAGCGCTCGTATCGGCCACCATCTATGCAAGCGATGATCATGCGGTGCTCACCCGTTGGAAGCTGGAAGTCCCGCCAGCCCGCGCCATCTATTTGCCCCCAGTTCACCCAGCTTGGACAACAGAGCCAGTGGTTCTGCATCCTGACAGGAATGCCATTGAGCCAAACGATAGCCCTGAATGGGCCGACGAAACAGCTGGCTTGATAACGAAGGTTGCAGAGAGAGCAGCGGGTGGTACGTTGGTGCTCTGCACTTCCTACCAAAATGCAGAATTGCTCCAGGGGCGCCTGCTGGCAGTGTTGGGTGAGCGCCTGATTGTCCAAACGAAGGTCAGCAGTGCTTCTATGTGCGTCGCCCAATACAAGGCGCTGTACCGAGCCGGGGCAAGGCCGGTTTGGCTTGGTGTGGGAGCAGCATGGACGGGTATCGACCTATCGGATGAGCAGGCGACTGATCCAGCAGATGACGCCATGCTGAGCGATCTGGTCATAACTCGCCTGCCTGTAGGCCTCAATCGATCCCTGACGCATGAGCGGCGAGTTGCTATTGCCGGATTCAAGATAGTCACGCTTGAAGCTGTATGGCAGCTGCGTCAGGGCTTGGGCCGGCTTGTTCGCCGCCCCGGCGTTAAGAACAAGAACCTTTGGGTGCTTGACTCTCGAATTGGAGGCAATACTCCATGGGTAGCGCCCTACAGGAAGCTGTTGAGTCGATATAGAACCGCCCCATTGTAAATGGGGCCGAAATCGACAGTGCCTGGAGATTTCATCACGCCAGTGAAGAAGTCATGAGCCGATTGGAAAGGGTGAGCTTCGAACATTTGGATTCTGACCTGCGCACATTGCGTATGGAGCGGAGCGCGCCTGTCTTGGGTTTATGAACCACTCCTAGTCAAAGAGTCTTGATGGTTCCGCTACCATCACATTTCAGGCATGTCCCACCGCGCACATGGCTAAAGGCTTGGATGTGACCCGTTCCGCCGCAGCGTGGGCAGTTTCCCTTGGGGCGATCAATCTTCGGCGCAAAGGCCAAGTAAACCTCCTGCAAGGCGTTATGCCGCTCGTTTGGGCCGAGGCTTCCCCAGCTCTCGTTCTCGGGATCGGCGAGCTGGCGGTTCAGTGCCTCGCGGTAGGCCTTAACCAGCGGCTGTAGCTCGTCAGGAACCGCGCTGAGGCGTATCCGCTCCAGGTCAACTGAAAGCCGGTACTGCTTGAATCGCGTCAGAAGATCAGCACTCATGTCTAGAGCCTCCAGGGTGTGGTTTGCTCGTCAGGCAGCTTTCACCTTGCAGAGGAAGCCAGGGACTTGCACCTTCGGGTTCTTCGTTTTTCCAGCCAGCGCCTTGGCGATGATAAAGCGAAGGCCAGCAATCATCATCGTCGGGCCACTGAGGTATCCGAAATCCAGCTCGGGGTAGGAGCAACCATACTCACGCCACTCCACGCTACGCCCGGTAGCGCGGAAACGGCAATCCTGGGCAAGCCAGAGCCCATGGTGCGAGTGACCCTCGCAGTCGATGTGTCGAAACTGGATTTTCTCACGCTCCAGCAGAGGGTGGCCGTGCGCGGGGTCGGTCGATGGGGAGTAGACAGCGCCTAGTGCATTCTCATCCGAAAGGGCATAGCGAACATGGGCGCCGTCGAAGATCACAGCTACGCCTTCCTGCTGGGCTATCAGCCAGTCGATTTGGATGGTGGTCAGGGTATTCACGACGACCGCAACAGGGGCGCTTTGCTTGCGGCGGGAGGTGGTGGTGTTCATTCTGCCTCGCAGATGCTCGTTGATGTGAGCAAATCTTGAGGCAGGCAATACTGTGTCAGCTCACGGCAGGTAGAACTTGCTCGGCTCCCAGGTTATGAGGTGAGGGGCTGGGGGTGGCTACGCTATGTCGTGGTATGCGGAAAGTCCGTCAGCGCCTGTCCATCCAAGAATTCGCCCAGGTGTGAAGCGCCGAGACTCGTACATTTCGCGACTTGCTCTGATTTCCTCACGTACCCACGCAGGATCGTCCGGCGATAAGGTGGTGGGCGAGTCCCGGAGGTATTCGATACTCATCGCCATTTCGCGCATGTTGAAGCCGGTGACACGGAATACCCTCTTGAAGCTGTATTCAGGTGAGTAATGAACGCCCGGTATCAGTAGCGGGTTGGTGAGCTGGTTGCAGGCGCGAGCAAGCTCACCTGAGACTCCCTGGTAAGCGGCAACATCCACCCATATGCCTTTGTCTTGAAGCGCCTGCACCAAGCGCAGAAAGTCACCATCACCGCTCATCAGGACCACCCGATCCAGGCGCTCGCTGTGCAGAAGCACATCAACCGTCAGGTCAACATCGACGTTGGCTTTAGTCGTCACTTCCCCATCAGGGCCTTGGTAGGACTTAGGGGTCTTCAAGTGCAGCATGAAGCCGGCCTGCTCCATCCTCGCCCGACAGCCACGACGCCACGCAGCAAACCGCTCATTGCTCGATTCGGTGCCCTCATCGTAGGACAGATAGGCATGCAGTTGCGTGACGCGCCCGCAGCCCTCGTAGTGCTTGCGGAGCGCGGGATAGACCATGCTGCCCAGGCCGTTGCTGGCTATGTTGTCGAAGTCGATGTAGATGCCCGTGCGCATCAGGTGATCCTTGGGTTATGAGCGGTCTGGGCTGTTTGGGTCTTTGAGGTGGTCGGTGCCCCAGGTGTCGCGGAGCAGCTGCCGATCATCCTCGTTGTCGATGTTGTCATCCATGAACTTGAGCAATCGATCCAGGGTCATGGGCTGGGATGGGAGATTGGAGACGATTTCGTACCGATAGGCCGTACCGTTGGGGGTGCTCCCGTTACCGGCGCTGCCGAAACCAAGCGAGTCGGTTGCATTCGACAGGGCCAGCCCGAACTCATCTGGTGATGGCCCTTCAATGGTGATGGTGATCGTGGCCTTGAAAGGCGGCGTAGTCATGCTGGGCTCCCATTCTAGGGCTTCGCGGCGCAGAAAGAAGACAGCCGCTCGCGGCGGCTGTCAGTGCTGCGCCTAGGATAGTCGGATCGGCCCCATTGTGACTACGCATCATGCCGGGGCGAGTCAGTGCTGGTTGCCGAGGGCGAGCCAGCGCGGCCCGCCCTCAAAGTTTTCGCACAGCCACTGCCAGCCGGAACTCCCCCTGGAGCTGCCATCGGGGAGCAGCGTCACAACCTCATCTACGCCATTCTCCGGCGTCAGCGTCAGGGTCACGAACCCCAAGCCGACGAACTCGTTTGTGATGCTTCCGGGCCTGCCGTCAGCGCTGCGGACTTGTTTGCCAAGCCAGCCAAGAGATTTCGGGATCATGGTGGCTGCCCTCAACCTGCGGCCTGTGCGTACTCAGTTCCGCCATGGAAACGCAGCTCGGACTGGTGAAAGTTGCCGGCATAGTTGCCGGTAGCACCGAAGTTGCACTGACAGAAGCCAGTGCGCGGGTTCACCGAGACTACAGTCATCCAAAATGGCAGGTTCGGGTTCCTGGCCTTCACCTCATCGCCTTTGGCGAACATGACTTCCGACAGAACAGCGAGCGAGCTATGTGGGGCGGCGACCTGAGCTTGGGATGCAATGGACATGGAAGTGATCCTTCATGCGTTGATGTGGGATCAATCTTCCCCCTGGTAAGGGTGTGTCATCTGCCATCACTGAAAGTCGTGGGCGCCGAGAATCGGGAGTGAGGAAGGCTCATTGCCGGCTCAATGGTGGCGATGTTGAGGGTGGGGAGTCATCGGCTTGGGCGTCAGGTTGCGGGCTTTAGCCGCCTCGGCACGCAGCGCCTCCAAACCCTCCAGGTGAGAGAAGGCCGTGGCGGAGGTTTCAGGCGTCACATAGGTGAGCACGAAGCTGTTGATCAGACTCTTGAGAAGGCCGGCACAGTCCTCGTTGCGCATGATGCTCATGAGGGTGAACTGTTCCAGCAGGACTGCCGGTAGGCCCATGAAGAACTCCACGCCGAGCCTGTTGGCCACGTCAGTGAAGTTCCGAGACAGCCCTTCGCGCAGCTGTTCCGCAGTGATGTTGTACCCGCTGCGACGCAGGTCGTCAGCCGTGAGGCGTCGCCCGCTCCTGAAACCCACTGGTATTGACGCCAGTTCGTTGAGCTTGGCGTGAACTGCGAGTTGGACTATCTCGTTCATAGAGGGTGACATTGGGCTTCCTGGAGAAAGTGATTCGCCAAACGCTGGCAGGCTATCTTAGGATTCGGGAGGCTTGAGCAGCCACTCAACCCGGCGCAGATAGCCGAGTGAGAGCATGAAATTCCGCGCATGCGCGGGAATTTGCCAACATGGCCTCGGTGTTTGCTCTAACGCATAGGGTGTTGTGCCCCGGCCAATCCGGGGCGGATCGTATTAAGCAGCTGCTCGCTTGCTGTTCCAGTATTCGAGGTCGGCTCGAACATGCTGCACAGCAGCTTCAATTGCTGCTCCCACGCTTTGTTGCGGCCCCAGGCAGGCCATCGCACGCTCCTGAGTCAACTGGCAGCGGTAGTACAGCCAGTAGCTGGTGCCGCCACAACGGCTACTGACGGCCAGACCAGTCCAGTCAGCCCCGTACTGCATGAATGCAGCCGCGTTATCGGGTGCCGGCCCGTAAATATCGCCGTTGGCCATGATGTGCGGCAGCTCAAGGCTGGTGCATTGCTCAAGCAGCTCGCTGGAGTACGGCAGGGCGCTGCGGACAATCTCTACGGCGGCAGCGGCAATCTGGGAGGGGGTCATCATCGTGCAGTCCTCATGGGTGCTGTTTCAGTGAGGCCATGATCCAGGGAAGCCGGCTGTGTCACCGAGGCACCCCCGAAATCGCAAACCCCCAGAGCCGGAACTCAGGCCGCGATTACCGGCGAACCATCAGGGCGAACTCGTAGTGCCCGTCACGGCCAAAGATGGCCGCGCCACGCACCAGCTTCACGTCTTGGCCATCGAACTGGGCCAGCACAGCCTCATCTGTGCCCTCAACGGTCTTCTTGAGCTTGTAGCCTTCTGCCGCAATTTCGGGGGCGGTGCCAAAGCCGGTGATCGTCGCCATTTTCTATCTCCTGGAAGTTGGGTTATGCGGGAATCCAGCGCTCTAGGTGCTGTCCTCTGCCTGTTGGGTCTGGAGGTAATTCTCGGCTGTCGTGGCTGGTGTCATCGGGAGTACGACCAACATCGTCACTCCCGAATCTGTGAAGCCGGCAGGTGCCGGCGCCTAGGCATCAGAAGTCCAGCACGCCCAGCTCTACGAGCGATTTCTTGATTTCCTCGTAGGCAGCGGTGGTCTGCTCATCAAGGTCGGTGGATGCCGCAAGAGCTGCACGCTCGATGCGTTCATGATCCAGCTCATCGATCAGTTCCTCGGCCATGTGCTCGAAGGACTGCCCCTTGGTGTCGGTGACGCGGAGCGAGTAGGAGCGAAGGACGTTTTCCACGTCTTCGGTACTGATCTGGAATGCAAAGCAGGCCATAGAGGTTTCCTCGGTAGTGAAGGACTGTCAGATGTGGGCTTCGGCCAAGCTCGGCAGGTGCCAAGTGCTTGCATCCGAATCCAGCTCGTCATCACAAGCAGCTTCCACCAACCCCGCATGTGCGGCTTCCAGCATCAGCTCCCCGAAAACCACCATTTGATTGGCAGTCACCTCGATGCGCTCCACCAGCTCCGTGACGGTCAGGTGCTGGTAATCGGGGCTGATAGTGAAATCACGCACTTCACTCGCCAGAAGGCAATTGCCTTCCTGGGACAGCGTTTTCAGGCGCGGGTAAACCTCGTCCGCGTCGAACTTGAGCAGGTGGCCATCCACAAAATGGGTGGCTGCGAGGGTCAATGCGCGGGCTACTGCGTGGCTCATGATTCATACCTATCGGTGTGTTTGGGATGTAGCCACGATATGGGGGGATTCGATGTGTCAGCGGCCCCACTCAACAAATCCCCGCGCCCCATAACTGGAACCGAAAGCCGCGCCGGCTAAGCCAGCAGACCAAGAAAAAAGGCCACTGGCGGGGCCAGTAGCCTTTGGTGTGGCCGCGCCATCCCGGCGCAGGGGTAGGGTCGCTAGCGTAGTGCGTCCAGCCAGCGTTTGACTGCGCCACGCACGTCCGGGGCTTCGGCATACAGCATCTGGGCGAGGCTTCCGTACTCGGTGTCCTCCAGCCGCTCCAGCCACACGCAGCCATCCCAATCCGGGCCTTCATCCTCATGAAGCTCTGCCAGTGCCTGTGCCGCTTGATCAGCGTGCTGCATCAGCGTTGCGTAGCCGATGGCGATGATCGACAGATCAAGGCGCTCGGAATTGGCTTCGCCGTAGCGCAGGATCGAATGAAACAGCAGGCCAACGTCTTCGGGGTCTTTGGTGCGGGTGTTTGTGGTGATCATGAGCGTGTCCGCGTGTAGGTAGTTCGGTGTGTTGCTGGGGTAAGCACCCGCGTCAGTGACTGCGGATCGGCTCAACCGGCGTGAAAATCTGCAAGCCTTGAGTAACGTCCATCGGATCGCAGCAGGCAATCAGTACCCGGCTGTCCTCGTAGATGGCGTAGTGCTCAACTTCCCAGCTATGGGCTTGAGGAACATTGCGCTCGACAACATGCGGGAACGCCTTGAGGTGGGCATGAAAGGTGGTGCTGTCAACGAATGTCCACTGCCCTGCAACTGCACGCACTGGCTTGCGGAGTGGGTACTGGTGTTCGGCTTGCGTCATCATGTTTGGCTCCTGATGAAGGGCTTCCGGTTTATGGAGTCATCATCAGGCCAAGGGCGCTGTGTCACCGCAGCGAGGGCTAACAAGCTGAAAATCGTCAAAGCCATGGTTGTGAAATGGGCCGCCCGATCCCAAGCCTATTGAAAGCGGGCCGTGGACTGTGGAACCCGCTTACCACTGAACCTCACCATCGGCGTAGCCGTATTTCTCGCGCTCGGCTCGCTCACGCAGCACAGAGGCAGGAGGTAAAGGCGGGAAGGCGCGAACAACCTTGATAAACGGCCCGCTATACCCCGTCACAACACCTTTGACCTGCAACTTGATTTGCAACTCAGCCTCGGTCGGTGCGGTGTAGCTCACGCCGTTGGCACCCGACCGTATATCAGTGAACTCGTAGTGTTCGATGTGGCCCATGACACAACCCTCAATTGCAGGTCAGAAATTTCAGTGGCGAGGGGATCACCGCAGGCTGCTGCCCGAACAGGTACTGCTCGGCACAGTCTTTGTCCGCTTGCTGGGGCTTGCCCAAGCTGGCTCGGAACTGGAGCGCATTGAACTCATCGCCTCGGGCCTGTGCCTCGTCCAGGGCGTTCTGCATCAGCCACTGATCGACACGCTTGAGGGTGTTGGATGCCTTGCGCTCGCCACCAAGGTCGATCTTGGGAAACGGCGAGCAGAGTCGCCCCGAGGCACTGCGGACAACTTCCCCAGCTGAATAGGCGCCACCGATACGTCCCTGGCGAACGGGATCGGCTGCCGTCTTTGCGGGGCGTGGATCGCTTACGAACTCGGTGTAGAAGCGAAGAAGTTCAGCTGAGCCTGCCTTGAACTGGACGTGTACGCTAAGCGTCCCTTCTTGTTCGGCGAGGCCGACACGGTACTGCCTGACCCACTTATCGCCAGTCGGCACCCACTCTGCGGCATCAATGACTTTGTACCCTTGGTCATGACGCTGGAAATGATTGCTTGCCGAGGCGGCGCGAGCGAGCCGCAGCCCTTCCGGGTCATCGGTCACGATGGTTTCGGGCTGGCACTCAACGATCACGCCCCCTTCATGAAATACACCCGCGCCGTCCGGCATGATCCAGCCGAGGGTGGCGTAGCCGTTGGAGGTGAATCGACACTGGATGCCTTTGAGGTCGATCAGCTCGATGCTGTGTTGCTGCCAGTTCATAACGCTGCCCTATGTGATGGATAAGGGGCCATCATCAGGGCCGCAAAGACGTGTCATCGCCAGTCGGGCAACTTCCCCAATACCCAATCTCAGAACCGAGCCATTGCCACCCCAGAAAAGACAAAGCCCGCTTACGCGGGCTTCGTGTTGATTACTGAGGGTCAACCTCATCCAGGACTGCTTGAGCTGACAGAATGTCCTGGCAAAGCTGGCAGGTGCAGGACTGAGAGTGCTCTTGGGGCTTGGCCGATTCAACCAAGCAACCGAGCACAGACACCAAACGAAGTTGCTGATCTTCGGTGAGATTCATGAGGGCTCCGTTTGGCAGTTAGCGAGCTTGCAGCTGATCGCGCATAGCTGCGACAGGGATGCTGGCGAAGAACTCACCTGTGACACAGCAGGTGTCGCCTTGATCGTCCTCAACATCGGTATCGCAACCAGAAAGGACAAGGCGAATGTGGCTCCCTTCATTGAAGGCGTCCAAGAACAATTCCAGATCGAGCACCCCATCCAGGCCCGTATCGTCACCGTCCTCGTTGATGAATGCTGCTTCAAAACCATCAGCCCCGAGGTCAATGCTCACAGACTTGATGCGCATATCGCTATTCAGCATCTGGGTGAAGCTCTCGATAGCAGCCACGGTAGCAGCAGAAAACTGAACAACCACCTTTTCCGGCGTCAGCTCGGCACTGAGGTCATCCATTCCGTAGGTTTCGAGGGGGAGGGTGATTACCTGCTTCGACATTTGGTGCTCCTGCTGAGCTGTTTGTGATGTGCTCAGTATCAGGGACAGTTGGCTGTGTCATTCCAGGGAGCAGGCTGGGCAGGGAAATGCTCGACTCCAAAGCTGGCGCCCGAGGAATGCAGGCGCTGGGCGGTAGAAAAACAAAGCCCGCTTGCGCGGGCCTTGATTTGCCGGGTTTCCAGTAAGTCACCGGCCCCCATTCTTCCTGGGCACTCCCTAACTTAGCCGTCTCAGTTTCGGGTATCGCTTCTATCGACTGGTTGCGCAGTCGAGGTGCGGCGCGAGAGTCATGAATATAGCAGCGCGACCCCAGCGCTGCTAGTGGATGCAGCTATCCCTCACTGTGGCTCGAAAGCTTCTTGGCCGTGTCCGAGAGGTCGTGAAGCGTGTGGCAGTTGCCGCAGGACAGATAGACGGC
The DNA here is from genome assembly GCF_002197815.1 of Pseudomonas oleovorans subsp. oleovorans. Lineage (GTDB taxonomy): Bacteria > Pseudomonadota > Gammaproteobacteria > Pseudomonadales > Pseudomonadaceae > Aquipseudomonas > Aquipseudomonas oleovorans. Next base: position 37,679 of record NZ_NIUB01000035.1, read on the forward strand.
TGGGAACAGCTCTCCGTCAATGTCCGTGCCTTGGGACTCTATGCGGTAGCCCCACATATCGTTGCAACCGCAGTTCCCGCAGATCAGGTGGAGTCTTGCTCTTGCCATGACGTTGGCCTTTCAGAGGCGGGATAGCCAGCGGTAAACGTTGTCGTGAATCGACAGCGCCTTGTCCATGTCCGGCTGTGCAAGCTCGCTGAGGAATGGGCTGGATTCCACGAACAGGCGGCGAGGGTTGGTATGAAGAAACGTGGCGCTAGTGTCGCAGGCCGCTTGAATCGAGGCCTCGTTGGCGGACGGCAACTGCTCCAGCTTGCCCTCTGGAAGGGCATCAGCTGCCATCCGCCGAGATTCTGCCTCCAGCTCATCGCGGCGTGCCTGCACCACGATGAACTTCACTTTCTTGGTGTGCCGAAAGCGGGCCTGTTGTAGGCAGGCAGTTCATGCTGCCGTTTGCTGACTGGCCCGCTTGGAGAGCCTGTCGAGAGTTATCTGACGAACCAACTCGCGCTCGGCGCGGGCCGCTTCATCGCGGGTCTTGAACGTGAAGTCGCCGGGTTGGCCCAGCGCTTGCCGGCGCCCATCACACACAATGCGCCACGCACCGTCATCGTAGTTGTTGCTCACGCAGCCGCAACCCCCGGAAGGGTATTGCACGTTGCGAACATACCAGCCGCCGTGCCGCCATTGGGTATAGGCCGGCACCCAGTTCGCGCTCTCGTCGAGTGCGTCGGTGACGTTGAACTGGCGGGCCGAGAATGCCTTCGCCGAGTCTTTGATGAAGCGGACGATCACCTCGACCTCGATGTGAGTATTCCCACGCTTGGCGTTGCAGACGCGGATCAGATCATCACCATCTGCGAACCAACCGATGGACTTGGTGTAGACGTAGCCGAAGTCGGTAGTGGCGAACATCAGCTCAGCGACTGCGCTGCGGGCCAGGAACAGGCCATCTGCATTGCCTGTCGAGATTGTCTCGGGGGCATAGATGCGCTGGGTATTGTCGGCGTAATCGACGCCAGAGCCATCCGGCATGATCCATCCGTCATGCTCGGCGCTCGCGCTACTGAACTTGCAGCGCACGCCTTCGGCTTCGATCTGGGCGCGGGTGAATTTGTCGTTGCTCATGGGGAGTACCCTCCTGTTTTTGGTGAGCACATGATGAGCGCGGGTTGTGGTGTGTCAGGGGGGGCTGACCTTATTTCTACAAACATCCCCAGACCAAAGATTAAGAATCGGCAGATGACTTTCCGTGAACAGCGCGCATGAATACCCGTCGCGCCACCTCGCTACGCCCGGCCAGTTCAAACACCTTCTACGAGTCGCCTCAGTAACAGGCCGCATGCCCGTGCGGGACGTGATGCTTTTGTGGGTGACTCACACCACAGGCATTCGTGTGACCGAACTCGCGCTGCTTGAGGTGGCCGATGTGCTCTACCCGAGCGGAGCGATCAAGCCCGAGGTCTACTTACGCGCCGAGATAACGAAGGGGTGCCGGGCGCGAAACATTCACCTGACCCATCCAAAATGCATTGCCGCCATTGAGGCGTGGATTGCTGTTCGGCTTGAGCGCGGCTGGGGTATCAGTTCTGAGGCCGAGTATCGCGGCCTTCGTCCAGACAGCCGCTTGGTGATGGCGCACAAAGGGCAAGCATTTGAGCTTGCGTTCAAGCATCGCATGCTTGACTCAGGGGCAGAGGTCTATCGGGCCTGTGACGCTCTACAGCAGACGATGACGCGCTTCTACAAGCAGGCGGGGATCAAGGGCGGCAGCAGTCACTCAGGCCGGCGAACGCTGGCCGCCAGGGTACTTGCAGCAACCGGCGATGTGGACACCGTGCAAGCCATTCTTGGCCATCAGTGCCTCGATCACAGCAAGCCATACCTGAGCATTGACCAGGGCGTTATTCGACATGCTTTTGAAATTGCCCTTTAGGGACTTCCAAAGGTCAGTACAACTGACCATAATGCAAAGTGATTTCCAAGAGTCTGGAGTTTGGCCGTATGGCTGATGATTCAAAACAGCAGTTCCCGCGAGGGGATGTGCGACGCCTGCTGCGCCTCGCCCTGGCCATGACCGAGGTTGAGCGTCCGACGCTCAATGCCCTGGCTGCCGAGACTGGCCACCATAAGCAAACCATCCTCGATGACGTGCCCCGACTGCGCGAGCAGCTGGGCGTCCTGGTCGAGAAAGAGGGAGCCGAATACCGGCTTGTCGATTGGGGGCCTGTGGTCAAAAAGACAGGGATAAAAAAGCTCTTGCAAGGTCAGTTGAGCTGACCTAGAATAGCCACAGCAGATAACAGATTTACCGAGGAAACCTGGCATGCGTACTTTCACTGGCACCATCAAAACCGACGTAGAAGGCTCCGAAGTCGAATTCGATTTCGAGGTGCCCGACGACGCCACCCAGGAACAAATCGAAGCAGAAGCCAAGCAGGCCGCGTTCGATTTCGTCCAGTGGCATTTCGAAGAAGTGAAGTAGGAAAACACGAATGAATCTTGGGATTGAGTTGGCTAAAGCATTCATGCGCGGGGAGCTGGAGCCATTCGCTGAGCCCGTCGAGGACAGCGAGCAGTTCATTGCCCTGTCGGCGACTTACTCTGAGCGCAGCGCCTCAATTGAGTCCGCAGTGATGGAGCTGGCACATGGTTCGTGCCATGCGCTGACACTGGCTTTGTCAGATGTCCTTGGATTGAACTCAGCCCTTGTTATCAGGGATGCAGCAGGCATGCCGGTTCACAGCGGGCTGTACAACACCGATCTTCGGTTGATCCTTGATGCCAACGGCGTGCATACCATTGACGAAGCATTGAATTTCTGGAGCCGCCTTGCGGGTGGTAAATGCGATGCGACTCAAATTGAGGTGGATGATTTGTACTCGATATGTAGTTGTGATGAGGACGAAGCAGCCATAGTCCTGGAGGACTTCGCACTGATCGCTGATTTCATTCAGGCGGAGATTATCGCCAAGCCGTATCTGCAACCTGCTCCCGCCATGCGGATGGGCTGAATAGTTCGAGGAAATCGCCATGCCTCTGATCAAGCCAGACGCTACCGAGCTGGAATACCTGAAAGCCCGTATCGTTGGCCTTGCCGCTCTGCATCGTGAAATCGCAGCGTTGAGCCAGGCCGCTGACCTGCCAGCTCTGCTGCGCATGGGAGAGCTTGTTGATAGCCACCTGCGCGAGCTTCATCCGGCTGCGATCAACGAATATGAAATGGTGGCCTTCCGTGGGCAGGTGCGCGAGATGACTCACAATTGTCGTCGCGTGCTTGCTCACTGAACTGAATATCGAGAAAAACGCCCTGGAGGGCTCCACCGATGAACAAAGACCTCAGTTGGCACATTGAACAAGCGGCCCAAGAGTCGGATTTAGACTCGATTGGTCTGGCCCATAACTTGGGCGATGCGACCCTAGATCAGCTACACGACATTGTTGCATTTGCCGAGCGGCTGAAAGAGGCCGCAATGGTCGAAATGTGGGGCCGGGAGCGTGAGGCAACGGGTATGGACAGCTCGACGTTGGAGCTGCCACCAGAAGGCTACACCGGCTACAACCCGAGGTAGAGGAAAAATGCCCTGACTGGCGCGACCTATGCGACGTTGATTGCTCAGCGTGATGCACTGATTGGGCTGCTACAGCAGTGCAGGAGCCGTGTTGAGGGGATGCAGTCCATCCAAGGGCGGCACGAACATCTTGGCCATACCAAGCTGCTGGCGGAAATTGACGAAGTGCTTGCACGGCACGGATTGAACTGATCGAGGAAAGAGAAGATGGCCAACCGTAATGCGCAGTTCCTTTCGGTCATTGACGACAAGGCGAAAGCCTTGATTCTGGAGTCAATCGCCGCTCACTACGCGATCACTCCTCAAGAAGCCTACACCGAGGTGACTGATGCCGAGGCTGAGCACCTGCTTGATTACATGGTAGAGCCCCAGCGCTCCGCTGCGTCGGTTCTGATGCAGCGTCACGGAATGGCTTGAGAGGAAAACGTGACCATGGCACAACTGATCGAGGCGCTACGCTTGACCGCCGCGAAGTGGCGAGCAGGCAAACAGGAACACCGTGAAGGCGTCGTGCTGGTGTGGGACGGCGAGGTGTACGGCTGGAAGGATGAACTGCGTGACCCTGCCAGCGAGCGCCCAGGTGCGTATGCCGTGGACAAGGCCGGGGTGATCTTCAAGGCCGAGGGCGGCGACGACTACAACGGTGCAACAGCGTGGGTCGCGGTTGACCCTGACGCGCAATAGGAAAACAGCCGATGAAGTCACAGCAGCACGCCGAAGCCTTTGCCCGCGCTCTGGCTGGGATTCTCTTGCAGTTCCGCGAATGTGTGGAGGCTGGAGAGAAGGAAGGTGCCAATCTGGCCTACGCCACGGCAATGGGGTTGATTGCCGGGGCTGCTCTGTGCGGCGGGATCAGTAGGGAGAAGGGGCAGGCATTGCAGGCCACTCTGGACGAAACCCGTGCTGCATTGATGAGCGCGTTCGGTGCTGTCCCTGGGCACCATCTTTAGTTTTCAGGCATTGCCTAAACCGCCTGAAAGCCCCGAAAAACCGGCCTCTGAGCCGGTTTTTTATTGCCTGCAATTCCCTACCCCACCCTTGTAAGCCCAAAGTTTTGGGGGCATTGTTGGGGGCATCGCCGGTTCGGTCATGAATCATGCCCCTACGAAGGTGCCCCAATGCCCCGCAAAGTCACACCATTGACCGATTCGGCCATCAAGGCCGCCAAAGCGCAGGACAAGCCCTATAAGCTCACTGATGGCCAGGGGCTGTACCTGGAAGTCATGCCCGGCGGCTCCAAGCTGTGGCGCATGAAATACCGCTACGCCGACAAAGAAAAACGCCTCGCCTTGGGGGCATATCCTGCCGTGCCCCTACAGCAAGCGCGCCAGCGCCGCACAGAGGCCCGCGAACATCTTGCCAATGGCGTAGACCCCGGCGCACAGAAGAAGGCCGATAAACAGGCCCAGCAGGCGGCAGAAACCACATTCGAGAAACTGGCTCGCGAGTGGTATGCCTATAACGCCCCGCGCTGGGCCGAAAGTACCGCCTACAAGGCCAAGCTGTATTTGGATAACGACCTGATACCCGGCATCGGTGCGCGCCCGGTCAAGGCCATTACCCGCCCCGAACTGGTGGAGCTGGTGCGCAAGGTGGAAGCACGGGGCACGCTCAATGCCGCCGGCAAGATTCGCCAATGGCTGCACCAGATATTTCGCTACGGCCTGGCAAGTGGCGCCGTGGACAACAACCCGGCCACCGACCTGGACGTGGTAGCCGCGCCAGCAAAAGCCCCACGCCATCATCCCCACGTCAGCTTTGCCGAACTGCCCGAACTGCTGTGCAAGCTCGATGCCGCCAAAATCAACACCCTGACCCGCTGCGCCATCCGCCTGCTGATGCTGACCGCTGTTCGCCCCGGCGAGCTACGCGCCGCGCCCTGGGCTGAATTTGACCTTGATTCGGCCACCTGGACGATTCCAAAGCAGCGCATGAAAGCCCGCCGCCCGCATGTGGTGCCCCTACCCCGCCAGGCTGTGGCCATCCTGCGCCAGCTACAGGAAATAACCGGCGCCTACCCGCTGCTATTTCCCGGCCAGCAGAACGCCGAACGCCCCATGAGCGAAAACACCATCAACAAGGCATTGCGCCTAATGGGTTACGAAGGGCGCCAGACCGGCCACGGCTTCCGCCACCTGCTAAGCACCGAACTGAACGGACGCGGCTATAACCGTGATTGGATCGAACGCCAACTAGCCCATGGTGACGCCGACGAAATCCGCGATACCTACAACCATGCCACCTACCTAGAGCAACGCTGGGAAATGATGCAGGCGTGGGCTGATTCGATAGACGCCCTTTGCTCGGGCGGCAATGTGGTGAGCATCAAACGTAAGGCTTAACGGTTTTGGCTGGCATAGCCCAACGGGTCAGGAAGGGGGACAAGATGGGTTTTCATAAATTTCTATCGTACGACCCATATTTGAGCTTTGCGGAGGGCCAGCAGGGATTTCAGGACAAAGTTTTTCTTCGATCAAATGGATCGTCCTGCGAGTCCTGGTATGGCAAAAATCTAGACGGAAAGGACTACTTATCGACTATCTGGCGGCTCGGCAGGGACGCGTATGCCACGATTGCGCGCAAGCTGGGCGAACAACCTTCAGCCGAATATTTTGAAACCACAGCGACTGAAATCAGAGCACTTGAGAAAGAACTACTCTCAATAATCCAAACACTTATTGAGCGCGGTCAATTGGCGCTGCACGAGGACAGGGACGCACCTGCTTTAGGAGACTTAAACGACATCGCAGACGCTCCGGACGGCTGGCTTACCGAGGTTTATATGAGGATCATAATTCCTTGTGTAGTTTCTGGAGTAATTGCAGAGGCCGAAGCACCAGACTTCGAGAGCCTACTCCTAGCTGCAGCTGTCCTATACGTCGATGACTACATCATCGCCAAACAATTAGCGCGCGGCGAAGACATCGCTTTCGATTTAGTTGCGACCAACATCGCTTCAGCCAAACTCTATCGAGAAACTATTGATGCCGCGAAGACAGCAGTTAGCGCTAATGGCCGACGCTCTGCCAATGAGCGCCACAAGGGCACCAACGCGTTAAAGGAAAAAGCCCTGGCCGAGTGGGATAGAGAAGGGAGCAGATATAGCGGCATGGCCGCTTTTGCGCGGCACCGCCACAAGATATACGAGGTAACTGAGCGCACTCTGTACAGCTGGGTTCAAACACACCGCAAGACTAAAATTTAGCCCTTACAGTCTACGCGCAGACTGCACAGTCTGCGGGTAGACCGGACTGCCAGGCTGTGCCGCTGCGGTATGAAATGCCAATCGTGTTCAACAAAGCCCAAGAGGCACACGACCATGGCAGCACATACTGAAAAAAACCAAACACTGCGCCGCTTTATCAAGCTACCTGCAGTGAAACACTACACCAGCCTTTCCACGTCTGAAATTTACCGGCGTATTGCCGCTGGCACCTTCCCCGCGCAGATAACGCTTGGCCCCAAGTCCGTAGCCTGGCTCGAAGCCGAAGTGCTGGCATGGTGCGACGCACTGGCCGCCCAACGGGAGGCTGTGCAATGACCGCGACCATTCAATACAGCAGCGCCAGCGCCCAACGCGCTCGCCTACTCGCACGCCTGCAACTTGGCCCAATCGACACGCTGACAGCTCGCAGTGATTTGAACGTGCTCCACCCGGCAGCCCGCATCAAGGAGCTGAAAGAGCGTGGCCACCCCATCCGAACCCAGCGCATCAGTATGATCGAGGATCAAGGCCGCACCCACCACGGCATCGCGCTGTACTACCTGAGCCAGACCGGGGAATAACCATGGCTAGTTTTCAACGCTGCCACATGGCAGCAACGGCATCGGCATGCCTGGGAAAAGCTTATGCCTGGTTAAATAGACTTGAACCTGTAGCTTTCTGCCCGGGAGCTGCAATATGGTTCGTCAGTACCTTTGCAATAGGTCTACTGACGTGAAAGAGGGCGCCATCGGTTATGCCGTTGGCACTCTGCCGCAGCGCCCTGGACTACTAGGGCGGCTGCTGGCGCGTGGGGATGCCGTCAGCATTGAACGTGGTGTGCTAGTGATTGCCCCAGCCAGCGGTAAATGCGTGCCACCGAACTGGCTGAGCGACAATGGCGACATGCTGGTTCGGCAAATCCTCGGCGTCACTGGGCAAGATGCCTATCGCTATCAAGGTCACAAAACAGGGCATTACGGGCCGCATAGGTCGGCAGGTCTGACGCTGCAATTCCAGTCCGTAATGACTGATGACGAGGCATATGCCATCTTCAATACTGAGCTTACCCGTGCTCGCAATACTGCCAGTGGAAAAAAGGGTGATCCACTACCGGCGGGGCAGTTCAGGGCGGCCTCTGGCAGCCATCTGATGAAGTTCTGGCAGACCACAGGAATTGCACTCAAGCGCCTGGCCGCTATGCATGACTACATCGGCCGGCTGCGTAATGTCCTAATCAGCGCCAGCCCAACACGAGGGCGGGATGATGGCCGATTAGATGCTGGCAGTTTGCGTGTATTGAACATATCGAGCGCGTTAATTCGACAGGCTATGGAATTGGACAAGCAGCCGACAAAAACTGAACAGGCCACGGATAAGCCCCGGACAAGGAGGCCATACAAGGATATTACTCAAGCCCAACATTCATGCGGGGTACAGCCGGTTATGACTGCGAGGGAAAATCAGTACGGTAATAAGGTAATAAGAGAGCGCGGTAATACGGGAACCATTGAAGCAATACATTCGCGCAAGCTACCGCAAGAGCAAAGCGTTGATGAATGGCTGGCTGATTTTGATTCGGTCATTTAGAGGTTAAGTGCCAGCGCTAGAGCCGACCCTTGTACCTGATGATTAAAGACTGAATTTGCTAATTGATTTAGGTTCTTTCCTATGCATTCAATGTGTGATGGACTAGATCCCTTAGCCCCTGTTCTTGGCTGCATGATAGGGGTGGGCTGAATTTCGGTGACATGGAGATTTTTATGCAAAGGCTACTGAGCGCTACGCTGGCGGGCATTCTACTTACAGGTTGTGCAAGTCCTTACGATGACCTTCTGAAAAATGAGTTCATCGATGTTTCCGCGACCCCGGTCGCTCCAGATTATGTAGGCATATGGACTGGCGCATCTGGCCCCTTTGTGATGACTCTCCGAATTGAGCCAAATGGAGAGGGGATTGGCTGTACATCTAGTGGGACGGGAGACGGTCGTTTTTTGCTTAGGCATCGCAATGGGACGATTTACTTTCAGAGCGGTGGCCGAGTTGATTTGTCTAGGGAGGGGGATCGATTGGTCGCGACCTATCCGCGGTATGGGATGGCGCAGGCTGTTGTTCAGATGGTGGCTGATGATGATTTGAAAAATGCCACGCCTCACTGTAAGGACGCACTTGCGCAAAAGTAGCTGTATATAAAAACAGTTGCGAGAGATGATCTGAGCCTAATCAGCAATTGATCTAGGTTTGCCTGATGAGTCGAAAACGAGAGAAAGCCTCCGTGAGCGATTACCGCTCGCTTGATGTACGAGAGATTCACCGCGCTGGCCTTTTGGCTGGCTGGCGTGGTGATTGGCAATGGAAGCGAGGCGGAGAAGTCGTCGCCTCTATCAGGATCACTGCCAGTCACAACCGATTGCAGTTGGTTTACCAGAGTCGAGCTGCTGGCGCTGATCCTGTTAAGCATGACTACCAGGTGGCGATTGGCTGGACGCCCTGCCACCTGGGCGGGGAACGCCCGTGGCTGCATTGCCCGAACTGCGCCCGGCGCGTGGCAAAGCTGTATGGCGGCGCCGTGTTTATCTGCCGTCACTGCATGCGCCTGAACTACCCAAGCCAGCAGGCCAGCAAGCGGGATCGCGCCATGGATCGCGCGTGGACACTGCGCCACAAGCTGGGCTGCGATGCCGGGCCATTCGACTACCCCGCCGAGTACATACGCCGCCCCAAGGGCATGCACCAAAAAACCTTCGCCCGGCGCATCGAACAGCTATCACGCATCGAGGCACAGGCCATGGCCGATACAGTCAGGACGATGCAGAAGCTTGGCATCAGGATCGACCGCATTGTCTCCTGACAAAGCGGACTTGCCCCCACGCATATCGGCGCTTACCATGCTCGCCCTGAGCTGGCATGTGCTGAGAAGTACAGGCAATCAAAGGCGCCCAAAAGATGGGCACCTTGAGTTTTAGGGGCATGTTTAGGGGCATGCGCGGACCACCAAACCATCGAAAGCCAATAGAAACAAGGCTTTCAGGTAGCGGTTCGATTCCGTTCCTGACACCCCTGCTGAGCTGCGGATCAACTGAGGAAAAAGCTGTTGAGTAACAGACCCTAAATACTGAGCTGGCAATACTGGCGAAAACGAGATTGAAATTTTGGCTCAACCGGATAATACGCTGACTGCAAGGCGGATATGCCTTCTCACTGCGATCACTGCGATGGCCTTGGCTGCCAGAATCCATGGCACCGATAAGGCTGTGATGATGGCGGGCTACCGTGTACTGGCTGGGCTTAGCCCAGCCTATCAGCCTGTCGTCCTAGCTATCATGAACGCGCCATCGCCCTTGGCGCACATGAACCTTTACGTCGCCAACCTTCCGCAGCGAATCTTAGAAATGAGGGTGAGTAAGCTGGCGCTGCCAATGCTCGATTCAGCTATCCACGCCTGAATCCTCGGCGCCGAGGCTGGGTAGTAAGGATGTACTGACCGTCATTGGCCTCCCGAGTGCGCTGCATCTGAATCACTTCTGCTCCCGTGCAGCTATTGCGTCGCCAATAGCTGCGGGCCTCGTACCAGTTCACCAGGATCAACGGAAACCGACTTCGCTGGGCGGCAGCCATCAAGCTGGTGAGGAAGGTGTCCCAGTCGCAACAGCGGCGATCCACCCACTTTTGCTCTCTGGCCAATTCGAGTCTCCAATCCTAATTCGGGGTCTGAGAGTTATCGTTGCCCTCATTGGGCAGGTCTTGTGGTGCTTCGCGTACCACGCCCCCACTTCTTGGAGTTGGATTTCAGAACCGCCTGTTTCAGCAAGCGGCATTGACCAAGCATCGAATGCCTTCTGGGGGCGGCGACAACCCTCCGGCATGGCCTCCAATTGGGCGGCAAAGGCGCGCACCGGTTTGGTGCCTTGCAGACTTGCTGGTTCTTCAAATGGGATCAAGTCAGACCCCTGGCCCTGAACAGAGTGAAAAGGGGTGGGCGCTCTTTACTCGGAGGGGTCAGGGCTTGGCCTGTTGGCCCGCTCTGCTTCGCGATCACGCTCACCGGCTGACAGATCAAGCCCTGGTGTCAGCTCCCCCCATAGGAAGTCAGCGCCTTCTTCGTCTTCGTGGGCATCTATCCTGAGCGGGCGCAGCCCAATGCCTCAAGTTTGGTCAGCACCATTTCAGTAAGAGGCCATAGGCCCGCTGGGCTATCCGGGTGAAGTGCTCGATCAATGGCCATTGCGCGGGGTGCCGTTCCTCTGGGCATCGCGCTGGAGCAGCCGCTCCATCGTGCTCTCCCGCAGGGCACCCACACCGAAGGAGGTGTGGGGTGAATGCGGCGCAGGGCATCAGCCCTGCTGATTCTGTATGTAAGCCTTGATCACATCCAGCGAAGCGCCACCACACGACGA
>NZ_NIUB01000036.1 GCF_002197815.1 Pseudomonas oleovorans subsp. oleovorans
GGTCTGGGCGCTTAGCTACCGCAGGCGACACATCAACGGAACCAAGCTCGCTGATGCTGTTTGTCAGTAGGCAGGAACCGCCGTATACGGAACCGTACGTACGGTGGTGTGGGAGGACGGCGGGGGTGACCCCGCCTCCTACCCGATTCAAGCGATAGGCAGGGTGCGCCGTGCGCACCGAGGGTGCTGACAGGTTACGCTCGCTGCCTTTCCAGTAGTTCACGAAAGGCCTCCTGCGGTAGCGGTTTGCTGAACAGGTAGCCCTGATAGAGGTGGCAACCCTGCGCTTGTAGAAAGTCCAGTTGGTCCTGCTGCTCCACACCCTCGGCGATCAGCGCCAGGCCCAGGCTGCGCGCCATGGCGACGATGGCACGGATGATCTCGGCATCGTTGGGATCGTGGGTGGCGTCACGCACGAAGGACTGATCGATCTTCAGCATGTCCACCGGCAGGCGCTTGAGATAGGTCAGCGAGCTGTAACCTGTGCCGAAATCGTCCATGGCGAAGCTGACGCCGTGCTTTTTCAGGCGCAACATCTTGCCGACGGTGTCATCAATATTCTGAATGACGATGCCTTCGGTGATCTCCAGTTTGAGCATGGCGTTGGGTAGCTGGCTGTTGCGCAGGCTGCTGGCGACCCGGTCGACGAAGTCATGCTGGCGAAATTGTCGCGGGCTGATGTTGACGCACAGGCTGAAGCGTTCGCCGTCGACCAATCCATCTGCCATCAGGCGCGAGCAGAAATGGCAGGCCTCGGCCAGTACCCAGCCGCCGACCTCGACGATCAGCCCGCTTTCTTCCAGCACCTGGATGAACTGCGCGGGCGACTGTGGGCCCAGCTGCGGATGCTGCCAGCGCAACAGTGCCTCGGCGCCGACCACCTTGCCATCACGGGCGTCCACCTGCGGCTGGAAGTGCAGTTCGAACTCGCCACGCGCCAGGGCCAGGCGCAGATCGTTCTCCAGACGCAGGCGTGCGCTGGCGGCCTCCTGCATGGTGGTGCGAAACAGCTGGATGGCGTTACGCCCGGAGTCCTTGGCGCGGTAGAGGGCGATATCGGCGCGCTTGAGCAGATCCGCCGGTGTATTGCCGTGATCGGGAATCAGGGCGACGCCGATGCTCGGGGTTACCTGCAGGCGGTGACCGTCCAGCAGCATCGGCTCGGCGAGTAGCTGGCGCAGCTTGTCGGCGACCTGACGTACGTGGCGGGTGACCTCCGAGCGCTTGCCTTCCAGGCCGGAGAGCAGCACCACGAATTCGTCGCCGCCGAGGCGGGCCACGGTGTCCTCCAGGCGCACGCTGGCTTCCAGGCGCGCGGTGACCAGACGCAGCACGGAGTCGCCGACGGGGTGACCGAGTGAGTCGTTGATGTGCTTGAAGTGGTCGAGATCGAGAAACAACAGGGCGCCGCGCAGATCATGACGCTTGAGCAGGGCGATCTGTTGCGTCAGGCGGTCCATCAGCAGGGCGCGGTTGGGCAGGTTGGTCAGCGCGTCGTGGTAGGCCAGGTGCTGTACCTGTGCCTGCGCCTGCTTCAGTTCACTGATGTCGCGTGCGGTGAGCAGCAGGCAGGGCACATCATTGAGCTCGATGGGCTGCACGGAAACGTCGACCAGGTGCACCTCGCCGTCACGATGCCGGCCATGCATTTCCATGTGCAGCACCTGGCCCTGCTGGGTCAGGTGCTCGATCATGCGCACGCGCTCTTCGGGGTAGGCCCAGATGTCCAGCTCGAAGGCCGTGCGACCGACTACTTCGTCCGGCAGATAGCCGGTGATGCGGGTGAAGCCTTCGTTGACCTCGATATAGCGCCCGCTGTCACGTTCGGTGATGGTGATGGCGTCCGGGCTGGAGTGGAAGGCCTTGGCAAATTTCTCTTCCGAGGCTTGCAGGCGCTGCTCGCGCAGCAGTCGCTCGCTGATATCGACCAGCGTGCCGACCATGCGCTGCGGTTGGCCGGTATCGTCGAGCTGCAGTTTGGCGGTGCTTTCGAGAAAGCGCAGGCCGCCATTTTCCAGTTGCACGCGATAGGTGACCTGATAGTGGCTGCGGTGTTCTGCGACCAGGCTTTGGTAGCTCTGGCGCAGACTGTGTCGATCCTCCATCGGTACCTGACGGAAGAAGTCGAGGAAGGCGCCTTCGAACGGTAACGACTCCAGGCCGTGCAGCTGGGAGGCACGGGCGCTGGCAAACAGCCGACTACTGGGGATGTGCCAGTCCCAGGTGCCCAGGTCGGCCGACTCCAGGGCCAGGCGCAGGCGCTGCCTGCTTTCGTTGAGTGCCTGCTCCTGCGCGCGCTGCTCGGTGATGTTGCGCACGGTGAGGACCAGGCAGGTGGTGCCGTTCAACTCGATTTCGCCACCGAACAGCAAGTTGCTGGTGACGCTGCCGTCGCGGCTGAACAGTCGTACCTCAAGGTTGTTCAGGCGCCCGGTCTGCGCGGCGTCGAGCATACGCTGGCGGTCGCTGGGGTCAGCCCAGATGCCCAACTCCAGTGAGGTGCGGCCCACGGCCTCGGCGCTGCTCCAGCCAAATTGCTGCTCGAAACTCGGGTTGACCTCGATGAAGCGGCCGGTCGCCCGGTCAGTGATGGCCACCGCGTCGGGCGTATGCATGAAGGCCTTGGCGAACTTTTCCTCACTGGCGCGCAGGGCGTTTTCTGCGCGCTTGCGTTCGCTGGTATCGAGGAAGGTGCAGAGCACCAGGCGCTCGCCCTGCAGCTCGATGTACTGGCTCGACAGTACGCCATCGAGAATATCGCCACCACGGGTGCGCAGTTGTACTTCCTGAATCACCGGCTCGCGGCTCAGCGGCGCTTGCTGGCGCAACTGATCGCGTTGGCTGGCGTGAACCCAGAGATTCAGCTCATGGATGGGGCGGCCAAGAATGTCGCTGGCGTTCCAGCCGAAGGCGTGGGTGAAGTGCTGGTTGACCTCGACAATCTCGCTGTTGTCGTAGCGCACCAACATCATGATGTCGGGGCTCAGGCGGAACAGGCTGGCGAAGCGTTCCTCGGAGGCGCGCAGGGCTTCGGCACGCTCCTGCTGGGCGCTGATGTCACGGATCACGCCGAACATGCGCGGCCGACCATCGGCCTCGCGTTGCAGGCTGCCGGTGATCTCCAGCCAGTGCAGGCTGCCGTCTGGCCAGCGAATACGGTGGCGCAGGGCGTTGCCAATCTGTTCGCCCTTGAGGATGGCGTTGAATTTAGCCAGGACCTCGGCACGTTCCTCTTCGGGAATCAGCTCGATGTAGTGCAGTTCTCGCGTGACCGGGCGATTGGGGTCGAGGCCGAACAGGGCCTGGGCGCCGCGCGACCAGTTCACCTGGCCACTGCGAATGTCCCAATACCAGGTGCCGAGATGGGCGCCGTTCAGCGCGGCAAGCAAACGCGGCGCGTCTTGCCAGGTTTGCTCGAATTCGGCGGGATCCATCGCCGGTATATGTGGCAGGGGCGGGGTCTGGTCAGTCGATCTGGCCATGGCCGTACCTTCCTCTGGAGTGCGCGATGCGCGGGGCGGTCGTGAGTGGCATGTAGACACGTTTCTTATCGTTCTGTCGCCACGTTAGTCGCAGGCTAGTCGCCTATGCAAGATCATCGCGCTGGCTGTCGAGCAGATCCATGAATGCCCGCGCGGCATTCGATAGCGTACGTTCTGTATGCAGGATGTAGCCCAGCTGGCGGGTCAGTTGGATGCCCGGTATCGGCAGGCGCGCGACCTGTTCGTCGAGCATGGTGCGCGGCAGTACGCTCCAGGCCAAGCCGATGGACACCATCATCTTGATGGTTTCCAGGTAATTGGTGCTCATGGCGATGTTGGGTGTCAGGCTCTGAGCCTCGAACAGGCGCTGGACGATGTGGTGGGTGAAGGTGTTGCCGCCGGGAAAGACGGCTGGGTGCTGCGCCACGTCGGCCAGGCTGATCGCCTGGCTGCGGGCCAGGGGGTGTTCCGGCGCGGCGACGAAATCCAGCGGATCGTCCCACACGGCGACGGCGCGGATCGGTTCACGGGTTTCCGGGGCGAGGGTGATCACCGCCAGTTCGGCGCGGCCATGCAGGACTTCTTCGTATGCCACCTCCGAGTCGAGGAACTGGATATCCAGTGCCACCTGTGGATGCGCGCGAGTAAAGGCGCGCAGCAGGGCGGGCAGGCGGTGCAGGCCGATGTGGTGGCTGGTCGCCAGGGTCAGGCGGCCGCTGACTTCACCGGACAGGTTGGTCAGCGCGCGACGGGTATCGTCCAGCACGTTGAGAATCTGGTAGGCGCGCGGCAACAGGGCGCGGCCGGCCTGGGTGAGGCCGATTTCGCGGCCGAGGCGGTCGAACAGGCGCACGCCCAGTTGCTGTTCCAGGCCGGCGATGCGCTTGCTTACGGCAGGCTGGGTCAGGTGCAGGCGCTCGCCGGCTTCGGAAAAGCTGCCGGTTTCGGCGATGGCGATAAAGGCGTTGAGGTTGGCCAGATCCATGGAGCGCTCCGGTAAGTAATGATGCGCTGAGCATACATTCCTCTTCGGAATCCTTTGAATAAAAAATATGAATTTGAGTTATTTCGTCCCCGGCCATAGCATTCTCCCCATAAGCCGAAGGGCCATTTTCGCCCAGGCATAGAAAGGTGCACTTCTGACGCCGGGCGGTGATAACGCAGGCAGTTTCCGGATGTGCTCAAAAGGCGCTGATGAGGTAAGGCTGATGACTGGCAAGACGCTCTACGACAAGCTCTGGGAAATGCACGAAGTGAAACGTCGCGACGACGGTTCCTCGCTGATCTACATTGATCGTCACATCCTCCATGAGGTGACCTCACCGCAGGCTTTCGAAGGCCTGCGTCTGGCCGGGCGCAAGCCGTGGCGCATCGACGCCAACATCGCCACGCCGGATCACAACGTGCCGACCACCAAGGCCGAGCGTCAGGGCGGCCTCGAGGCCATCGCCGACGAAGTCTCGCGCATCCAGGTGCAGACCCTGGACGAGAACTGCGATGACTTTGGCATCCTCGAATTCAAGATGAACGACGTGCGCCAGGGCATCGTCCACGTGGTCGGGCCGGAGCAGGGCGCCACGCTGCCGGGCATGACCGTGGTTTGCGGCGACTCGCACACCTCCACCCATGGCGCCTTCGGTGCGCTGGCCCACGGCATCGGCACCTCCGAGGTCGAGCACGTGCTCGCCACCCAGTGCCTGGTCGCCAAGAAGATGAAGAACATGCAGGTGCGCGTTGAAGGCAAGCTGCCGTTCGGCGTTACCGCCAAGGACATCGTGCTGGCCGTGATCGGCAAGATCGGCACCGCTGGCGGCAATGGCCATGCCCTGGAGTTCGCCGGCAGCGCGATTCGCGACCTGTCGCTGGAAGGGCGCATGACCATCTGCAACATGTCCATTGAGGCCGGCGCCCGTGTCGGCCTGGTGGCGGTGGACGAGAAAACCATCGCCTACGTCAAGGATCGTCCGTTCGCGCCCAAGGGTAGCGACTGGGACAAAGCCGTGGCGCAGTGGCAGAACCTGGTGTCCGACGCCGATGCGGTGTTCGACACTGTGGTCGAGCTGCGTGCCGAGGACATCAAGCCACAGGTCAGCTGGGGCACTTCGCCGGAGATGGTTCTGGCCGTCGATCAGAACGTGCCGGACCCGGCCCGCGAAAGCGACCCGGTGAAGAAGGATTCGATCACTCGTGCGCTGAAGTACATGGGCCTGAGCGCCAATCAGCCGATCACCGATATCCAGCTCGATCGCGTGTTCATTGGTTCCTGCACCAACTCGCGCATCGAAGACCTGCGCGCTGCTGCCGAGGTGGCCAAGGGGCGCAAGGTCGCCGCCACCGTCAAGCAGGCGCTGGTGGTGCCGGGTTCTGGCCTGGTGAAACAGCAGGCCGAGGCCGAGGGGCTGGACAAGATCTTCATCGAGGCCGGTTTCGAATGGCGTGAGCCGGGTTGCTCCATGTGCCTGGCGATGAACCCGGACAAGCTGGGCAGTGGCGAGCATTGCGCGTCCACCTCCAACCGCAACTTCGAAGGCCGTCAGGGCGCCGGTGGTCGTACCCACCTGGTGAGCCCGGCCATGGCTGCCGCGGCGGCGGTTACCGGTCGTTTCATCGACGTGCGCGAATTGATCCAGGCCTGAGGAGCTAGATGATGAAAGCCTTTACCCAACACACCGGCCTGGTCTGCCCACTCGACCGTGCCAACGTCGACACCGACCAGATCATTCCCAAGCAGTTTCTGAAGTCGATCAAACGCACCGGCTTCGGCCCCAACCTGTTTGACGAGTGGCGCTACCTGGATGTCGGCCAGCCGAACCAGGACAACTCCAAGCGCCCGATCAACAAGGACTTCGTGCTCAACTTCCCGCGCTACCAGGGCGCCAGCGTTCTGCTGGCCCGCGAGAACTTCGGCTGCGGCTCTTCGCGCGAGCACGCGCCCTGGGCGCTGGACGAGTACGGTTTCCGCACGGTGATCGCGCCGAGCTTCGCCGACATCTTCTTCAATAACAGCTTCAAGAACGGCCTGCTGCCGATCGTCCTCAAGGACGAAGAAGTCGATGCGCTGTTCGAGCAGGCCGAGGCGACCGAGGGTTATCAGCTGACCGTCGACCTCGAGGCGCAGACCGTGACTCGCCCTGATGGCGTGCAGTACAGCTTCGAGGTCGATGCCTTCCGCAAGCACTGCCTGCTCAACGGCCTGGACGACATCGGCCTGACCCTGCAGGATCAGGAGGCGATCAAGGCTTTCGAAGCCAAACACCAGCAGAACAGCCCCTGGTTGTTCGGCGCGATCAGGTAGGGTGCGCTGCGCGCACCGACGGATTCATTGTTCAGGTGGTGCGCATGGCGCACCCTACGGTTTGACGAGGATGTGATGAGCAAGCAGATTCTGGTTCTCCCGGGCGACGGTATCGGCCCGGAAATCATGGCCGAGGCGGTCAAGGTGCTGAACCTGGCCAACGACAAGTACGCCCTGGGTTTCGAGCTGAGCTTCGATGACCTGGGCGGTGCCGCCATCGACCGTTACGGCGTGCCGCTGGCCGACGAAACCCTGGCGCGCGCCAAGTCTGCCGATGCCGTGCTGCTCGGCGCCGTTGGCGGGCCGAAGTGGGACACCATCGACCCGGCCATCCGTCCCGAGCGTGGCCTGCTGAAGATCCGCTCGCAGCTGGGCCTGTTCGGCAACCTGCGTCCGGCCATTCTCTACCCGCAGTTGGCCGAGGCCTCCAGCCTCAAGCCGGAAGTGGTCGCTGGCCTGGATATCCTCATCGTCCGTGAGCTGACCGGCGGCATCTACTTCGGCCAGCCGCGCGAAAGCAAGGTGCTGGAAAACGGCGAGCGCATGGCGTACGACACCCTGCCGTACAGCGAGAGCGAAATCCGCCGCATCGCCAAGGTCGGTTTCGACATGGCGCGCGTGCGTGGCAAGAAGCTGTGCTCGGTGGACAAGGCCAACGTCCTGGCGTCCAGCCAGCTGTGGCGCGCTGTGGTCGAGGAAGTGGCCAAGGATTACCCGGACGTCGAACTGAGCCACATGTACGTCGACAACGCCGCCATGCAACTGGTACGCGCACCCAAGCAATTCGACGTGATGGTCACCGACAACATGTTTGGTGACATTTTGTCTGACGAAGCTTCGATGCTGACCGGTTCCATCGGCATGCTGCCGTCGGCATCCTTGGACGCCAACAACAAGGGCATGTACGAGCCGTGCCATGGCTCCGCGCCGGACATCGCCGGCAAGGGCATCGCCAACCCGCTGGCCACCATTCTCTCGGTCTCGATGATGCTGCGTTACAGCTTCGGCCAGGTCGCTGCCGCCGATGCCATCGAGAAAGCGGTGAGCCTGGTGCTGGATCAGGGCCTGCGCACCGGTGACATCTGGTCCGAGGGCAAGACCAAGGTCGGTACCGCTGCCATGGGTGATGCAGTGGCCTCCGCGCTGCGTAGTCTGTAATCTTCCCAGCCCCGCCGGGGTGGTTCCGGCGGGCTGTTTATATAGGTGTAGTCGTTATGAAACGTGTAGGTCTGATCGGTTGGCGTGGCATGGTCGGTTCCGTGCTCATGCAGCGCATGCTGGAAGAGCGGGACTTCGACCTGATCGAGCCGGTGTTCTTCACCACTTCCAATGTCGGTGGCCAGGGCCCTGCCATTGGCAAGGACATCGCTGCGCTGAAAGATGCCTACAGCATTGACGACCTCAAGGGTCTGGACGTGATCCTGACCTGCCAGGGCGGCGACTACACCAATGAAGTATTCCCCAAGCTGCGTGAAGCCGGCTGGCAGGGCTACTGGATCGACGCGGCCTCCAGCCTGCGCATGGATGACGACTCGGTGATCGTGCTCGATCCGGTCAACCGCAAGGTGATCGACCAGGCGCTGGACGCCGGCACCAAGAACTACATCGGCGGCAACTGCACCGTCAGCCTGATGCTGATGGCGCTCGGCGGTCTGTACGAGGCTGGTCTGGTGGAGTGGATGAGTGCCATGACCTACCAGGCTGCTTCCGGTGCTGGCGCGCAGAACATGCGTGAGCTGATCAAGCAGATGGGCGCAATCAACGGCGCTGTCGCTGATGAACTGGCCGACCCGGCCAGCGCCATCCTCGATATCGATCGCAAGGTGGCCGAGGCCATGCGTGGCGAAGGCTTCCCGGTCGACAACTTCGGTGTGCCGCTGGCTGGCAGCCTGATCCCCTACATCGACAAGGAACTGCCGAACGGGCAGAGCCGTGAAGAGTGGAAGGCTCAGGCCGAAACCAACAAGATTCTCGGTCGTTTCAAGAACCCGATCCCGGTCGATGGCATTTGCGTGCGCATCGGTGCCATGCGTTGCCACAGCCAGGCGCTGACCATCAAGCTGAACAAGGATGTGCCGATGGCTGACATCGAAGGCCTGATCAGCCAGCACAATCCCTGGGTCAAACTGGTGCCGAACCACCGCGAAGATTCCATCCGTGACCTCGGCCCGACTGCCGTGACCGGCACCCTGAGCGTTCCGGTCGGCCGTCTGCGCAAGCTCAACATGGGCTCGCAGTACCTGGGGGCGTTCACCGTCGGTGACCAACTGCTGTGGGGGGCTGCCGAACCGCTGCGTCGCATGCTGCGGATTCTGCTGGAGCGCTAAGCGCGAAGCCGGCATCCAGTATCAAACAAAGCCCTTCTGTCTCGGCAGAGGGGCTTTGTGTTTTCTGGAGGAGCCGATTGCCTGGGCGATGGGCCGCAGTTACAGTGCCGCTCCCTCTGTGTTGTAGGTCAGCTCATGAGTCAGTCCATCAATATCGCCGTGATCGGCGCCACCAGCAACGTCGGCGAAGCGCTGGTCGAATTGCTCGAAGAGCGTGAGTTTCCGGTGAAGGATCTGCATCTGCTGGCCAGCAGCGAGTCGGCTGGACAGAGTCTTTCTTTCCGTGGTCGGCAGGTGCGGGTCAGATCGCTCGATGCCTTCGATTTCACTCAGGTGCAACTGGCGTTCTTTGCTGCGGGCTCTGACGTGACGCGCAGCCATCATGAGCGCGTGGTCGCAGCCGGTTGTTCCGTTATCGATCTGAGTGCTGCTTTTTCGCTGGAGCAAGCACCATGCGTATTGCCCGAACTTGGCGCCGCAGGTTTGCCGGCATTGACCAAGCCGTGGTGTGTCAGTGCGCCTACGCCTTCGGCGGTTGCCTGTGCGCTGGTGCTGGCGACGCTGAGGCCTGTACTGCAACCCCAGCAGCTGCAGGTGACTGCCATGCTGTCGATCTCCACTCTGGGGCGTAGCGGTGTGCAGGAGCTGGCGCGGCAGACCGCCGAGCTGCTCAACGGGCGCCCGCTGGAATCGAAGGCGGTAGATCGACAGATCGCGTTCAATCTGCTGGCGCAGGTCGGCGAGGTGGATGACCACGGGCATGCTCAGTTGGAGAAGCGTCTGGTGGCCGAGATTCAACAGTTATTGAGTCTGCCTGGGCTTCCGGTAGCAGCCACCTGCGCCTTGGTGCCGGTGTTCTTTGGCGATAGTCTCGCACTGGGCGTGTATGCTGATTCGGCTATCGATATCAGTACAGTGCTGCAATTGCTCGAGGTCGCGCCGGGCATCGAGTTGGTAGAGGTCGGCGATTACCCGACTGCAGTGGGTGATGCAGTGGGGCAGGATCAGGTCTATGTGGGGCGTGTCCGGCGCGGCGTGAGCGATCCAAGGCAACTCAATTTGTGGATTGCGTCTGATAATGTAAGAAAAGGCGCCGCCCTTAATGCTGTGCAGATAGCTGAGTTATTGATAAAACACTATCTGTAAAAGATACTTACCTAGAATTTTGAAGAATCTTTCTAGCTTGGCAATACTGGCTGAGTTGATTGCTGAATGGGGAGCCGCTCGTGGAGCGGAGGCAGGCAGCAATTCTCAAGACCCACTCGCATGCCGAGAAAAAGATAAAACAAGGGATAACGCTATGGTTCGGGTTCGCAAACTGGTGCTGGCAATCGCAGCCGCTTCCGCGCTGTCTTCCGGTATGGCGCATGCGCTGGGGCTGGGTGAAGTTACCCTGCAATCGTCGCTGAATCAGCCGTTGGTAGCGGAAATCGAATTGCTGGAGGTACGCGACCTTGCTTCCAATGAGGTGATTCCCAGCCTCGCGTCCCCTGAGGAGTTCATCAAAGCTGGCGTCGACCGTCAGTACTTTTTGACCGACCTCAAGTTCACCCCGGTATTGAAGCCCAACGGCAAGAGCGTTATCCGCATCACCTCGAGCAAGAGCGTGCGTGAGCCTTACCTCAACTTCCTGGTTGAAGTGCTCTGGCCGAACGGGCGCTTGTTGCGTGAATACACCCTGCTGCTCGATCCGCCGCTTTACTCTCCGCAAACTACCGTAGCCGCTGCGCCGCAACTGCCTATCGCCGCGCCTGCACCGCGTCCGTCTGCGGCGCTTGCTTCCGCTTCTGCGTCGCGCACTGCAGCACCCGCTCCGGCCCCGCGTCCTGCCGCACCGGCCCCGGCGTCGCGCGCCATTGCCGGTAACGAATACAGAACCACTGCCAACGATACGCTCTGGGAAATCGCCCAGCGCGTCGGTGGTGGCTCGGTCAATCAGGTCATGCTGGCCATTCAGGATCTGAATCCGGATGCCTTCATCGGCGGCAATATCAACCGTATGAAGAGCGGTCAGGTACTTCGCCTGCCGGACGAACAGCAGATTCGCAGCCGCAGCAATGCCGAGGCGATCGCTCAGGTTGCCGAGCAGAATGCCGCCTGGCGTGAAGGCCGTGCTGTCGCTTCGCGTCAGCTGGATGCCACTCGCCGCACCACAGCGGGCGCTGCGCCGGCGACTGCAGAGGCGGGTGATAGCCTGAAACTGGTCGCTGCTGAAGCAGGTCAGTCCACTCGCGGTAGCGATACCGGTGCGGCTGGCAGCAAGGCGCTGGCCGACAAGCTGGCAGTGACTCAGGAAAGCCTGGATTCGACTCGTCGTGAGAACGCCGAACTGCAGAGCCGTGTCAGTGACCTGCAAAGCCAGCTGGACAAGCTGCAGCGTCTGGTGGAGCTGAAGGACAGCCAGTTGGCCAAGTTGCAGGCCGACCTGTCGGCTGCGCCCGCAGCTCCTGCTGCAACGGAAGAACCGCCTGCGGAAACTCCGGCAGCAGCGCCTGAGGCCGCGCCGCCCGCTGTGGAGGCGGCCACGCCGCCGACTACGCCGACTGAGGAGGCAGCGCCTGACTACAACTATTCCGAGGAACCGGCTGCGCCCGTCGAGGACAGCACCGCCGCAACCCAACAGCCGGCCAGTGAGCCGGCTGCTGCCGTTGAACCAGCCGCCCCGGTCAAGCCGGCCGAAGCAGTCAAACCTGCTACACCTGCTCCTGCGCCTGCACCGGCCCCACAGAGCTTCATTGATGACCTGCTGGCTAACCCGATGACGCTGGGTCTGGCCGGTGGTGGGGCGCTTCTGCTTCTGTTGGCCGGCCTGATGGCGCTGTCGCGCCGCAACGCCCAGAAAGAGTCCGAGCTGCAAGATGAACTGGCCGACGACCTGTCTCAGGAACAGGCGTTTGCCTCCGACCTGGACATGCCTGAAGACAGTTTCGCTGGCCTCGACGATGAGCCTGTCCAGACCGCCCAGGCCGCTGGCGAGGAGCGTGTCACGGCGCAGACTGGCGACGCGTTGGGCGAGGCTGATATCTACATTGCTTACGGGCGCTTCAATCAGGCGGCCGAACTGCTGCAGAACGCGATTAATGACGAGCCGCACCGCGCCGATCTGCGTCTGAAGCTGATGGAAGTCTACGCCGAGCTGGGTGACCGCGAAGGCTTTGCCCGTCAGGATAACGAGCTGCGCGAGATCGGCGGGGTGAATGCCGAAGCCGAGCTGCTGAAGTCCAAGTATCCAGCGATCGCAGCCTTCGCAGGTGTGGGTGCCGCAGCTGCCGCTGCCTCCGTCGATGACGACATGGGCGACTTCAGTCTGGACGACCTCAGTCTGGATGAACCGACCGCAGAAACGCCTGCTTCCACCGGCGCTGATCTGGATGATGCCTTCGATCTGAGCCTCGATGACCTGGAGGCCGATCTGGAGAGCGATGTTCAGTCGAGCAAGGCTGAGCAAGCGCCGTTGTCGCTGGATGATGATCTGGACTTCGGTCTGGTCGATGAACCCGCCGCGCCGGCAGCTTCTGCCGACGACGATCTGGGCTTCGATCTCGCCCTGGATGATGACAAGGTTGAGCTGTCCCAGCCGACCGACGATCTGTCCGCCTTCAGCCTGGATCTGGATGAGGCGGCTCCGGCAGCCAGCGATGAAGCTGATGATTTCCTGCTGAGCCTCGATGACGATGCACCGCTGAACCAGCCGGCCGAGGATCTTTCCGATCTGAGCCTGGATCTGGCTGAAGAAGCGCCATCTGCCAATCTCGATCTGCCGGCTGACTTCGATCTCTCGCTCGAAGACGAAACTCCGGTTCAGCCGGCTGTTGCATCCGACAGCTTCGCTGCGCAGCTGGATGAAGTGACCGCCGAGCTGGATCAGCTGTCAGCTGACCTCGAAGAGCCGCAAGCAGCTCCGCTGGCGCCGGCCAGCAGCCTGTCCAGTGATCTGGATGGCGATGATGACTTCGACTTCCTGTCCGGCACCGATGAAACTGCGACCAAGCTGGATCTGGCTCGGGCTTATATAGACATGGGCGACACCGAAGGTGCGCGCGACATTCTCGAAGAAGTGGTTGCCGAGGGCAGTGACGCCCAGCAGCAAGAAGCTCGTGAGATGATTAGCAAGTTGGTTTGATTGATAAATGTCTGATGCAGTACCTGTAGCGGCCGCCGAAATGGCGGCCGCTGGCTTTTTCAGAATCGCCCTGGGCCTCGAATACAAGGGCGCACGTTATCGCGGGTTCCAGCGCCAGGGCGCGAATGTTCCGTCGATCCAGGGTCACCTGGAAAATGCCTTGTCCAAGGTCGCCGGTGGTGCCCCGGTCAGCATTCTGTGCGCAGGGCGTACCGATGCTTCTGTGCATTCCAGTGGTCAGGTGGTGCATTTCGATACCACTGTCGAGCGTTCGCTGCACGCGTGGATCATGGGCGCCAACATGAATTTGCCCGGTGACATTAGCGTGACCTGGGCGAAGGTGATGCCGGCGCACTTTCATGCACGCTTCTCGGCCATCGCGCGACGCTACCGCTACGTGATCTACAACGATCCGATTCGCCCGGCGCATATGGCCGAGGAAGTCACCTGGAATCATCGGCCGCTGAATGTGGCGCGCATGCGTGAAGCGGCCCTGGCGCTGGTCGGCACTCATGATTTCAGCGCCTTCCGGGCAACCCGTTGCCAGGCCAAGTCACCGATCAAGACCGTGCACCACCTGCAACTTATCGAGCATGGTCGCTTCATCGTGCTGGATATTCGCGCCAATGCTTTTCTGCATCATATGGTGCGTAACATCGCCGGCGTGTTGATGACCATTGGTGCGGGTGAGCGGCCGCCGGAATGGGCGCGCGAGGTGCTCGAGCGCGGCGATCGACATAGCGGGGGAGTGACGGCGCACCCCTACGGTCTCTATCTGATACAAGTCGATTACCCGGAGGAGTTCGAATTGCCGCAGCGCTATCTCGGGCCGCATTTTCTCTCCGGTCTGCCGGACGTGCGACAGCTATAACCCTTTGTTACCATCCGAGCCCGGATGGCGAGAGGTATGAACGTGACGGTCGTACGTAGCAAGATTTGTGGGATCACCCGCATCGAGGATGCTCTGGCAGCGGTGGAGGCGGGAGCCGACGCCATTGGTCTGGTGTTCTACGGGAAAAGCCCGCGAGCAGTCAGCATCGAGCAGGCCGCAGCTATCCTGCAGGCGTTACCGCCGTTCGTGACCAGTGTCGGGCTGTTCGTCGACATGCCGCACGACGAGCTGCAACAGTTGTTGCAGCGCCTGCCGCTGGATCTGCTGCAGTTTCACGGTGATGAGTCGCCGGCCGACTGTGAAGGCCATGGCCGCCCCTATATCAAGGCGCTGCGGGTTCGCCCCGGTGAGGACGTATCGGCCGCCATGGCGCCGTACGCTGGTGCGCGGGGTATTCTGCTCGATACCTTCGTCGAGGGCGTTCCGGGTGGTACGGGCGCTTCGTTCGATTGGTCGCTGGTGCCGGAAAATGCCGCCAAGCCAATCATCCTGGCCGGCGGCCTGGATGCAGGCAATGTCGCGACGGCTATTCGCCAGGTGCGGCCCTATGCCGTGGATGTCAGCGGCGGGGTAGAGGCCGGTAAAGGCATAAAGGATGCAGGCAAGATTCGTGCATTCGTGCGGGCAGTGCGTGATGCTCGATGTGACGGCGATTGAAACAGGGCCGTCAATTAGCCTGTCACGCCGCCTTGGCTCGTTTCGGCGGGCGCTGGGTGCGGCAGAAAAGAATTGCTGGAGATGGGCGTTTCACGATGAGGCGTTCATCCGAACCAACGGTTATGGAGAAATGACAGCATGAGCAACTGGTTGGTAGACAAACTCATTCCCTCGATCATGCGTTCCGAGGTGAAGAAGAGCTCTGTGCCCGAGGGCCTGTGGCACAAATGTCCGTCCTGTGATGCCGTGCTCTACCGTCCTGAGCTGGAAAAGGCACTCGATGTCTGCCCCAAGTGCAATCACCACATGCGTATCGGTGCTCGTGCGCGTATCGACCTCTTCCTCGATGCCGAGGGGCGCGAGGAGATCGGTGCCGATCTCGAGCCGGTCGACCGCCTGAAATTCCGCGACAGCAAGAAGTACAAGGATCGTCTGAGCGCTGCGCAGAAGCAGACTGGCGAGAAAGACGCGCTGATCTCCATGAGCGGCACCCTCGAAGGTATGCCGATCGCCGTTTGCGCGTTCGAGTTTTCCTTCATGGGTGGTTCCATGGGCGCCGTCGTTGGCGAGCGTTTCGTTCGGGCGGCCAATGTCGCGCTGGAAAAACGCTGCCCGCTGGTGTGCTTCTCCGCTTCCGGCGGCGCGCGCATGCAGGAAGCGCTGATCTCGCTGATGCAGATGGCCAAGACTGCCGCCGCCCTGGCGCGCCTGCGTGAAGAAGGCCTGCCGTTCATCTCCGTGCTGACTGATCCGGTCTATGGCGGTGTTTCCGCCAGCCTGGCGATGCTTGGTGATGTCATCGTGGCCGAGCCGAAGGCGCTGATCGGTTTTGCCGGCCCGCGCGTGATCGAGCAGACCGTGCGCGAGAAGCTGCCGGAAGGCTTCCAGCGTAGCGAGTTCCTGCTGGAACATGGCGCCATCGACATGATCATTTCGCGCAATGAACTGCGTCCACGCCTGGCGCGTCTGCTTGCGCAAATGATGAATCGTCCGTCTCCGGTTTCCCTGCCGGCCACTGCATGACCGAACGTAGCCTGGGCGAGTGGCTCGCCTACCTCGAGCGGTTGCATCCGTCGGCCATCGACATGGGGTTGGAGCGCTCGCGTGAGGTGGCGCAGCGGCTCGGCCTGGGCAAACCCGCGCCATTGGTGGTTACCGTCACCGGTACCAATGGCAAGGGCTCTACCTGCGCCTTTCTCGCCAGCCTGATCGCAGCTCAGGGGCAGCGTGTCGGTGTCTACAGTTCACCGCACCTGCTGCGTTACAACGAGCGTGTGTTGCTGGATGGGCGCGAGGCGGGCGATGAAGAGCTGTGTCGGGCTTTCACTGCGGTCGAGGCCGCGCGTGGTGAAATTTCCCTGACCTATTTCGAGATGGGTACGCTGGCGGCCTTCTGGCTGTTCGAGCGTGCTCAGCTGGATGCCGTGGTGCTCGAAGTCGGCCTCGGTGGACGCCTGGATGCGGTGAACCTGGTCGATGCCGATCTGGCCCTGATCACCAGCATTGGTCTGGATCACGCCGACTGGCTGGGCGATACCCGTGAATCGGTCGCCTTCGAAAAGGCCGGGATCATGCGCGCCGGCATGCCTGCGTTGTGCGGTGATCTCGACCCACCGCAGCCCTTGCTGGAGCAGGCGGTGACTTTGGACACGCCGTTGTTCCTGCGTGGTCGTGACTACGACCTCAGTGTGCAGGCGCAGGACTGGTCCTGGTATGGCCTCGATGCGCATGGCCAGGTGCTGCGGTTGGAGCAGCTGCCGCTTCTCGATCTGCCGATGGAAAACGCGGCGCTGGCGTTGCAGGCCTATGCGCTTCTGCCGCTGCCGTGGAATCACCAGCAGGTCGTTCAGGCCCTGCTCGCCACGCGGGTAACCGGGCGTCTGGATCGTCGTGCGCTGGATTGGCGAGGCAAGTCACTCACACTGTTGCTCGATGTTGGGCATAATCCTCATGCCGCCGATTATCTGGCGCAGCGCCTGGAGAGTCGCCCGCTGGCCGGGCAGCGCTGGGCGGTGTTCGGTTTGTTGGCCGACAAGGATCTGCCCGGCGTGGTGTCGCCGCTTCTGAGTCTGGTTGCTGGCTGGGCCGTGGCGCCGCTGGATACGCCGCGTTCACGCTCTGCCGATGACCTGGCCGAGCACCTGCGGGGGCAGGGCGCGGCGGTGGTGCAGTACCCGGATGTGCGTACTGCGCTCGATGCGCAGTGCGAGCAGGCGGCAGAGGGTGACGAGATACTGTTGTTCGGATCGTTTTTCTGCGTGGCCGAGGCCCTGGATTGGCTGGCCCGCCCGGCTTGATAAGGGGATTGGGGATGGCAATGCTGGACAGTGGGCTCAAACAGCGCATGGTCGGTGCTCTGGTACTGGTGGCGCTGGCGGTGATTTTCCTGCCGATGCTGCTGTCGCGCGAGGACGAGATGCGCCGCGTGGTAGTGGATGCGCCGGCCATGCCGCAAGCGCCCGCTGCTGCCGAGGTCATCGTGCAGCCTGCCGAGGTCGTCGAGCCCGAGGAGTTGCCGCGGGAGCCGGTTCCCGTCGAAGAGGTGGAGCCTCAGATCGTCGAGGTGCCTGAGCAGCCCAAGCCGACCCCGCCGCCTGTCGCGCAACAGAGCAAGCCCGATCCGGTCAAGACCGAACAGGCGGCGAGCGCTGCTCCTGCCAAGCCGGAAGGGCGCCTGGACGCCAACAGTCTGCCGATCAGCTGGTCAGTGCAGTTGGCCAGTCTGTCCAGTCGCGCTGGAGCAGAAAATCTGCAGAAAACGCTGCGCAGTCAGGGCTACAACGCCTATATCCGTACTTTCGATGGCATGAATCGGGTGTTTGTCGGGCCGTTGATCGAGCGCGCCGAGGCCGAGCGTCTGCGTGACCAGCTCAACCGCCAGCACAAACTCAGCGGTTTTGTCGTGCGCTTCCAGCCGGAAGCAGGCTAAGCACGCAAGGGACTTTGCAGCGCCTGGTTACCCGATGCGCCGGGCTCTGCTAAAATGCTCCGCCTTTTCCGCTGGTAGGCCGCACCGTGGTATTCACCTGGGTCGATTGGGCGATCATCGCCGTCATCGCCATTTCTAGTTTGATCAGTCTGAAGCGCGGTTTCGTCAAGGAAGCCCTGTCGCTGCTGACCTGGATCATCGCAGGTGTGGTCGCCTGGATGTTCGGTGGCGCACTGGCCCAGCATCTCGTCGAATTTATCGAAACGCCTTCCGCGCGGGTCATCGCAGCCTGTGCCATTCTCTTCATCGCCACCTTGCTGGTGGGCGCTCTGGTCAATTTCCTCATCGGTGAGCTGATCCGCGTGACTGGTCTGTCCGGTACCGACCGTTTTCTCGGTATGGTTTTCGGCGCCGCACGTGGTGGTTTGTTGGTGGTGCTGCTGGTCGGGCTGATCAGCCTGGCGCCAGTGGAGCAGGATACGTGGTGGCAACAGTCGCAACTGGTGCCGCATTTTCTGATGGTCGCCGACTGGTCGAAGAACCTCATTCTGGGGTGGTCCGATCAGTGGTTTACCGGTGGATCGGCTCACCCAGCTGATCTGCTTTAAAAGAGTGACCGCTGCGGAGTAACCGCTGCATCGGTCGCTGAATTAGCCTGAACTATCTAGCAGGGGTCGTGGCACATGTGTGGCATCGTCGGTATCGTCGGTAAATCGAACGTCAATCAGGCGCTGTATGACGGGCTCACCGTCCTTCAGCACCGCGGCCAGGATGCTGCCGGTATTGTCACCAGCCATGATGGCCGCCTGTTCCTGCGCAAGGACAACGGCCTGGTGCGTGACGTGTTCCAGCAGCGCCACATGCAGCGCCTGGTTGGCCATATGGGCATCGGCCATGTGCGCTACCCGACCGCTGGCAGCTCCAGCTCGGCCGAAGCTCAGCCGTTCTACGTCAACTCGCCGTACGGCATCACCCTGGCGCACAACGGCAACCTGACCAACGTCGAGCAGTTGGCCAAGGAAATCTACGAGTCCGATCTGCGTCACGTGAACACCAACTCCGATTCGGAAGTGCTGCTCAACGTGTTCGCCCATGAGTTGGCCCAGCGCGGCAAGCTGCAGCCGACCGAAGAAGATGTGTTCGCCGCCGTTACCCACGTGCACGAGCGCTGCCTGGGCGGTTACGCCGTCGTCGCGATGATCACCGGCTATGGCATCGTCGGCTTCCGCGACCCGAATGGCATTCGTCCGATCGTCTTCGGCCAGCGCCATACCGATGAAGGTGTCGAGTACATGATCGCGTCCGAGAGCGTATCGCTGGACGTGCTCGGCTTCACCCTGATCCGCGACCTGGCGCCGGGCGAGGCGGTCTACATCACCGAAGAGGGTAAGCTGTTCACCCGTCAGTGCGCGGCCAACCCGCAGTATGCGCCCTGCATCTTCGAGCACGTTTACCTGGCGCGCCCGGACTCGATCATGGACGGTATCTCGGTGTACAAGGCGCGTCTGCGCATGGGCGAGAAGCTGGCCGACAAGATCCTGCGCGAGCGTCCGGATCATGACATCGACGTGGTCATCCCGATTCCTGACACCAGCCGTACCGCGGCGTTGGAGCTGGCCAATCACCTGGGCGTGAAATTCCGCGAAGGTTTCGTCAAGAACCGCTACATCGGCCGCACCTTCATCATGCCCGGCCAGGCGGCGCGCAAGAAATCCGTACGGCAGAAGCTCAACGCCATCGAGCTGGAGTTCCGCGGCAAGAACGTGATGCTGGTGGACGACTCCATCGTCCGTGGCACCACCTGCAAGCAGATCATTCAGATGGCCCGCGAGGCCGGCGCGAAGAATGTCTACTTCTGCTCGGCAGCCCCGGCGGTGCGCTACCCGAACGTCTACGGCATCGACATGCCCAGCGCCCATGAGCTGATCGCCCATGGCCGCAGCACCGAGGAGGTCTGCGAGCTGATCGGTGCCGACTGGCTGGTTTATCAGGACCTGCCGGACCTGATCGAAGCAGTCAGCGGCAGCAAGAAGATCAAGATCGACAACTTCGACTGCGCAGTGTTTGACGGCAAGTACGTCACTGGTGACGTCGATGAGGCCTACCTGGATAAGATCGAGCAGGCGCGCAACGATGCCAGCAAGGTCAAGTCGCAGGCAGTCAGCGCGATCATCGATCTGTATAACAACTGATTGGAGCGGGCAGGGCAGTAGTCCTGCCCTTTTTGTGAGGTAGCGATATGGCTGTGGAATGGGAAGCCGGCAGGCTTGATAGTGACCTGGATGGCGTAGGCTTCGACACCCTGGCGGTGCGTGCCGGCCAGCACCGTTCGCCTGAGGGTGAGCATGGCGAAGCGTTGTACCTGACGTCCAGTTACGTGTTCCGCACCGCTGCCGATGCCGCTGCGCGCTTTGCTGGGGAAGTGCCGGGCAACGTCTATTCGCGCTACACCAACCCCACCGTACGTACCTTCGAGGAGCGCATTGCCGCACTGGAAGGCGCCGAGCAGGCGGTGGCCACTGCCTCCGGTATGTCGGCGATTCTTGCCATTGTCATGAGCCTGTGCAGTGGCGGTGACCATGTATTGGTGTCGCGCAGCGTATTCGGTTCGACCATCAGCCTGTTCGAGAAGTACCTCAAGCGCTTTGGCATCGAAGTGGATTACGTACCGCTGGCGGATCTGGATGCCTGGCAGGGCGCCTTCAAACCCAACACCAAGCTGTTGTTCGTCGAATCGCCTTCCAACCCGCTGGCCGAACTGGTGGATATCGCCGCACTGGCCGAGATCGCCCATGCTCGCGGCGCGCTGCTGGCGGTGGACAACTGTTTCTGCACGCCGGCCCTGCAGCAGCCGCTGAAACTTGGCGCAGATATCGTCATGCATTCGGCGACCAAGTACATCGACGGCCAGGGCCGTGGTCTGGGCGGTGTGGTTGCCGGTCGCAGTGAGCAGATGAAGGAAGTGGTGGGTTTCCTGCGCACCGCCGGGCCGACCCTCAGCCCGTTCAACGCCTGGATGTTCGTCAAGGGCCTGGAGACGCTGCGTATCCGTATGCGCGCGCAGAGCGAGAGTGCCCTGCAACTGGCGCTGTGGCTGGAACAGCAGCCGCAGGTCGAGCGTGTGCATTACGCCGGTCTGCCCAGCCATCCGCAGCACGAGCTGGCGAAGACGCAGCAGAGCGCCTTTGGCGCGGTGGTCAGTTTCGAGGTCAAGGGTGGCCGTGACGCCGCCTGGAAGGTGATCGATGGCACTCGCGTCATTTCGATCACCACTAACCTCGGCGACACCAAGACCACCGTCGCCCATCCTGCTACCACCTCGCATGGCCGTCTGACCCCGCAGGAGCGGGCCAATGCCGGCATTCGCGACAGCCTGATTCGCGTTGCAGTGGGCCTGGAAGAGCTGGAAGACCTCAAGACAGATCTGGCGCGCGGCCTGGCTGCGCTCTGAGCATGTTGGAGTGGGGCACGAATGACACGCCCAGCAACGGGCGTGTCGCGTTGGTCACCGGAGCCGCGCGCGGTATCGGCCTGGGCATCAGCGCCTGGCTGATAACTGAGGGCTGGCAGGTGGTGCTGGCCGACGTGGACCGTGAGCGGGGCTCCAAAGTAGCGCGTGTGCTGGGTAACAATGCCTGGTTCGTCGCCATGGACGTAGCAAAGGAAGATCAGGTCAGTGTCGGTGTTGCCGAGATACTCGGTCAGTTCGGCCGCCTCGATGCGCTGGTGTGCAATGCGGCTATCTCCGATCCGCACACCCCGCCGCTGGAGTCGCTCGATCTCAAACGCTGGAATCGTACGCTGGCGGTCAACCTGACCGGTGCCATGCTGCTGGCCAAGCACTGCGCGCCGTATCTGCGTGGGCATCGCGGCACCATCGTCAATATCGCCTCGACCCGTGCCAGCCAGTCCGAAGCCGATTGCGAGGCCTACGCTGCTAGCAAGGGCGGCCTCGTTGCGCTCACGCATGCGCTGTCGATCAGCCTGGGGCCAGAGGTGAGAGTCAACTGCGTCAGCCCTGGCTGGATCGACGCTCGTGACCCGTCGCAGCAACGCCTGGAACCACTGTCAGTATTCGATCATGCGCAGCATCCGGTCGGCCGTGTCGGCACGGTAGAGGATGTCGCGGCGCAGGTCGCCTGGCTGCTCTCCGATGCGGCCGGTTTCGTCACCGGGCAGGAGTTCGTCATCGATGGCGGCATGAGCCGCAAGATGATCTATCAGGATTGAGTGCGGTAGGGCGGGTGCAACCCGCCGGCAGACTGTGGCGGGTTAAACCCGCCCTACAACTGTTGCAGATTTGGCAAAAACGAAAAAGGCTCCCGAAGGAGCCTTTTTCATGTGTGGCCGAATTACATGTTGGGGTAATTCGGGCCGCCGGTGCCTTCCGGCGCCACCCAGGTGATGTTCTGGGCCGGGTCCTTGATGTCGCAGGTCTTGCAGTGCACGCAGTTCTGTGCGTTGATCTGGAACTTCTTCTCGCCGTCTTCCTGCGTCACCACTTCGTACACGCCGGCCGGGCAGTAGCGCTGCGCCGGTTCGTCGTACAGCGGCAGGTTCTTCGTCAGCGGAATGCTCGGGTCGGTGAGCTTCAGGTGGCAGGGCTGCTCTTCTTCGTGGTTGGTGTTGGAGAGGAATACCGAGCTCAGTTTGTCGAAGCTCAGTTTGCCGTCCGGTTTCG
This sequence comes from Pseudomonas oleovorans subsp. oleovorans, assembly GCF_002197815.1. GTDB lineage: Bacteria > Pseudomonadota > Gammaproteobacteria > Pseudomonadales > Pseudomonadaceae > Aquipseudomonas > Aquipseudomonas oleovorans. The sequence continues at coordinate 22,387 of NZ_NIUB01000036.1, forward strand.
GGTAGGCGATCTTCGCGCATTCGGCTGCAGGCTTCAGGCAGGCGTAATCCGGCTTGTTGTCGTGCAGGGTGAAGGGCGCCTTGCCGCCGAAGATGTTCTGGTCCAGCCAGTTGATACCGCCGCCGACGATGGCGCCGTACTTGTGGATGGCCGCACCGAAGTTGCGGCTGCGGAACAGCTCGTCGTACAGCCAGCTGGCTTTGAAACTATCGACGTAGTTGTTCAGCTCGTCACCGCCTTCGCGGCCGGCTGCCAGGGCTTCGGTGATGGCGTCGGCAGCGAGCATACCGGACTTCATCGCGGTGTGGCTGCCCTTGATCTTGGCGAAATTCAGGGTGCCGAGATCGCAGCCGATCAGCGCGCCGCCCGGGAAGACCATTTTCGGCAGCGAATTCAGGCCGCCTTTGCAGATGGCGCGGGCACCATAGGCAACGCGCTTGCCGCCTTCCAGGTACTGGGCAATCACCGGGTGATGCTTGTAGCGCTGGAACTCGTCGAACGGCGACAGGTGCGGGTTGGCGTAGGACAGGTCGATGATCAGACCTACCACGACCTGGTTGTTCTCCAGGTGATAGAGGAAGGAGCCGCCGGTGTTCTCGGTGCCCATGATGTCCATCGGCCAGCCAGCAGTGTGTACCACCAGGCCCTGGTCATGCTTGGCCGGGTCGATATCCCAGATTTCCTTGATGCCGATGCCGTAATGCTGGGCATCGGCTTCGCTGTCGAGGTTGTACTTCTTGATCAGCTGCTTGCCGATGTGGCCACGGCAGCCTTCGGCGAACAGGGTGTACTTGGCACGCAGTTCCATGCCCGGGGTGTAATAGCCTTCCTTCGGATTGCCTTCGCGATCGACGCCCAGATCACCGGTGACGATGCCGCGTACCACGCCGTTGTCGTCGATCAGCGCTTCCTGAGCGGCGAAGCCTGGGTAGATCTCCACGCCCAGGTTCTCGGCCTGCTGAGCCAGCCAGCGGCACAGGTTGCCCAGGGAAATAATGTAATTGCCTTCGTTGTGCATGGTTTTCGGCACAAAGAAGTCAGGAATTCGGGTAGCCTTGTCAGCGTCGCGCAGCAGGTAGATGTCATCGCGCTTGACCGGGGTGTTCAGCGGGGCGCCGAGTTCTTTCCAGTCGGGGAAGAGTTCGTTCAGTGCGCGCGGTTCGAACACCGCGCCAGAGAGGATGTGAGCACCAACTTCGGAGCCTTTCTCGACCACGCAGACGCTGATCTCCTGACCCGCTTCAGCGGCTTTCTGCTTCAGTCGGCAGGCGGCGGACAGTCCGGACGGGCCGGCGCCGACGATGACGACGTCGAACTCCATAAATTCGCGTTCCACAGGCTATCTCCTACTCAAGGCTCTTCGATATTTTATGTTGGAGGGGCGGCTCGCTCCCTAAGCACGGCGTGGGCATTATATCTACACCCTCTCAGTGGGCCAATACAAACGTTTGTTTGAATTTTCTGTAGGCCTGTTAGAATCCTACTACATCGCGGATGACTGGCCAGTTCGCTGTATTGACCGGGCCAGGCCGCGGGGTCAAGATACGGGCGGTTTTGCGCTCGCCGTCTGAGCTGAAAGGTTGGTTGCGGCCGATTTTGCATCACCGGCCAGGCTCGCCTTGGCGACATTCTTATTCACCGGAGAGTAACGAGGAATCCATGAAGGTTCTTGTAGCTGTCAAACGAGTGGTTGACTACAACGTCAAGGTTCGCGTCAAGGCGGACAACAGCGGCGTCGACCTCGCCAACGTCAAGATGTCCATGAACCCCTTCTGCGAAATCGCCGTGGAAGAAGCCGTACGCCTGAAGGAGAAAGGCGTGGCGAGCGAAATCGTCGTCGTCTCCATCGGCCCGGCTACCGCCCAGGAGCAACTGCGCACTGCGCTGGCTCTGGGGGCCGACCGCGCCATCCTGGTCGAATCCAATGACGAGCTGAACTCCCTGGCCGTGGCCAAGCTGCTCAAGGCAGTGGTCGACAAGGAGCAGCCGCAGCTGGTGATCATGGGCAAGCAGGCCATCGACAGCGACAACAACCAGACCGGCCAGATGCTGGGCGCTCTGACTGGCTTCGGCCAAGGCACCTTCGCCTCCAAGGTCGAAGTAGCCGGCGACAAGGTCAATGTCACCCGTGAGATCGATGGCGGTCTGCAGACCGTTGCGCTGAACCTGCCGGCGATCATCACCACCGACCTGCGTCTGAACGAGCCGCGCTACGCGTCGCTGCCGAACATCATGAAGGCCAAGAAAAAGCCGCTGGAAACCGTTACCCCGGACGCGCTGGGCGTTTCCACCGCTTCCACCGTCAAGACCCTGAAAGTCGAAGCACCGGCTGCTCGCAGCGCTGGCATCAAGGTCAAGTCCGTGGCTGAACTGGTCGAGAAACTGAAGAACGAGGCGAAGGTAATCTAAATGACTATCCTGGTTATCGCTGAACACACCAATGCCGCCCTGGCGCCCGCTACCCTGAACACTGTTGCTGCGGCGCAGAAGATCGGTGGCGATATTCACGTTCTGGTCGCCGGTGCCAACGCTGGCGCCGCTGCCGAAGCCGCTGCCAAGATCGCTGGCGTAGCCAAGGTGCTGGTTGCCGACAACGCTGCCTATGCCAATCAGTTGCCGGAAAATGTCGCGCCGCTGGTAGCCGAACTGGGCAAGAACTACAGCCACATCCTGGCTGCCGCCACCAGCAACGGCAAGAACATCCTGCCGCGCGTCGCTGCAGCCCTGGACGTCGATCAGATCTCCGAGATCATCGCCGTTGAAAGCGCCGACACCTTCAAGCGTCCGATCTATGCCGGTAACGCCATCGCCACCGTGCAGTCCTCGGCTGCTATCAAGGTGATCACCGTGCGTAGCACCGGTTTTGACGCCGCTGCTGCCGAAGGCGGCAGCGCTGCCATTGAAGCCGTTTCCGGCCCGGCTGACGCCGGCAAGTCCGCCTTCGTTGGCGAAGAGCTGGCCAAGTCCGACCGTCCGGAACTGACCGCTGCCAAGATTGTCGTTTCCGGTGGCCGCGGTATGGGCAATGGCGACAACTTCAAGCACCTGTACGCCCTGGCCGACAAGCTGGGCGCTGCCGTCGGCGCTTCTCGCGCTGCCGTCGATGCCGGTTTCGTGCCGAACGACATGCAGGTCGGTCAGACCGGCAAGATCGTTGCGCCGCAGCTGTACATTGCCGTCGGTATCTCCGGCGCGATCCAGCACCTGGCCGGTATGAAGGACTCCAAGGTGATCGTCGCGATCAACAAGGACGAAGAGGCGCCGATCTTCCAGGTCGCCGACTACGGCCTGGTCGCCGACCTGTTCGAAGCTGTACCGGAGCTGGAGAAGTCGCTCTAAGCCGCTTTTCCCGCAACGAGAAACCCGCTCACCAGAGCGGGTTTTTTATTGCCTGCGCCTTGCTCGCGATCAGCGCCTGGCCATCACTTCAGGCCTTCGAGAAAGCCTCGGTAGAGTAGGGCGCTTTCTTCAGGGCGTTCGAGCATGGGCGCGTGGCCGACGTTGTCCATGATCACCACATTGGGTTTGTTCAGCAGCGGTTGCATCACCTCGATGCTGGAGACATCCAGCACGCGGTCCTGTCTGCCCCAGAGCAGCAGCGTCGGCGCCTGAATCTTGGGCAGCTCGGGCGCCAGGGGCACTGGGCGCTCCACGAGTTGCTTGAATACCTGGTCGTAATGCGTGGCCTTGGCCATGGCGCGTTCGCCCAGATAGCGTTTGAGCGATTCCGGCAGGTAGGGCGGTTCGACGAAGACGAAACGCAGCAGCTTGTCGAAATCCTGCGGCTGTTTGACCACCAGCGGGTTTGGCGAGCCACTGGTCAGCAGTTGATACAGTTCGCTCTTGTGTGGGCTCTCGATTCCGGCATTGGCGAACAGTGCCAGCGAGCGGACGCGTTCCGGGTAGCGCGCGGCGAAGAGGGCGGCAATCTGTCCGCCCATCGAGTTGCCCAGCACGTGCGCCTGTTGGACGCCCAGCTCATCGAGGATATCCGCCAGGCGCTCGGCCTGGGTGCCGACGTCGTAGCTGCCTGGCGGCAGATCGCTGTCGCCGAAGCCGGGCAGGTCCAGTGCGATGACGCGATAGTCCTGAGTCAGGGGGCGGGAAAAGCGCAGCCAGTTATCCTTGTCTGCAGCGAACCCGTGGAGCAGTACCAGGGTTTCGCCGCTTGCCGGTCCTCCCCGGTAATAATGGATGTTAAGATTGTGGACAGATAGTTGCTCGTGACTGAGCCCGGCACGGTACTGTTCTATCAGGCGCAGGCTGGCCAGTTGAGTCGCTGGAACGAAATACAGCGTGGCGGCGCTGCCTGATAGTAGAAGCAGCAGTGCGAACAGCAGTTTTTTCATGGCGCGTCCTTATCGCGAATTATTATGGCGGCGCCATTAAGCTAGCATGAACACCGAGGATGCCGGGGTGCCAAGACCATCCCACCGATCAACGCATAAACCGAGATTAGCCAATGCCAGAGCGTTGTCTGTTTAAGTCGCTGTTGCTGTGGTGCGCCCTGGCTCTGATGCCAGCCTCTGCTCTGGCTGCCGGTAAGTGCGAGCGCCTGGTGGCGACCGGCAACCCGGAGTATCCCCCTTATCTCTGGCGTGACCCGCAGAATCCACAGCAGCTGATCGGCGCCAATGCCGACCTGCTCAAGCATCTGGCCAAGGAACTGGGCGTGGTGGTCGATGTGATCTACACCGGGCCTTGGTCACGCGCGCAGGATGAAGTGCGTACCGGTCGTGTCGATCTGATTGCGGGCGCGTTCATCACCCTGCCGCGTCTGGAGCAAATGGATTATGTGCACCCAGCGTTCTTCTATACGCCCAGCGTAGTCTGGGTGCGCAAGGGTGAAGCCTTCCCCTATGGCAGCTGGATCGACCTGCAGGGACATACCGGCGATACGCTGGTGGGCAACAGTTTCGGTCAGCAGTTCGACACCTTTGCCAAGCAGAACCTGACGCTCGAAGGGGTATCGAGCCTGACTCAGGCCTTCCAGAAGTTACTGCTCGGTCGCACCGATTATGTGCTGTACGAACGCTATCCCGGCCTGGCACTCGCTGAAACGCTGGGGATGGATGATGACCTCGAGGTGCTGGATCCGCCGATTTCCAGCGAAGGCCTCTACCTTACCCTGTCGCACAATTCGGCGTGCAACGAGCCCTGGCTGCGTGGCCAGCTGGCGCGGAAGATGACAGAAATGGTCGCCGCCGGGCTGCCTGAGCAGTTCCTGCAACGCAATCTGGATCTGTGGAAGGCGCAGCAGATGCAGCCTGATCCGGTTGGCGACGTCACTCAGTAGGAAAATCTCGTGATCAATCGAACCCTTCCCTTGCTTCTGGCGCTGGGCCTGACGGCCTGTGCGAGCGATCCTGCACCCGTCGAACAACTGCGTCTGACCGAACAGGCGTTGGCGCAGACCAAGTCCCTGGGTGTGGTCAGCGAGCAATCGGAGTCCCTGCGCCAGGCTGAGGACAAGTTCGCGCAGGCCCAGGCCGCCATGCGGGACGATGAGAACAAGCAGGCGCGCCAGCTCGCCGAACAGGCCGAGCTGGATGCGCGCCTGGCTGAAGCTGAGCACCTCAATGCCAAAGGTCGGGAGCAACTGACCGAACTCCATCAACGCATCGGCCGTCTGCGCCAGCAACTGGGAGCCATGTGATGAAGACTTTTGGTCATCTGGGCGGTCTGATGCTGGTCGGTACGCTGTTGAGTGGTTGTGCGTCCAGTCAGTTGGCGAGTGAGCAGGCTCTGGAAGAAGCGCGTCTGAGTTTTCAGTCGGTCAAGGAAGATCCCAGTGTGCTGCGCGCCGCACCCAAGGACGTGATTCGCGCAGGCGAATCGCTGGGCCGTGCTGAGCGCCTGTCCAGTTACTGGGGCAGTGGCGACGATGTGCGTCATTACGCCTACCTTAGCCAGCGCTATGCCGAGATCGCCCGGCAACACAGCGATATCAGTCTCAACCAGGAACGCGCAGCCAAGCTCGAGCTGGAACGCCAGCGTCTGCAGTTGACCTTGCGCGAAGCCAAGCTGATGAGCGTGCAGCAGCACAACGACTGGTTGGAAGAGCAGATGGTCAGACTCGCCGCCAACGAGACCGAGCGCGGCCTGGTGATGACCCTGGGCGATATGTTGTTCGACGCCGGTCGCGCCGATCTGCAACCAGCAGCCAACCGTACGGCGCTCAAGCTCGTGCAGTTCCTGCAGATCAATCCGCAGCGCCGAGTGCGGATCGAAGGCTATACCGACAATACCGGTGATGCCGCCGAGAATCTCGAACTGTCGCGCGCGCGCGCGCAGGCTGTGGCCGATCTGCTGGTGGATCTGGGCGTGGAAGCCAAGCGTATTCAGGTCGTCGGTTACGGTGTCGACTTCCCGGTTGCGGAAAATGCATCGGCACGTGGCCGGGCGCAGAATCGGCGGGTGGAAATCGTCTTCTCCGACGAGCGAGGCCAGCTTGGTGCCGAGCGCTGAGCGAAATGCCTGACAGAACCCCGGCAGAGTCCGAGGTTTTTTATGCACTGAAATGGCGACGATGCCGTGCACGGTTGGCAAGCAATGGCGTAAGGGGAAAACAGATCCTATCTGTGCCGGTACAATTGTGTAGCAATAGGTTACTGTTATGCTCCAGTGACCCGGAGGATACCGCTATGACCAATCTGCTGCTCTATCAACGTATCGCCCAGCAGTTGGCCGAAGATATTCGTCGCGGTGTCTACCAGCCCGGCGAGCGCGTGCCTTCGGTGCGCAAGATGAGTGCGCAGCTCAATGTCAGCCACGCCACGGTGTTGCAGGCCTACGCCAACCTCGAAGATCAGGGGTTGATTCGTGCACGCCCGCAATCCGGCTTCTACGTGCACCAGACGCCAGCGCTGACCGCGCCGACGCCGGACATCGCCAAGGTCGAGCGACCAGGTCTGGTCACCCGCGCCAGCATCATCAACCAGGTCCTCACCGAGTCGCGTCGTGAGGGCGTATTTCCGCTGGGCGCCGCGGTGCCGCATGTCGACTATTTGCCGGTGCGAGCGTTGCACCAGCAACTGGCCAAGGTCACCCGTTTTCACAGCCCGCGCGCTTTCAGCTACATGTTCAGCCCCGGCTTCGAACCGTTGCGCCGCCAGGTGGCGATTCGCATGCGTGATGCCGGTGTGGTGGTCGATCCGTCCGAGGTAGTGATCACCCATGGCTGTGTCGATGCGCTGCAGATGAGCCTGCGCGTGTTGACCAAGCCGGGCGACCTGATCGCGGTGGAGTCGCCGACCTACTATGGTCTGCTGCAACTGGCCGATCTGCTCGGCCTCAAGGTCATCGAGATCCCGTGCGATCCGACCACCGGCATCAGCCTCGAAGCGCTGCAACTGGCGGCCAACCAGTGGCCGATCAAGGCACTGGTGCTGACGGCACGCCTATCCAATCCACTGGGTGGCACCATCCCCGAGGAGCGTCAGCGCCAGTTGCTGCGCCTGGCCGGCGATTACGATTTCCAGATCGTCGAAGATGATATTTACGGCGAACTGATGTTCGAACAGGGCCCGACCAAGGCGCTCAAATCCCATGATCGCGACAGCCAGGTGATCTATTGTTCGAGCTTCTCCAAGACGCTGTCGCCCGGTGTGCGCATCGGCTGGATCGTCGCCGGCAAGTATCAGGACGAGATCCAGCGGCTGCAGACCTTCTCCACCCATTCGGCGTGCAGCGTCACCCAGATGGCGGTGGCGGCCTACCTGGAAAATGGCGGGTATGACCGCCATCTGCGGCATATCCGTCAGGAGTACCGCAAGAACCTCAGCGCCTTCCAGCTGGCGGTGCAGCAGTATTTCCCGGTCGGTACGCAGATGACCCGGCCCAAGGGCGGCTTCATCCTCTGGGTCAGCCTGCCGGCGCGGGTCAACACCAAGGATCTGCACGTGCGCGCGCTGCAGCAGGGCATTTCCATCGCCCCCGGGCTGATCTTCAGCAATACCGAACAGTTCAACCATTGTGTGCGCCTCAACTGCGGCATTCCATGGAATCGTGAGGCGGAGAGGGCGCTGATGACGTTGGGCATGCTGGCCACGCAGCTGTGCCAGGAGGCGGGCGATTCGTGGGAAGGTTGAACAGGCACGTTCTGGTTTAACCCGATTCACCTCAGGGCTGCGTCTACCTGAGCGAAGGTCTTGTGCCATTGCTCAGGAGGTGCACCATGCCCGTTTATTCCTTGTTGCTCGTTCGTCCGTTCGCCGTCGGTTTTTCCGCGGGTACCGTGCTGTTGCTTGCCGCCTGCAGCGCCTCTGGCCCGGAGCCGGAAGCCCAGACCAACTCGGAGCCGGCGCCGTCACTCGTACGTGAACGCCTGGCTGCGCCTGCGGCTGCCGAGATGCATGTCGAGGCCAGCCAGAAGCGCATGTCGACCCTGGCTCACGCACCGTCTCCCATCGCCGATATCCTGCCGCCGGGCTACCGTGACGAATCGCGCGAGCAGTACCAGGCCTACGCCGACAACCCGGTGTTCGCTGTCGCCGAGACGCCGGTATCCACCTTCAGCATCGACGTCGATACCGGTAGCTACGCCAACGTGCGGCGCTTCCTCAACGGCGGGCAACTGCCACCGAAGGACGCCGTGCGTCTGGAGGAACTGGTCAACTACTTTCCCTACGCCTACCCGTTGCCGCAGGGCGATGCGCCTTTCGGCGTCAGCACTGAACTGGCGGTGACGCCGTGGAATCCGCAAACGCGCCTGCTGCGCATCGCCATCAAGGCGTCGGATCGCAGCGTTGAGGAGCTGCCGCCGGCCAACCTGGTGTTTCTGGTCGATGTGTCCGGCTCGATGCATCGCCGCGAAGGCCTGCCGATGGTGCAGGGCACCCTCAAATTGCTGGTCGAGCAGTTGCGCCCGCAGGATCGCGTCTCGCTGGTCACCTATGCCGGTGACTGCCAGGTGGTGCTCGATTCCACGCCCGGTAGCGACAAGGCGAAGATCCGTGCGGCCATCGATCAACTCAGCGCCGGTGGTTCGACGGCCGGGGAGTCGGGCATCCAACTGGCCTACCAGCAGGCGGGCAAGCACCTGATCGATGGCGGCATCAATCGCATCCTGCTGACCACCGATGGCGACTTCAACGTCGGCATCAGCGACTTCGACAGCCTCAAGCAACTGGCTGCCGACAAGCGCAAGAGCGGCGTCTCGCTGACCACCCTGGGTTTTGGCGTGGACAACTACAACGAGCGCCTGATGGAGCAGCTGGCCGACGCTGGTAACGGCAATTACGCCTACATCGACAACCTGCGCGAGGCGCGCAAGGTGCTGGTCGATCAGCTCGGCTCGACCCTGGCCACCTTGGCCAGCGACGTGAAACTGCAACTGGAATTCAACCCGAGCGAGGTCAGCGAGTACCGCCTGCTGGGCTACGACAACCGTGCGCTCAAGCGCGAGGACTTCAGTAGCGACAAGGTCGATGCCGGTGATATTGGCGCCGGGCACACCGTGACTGCGCTCTACGAGATCGTCCCGGCGGGCAGCAAAGGCTGGCTGGAGCCGCTGCGTTATCAGGCCAGTGCCCAGCCTGCGAGCAAGAGCGGCGAACTGGCCTGGTTGCGGATTCGCTACAAGGCGCCGGGGGAAGCATCCAGCCGGCTGCTGGAGCGGCCTATCGCACGCGGCGAGGCCAAGCCGGTTGCGGCTGCCAGCGAGGACCTGCGCTTCGCCGCAGCGGTAGCCGCCTTCGCCCAGCAGCTCAAGGGTGGGCGCTACACGGGCGACTTCGATCTGGCGCAGAGTATCGAGTTGGCGCGCTCGGCCAAGGGTGAGGATCGCTTCGGCCTGCGCGGCGAATTCATCCAACTGGCCGAAATCGCCCAGAGCCTGCACACTTCCGGCTCCACGCCAGCACGAGTTCAGCAGTGAACGCACCCCTCATGGATGACGACGCCGCTTTGTTGCGGCGTTACCGTCGCGGCGATGCCGCGGCCTTCAACGCGCTCTACCAGCGCCATCGGCTGGGCCTGTTTCGCTTTCTGCTCGGCCTGTGCGGCGATCACGCCCTGGCCGAAGAAGTGTTCCAGGAAACCTGGGTGAGCCTGATCCGCAGCCAGAGTGAGCAGCGCGAGTCGGTGCTGTTCAAGACCTGGCTGTACCAGATCGCGCGCAACCGCCTGATCGACCACTGGCGCAAGACGGGCCGCCATCAGGCCGGGCATGACGAATACGATGAAGGCCAGCATGCCCAGGCCGATCCGCAACCCGGTCCGGAACAGCAGTGGAGCCTGAGTCGCGACAGTGAGCGGCTGCAGGCGGCGTTGGCCGACCTGCCGGAAGATCAGCGCGAAGTGTTCCTGCTGCGCGCCCATGGCGACCTGGAATTGAACGAGATTGCCGAGTTGACCCGCACGCCGGCCGAGACGGTCAAGAGCCGTCTGCGCTATGCCCTGCAGAAGCTGCGCCGGCTGCTGGCCACCGAGGAGTTGTCCGCATGAAAGATCAACGAGAACCTCTGGATCACGAGCAGGCGCTGCTGGCGCATTTCTGTGCCCATGGCAGCGGCGAACCCTCGGCCGAGCTGGATGCGCGCATCCTGGCGGCGGCCAGTGCGGCCGCCCGTGAAGCGCAGCAGTCCGGCACGGCTGAATCCGGCTGGGCGCAGCGCCTGCATCAATGGCTGTTCGGCAGTGGCCGCCAGCGCTGGTCGGTGGCGGTGGCCGGGCTGGCTTGCGTCGGCATCGGCGTCAGCCTGACCTGGCACACCCTGGAGCAGACGCCGGAGGCTTTCGATGCTGTACCACCCAGCGTGGCGATGAGCCCCGTCGCACCGGCGCCGATGGCGGCCAAGCGTGGGCCAGAGCAGGAGACGGTTGCACCTGTGGCTGCCCCGCAGGAACGCATGACAAGCCAGGCCATGGCACGTCAGGCGCCGTCTGCCGATATGGCTGAGGCCCCGATGGCCAGTGGCGCTGCGCTGGCACCCATGGCCGAACTGGTGATCCAGAGCGAACCGCGCGAGGCGCTGCTGCGTCTGCTGGAGCTGCGCAAGGCGGGTGAGCAGGAGGAGGCGCAGCGGTTGCTGGAGCAGCTAAAGGCCGACTATCCACACCTGGATATCGAGGCTGAGCTCGCTCATCTGGCCACCGAGTCGCCGCGTGAATGAGGCACGAGGTAAAGGTCGTGTAAGTCGGCTTGTCAGGCGCGCCCAGGCGGAGGAACATGGGCGCGTACTGATCGAGCTGCCCTTGTCCCATGATGCGTAAGTCCATTCTTCTATTGCTGTGCCTGGGTTGGCTGAGCGCCTGTGAGCGTGAGCCGGAACCCGTTGCACAGCAGCCCGCGCCAGCGCCGGCAGTGGTCACTGCTACTGCGCCCGTTGCCGAGGTCGCCAAGCCAGAGCCTGTCGAACCAGCACCGCCTGCCAAGGTGGTTGAAAGCAAGCCCGTGCCCGCCGCCAAATCGCCCGTCGTCGCCAAGCCCAAGCCTGTTGTAGCGCCACAGCCCAAGCCGGTGGAGCCTGAATCGAAATTGGCATTGGATCTGAGCGTGCCGCAGGAGCTGTTCGAGCAGGCGCTGGAAAGTGAAACCCGCGAGGATTTCTCTCCCTTGCTGCCGCCGCTGTTTGGTGAGAAAACCGAAGTCCAGAGCCCGTTCCAGATCAGCGGTCGGCTGATCAGCAATGAGCGAGTGGACGACTACTGGGATTCCATCGAAGGCGCTGAGCTGCAGTTCGAGTTCAAGCAGTAGTAGGGAGCGGCGTACCCTACCCATGGCCAGGCTTCATTCTGCTCAGAAACGGTAGTGTCGCTGTGACTAATGCGTTCGAGCCTTCATCAGCCGGCCTCTGATCCGATGCACCGAGTGGCTCGCCTGTTGCTCTGCTGTCTTGACCTCGACATAACGCATGGTGGGCCTGCTGGCTGCTTCACAAATTGCCTGCGCATCGTTCGTCACTCCCGCGAAGGCGGGAGCCCAGGTGCTTCTTGAATTCTGGCTTCCCGCCTGCGCGGGAATGACAGCCAACCTGTCGGACGCTAACGGCGCAGGTAGGAGGCGAAGTCGATATCGCCGGCCGAGAGGATCGCCTGCACGCGGTTGTGCACGCCCAGCTTGCGCAGGATGGCCGAGACATGCGCTTTGACCGTGGTTTCGGCGATATCCAGGCTGTAGGCGATCTGCTTGTTCGATTCGCCCTTGGTCATGCGTTCGAGCACCAGCAGCTGCTTGCGCGTCAGGGCCTGCAGCAGTTCCGGCGAGATGCTGTGGTGGTCGGGGTGGTGGCGATGGCCGCCGCTCTTCTGTGAGCGGATGATGTCCGGGGGCAGGTAGACGTTGCCGTCGAGAATCTGCGCGATGGCCTCGGTCATTTGCGCCCGCGGCGAGGACTTGGTGATGAAACCCACTGCGCCGTAGGTGATGGCCTGCAACACGATCTGCTTGTCCTGCTCGGCGGAGACGATCACCACCGGGATGGTCGGCGCCTCGTTACGCAGGTTCATCAGCCCGCCCAGGCCGTGCATGCCGGGCATGTTCAGGTCGAGCAGGATCAGATCCAGGTCGTCGTGGCTTTGGGTCAGCTCCAGGGCACTGTCCAGGTCAGCGGTTTCCATGATCTCGCTGCCGGGAAAACCGTCGGCGATGACGTTATGGATGGCTTCACGAAACAGCGGATGGTCGTCGGCAATCAGAATCTTGTACATGGCCTTGCACCTCGTTGTTGTGATTATGGTGTGGCAGTGGGCGTGAGGAAAGCAGCAGGCAGTTCGGCGGGTTGAGCAGGCGCCATCGGCAGGCCGGCCTGCTCCCAGGCGTCGATGCCATCACGGTACCAGTAGAGCTGGCGATAGCCCATGGCATGGGCGCGGCGCGCGGCATTCCAGCTCGGCCAGCAGTCGGGGCGGCAGTAGAAAACCAAAGGCTTGTTCAGATCGCCTTTACTGGCCTGGCTCAGGTAGTGGGTGAAGTAGCGCAGCCATAGCGTTTCCAGGTTGCCGCTGCCGGTGTTGGGTAGCCACAGACTGCCGGGGATGTTGGCGTGGGGCTCTTCTTCGATGAAGCGATCATGGCGCCACAGCTGACGATAGACATCGATCAGTTGAACATCGGGGCGTTCGTCGAGTAGTTTTTTCAGAGCAGGAGTATCGAGAATCTGGACACCTTCAAGCGTTGACGGTGTCGGGCTGCGGTACTGGTTGCTGCGATAGCCCTCGGCATCGAACAGTTCTTCGGAGTGCACGACGCAGACCAGCAGCAGGGAGGCGAGCATCAAGCCTGCTTGCACGGGCAGACGGTACTTCATGGCAAGGTCTCTACTTATTGTTGTGCCGGTATTACAGGCCATGGTCGCAGGCTTGGGAATTCTACGTTGGAGAGGGAAACCAGTACCAAAGTAGTAGAGGGGCTGCTGAGACGTTCGTAGGGCGGGTGCAACCCGCCGTCGCGCTATTGGCGGGTTGCACCCGCCCTACGGATTTGGGCTGCATTCGGCAGCGGACGCAGAGCCATTCCCACGTGGAGCGAGAGCAACGATCAAGTGCATTGCTGGTTTCAGCCCGCCTTGCGCAGCGCCGCGTGTTGCGGGTTGAAGCTGGCCACGGCGAGCAGGGTGAGCACCAGCGTCAGGCCGGTACACACCGCCAGCGCCTCGACATGCAGGCGCAGGTACAGCGCATTTCGCACCAACTCCACCGCATGGGTGAAGGGGTTGAACGCACACAGCCAGTACAGCCACTCGCTGGACTCGCGCATTTTCCACAGCGGGTACAGCGCCGAGGAGAGGAAGAACATCGGGAAGATGACGAAATTCATCACCCCGGCGAAGTTCTCCAACTGCCGAATGCCGTTGGACAGCAGCAAGCCCAGGGCGCTGAGCAGCAATGCCACCAGCAGCAGTGCCGGCAACGCGGCGAGCAGGCCCCAGGCCGGAGGTTGCACGCCGTAGACCCAGGCAATGGCGAGGAAGGCATAGACCTGCAGCAGCGAGATCAGCGCCGTGGCCAGCAGTTTGGCCACCAGCAGGAAGGCACGCGGCAGCGGGCTGGTGAGCAGCACGCGCATGCTACCCATCTCGCGGTCGTAGACCATCGACAGCGAGCCCTGCATGCCGTTGAACAGCAGGATCATGCAGGCCAGGCCCGGCACGATGTAGGTGTCGTAGGTGATGTAGGTGTCGTACGGCTCGATGATGGCGATGCCCAGCGCGGCGCGAAAACCGGCGGCGAACACCAGCAACCAGAGCAGCGGGCGCACCAGGGCGCTGAGAAAGCGCGAGCGCTGCAACACGAAGCGCAGCCATTCGCGCAGGACGATGCCACGCAGGCATTCCCAATAGGCGGTCATGGTTGCGGCTCCTTTGCGGAGTCTGTGGGGGGGTGGGAGGGGCTTTAGCCGCGAGATCCACGATATCGAAGAGCTCGCGGCTAAAGCCCCTCCCACCGTTCGGCCGTAGCGCCTCACGTACATGGCCACGACCCAGCGCCTCGTCGCCGGTCAGACGGGCGAAGCTGATGACCAGGTCGTCGCCGAACTGGCTGGCCTTGCCCCAGGCCACGCGCGCGCCGCGATGCAGGATCAGCAGCTCGTCGGCGGGTTCGATCTCGTCCAGCAGGTGGGTGGTCCACAGCACGCTCAGGCCCTGCTCGCGACACAGATTGCGCACATGTCGGCCCAGCGCCAGGCGGCTGGCCGGGTCGAGCCCGGCGCTGGCTTCGTCGAGCAGCAGCAGGCGCGGCTGGTGGAGCAGGGCGCGGGCAATCTCCACGCGGCGGCGGTGGCCGCCGTTGAGCGTGCGCACCTTGTCGTGACGACGCTCGGCTAGATCCTGGCGCAACAGCTCCTCGTCGATACGCGCCTGCGCCTCGCGGCGCGGCATGCCATGCAGCGTGGCATGATAGGCGAGGTTCTGTTGCACCGAGAGGTCGAGATCCAGCGTGCTCTGCTGGAACACCACGCCGAGCTGACGCAACGCCTGGCGTGGCTGCTCGCGCAGGCTGTGGCCGAAGATGCGGATATCGCCCTGCTGCAGGTCGTACAGGCGGGTGAGCAGGGCGATCAGCGTGGACTTGCCGGCGCCGTTGGGGCCGAGCAGGGCACCGAAGCGGCCTGGCGCCAGATCGAAGGCCAGGTCGTTGAGCGCCTGGCGGGCACCATAGGCGAAACCGACGCCGCTCACCTCCAGCGCATTCATGGCGTGACCACCACGCCCCAGGGATAGCGGCCAACCTTGATCGACTTGGTCACCTTGAGCGTATCGACATCGATCACCGATACGTCGCCGCTGACGCCGTTGGTGGTCAGCAGACGCTTCTGATCCGGGGTGAACGCCAGGTGCCAGACGCGCCGGCCGACCAGCAGGTAATCGAGAATCTCGTAGGTCTTGGCATCCACCACCGCTACATGGTTGGCCGGGCCGAGGGCGACGAAGGCGTACTTGCCATCGTCCGTGAGCTTGACCCCCACCGGCTGCACCTTGTCCGGGTGCACGCCCTTGATGGCGAAGTTGAGCACCTTGAGCACCTGGCGCGAGTCGACGTCCAGCACCGTCACTGTGCCGCCGATTTCGGCCGAGGCCCACAGGCGTTTGCCGTCCTTGTCGAATTCGACGTGACGCGGGCGCTGGTCGACCAGGGTGTTGTCCACCAGTTGATTGGTGGCGGTGTCGATCCAGTGCAGCATGTTGGTGGTCTCGCTGGTGTTTACCGCCCACTTGCCGTCCGGGCTCACCGCCATGCCTTCGGGCTCCACGCCCACTTCGATCTGCGCCAGCACCTCGTCGCTTTGCACGTCGACCACGGTGACCAGAGCATCGTCTTCATTGGAGATGTACAGCCAGCGGTCGTTGGGGTGCAGGGCGAATTGCTCGGGGTCGGCGCCGGAGGGTAACTCCTTGACGATCTTGCGCGTGGCCAGGTCCATCACCTGCACGCGGTCCGAGTCGCTGGCGCAGATGTACAGAAGTTTATTGTCGGAAGACAGCAGCAGCCCGCGCGGGCGCATGCCAACGGCCAGGGTGGCGGTGACTTCCAGGCTGTCGAGGTCGATGACGCTGATGCTGTCGTCCTTCTCGTTGGACACGTAGGCAGTGGCGGCGAAGGCCGAGTGACAGGCCAGGCCGAAGGCGACGGCACAGGCGAGACGGGTCAGGCGCATGGGGTTGATCCTCTTGTTGTAGTGGTTGGTAGCCGTTGCTTTTGTGGGAGGGGCTTTCGACTCGGGCATCCTGCTTCGTTCTACCTCCTGCATCCCTGCAGTCGCAGCCGCGACAGTCGCCGCTGAAGCGCCTCCCACAAGTGTTCTGCTTTTCTGTAGGAGCCCGCTTGCGGGCGATACCTTGCGATGATCGCCGGCAAGCCGGCTCCTACAGAGGTATTCCCGCCAGATCACAGCTCACCTCAGGCCTGTCGTAACCGAGGCTGTCCATTTCATTGCTCGGATGGAGAAAACCGTCCTGCGGCGAGGTGCTGACCAGCGCGCGCGGGTGTACCAGTGGAAGCGGCTGGCGCAGCTCGCCATTCCACGGGCGGAAGCTCAGCTTGCGGCCCTTGAAACCGTCCAGCGGCAGTTGTTCGCTCAACAGCAGGTGGCGAATGCCCTGTGGCTCGGCGGTGCGCTGCTTGGTGATGGCCGTGGCCACGCTGCGCACGGCCATCCAGGCGGCGAAGTCGCGGTCGTTCATCCAGCGTCCGGCCAGCGCCTCGAAGCGTTTCTGCAACTGCGCGGCGCCGAAGGTTTCCACCGTCTTGTGCCAGGCGGTCGGGGTCAGGCCCTGGGTGCCGGCCACTGGGCGCGGATACCAGGTGTTGTAGGGCAGGTATTCGCCGAAGTCGCCGCGCTCGTCGGCCACCAGCACCACGTCGTACTCGCCGGCCTGGGTAAACAGCGGCATCTCCGCCTGGGCGCTGCGGCGCTGGTCGTTGTCGAAGCTCCACGGCTTCTCGGCGATGATCGTGTGGCCGAAGCGTTTGGCGGCGCGCTTGAGCGCGTCGGCGTAGGCGATGTCGTCCTCGGTGGTACCTGTAACCAGCAGCCAGCGCGTCCATTTGCGCACGGCAAGAAACTGCGCCAGGGCATCGGCCAGCATGGCGCGGCTGGGCAGGGTGTGCAGCACGTTGCCCAGGCACTGCTCGCGGCGCAGGCCGTCATCGCTGCTGCCGGCATTGAACAGTAGGCTGTCCGGCAGGCGCTGGCTGAGCTGGCGCAGGGTCGCGGCGGGGGCGTTGACCACGAACAGGCGAATGCCTTGCGCATGCAGGTCATCGGCCGTGGTCAGTAGAGTCGCCGCATCCTCGCTCTCGGCTGCCTCGAGGCTGTAGCTCTGCTTGAGAAAGCGTCCGGTGCTGTTGCTGTCGGCGATCGCCAGTTCGGCGCCACGACGGCCGGCATCGGTTGGTTCGGGGATGACGTTAGACAGCAGCGGGCCTTGCGGCGGCAGGTGGGCCAGGTAGCCGATGCGCACCTGCAGTTCATCTGCTACCGCACTCGTCGCCAGGCCGAGCGCGGCAGTGAGGCAGAACAATAGATGGCAGCTGATCCGGTGCATGGGGCGACTCCTGCAGAGGTTGTCGCCAGCATAGGAAGTGTCGCCAGGTCGGGAAATATGCCCAAGGTCGCGCCGGCTTAGTACAAAGGTCGTAGCTCTTCAGGGCCGTTCTTCAAGGCCTTCACTCGCCTTGTTGGCGGATATCCAGGCGCAGGCCATGGATGCTGGCCTTGCCGTCGCGGACGCGTAACTGGGCGTTTTCGCGAATTTCCAGCTGCTGTATCCGGTCACCGCGTTTCAGCTTCTCCCGGATCAGCGAGAAGGCCAGGATAGTGCCGCCTGCGTTTATCAGTTCGGGCTCATTGCGCTGGTAGCTGTACTCGTCGGCCTGGGCAAAGGTCTGCTGCCAGAGCGTGCGCAGCTGCGCCTTGCTCAGATGCTGCCAGTTACGCTCGTGCGGCAGGCGCACCAGGATCTGCGCGTCATCGTCGATTAGCGTCACCAGTGCCTCGGCATCCTGGCGTTGGGCTGCCTGGTCGACCGTCGCGAGGGCCGCCAGTGAGGCGCGGCGTTCGTGCTCGGTCGGGGTGATGGTGGTGCGGCTGCCTTCGCGGCTGGCGAGAAACTGCTGGGCCTGCGGATGTTCTCCCTGCCTGGCCGCAGCCCGTATCCAGCTCAGCCCGTCACTGTGCTGGCCTTGCTTGTACAGGCGTTCACCCAGCGTCCACTGCGCCTCGGCGTTGTCCTGCTCGGCAGCACGTCGATACCACTGCGCCGCCTGGTCCGGGTCGGCCTCGGTGCCCAGCCCCAGGTCATGGGCGCGGGCTACCTCGTACATGCCGATGGCGTCACCCGCATCGGCGGCGCGCTGGTACCAGGTCAACGCCTGCTCGAGGTCGGCTGCGCTGCCCAGACCGGCGGCGTACATGTTGCCGAGGTTGAGCATGCCCTGGCGGTTACCGGCTTCGGCGAGCTGGCGATAGCGCTCTAAGGCCTCATCGAAGTCGCCCATCTTGTATACCGCATAGGCGTCCAGCACCTGGATCATCTCGCGGGCGATACGCGTCTGTTCGTCGTCGCCGGCACTCAGCGGCGTGCTCAGCAGTGTGCCCAGCAGCAGGCAGGCGAGATGACGCATGGCGGTACTCCAGAGGGTGGAAGCGGTGAATTAGGCTAACAAGCCGGGTACGTGCGGTATTTAGTTCGATGGTGGCGGATGGATGCGCCGTTGGTGGCGGGTAGGGCAGGGGCGATGGGCATTCGGCCCGGATCTGGCGGGAAATCTGCCCAAAGTACCAGCTGGGCAGTACCAAGGTAGTAACCCGGTGTGGGCCTTTACTTCCTAGCATGGCAGGCGACGTCCAATAACAAGAACAGGTGAACGCCATGCGTATTTTCAAGGCCCTGCTACTGCCGCTGTTGCTGATCATCAGCCTGCTCGGTGTCGATCAACTGCATGCAGCCGGTGATATGACCCGCCGCCCGGTGGCATTGCCTGACCTGGTGCTGGGTAACGACGATAGCGACTACTTCATGTCGCAGACCGAATACCAGCTGGAAACCGGCCAGGCCTACCAGCTCAAGATCATCGCCAGCGGGCAGAAGGAATACGCCTTCCAGGCGCCGGAGTTCGCCACCGCCATCTACCTGCGCAAGGTCGAGGCCGGCGGCGTGGAGATCAAGGCGGTGACTCTCACCGAGCTGGAGTTCGAGGACGCCGGCGAGGCGGAGATCTTCTTCCTGCCGGTCAAGCCGGGCAAATACCGCTTCTACGCCAAGGGCCTGGAGGGCAAGGGCATGCTCGGCCATTTTGTTGTCAAGTAGCGTGGTCAAGTAGATGACCGCCCTCGGTCGCATCAACCTCGGCGTCAGCCTGCTGTTCGTGCTGGTCACCCTGGCCGGGCTGGCGCTGTTGTTGCGCCAGTCCGGCCACGACGTGCGCCGCGAGTTGCTGGCGGCCGAGGCGGTGGTCGAGTACCTGGGCGAAGTGGCGCGCAGCAACCCCGGCAGCCTGCGTCCGGAGCTGACCGAGAACCTGCGGCATATCCGCGTGAGCTGGCTGCGCCCGGGCGAAGAGCCCAAGCAGCAAACCGAAAGTGCCATCGAGCTTTGGATCGCCGAACGCCTGCTGGGCTCGGCCTCACTGGTGGCCGATGCCTGGCCGCTGGAGGATGGCCGCGAGTTGCGTATTGCCCTCGATCCCTATGACGAGATCGAGGAAATCTACGACTCGCTGCTGCAACTGCTGCTGCTCAGCGCCTTCGCCCTAATCCTCAGCTTGCTCACCATCCGCTTTGCCGTGCGCCGCGCCCGCCGTGTGCTGGACGAACTGCTCGCCGGCCTGCGCCAGGTCGGCGCCGGTCACTTCGATACGCGCTTGCATGACCACAGCCTGGCCGAGGCCAAACACCTGGCGGCGCACTTCAACGAGATGACCATCACCCTGCAACAGGTGCAGGCGGACAACGCCGAGCTGACCCAGGCGTTGCTGGCGTTGCAGGAGCGCGAGCGCACGCGCCTTGGCCAGACCCTGCACGACGACCTCGGCCAGTACCTGAGTGGCATCCGTGCCCAGGCCTGTCTGCTCAAAGTGATTGCCGACCGGCCGCAGCAGGTGCAGGACACCGCGCGCCTGCTCGACGACAACTGCGAGCGCCTGCAGCAGGGCTTTCGCAGCCTGATCCGCGACCTCTACCCGGTGGTGCTGGAGCGCCTGGAGCTGGGCCCGGCGCTGCAGCAACTGGCCGCCGACTGGCAGCAGGCGCAAGGCATTCGCTGCCGTCTGCAACTGGGCGAGCACCTGCCGAGCCTGCCGCTGGCGAGCAAGGCCCACCTCTATCGCCTGGTGCAGGAGGCGCTGACCAACGTCGCCCGCCATGCCGAGGCCAGCGAAGTACGCATTCGCCTGCAACGCCGTGGTCATGGCTTGCGCCTGCTGGTGCGCGACAACGGCCAGGGTACTGCACTGCCGCTGCGCCCCGGTATCGGCCTGCGCTCGATGCGCGAACGCAGCCGCAGCCTCGGCGGCGAACTGCGCCTGCACAGTCGACCGCAAGCCGGCTGGGCGTTGTGTCTGAACATTCCTCTGGAGGCGACGCGATGAAGGTTCTACTGGTGGACGATCACGCCGTGGTGCGCCAGGGCTACGCCAGCCTGCTGCGCGCCCTGTTGCCCGATGTGCAACTGCGTGAGGCCTGCGACGGCGAACAGGCCCTGCAACGGGTGCAGGAAGAGATTCCCAACCTGGTGATCATGGACATCGGCCTGCCCGGCATCAGCGGCCTGGAAACCACCCGCCGCCTGCGTCAGCGCCTGCCGCAACTGCGCGTGCTGTTCTTCAGCATGCACGACGAACTGCCCCTGGTGCGCCAGGCGCTGGATGCTGGCGCCATCGGCTACCTGACCAAAAACTCGTCGCCGGAAGTGCTGGTGGAGGCGGTCAAACGCACCGCCGCCGGCCACGCCTATATCGAACAGCAACTGGCTACTCAACTGGCCTGTAACCCCGCCAGCGCAGGCGGCTTCGACCCACGTTTGCGCGAACTGACCCAGCGCGAGTTCGAAATCTTCGTCATGCTCGCCCGCGGCCTGCCACCTCGGCAGATCGCCGAGAAGCTGTGCATCAGCGCCAAGACCCTGTCCAATTATCAGACTTTGGTAAAGAACAAATTGCAGATCAGCTCGCAGGCGGAGTTGGTGCATTTGGCGATTGATAGTGGGGTGGTGCGGGTGGGGTTGGAGAGTGCTTGATTCAGGGTGGGTTCGCGGCTGAAGCCGCTCCTACGCAAATCAGCGTTCGGCCGCAGACCGTAGGAGCGGCTTCAGCCGCGATGTTCATGAGCGCTTCGCGGCTGAAACGAAATGCTGCCAGCCGCTCCTACGGGGTAAACGACGGGTTGGTGTTGGCTGTGCGCTTCGTTGGTGGGCTGAAGCGGATCGCCGCCCGCCCCCCCAAAAAACATCGTAGGGCGGGGA
>NZ_NIUB01000037.1 GCF_002197815.1 Pseudomonas oleovorans subsp. oleovorans
ATGCCGTTTGAGTTGCTTGCGGCATTTGACCTGCTCATGGCTGTCGACACCATGAACTTGAAAAACCTGCTTTGCCAAATCCACGCCTATGCGTTTAAGTTTCATGCGGGCTCCCCCTCCGGGATTGTTTGTTTCGTAACCTTCAGTCTGGCGCAATGACGCCGTAGGAGGGAGGAGTCCATCTCATTGGGCTACGGGTTACGATCCGGCGAGTAGCGGCTGGCGCAGGCCGAACACCAGAAAGCGTGCCAGCTCCGCCAGAGGTATCGCCTTGCTGATCAGGTAGCCCTGCACCTGATCGCAGCCGAACTGACGCAGCATGTCGAGCTGCTCGATGTTCTCCACCCCTTCGGCCACCACTTCGAGATTGAGGTTATGCGCCAGATTGATCATCGCCCGCACCAATTGGCGATTCTCGGCACGCTCGCCCATGCCGCCGACAAAGCTCTTGTCGATCTTCAGCAGGGTGATCGGCAGGTTGTTGAGATGAACGAAAGACGAGAAGCCGGTGCCGAAGTCGTCCAGCGAAAAACGCACGCCGAGCCGTCCCAGCGCCAGCATGGTCTGCTGCACCTGGTCGCTGCGGCGCATCACTGCGGTTTCGGTCAGCTCGAACTCCAGCCACTGCGCATCGACCCCACGTTCTTCGATCAAACGGCTGAGGGTCGGCAGCAACTGGCTGTCCTGAAACTGGCGAAACGACAGGTTGACCGCCATATGCAGTGCCGGCAGGCCGCGCCCACGCAGCCACTGCATATCGCGCAGGGCACGGGAGATGACCCAGTAACCGAGCGGTACGATCAGCCCGGTTTCTTCGGCCAGCGGTACGAACTCATTGGGCGAGAGCAGCCCACGCTCGCTGTGCTGCCAGCGCACCAGCGCCTCCAGGCCGACGATGCGCCCGCTCTTCAGGCACAGGCGGGGCTGATAATGCAGCTCCAGTTCGTCGCGGCGTAACGCACGGCGCAGCTCGCCTTCCAGATCGGCCTGGCTGCGTGCGCTGCGGTTCAGGCGTTCGTCATAGACATGAAACACGCAGCCTTGCTGATTCTTGGCCTGTTGCATGGCGATATGCGCGTGCCACAGCAGCGGATCGGCGCCCTCGCCAGCGCGGGCATGGGCCAGGCCAAGGCTGCAACCGATCAGCAGACTCTCGCCGTCCAGCCAGTAAGGCTCACCCAATACTTCGGTGACGCGCTCGGCCAGGCGCTCCACGCGCTGCGGATCGCGGCGTGCATCGAGCAACAGCGCGAATTCGTCGCTACCCAGACGCGCAATCTGATCGCAGGGCTGCAGCAGGCTCTTGAGCCGCGCCACCACCTGCAGGATCAGGCGATCCCCAGCCTGGTAGCCGAGGGCATCGTTGGCGTGGCGGAAGTTATCCAGATCGAGATGACCGAGTACCAGGCCGCGGCCACCACACTCGGCCAGGCGCGCGGCGAGCAGAGTCTGGAAACCCTGGCGATTGGCGATGCCGGTCAGGGGATCCTGTTCGGCCAGGCGCTGCAGGGTGTGCTTGAGATTGCCCTGTTCACGCGCGTAGCGCAGGCAACGGCGCAGCACGTCGAGGTTGAGGCTGCCGCGCACCAACCAATCGCTGACACCGACAGGTTCTTCGACTGGCTCCTCGTCGAGCAGCAGGACGATGGGCAGGGGGCACTGATGGGGATCGGGAAGACGGTCCGGGGTACTCAGCAGCAGACCGCTGGCGTGATCATCGAACAGATTGCTGGCCGCTTCCCATGACGGCGCGGTAATAAGCGGGGATGGGCTGCCCAGGGCGCTCAACTGCTCGCGCAACAATTCGGCCCAGTCCGGCGTTTCCGCCAACAGGACCAACCGCAAGGGTTCGACGAGCGTGGACAAGCAACCTCCCCCAATGACCACAAGAATGATGGCGAATCGCGTCGCCTGAACGCGCCGTAATCGGCGTCTAATCAATCACATACGTGCGAAAGGTAGTGCAGATCCTGAGATATAACCAGTAAAGCGACAAGTGGCACCAGAGTACTGGAATAAAGTGATTAACCAAGTGCATGGCGATGCAATTTCGTGCGCTAGGCCACAGTTCCGGACGGTCGCGGCAGAAGCCTTCGGGCCTGTTAAAATGCCCGGCCCTTTTTCTGTGAACGATCCCATGTCCCGACTGAACCCCCGGCAACAAGAGGCCGTGAACTACGTCGGCGGCCCGCTTCTGGTGCTCGCCGGTGCCGGTTCCGGCAAGACCAGCGTGATCACACGCAAGATCGCCCACCTGGTACAGAACTGCGGCATTCGCGCCCAGCACATCGTCGCCATGACCTTCACCAACAAGGCCGCGCGCGAGATGAAGGAGCGCGTCGGCACCCTGCTCAAGGGCAGCGAGGCGCGCGGCCTGACCGTGTCCACCTTCCACAACCTGGGCATGAACATCATCCGCAAGGAATACGCGCGCCTGGGCTACAAACCCGGCTTCTCGATCTTCGACGACGGCGACATCAAGGCGCTGCTCAGCGACATCATGCAGAAGGAGTATTCCGGCGACGACGGCGCCGATGAGGTGAAGAACCTCATCGACAGCTGGAAGAACGACCTGATCCTGCCCGACGAAGCCCTGGCCAAGGCGCGCAATCCCAAGGAACAGACTGCCGCCATCGTCTACCTGCACTACCAGCGCACGCTCAAAGCCTACAACGCGGTGGACTTCAACGACCTGATCCTACTGCCGGTGAAGCTTTTTCAGGAGCACGCCGACATCCTGGAGAAATGGCAGAACCGCATCCGTTACCTGCTGGTGGACGAATACCAGGACACCAACGCCAGCCAGTACCTGCTGGTGAAGCTACTGGTAGGCATGCGCAACCAGTTCACCGTGGTCGGCGACGATGACCAGTCGATCTACGCCTGGCGTGGCGCGCGCCCGGAAAACCTGATGCTGCTGAAAGAGGATTATCCGTCGCTGAAAGTGGTGATGCTGGAGCAGAACTACCGCTCCACCAGCCGTATCCTCAAATGCGCCAACGTGCTGATCGCCAACAACCCGCACGTGTTCGAGAAGCAGTTGTGGAGCGAGATGGGCATGGGCGACGAGATTCGCGTGATCCGCACCCGTAACGAAGACGCCGAGTGCGAGCGGGTGGCCCTGGAAATTCTCACCGAGCATCTGCGTACCCAGCGTCCCTACAGCGAATTCGCCATCCTCTATCGCGGCAACTACCAGGCCAAGCTGATGGAGCTGAAACTGCAGCACCACCAGATTCCCTATCGCCTCTCAGGCGGCACCAGTTTCTTCGCCCGCCAGGAGGTGAAGGACCTGATGAGTTACTTCCGCCTGCTGGTCAACCCGGACGACGACAACGCCTTCCTGCGCGTGATCAACGTGCCACGTCGGGAGATCGGCTCCGCCACTCTGGAAAAACTCGGCAACTACGCCAGCGAACGCAAGATCAGCATGTACGCCGCCGCTGGCGAGATGGGCCTCGGCGAGCATCTCGATGCGCGCTTCACCGAGCGCCTGCAGCGCTTCACCCGCTGGATGGATCGGGTGCGCCAGGAGTGCGCGCAGAACGATCCTATCACTGCGATTCGCAGCATGGTCATGGACATCGACTACGAGAACTGGCTACGGCAGAACGCCTCCAGCGACAAGGTGGCCGACGCGCGCATGGGTAACGTCTGGTTCCTCGTCGACGCGCTGAAGAGCACCCTGGAGCGCGACGAAGACGGCGACATGACCATCGAAGACGCCATCGGCAAGCTGGTGCTGCGCGACATGCTCGAGCGCCAGCAGGAAGAGGAAGAAGGCGCCGAAGGCGTGCAGATGATGACCATGCACGCCTCCAAGGGTCTGGAGTTTCCGTCGGTGTACATCATCGGTTTCGAGGAAGAGATCCTCCCCCACCGCTCCAGCATCGAAGCCGACACCATCGAGGAGGAGCGGCGCCTGGCCTACGTCGGCATCACCCGCGCCAAGCGCAACCTGGCGCTGACCTTCGCCGCCAAGCGCAAGCAATACGGCGAGGTGATCGACTGCTCGCCGAGCCGCTTCCTCGACGAACTGCCGCCGGAAGACCTGGTGTGGGAAGGTCTGGAAGAGGCGCCGGTGGAGGTCAAGGCCGCACGCGGCAACGACGCCCTGGCCAATATGCGGGCGATGCTCAAGCGCTGAAAACCGGACCTTGCTGCCTGATGGGCCGAAGCCCACCCTACCGCGCTGAAAACCGGACCTTGCTGCCTGGTGGGCTGAAGCCCACCCTACCGCGCTGGATCGCCGCCCGGCCCACCCTACGCCTGAGCGGAGTAGGGTGGGCTTCAGCCCACCACTTCAAATGCCACAGGCACCCTCGCCATATTTGCCAGTCAGAAAGAAGATACCGTTCAGACACAGGGAGCTGGAACCATGCGCACATTCACGCTCGACCTCGATGCCCTGAGTCAGCTGATCAACGGCCGTGAGCAGCAGGAGAACTGGCTGGATCTGGAAAGTGGCAGCGTTCTGACCCTGCCTGCGGGAGATCACTACAGCGACGAGCGCCAGCAGATCGAGCTCGATCCCGAGCGCTACAGCCAGGTGCCCAACCTCGACGTCCCCCAGCGCGTGGCCATGCGTGAATCCTTCCTGTTCACCCTTGACGATGTGCATGCCCACCCGCTGCTCAGCGCCGCGCTGACCGGCCGCAGGCCCCTGCGCGCGTTCGACTACGAGATCGAGGCCTTTCCAGCGATTTGCGAACAGTGGCAGTCCTACGAGATCAAGCAACTGCGCGAGTACGCCCTCAACTGGCTCTACGAACTGGGCATCGAGCCCGCGCCGGACAAGCTGCCGCTGGATACGCGCGGCATTCCCAGGGACATTCTGCGGCGGCTGAGTAAGAGCGCCTGAGCGCAGTGCGCCCCCGGATTGCATCCGGGCTACCAACCTGTCCAGGCGGTCAATGGGTCACGACTGTCGGGCAGGCTGCGGTTTCACTACACAATCCGGGGCATTTTGAGCGAAAATCCGCAGCTTTTCTGCTCAACCAGAGGATCGACCGTGGAGTCGTTGAAACAGAAGATTCGCAGCGAAGGCATCGTGCTGTCCGAGCACGTACTCAAGGTGGACGCCTTTCTCAACCACCAGATCGATCCGCGCCTGATGCAGGAGATCGGCCACGAGTTCGCCCAGCGTTTCGCCGGCCAGGGCATCAGCAAGATCGTCACCATCGAGGCCTCGGGCATCGCTCCGGCGGTGATGGCCGGCCTCGAGCTGGGCATTCCGGTGATCTTCGCGCGCAAGTTTCAGTCGCTGACGCTCAAGGACGACCTGCTGATCTCCAAGGTGTTCTCCTTCACCAAGCAGACCGAAAGCACCATTGCCATTTCCGCCCGTCACCTGACCGCCGCGGACCGCGTACTGGTGATCGACGACTTCCTTGCCAACGGCCATGCTGCCAAAGCGCTGATCGACCTGATCCAGCAGGCCGGTGCCCAGATTGCCGGCATCGGCATCGTCATCGAGAAGTCTTTCCAGGACGGCCGCAAGTTGCTGGAAAGCGAAGGCTACCGCGTCGAATCGCTGGCTCGCGTCGCAGCACTGGAGAATGGCCAGGTACGCTTCCTCGACTGACACTGGACGCCCGAACAGCCCTTCAGGCAGGCGGGCAGCCAAAACGAAGAAACCGCCCAGAGGGCGGTTTCTTCATGAAAGCGATATGCCTTACAGGCCAGACATCTTCTGAATCGCTTCGCGCAGTTCGTCATCCGTGCAGTCAGCACAGGTGCCTTTCGGCGGCATGGCGTTGATACCGGAGATGGCAGCAGCGAGGATGCCGTCTAGACCGCCCTGGTGGTCGGCACGCTCTTTCCAGGCAGCGGTGTCACCGATCTTCGGCGCGTCCAGCACACCGGTGGCGTGGCAGGCACTGCAATACTTGGCGATGATGTCGTCAGTGGTGCGTGCCCCCCCCCCGGCGGATGCAGCGACGGTTTCGACGCCCTTGCACTCTTCGCCCATGATGCACACCTCGCCTACAGGCTTGAGGCGCTCGGCGATAGCTTCATCGGTCGTGGCCTGAGCAGTCACTGCCCACAGGGCCAATACGGCAGCCGGTACTGCCAGCATTTTCTTCATCAGATTCACGGTACACCCTCTTCGTGGCTAGTCACGCCCGCGGCCACGGTTTCGCGAGCGGGCGACAGTATAACGGCAAGCAGGCCAGGCCGAAACAACCCATATTGTCGCAGGGTTATTGATCAGAAGTTCGCTGGCGTCGTGGCACTGATCAAACGCGCCGGTACATCGAACGGATTGCGGAAGCGATGCGGCTTGCTGCTTTCGAAATAATAGCTGTCGCCTGGCTCGAGGATGAACACCTCGTTGCCAACGGTCAGCTCCAGCTTGCCCTCGACCAGCATGCCAGCCTCTTCGCCTTCGTGGGCGTACATTTCGTCACCCGTATCGGTGCCGGCCGGATAGGTCTCGTCGAGAAAGGAAATGGCGCGACTCGGGTGGGCCTTGCCAATCAGCTTCATGGTGATGGCGCCACTGCAGATATCGGTCAGTTCGGCGGCACGATAGACCACCTGGGTCTGGTTCTCCTGCTCCATGTCGAGCGAGAAGAATTCCACCAGCGACATGGGAATGCCGCCGAGCACCTTTTTCAGCGAACTGATCGAGGGGCTGACGCTGTTCTTCTCGATCATGGAAATGGTGCTGTTGGTGACGCCCGCCCGCTTGGCGAGTTCACGCTGGGATAGGCCTTTGAGCTTACGAATCGATTGCAGTCGAACGCCGACGTCCAATGCTGGAATCCCCCTTGGGATAAGAGACGAAAAAGTGTCCGTATCATGGCATAGCGTTCGGAATTTACAACACTTGCGTTCACCCTTCGCCTACACACCTCCCAGGAAACCCGTTAAAAGGCCGCGAGCCAGAGCCATGCAACGCAAAAATAGGGGAGGATGCAGAGTGTACGAGCTGTACATGAGCAATACGACCGGGCTGGCGAACCAGCCTGTTTTTAACGCAGCATGGCCGACGCGCAGCCGTCTTTTAACGGGTTTCAGCCCCCGAGATAGAGCAGCGGTACCCGCCGCAGGTTGCAAAAAATCTGATAGGGAATGCTACCTGCCGCCATGGCCACGTCACTGGCCAGCACCTGTTTGCCCCATAGTTCGACATGGCTGCCAAGGCCGACCTGTGGCAAATCGGTCAGGTCGACAGTGAGCATGTCCATCGACACCCGACCGATCAGCCGGGTCAGCTGACCGTCCACCACCACTGGCGTGCCGCTCGGCGCATGGCGCGGATAGCCGTCGGCATAGCCCATGGCGACCACACCGACGCGGGTCGGCCTTTCGGCGACGAAGCGCGCGCCATAACCCACCGGCTCGCCGGCCGGCAGTTCACGCACGCTGATCACCTTCGATTCGAGCGTCATCACCGGCTGCAGGCGAGCGGCCTGCTCCTGAGCCTGCTCGAACGGCGTGGCGCCGTACAGCATGATGCCGGGGCGCACCCAGTCGCTCGGCACCTGCGGCCAGCCAAGCACGGCCGGCGAATTGCGCAAGCTGACCTCGGCGCTGAGGCCTTCGCGCGCCTGCTGGAACACCGCCAGTTGCTCACTCGTGCGCTCGCACTCGGGCTCATCGGCGCGAGCGAAGTGGCTCATCAGCACGATCTTGCCAACCTTGCCGCTGGCCAGCAGGCGCCGATAGGCGGCCTGGTACTCGGCCGGATGCAGGCCGACGCGACGCATGCCGCTGTCCAGCTTGAGCCAGACGGTCAGCGGCTTGCTCAGTTGGGCCTGCTCGATAGCCTCGATCTGCCACTGCGCATGGGCGACACACCACAGGTCATGCTGGTCGATCAGCGCCAGTTCGTCGGCCTCGAAGAAGCCTTCGAGCAGCAGGATCGGCGCCCTGATGCCGGCCTCGCGTAACGCCAGCGCTTCTTCGATGCAGGCCACGGCAAAACCATCGGCCTCGGCTTCGAGTGCCTGCGCACAGCGCACAGCGCCATGTCCGTAAGCATCGGCCTTGACCACGGCCAGGGCGCGGGCGCCGCTCAGTTCGCGGGCCAGTTGGTAGTTGTGACGAAGCGCTTGCAGATCGATCAGGGCACGAGCAGGACGCATGGCAAGGTGTTCCCTCGGTTGTAATCAGTCACACGGTGGCCGCTAGCGGCACTGTTCAAAAAAAACCCGGCAGGGAGCCGGGCGAAAAGCCAACACAAAAAAAATCCGGGAGAATTTTTTGACGTCGCTTGCGACGGCCCGGAGGGTTGCCGCCATGGATGGCAGGCAACAAAAAGCTGTAGTCGCGTCAGACGGCCGCTACCACGCACATTTCCACCAGCACCTCGGGCTTGTACATCTTCGCCTCGACGCAGGCACGGGCCGGCGCATGGCCATCGGCGACCCAGGCGTCGTACTCGGCGTTGAGGCCATCGTAGTCGGCCATGTCCTTGAGGAAGATGGTCAGCGAGAGGATCTTGCTCTTGTCGCTGCCTCCCTCGGCCAGCATCTTGTCGATGTTGGCCAGGGTCTGCCGGGTCTGCTCGTGGATATCACCATCGAACTCATCGGCCAACTGGCCGGCGAGGTAAATCGTGCCGTTGTGGATCACCACTTCGCTGTAGCGTTTGGCCACATGCAGGCGCTGAATCGACATAAAGCTAAAGCTCCTTGGATTGCGAAAGCGCGAAGGCTATCAGGTGCGCAGCGGCTGCGGTGCTGCTTGCACTTCACGCGCCTTGCGCGAGTAACGCGAGATATTCAGGCCGTCGGCGCTGATCTGCGGACGCTTGTTGGCCATCAGATCGGCGAGCAGGCGACCGGAGCCGCAGGCCATGGTCCAGCCCAGGGTACCGTGGCCGGTGTTGAGGAACAGATTGCGGTAGGCGGTGGCGCCGACGATCGGGGTGCCGTCGGGCGTGGCCGGGCGCAGACCGGTCCAGAAGTCGGCGCGCTGCAGATCGCCGCCCTCGGGATAAAGATCGGCGGTGATCATCTCCAGTGTTTCGCGACGACGCGGGTTGAGCGACAGGTCGAAACCGGCGATCTCGGCCATGCCACCAACGCGGATGCGACTGTCGAAGCGGGTGATGGCGACCTTGTAGGTCTCATCGAGAATGGTCGAGGTAGGTGCCATGTCCGGGTTGGTGATCGGCACGGTCAACGAGTAGCCCTTGAGCGGATACACCGGCGCACGGATGCCCAGCGGCTTGAGCAGTTGCGGGCTGTAGCTGCCGAGGGCAAGCACGTAGCGGTCGGCGGTTTCCAGCTTGCCGTCGATCCACACGCCGTTGATACGGTCGCCCACGGCGTCCAGGCGCTGGATGATCTGGCCGAAACGGAACTCGACGCCGAGCGCCTTGGCCATGTCCGCCAGCTTGGTGGTGAACATCTGGCAGTCGCCGGTCTGGTCGTTGGGCAGGCGCAGAGCACCGGCCAGCTTGTGTTTGACGCCAGCCAGGGCCGGCTCGACGCGAGCGATGCCATCGCGGTCGAGCAGCTCGAAGGGTACGCCGGAGGCTTCCAGCACGGCGATGTCCTTGGCAGCGGCATCGACCTGGGCCTGGGTGCGGAACAGCTGGGTGGTACCGAGCTGGCGGCCTTCATAGGCGATGCCGGTCTCGGCGCGCAGCTCGTCGAGGCAGTCACGGCTGTACTCGGACAGGCGCACCATGCGCTCCTTGTTGATCGCATAGCGGCTGGCAGTGCAGTTGCGCAGCATCTGCGCCATCCACAGGTACTGGTCGACGTCACCAGTGACCTTGATCGCCAGCGGCGCGTGTTTCTGCAGCAGCCACTTGATGGCCTTCAGCGGCACGCCCGGGGCGGCCCAGGGCGAAGCGTAGCCCGGCGAGACCTGGCCAGCGTTGGCGAAGCTGGTTTCCAGCGCCGGGCCGTTCTGACGGTCGACCACCACCACCTCGAAGCCCTGACGGGCGAGGTAGTAAGCACTGGCGGTACCAATCACACCGCTGCCGAGAACCAGAACACGCATGTTTTTCTCCCCGCCGCGCCCAGGGCGCGTGCGTTACAGGCCATTGTTGTCGATGGGCGCAGTATAGGAAGAGCCGCGCAGTGCTTTTCACCATATACACAGCTATATTTGGCGAGAATTCTTGGCAAAAAGCCATTTTACAGAGGCGGATTCCCCATGAGAACCCAGCATCAAAGCCGTCGTGAACTGGACAAGATCGACCGCAACATCCTCCGTATCCTGCAGGAGGACGGGCGCATCAGCTTCACCGAACTGGGCGAGCGCGTGGGCCTGTCGACCACGCCCTGCACTGAGCGCGTACGCCGTCTGGAGCGCGAAGGCATCATCATGGGCTACCACGCCCGCCTCAATCCGCAGCACCTCAAGGCCAACCTGCTGGTGTTCGTCGAGATCAGCCTGGACTACAAATCCGGCGACACCTTCGAGGAGTTTCGCCGCGCCGTACTCAAGCTGCCGCATGTGCTGGAATGCCACCTGGTGTCCGGCGACTTCGATTACCTGGTGAAGGCGCGCATCAACGAGATGGCCAGCTACCGCAAGCTGCTCGGTGACATCCTGCTCAAGCTGCCGCACGTGCGCGAATCGAAGAGCTACATCGTCATGGAGGAGGTGAAGGAGAGCCTGGCGCTGCCGGTGCCGGAGTGAATCTGTAGGAGCGAGCTCTGCTCGCGAACCAGACCAGCAAAAGCTTCGCGAGCAGAGCTCGCTCCTACACAATGGTCGATCGTTCCCACGCTCTGTGTGGGCATGCAGCCCCGGACGTTCTGCGTCAGCCTGCTGCACGCGGCAAGTCGTGGCGCGGAGCGCCACTGCAGGGGTCTACCACGCAGAGCGTGGGAGCCATCAGCCTAAACGAGTCGCTGGCGAGTGGTGGCGATCAGACGGTGCACCTGGCGCTCCACCGCCGGCTCGATCGGCAGTTCCGGCCCACGCCCATGCGGGCAAGGCAGACGTGGTGTGGTGCCGAACAGGCGACAGATCAGCGGGCGCTGGTCATACACCTCGCAACCGTTCGGTCCCAGGTGTACGCAGTTGTACTCGGCCAGCGCCGCGTCATGTTCGGCATCGTTCTTCACCGGCAGGCGCGCCAGCTCTTCGGATGAGGCGGTCACCGGCCCACAGCAGTCATGGCAGCCGGGTATGCAGTCGAAGCGCGGGATCTGCCGGCGCAGGTGATCGATCTTGCGGTCTGTGCAGCTCATACGCGGGCGCCTGGCAACGAAGGCGACAGTTTACCGTGCCATGCTGATGCCTGCCCGCAGAGGGACGGATTAGCTACACGCCGATCCCCGAACGTAGCGCACGACGTCGTTCTGCTGTCCCGCGTGTTTTTTCCGCAGGCCTCTTGGCGCCGGACGGATCACGCGCTTATGCTGCGTTGAATTTTCCACACAACACAATCAGGATTTCGCACATGAACGCCCGCGTTCACCAGCCCGTCCACAGCCCGCAGCATGCCGCTTCCTATTACGCCGCCAGCGTCAATCGCCAGCAGGCCTACCCGCCCCTGGGCGGTGAGCTGCAGGTGGACGTGTGCATCGTCGGTGGCGGTTTCAGCGGCCTCAACACCGCCATCGAGCTGGCCCAGAAAGGCCTGTCGGTGGCGCTGCTGGAGGCGCGCAAGATCGGCTGGGGCGCCAGCGGGCGCAACGGCGGGCAGCTGATTCGTGGCGTCGGCCATGATGTCGAACAGTTCGAATCGGTGGTCGGCCAGGATGGCGTGCGCCAGTTCAAGCTGATGGGCCTGGAGGCGGTGGAGATCGTGCGTGATCGCGTTGCGCAGTTTCAGATCGATTGCGACCTGACCTGGGGCTACTGCGACCTGGCCAACAAACCGGCGCATATGGACGACTTCGCCGCCGACAAGGCAGAGCTGGAAAGCCTCGGCTATCGTCACGAACTGCGCATGGTGCCGAAGGAGCGCATCCACGAAGTGGTCGGCTCCGACAACTATCACGGTGCCATGATCGACATGGGCTCGGGCCACCTGCACCCGCTCAACCTGGCGCTCGGCGAAGCCGCTGCCGCCCAATCGCTCGGCGTGCAGCTGTTCGAAGACTCACCGGTGACACGCATCGACTACGGCAACGAGGTGCGCGTGCACACCGCCCAGGGCCAAGTGCGCGCCAAGTACCTGGTGCTGGCCTGCAATGCCTACATCAACGGCCTCAATCCGACCCTGAGCGGCAAGGTGCTACCGGCCGGCAGCTATATCATCGCCACCGAACAACTCTCCGAAGAGCAGGCGAGGCAACTGATTCCACAGAATATGGCGCTGTGCGACCAGCGCGTGACAGTCGACTATTACCGACTCTCCGCCGACCGCCGCCTGCTGTTCGGTGGTGCCTGCCACTATTCCGGGCGTGACCCGGCCGATATCGCTGGCTACATGAAGCCGAAGATGCTCAAGGTATTCCCGCAACTGGCCAATGTGCGCATCGACTATCAATGGGGCGGGATGATCGGCATCGGCGCCAACCGCCTGCCGCAGATCGGCCGACTCAAGGATCAGCCCAACGTGTTCCACGCCCAGGCCTACGCCGGCCACGGCGTCAACGCCACGCACCTGGCTGGCAAACTGCTCGGCGAGGCCATCGCCGGTCAGGCAAGCCATGGCTTCGATCTGTTCGACAAGGTGCCGCACATGACCTTCCCCGGCGGCAAGCACCTGCGCTCACCGCTGCTGGCACTGGGCATGCTCTGGCACCGGCTGAAGGAAGTGCTCTAGCAGGCCGTTGAAAAACGTAGGCGAGGCAGCCAATGCAAGGCAAAAATAGGCGAAAAAGCGGAGTTTACGAGCTGTAAATGAGCATTTTGATCGGACTCGCGCACGAGCCTGTTTTTAACGCAGCAGTGGCAACGCAGATAGTTTTTCAACAGCCTGCTAGCTGGTCAGCGGCATCAGGAGCGTGCCGCGCCCACCGCCTGCATCTCGCTGAAGGCGCCGCGCTGACTGGCCAGGATGATGAATACCAGGGCACCGGTAGCCATCATCAGCGGCAACGCATGGCCGCTCAGCCACTGGCTGACGGCGCCCGTGGCCAGCGGCCCGACCAGGCAACCCAGGCCCCACAGCTGAGCGACGTGGGCGTTGGCACGCACCAGTTCATCATCGCGGTAACGCTCGCCGATCATGATCAGCGACAGGGTGAACAGACCACCGGCGCTGGCACCGAAGGCAACGAACACCGGCCAGATCAGCGGCGTGTGCAGGAGCAACGGTATCGCCAGGCTGGACAGCAGCAACACCACGCCACAACAGCGGAACAAGGTCTGCCGCGACATGCGGTCGGCCAGCCAGCCGATGGGCAGTTGCAGCGCGGCATCGCCGATCACCACCACGCTGACCATGACCAGCGCCACCTCCTGGGTGAAGCCCTGGCGCAGGCTGTAGATCGGCAGCAGGGTCAGCATCATCGCCTCGAAGGCGGCGAACAGCATTACCGCCCAGGCAATCGCCGGCAACTTGCGGCAGAACACCAATAGCCCGCGCCCAGAAGCGCTATGCGCATCCACCTGGGGTGCACCGGTGCGCCCGAGCAGAATCAGCGAACCGCCGATCAGCAGACACACGCCCGTCCAGAAACCCCGGTCAGTCGCCGTGCC
Source organism: Pseudomonas oleovorans subsp. oleovorans (assembly GCF_002197815.1). Taxonomy (GTDB): domain Bacteria; phylum Pseudomonadota; class Gammaproteobacteria; order Pseudomonadales; family Pseudomonadaceae; genus Aquipseudomonas; species Aquipseudomonas oleovorans. The sequence goes on from NZ_NIUB01000037.1 coordinate 13,573, forward strand.
GAGCGCTGTCAGCAGCAACGGCCCGCTGAGCTGACTGAGGGCATAACCCGTGCCGTACAACGCCACCAGACGGCCGCGCCACTTTTCCACGGCGAGCTGGTTAATCCAGCTTTCACCGAGCACGAACACCACGGTCAGCGCCACGCCGAGGAACAGCCGCAGCCCCACCCAGACCGCATAATTCTGCACCAGCGCCAGGCCAGCCACCGACAGCGCACCGAGCAACAGACACAACTGCATCAGCACGGTGGTGCCGAAACGTGCCGCCAGGCGCCCGGCCAGCGAAGCTCCGAGCAACACACCAACCGCAGGAGTGGCCGCCATCACACCAATGGCAAAAGAATCATAGCCCCAGCTTTCCAGGCGCAACGACACCAGCGGCATGGTCACGCCCAGCGCCAACCCGATGCTGATGACCGCCGAGCAGACGGCGAAGTAGGTGCCCCAACGCATTGGTGAATTCCTTGGCAGACGAGCCACTGCAAAGACAACGGCCGGGCTCCTCGGGAACCCGGCCGTAGGTTTCGGGAGCGAGATAGCCGGCAGTTTCGCTGCGTTCTCGGCCCTCTCCCCCAGCCCCTCTCCCATAAATGGGAGAGGGGAGCCGATTACCTGGCCGACGACCAGGAGATCGTCCCGGTACCGCTACAGCTTGATCCAGGTGGCCTTGATCTCGGTGTACTTGTCGAAGGCATGCAGCGACTTGTCGCGACCGTTGCCGGACTGCTTGAAACCACCGAACGGCGCGGTCATGTCACCGCCATCGTACTGGTTGATCCACACGCTGCCGGCACGCACGGCGCGGCCAACGCGATGGGCGCGGGACAGGTTGCTGGTCCAGATACCTGCCGCCAGGCCATAGATGGTGTCGTTGGCGATGGCCACGGCATCGGCCTCGTCATCGAAACCGATCACCGACAGCACCGGGCCGAAGATCTCTTCCTTGGCGATGCGCATGGCGTTGTTCACCCCATCGAAGATGGTCGGCTCGACATAGGTGCCGCCGGTTTCCTCCATCACCCGCTTGCCGCCGGCCACCAGCTTGGCGCCGTCGTCATGGCCGGCCTGGATGTAGTTCAGCACCTGGTTCATCTGGGTGGTGTCGACCAGCGCACCGACATTGGTTGCCGGGTCCAGCGGGTTGCCCGGTTTCCAGGCCTTGATCGCCTCGACCACCATGGGCACGAACTTGTCCTTGATCGAGTTCTCCACCAGCAGGCGCGAACCGGCGGTGCAGACCTCGCCCTGGTTGAAGGCAATGGCGCTGGCAGCCGCTTCGGCAGCGGCCTGCAGGTCCGGCGCGTCAGCGAAGACGATGTTCGGGCTCTTGCCGCCTGCTTCCAGCCAGACGCGCTTCATGTTCGACTCGCCGGCATAGATCATCAGTTGCTTGGCGATCTTGGTCGAGCCGGTGAACACCAGGGTGTCGACATCCATGTGCAGAGCAAGGGCCTTGCCAACGGTGTGGCCGAAGCCTGGCAGCACGTTGAACACGCCAGCCGGGATGCCGGCCTCGATGGCCAGCTGGGCGATGCGGATGCCGGTCAGCGGCGACTTCTCGGAGGGCTTGAGGATAATCGAGTTACCGGTGGCCAACGCCGGACCGAGCTTCCAGCAGGACATCAGCAGCGGAAAGTTCCACGGTACGATGGCGGCGACCACACCCACCGGCTCGCGGGTGACCAGGCCGAGCTGGTCGTGAGGCGTGGCAGCGACCTCGTCATAGACCTTGTCGATGGCCTCGCCGCTCCAGCGGATGGCGTTGGCGGCGCTGCCGACGTCGATGCTCAGCGAGTCGCTGATCGGCTTGCCCATGTCGAGGGTTTCCAGCAGGGCCAGCTCCTGGCCATGCTCTTCGATCAGCTCGGCGAAACGGATCATCACCTTCTTGCGCTTGGCCGGGGCCAGACGCGACCACACACCGGATTCAAACGTAGCGCGGGCATCCTTGACCGCCACTTCGGCGTCGGCCTGGTCACAGCTGGCCACCAGGCCGAGCAGGCGGCCGTCGACCGGGCTGATGCATTCGAAGGTAGCGCCAGACTCGGCTGCGCGATACTCACCGTGCACGAAGGCGCGGGTTTCGATGCTCAGGGTCTTGGCACGCTGTTCCCAGTCGGCACGAGTCAGGCTAGTCATTCCGGCATCCTCTCAATGGGTGGAAGCGGCGCCTGCGAGGGCGCGCACTGTCAATAATTCTGCAAGGCCAGATCGCTGGCCAGATCCTGGCTGACACACTAAACCAGGGGGCTGTGGCTTTTCAATATTTTTGACACGGACCGGCAAAAGCCCTTGTCATGTGCGTTTTTTTAAACATAGACTGCTGCCACGACTTTCCCGCGAAGGCCCTGCTGGTCGCGCGGTTGCCGCCACCGAAACCATGGAACAGCCAGATGAACATCGAACAGATCGTCGACTTCGCCCAGGCTGGCACGGCCGCCGAACACTATCGCCCAGCGCCGGAAAAAGTGCTCAAGGGCGACCCCGAGCAAAGCGTGCGCAACCACTACAGCAGCCCCTGCGGACAGTTCAGCAGTGGCATCTGGGAAGGCGCCGTGGGTCAATGGACGGTGCACTACACCGAGCACGAATACTGCGAGATTCTTCAGGGCGTGTCTGTGCTGCGTGATGCTGATGGCAACGCCAAGACCGTACGCGCCGGCGACCGTTTCGTGATTCCTGCTGGCTTTTCCGGCACCTGGGAAGTGCTCGAAGCCTGCCGCAAGGTGTATGTGATCTTCGAGCCCAAGTAGGTTCCCGAACTCCTGTTGCTTGTCACCCTTTGGCCCGCCTTGCGCGGGCCTTTTTCTGCGCGCCCCATGCCCAGCGGCAGTGGAGCGCGCGTCGTGTAGGGCGGGTGCAACCCGCCTTGAAGGAACTGGCGGGTTTCACCCGCCCTACCCCAGCCGGCAGGCAAAAAAAGACCCGCACGCGGCGGGTCTCAGGTGCGCCCGGCCTGGTGAGCCACGGGCGCAGGTACAGCAGGAACGACTCAGGCCAGCTCGTCGAAGCACTCGGCAACGATGGCGATGCCTTTTTCCAGTTGCGCGTCAGGGATGGTGACAGGCATCAGGAAACGGATGACGTTGTAGTAGGTGCCGCACGACAGCAGGATCAGGCCCTTCTCGCGCGCCTTGGCGACGATCTTGCCGACCAGCTCGGCAGCCGGCTTGCTGTGGTCGCCGCCTTCGAACAGCTCGATGGCGACCATAGAACCCAGGCCGCGCACGTCGCCAATCACCTTGTGCTTCTCGGCGATCTTGTTCAGGCCGGCTTTGAGCTTCTCGCCGACGGCGTTAGAGCGCGCCAGCAGGTTCTCTTCGTCGAACACCTTGAGTACGGCCAGGGCCGCGGCGCAGGCGATCGGGCTGCCGGCGTAGGTGCCGCCCAGACCACCGGGAGCGATCTTGTCCATGATCTCGGCCTTGCCGCACACGCCGGAGATCGGGAAGCCGCCGCCAACGGACTTGGCGAAGGTGGTCAGATCGGGCACCACGCCCAGTTGTTCGGTGGCGAAGAAGGTGCCAGTACGGCCCGCGCCGGTCTGCACTTCGTCAGCAATCAGGAGAATGCCGTGCTGGTCGCACAGGGCACGCAGGCGCTGCATGAAGGCCGGGGAGTTGACGTAGAAACCGCCCTCGCCCTGCACCGGCTCGATGATGATCGCGGCGATGTCCTGCGGCTGTGCGTCGTTCTTGAACACGCGCTCGATGCTGGCGATGGACTCGTCCTCGCTCACACCGTGCAGCGGGCATGGCGCCTGGGCGCGGTACACGCCAGCGGGCATCAGGCCCATGCCAGCGGAGTACGGTACGACCTTGCCGGTCAGCGACAGGGTCATCATGGTGCGGCCGTGGTAGGCGCCGGTGAAGGCGATCACGCCAGCACGGCCGGTGGCGGCACGGGCGATCTTCACCGCGTTCTCGACCGCTTCGGAGCCGGAGGTGACCAGCAGGGTCTTCTTGGCGAAGTCACCCGGTACGCGCTTGGCGATCTCCTCACAAAGCTCGATGTAGGGCTCGTAGGCCAGCACCTGGAAGCAGGTGTGGGTCAGCTTGGTCAGTTGCTCCTGAACAGCGGCGATCACCTTCGGATGCAGGTGGCCGGTGTTCAGGACGGCGATACCGCCGGCGAAGTCGATGTACTCGCGGCCTTCGACGTCCCACACAGTGGCGTTCTCGGCGCGCTCGGCGACGATCGGGTGGATCTGGCCGACGCCGCGCGGAACAGCGGCGGCACGGCGTTGCAGCAGGGATTCGTTGGTCTTGCTCATGGTGTCCTCATGGTCATCCCCGGCGGGAGGTCGGCTCAGCATGCGATGATCGACTGAACCGAGCCCGCGAGGGACTCAATAGGGTTACGGCTTACAACCGGGGCGCCGCACGCTCTTTCGCACCTTGCCCCGTCTTGGAAATCAGCGGATTTCCGAATCAGATTCCACCGAGGCACATGTACTTGATCTCGAGGTAGTCCTCGATCCCGTACTTGGAGCCTTCACGGCCCAGGCCGGACGCCTTCACGCCGCCGAACGGCGCGACTTCGTTGGAGATCAGGCCGGTATTGATACCCACCATGCCGTACTCCAGCGCTTCGGCCACGCGGAACACGCGACCCAGGTCGCGGGCATAGAAGTAGGAAGCCAGACCGAACTCGGTATCGTTGGCCATGGCGATCACCTCGGCCTCGTCCTTGAAGCGGAACAGCGGCGCCAGCGGGCCGAAGGTTTCTTCCTTGGCCACGGCAGCGGTTTTCGGCACGTCCACCAGGATGGTCGGTTCGAAGAAGGTGCCACCGAGGGCATGCGGCTTGCCGCCCAGCGCCAGCCTGGCGCCCTTGTTCACCGCGTCGGCGATGTGCTCCTGCACCTTGGCCACGGCCTTGCTGTCGATCAGCGGGCCGGTTGTGGTGCCGTCTTCCAGACCGTTACCGATCTTCAGTTTGCCCACAGCGGCGATCAGTTTCTCGGCGAAGGCGTCGTAGACGGCGTCCTGCACATAGATGCGGTTGGCGCAGACGCAGGTCTGGCCGTTGTTACGGTACTTGGAGATCAGCGCGCCTTCGACGGCAGCGTCCAGGTCGGCGTCATCGAAGACGATGAACGGCGCGTTGCCGCCCAGCTCCAGCGACACCTTCTTGATGTCCTGCGCGCACTCGGCCATCAGTTGGCGACCGATTTCGGTCGAGCCAGTGAAGGACAGCTTGCGCACGATGGGGTTGCTGGTCAGCTCGCCACCCACTTCGCCGGCGCTGCCGGTGACCACGCTCAGCACACCTTTCGGGATGCCGGCACGCTCGGCCAGCTCGACCAGGGCCAGGGCGGAGAATGGGGTTTGCGAAGCCGGCTTGATGACCATGGTGCAACCAGCGGCCAGGGCCGGGCCGGCCTTGCGGGTGATCATCGCGGCGGGGAAGTTCCACGGCGTGATGGCGGCAGTCACACCAATCGGCTGCTTGATCACGATCAGGCGCTTGTCCGGCTGGTGGCCAGGGATCACATCACCGTAGACGCGCTTGGCTTCCTCGGCGAACCACTCGATAAAGGAAGCGGCGTAAGCGATCTCGCCCTTGGCCTCGGCCAGCGGCTTGCCCTGCTCCAGGGTCATCAGGCGACCGAGGTCGTCCTGGTTTTCCATCAGCAGCTCGAACCAGCGACGCAGCTTGTTCGCACGCTCCTTGGCAGTCAGCGCACGCCAGGCCGGCAGCGCCTTCTCGGCGGCTTCGACGGCGCGGCGAGTTTCCGCACGGCCCATCTTCGGAACATGGCCGATGATCTCGCCAGTGGCCGGGTTGTTCACGGCAATGGTCTGACCGCTGTCGGCGTCCAGCCACTGGCCATCGATATAAGCCTGTTGGCGCAGCAGCTGGGGGTCTTTCAGTTGCATGGCAGTCTCCTTCAGTTCCGACACCCGGGCGTCGGCGTAAGTCATTGGAGTCACGGACAGAACCCGCAGGCTGAACATGAGCCGTGCGGGGCCTGGTATTGGATTCAGAGCCGTTGAACGTGCGAGGGTTCAGAATGACCGAACACGCCGTTTGAAATCTCAAACGAATCCTAGGATCGGCAGGGGTAAAGGGCAATAGGCGACCAAGCAAAATCCATAAAATAATGGCAAAAACTTCTGAAACTAAGGTTCAGACGGCCCAAAAGTGTAAAGTCCGTTCTGAATAATGCACGCCTATGCAGAATGGACGCTAACCGCCGAGATGCGTATGATTGCGCCCCGCAACGCACCAGTAGCTCAGCTGGATAGAGTACCGCCCTCCGAAGGCGGGGGTCGTGGGTTCGAATCCCGCCTGGTGCGCCATATCTATTTGATTTATTGGGCTTTTTTTACAGAGGCCCGATTCTTCACTCCGCACCAACCAATCCTAGCGCCGAAGCTAATTCTGTCGACGTTCGCAACAGGCAATGAGTACTGCCCAAACGGCCCTTTTGAGGTTGGTTTTCGGGCTGTGCCGATTCTGTGCCTAAACCGTGCCACACGGCCTGTTCACTTCCCGCGCCTCTGTGACTGTGCGAGTACTAGCTCGCCGCCCACCAGCCGCATAGCAGCATCGGTCATCGCCAGCTCGCCCCGAGGGCGGGCCTCCCACACAAGCAAAAACAAAAGCCTGCCCAGCCCTGAGGTAGAGCCTGCGGCAGGCGATAATCCGCCCAAATGCAGTTCCAAAATTCCGCCTCAGCCACTAAAGTAAGCGCCTGCAAAATCTGAAGTGGCTCACGTTCTCAGGAAATTGACGACAAATCCTGGGGCGGTAGCGTGTGTTAGCCACACGATCAGCGAAATTCCGCAATCAGGTTAGGGAAAACCCGATGCACAGCTACCCCCGCATACAACACCACGGCGCCGGCAGCGGCGTTACCGGCTCCTGCCACCAGCTGCACATGGACGACCAGCACAGCCTGCTGGTTGACTGCGGCCTGTTCCAGGGTGCCGAAACTTCAGCCGATGGCAGCAGCAGCGCCGTGCCGGACATCACCTTCGACATCCGCACGCTCAAGGCGCTGATCCTCAGCCACGTACACATCGACCACATAGGCCGCCTGCCGCACCTCCTCGCCGCCGGCTACAAAGGCCCCATCCTGTGCAGCGAGCCCTCCGCCAGGCTGCTGCCGCTGGTACTGGAAGACGCCTTCCGCCTGAGCTTCGGCAACAACGACAAACAGCTGCAGAGCTACCTCAACCTGATCCGACAACGCACCCGCGCCCTGCCCTACAAAACCTGGCTGACCCTGGTGGATACCCCGCAGCTCAACGCCAAAATCCGCCTGCAACGCGCCGGGCACATCCTCGGCTCGGCCTATATAGAGTGCGAACTCAGCTACCCACAAAGCGGCACAAAAAAGCGCGTGGTGTTCTCAGGCGACCTCGGCGCCCCCTACGCGCCCCTGCTCGCCGCGCCCAAACCGCCCTACGCTGCCGACATCCTGGTACTGGAAAGCACCTACGGCGACCGCCTGCATGACAACCGCAGCAACCGCCGCCAACGCCTGCAAGCCCTGGTCGAACAGGCACTGCGCGACAAAGGCACGGTACTCATACCCGCCTTCAGCATCGGCCGCACCCAGGAACTGCTCTACGAACTCGAAGACATCATCCACCGCGCCGGCGCCAGCAGCCACACCGATGGCGACTGCAGCGACTGCCAGCAATGGCCCAGCCTGCCGGTGATCCTCGACTCCCCACTGGCAAGCCGCTTCACCCAGACCTACCAGGCCCTGCAAGACTACTGGGATGCCGAAGCCCGGCAACGCCTCAAGCGTGGTCGCAACCCACTCGGGTTCGCCAACCTGATCACCGTAGACAGCCACGCCGACCACCAGAAAGTGCTCCAACACCTGACCCAGACCGCCCGCCCGGCCATCGTCATCGCCGCCAGCGGCATGTGCAGCGGTGGCCGCATCGTCAACTACCTCAAGGCCATGCTCGGCGACAAACGCCATAACGTGCTGTTCGTCGGCTACCAAGCCAAGGGCACGCCGGGCCAGGCCATCCAGCAGTTCGGCCCCAAGGGCGGCTATGTCGACCTGGACGGCGAACGCTTCGACATCCGCGCCGGCATCCACACCCTCGGCGGCTACTCCGCCCACGCCGACCAGCAGGGCCTGGTCAACTTCGTTACCCGCATGCGCCACTGGCCGAGCGAGATCCGCCTGGTGCATGGCGAGGCGAATGCCAAGCGCGAACTGGCCAAGGCCCTGCGGGTGCGTTATGCAAGCAAGCACCGGCAGGTGGAGATAGGCAATGCGGATCGCTAGGCTCGCAGTGACATCCTAGGCGACCCCGGCCCTTGTAGGAGCGAGCTCTGCTCGCGAAGCTTTCGAGGTCCGCCACCATCCTGATACTGCTGGTGGATCACCGCTAACACCCGGGTCATCGACACACGCGGCACCTGGGCGGTTGAGGCCCAAGAGTAGAGCCATGCAAGAATCCCAGCACACCGAATTCAAACGCCACTGGAAAGACGACCTGCTGAAATGGATCAGCGCCTTCGCCAATGCCGAAGGCGGTGTACTGATGGTGGGTTACGATGACCATGGCCATGCCGTTGGCATAGAGCACGCGGCAAAACTGCTGGAAGACATCCCCAATAAAGTGCGCGACGTCTTGGGAATAGTGGTCGATGTCAACCTGGTGCCGCACGGCTCCCTGGAAACCCTGCATATCCAGGTGCCTGCCTACCCTTATCCGGTCAGCTACAAAGGCGAATATCACTACCGCAGCGGCAGCACCAAGCAGGAACTCAAAGGCGCGGCGCTTGATCGCTTCCTGCTCAACAAGCAAGGGCTGCATTGGGATGCAGTGCCACTGCCAGGGCTCAACCCTGCCGAGCTGGATCACAACACCCTGAAACGGTTTCGCCAACAGGCCATCAATAGCCAGCGCCTACCCGAAGCGATCCTGCAGGACAGCACAGAGCTGTTATTGGAGCGTTTGCGGCTCACACAAGGCAACAGTTTGAAGCGTGCGGCGGCCTTGCTGTTCCATCCCGATCCCGAGCGGTTCATCACCGCCGCACAGATCAAGATAGGCGCTTTTGGCACAAGCGATGCCGACCTGCGCCATCAGGACGAAATCACCGGCAACCTATTCACCCAGGTGGAAACGGCCATCGAGGCACTCAAGCTCAAGTATCTGAAAGCCATGATCAGCTACGACGGCCTGTATCGCAGAGAGCGCTATCCCTTGCCCATGGCAGCCCTGCGCGAAGCCATCCTGAATGCCGTGGTACACAAGGACTATGCCCGTGCAGTTGCGATACAGATCAGCGTTTACCCCGACAGACTGATGATCTGGAACCCCGGCCAACTACCGGCTGACTGGACGCTGGACAAGCTCATGGCCAAACATGCCTCATGCCCGTTCAACCCGGACATTGCCAATGCGTTTTTTCGGGCCGGCCTGATCGAGTCCTGGGGGCGTGGTATCGAGCGCATCATCGAAGCCTGCAGGCAGGACAACTACCCGATGCCGCAGTGGCAGCTTGAACCAGGCGGTCTATGGGTGACGTTCCGGTTTCCTGAGGAGCATGTGCAGCAGGTTTCCGGGCAAGGTGAGGCAGGTGGCGGTGTAAGTGGCGGTGTAAGTGGCGGTGTAAGTGGCGGTGTAAAGGAACTGCTTGTCTTCATTGAAAACAACCCCGGTTTGAGTGCGAAAGCCATAAGCGAAGCCATGGGCACACCACTCAGAACGGTCGAGCGCTGGCTTAAAACTCTGCGTGAGCAGCGGTTGGTTGAGTTCAAAGGCGCCCCCAGGACGGGGGGCTACGTTGTAATAGAAAGCCAAGACGCCAGTTCGCCGCCGGGTACTGACAATGCGGATGGCTAGGCCGACGCTGGTATCGCAGGCGCCTCCATCTCTTGTAGGAGCGGGCTTGGCCGCGAATCGAGGCTGGCTCCGGGCTGCTTGGCGAAGGCCCAGCCATGCCCGAATGTGCTGTAGCCCGGATGCAGTCCGGGAAGGATTACCCGTCATACATCGCATACCTGGATTGCCTCCGGGCTACAGGGGGGTATAGGCCCGCACAGGTATCCCTGGCGAACCCAGTCCTTGTAGGAGCGGCTTTAGCCGCGAAGCCTGTGGGGCCCATCGCTTAGTGGATACCTGTAGGAGCCCCCCGGGGCGAAGCTTCTAAATGCAGCCCAAAACAGAGAGTCATTGCTTGATCGATGGGAGCGTCTTCACGAGTAGCTATTAGGGAAGTTCTGAAAAAGTCCATTTATCGTCACTCCCGCGAAGGCGGGAGCCCAGGTGCTGCGCAGGTTCTGGATTATTCCCCTTCGGGCCAGCGCAAGCGCTGTTCAGCGATAAAGCTGCTGTTCCACCTGCGCGGGAATGACGACGATTTCAGAGTTTCCTAAGGTGGGCTTTAGCCCGCCAACGGTGGTTGGCGTGGGCTAAATACAACGCTGTACCTGTAGGAGCCCCGCCCGGGGGCGAAGCTTCTAAATGCAGCCACCAAAAACAGAGAGTCATTGCTTGATCGATGAGAGCGTCTTCAGCCACGTAGCGACCAGGTGCTACCGGCTTGCAGGCTAACGCCCATACAAACACTGCGCGAACTGACGACGGGCACACGCTGTTATCACAGGATTCAAAGGGACACGACATGAACATCACCATTGTCGGCACAGGCTATGTAGGCCTCTCCAACGCTGTGTTGCTGGCACAACACAACAAGGTCATCGCCCTGGATATCGTCCAGGCCAAGATCGAGCTGATCAACCAGCGCAAGTCGCCGATCGAAGACGCCGAAATCGAGCACTACCTGGCCGAGAAACGCCTCGACCTCTGGGCCACCCTCGACAAGCGCGAGGCCTATGCCCATGGCGAAATCATCGTCATCGCCACCCCGACCGACTACGACCCGCAAACCAACTACTTCAACACCCGCAGCGTCGAGGCGGTGATTGAAGAGGTACTGCAGGTAAATCCCAAGGCGCTGATGGTGATCAAGTCCACGGTGCCGGTGGGTTATACCCAGAGCGTGCGAGCGAAGTACGGCACCGACAACATCATCTTCTCGCCGGAGTTCCTGCGCGAAGGCAAGGCGCTGTACGACAACCTGCACCCTTCGCGCATTATTGTCGGGGAGCGCTCCGAGCGGGCCGAGGTATTTGCCGGGCTGCTGCGCCAAGGTGCGATCAAGCAGGATATCCCGACCCTGTTTACCGACAGCACCGAGGCAGAAGCCATCAAGTTGTTTGCCAACACCTACCTGGCCATGCGCGTAGCGTATTTCAACGAACTGGATACCTACGCCGAAACCCATGGCCTGGATACCCGGCAAATTATCGAGGGCGTAGGCCTCGACCCGCGTATCGGCAGTCACTACAACAACCCGAGTTTCGGTTATGGCGGTTACTGTCTGCCAAAAGACACCAAGCAACTGCTGGCCAACTATGCGGATGTGCCCAGTACTCTGATTCGCGCAATTGTTGATGCCAATACCACCCGTAAGGACTTTATTGCCGAGTCCATTCTCAAGCGTAATCCCAAGGTGGTGGGGATTTATCGGCTAGTGATGAAATCCGGCTCCGATAACTTCCGCGCCTCGGCCATTCAGGGTGTGATGAAGCGGATCAAGGCCAAGGGTATTGAGGTGGTGGTGTATGAGCCGGCGCTGAAAGCCGAGAGCTTCTTCAACTCGCGGGTGATTACCGATGTGGAAGAATTCAAGCGAGTTAGTGATGTGATCATCGCTAATCGGCATGCCCAAAGCCTGCAGGATGTCGTGTGCAAGGTCTATACACGTGACCTATTCGGTAACGACTGAGGCACTCCGAGAACTTATATGAAGCGGCTTCTCATCATTGAGCCTCAATTGAGCGGGCACCACTTTCGCTATCTGGACTGGATTGCCTCGGCAGCCTGTGAAAGTGGTTGGCAGGCAATTATCACCACAGATCATGGCTTCCGTGACAACGCGACACTGGTGGATCTCCAAGCCCGTCATGCTGATCGCCTGACCATACATTTCGACGACTTCAGCGGTGCCAAAAATGGCTGCGGATTGCTCGAATTGATCCAGCGCGAAACCTACTACTGGAAAAAACTGCAAGCCATTTTCCGGAAAGTAAATACTCAAACAAGCATCGACCATGTATTGCTGCCCTTTGCCGATATCTGCCTGTATGCCTTGGCAATGAATCCCAGGCCATTCGGAAAGTGTCCTTGGTCAGCTATTGCCATGCGCCCGGCCTTTCACTGCCATGAGATGGGGCTTTCAGAAAACAAACCCGGGCTACTCACACGCATCAAGGAACTGCTGTTCTTTCGTCTGGCCAACTCCAACGCCGTTGACAAGCTGTGCGTGATTGACCCCTGCCTCGCCGAATACGTAACCGCACGTCAGCCCAACAGCCGCGTCCTTTATCTACAGGACCCTGCCGACATCAATGTGCCGGCAGTTTCGCGCGAACAGGCCCGCTGCACTCTGGAGCTGGACACCAAGCGTCCGGTCGTACTGCTCTACGGAGCTGTCGATTGGCGCAAAGGTGTGAGAGAACTTCTTGAGGCACAAGCCTCACTGCCGCTGGAGCAGCAACCGACGGTAGTCGTGGCCGGTCGCCAGGCTCCGGAGATACGCAATTGGCTGGCTGATGAAGCCTGGCAGCAGGCAATTCAGCAAGGCCGTCTCAAACTACTTGATCGCTTCATCACCGAGGAAGAGGAAAGCCTGCTGTTCTGCGCCTGCGACGCTGTATGGCTCGGATATCGCGGTCATCTTGGCTCCAGCGGTGTGTTGTGGCAGGCACTGGCATTCGAGCGCCCAGTAATCGGTTGTGATGAAGGGCTGATTGGCTGGTTCACCCGCACCAACGATCTGGGTGTGCACGTGCGAGTTTCAGACAAGGAAGCCGTCGCCAACGCTCTGCGCAGCTTGCCGGCAACTGCCAACCAGGCGCCAGGACTGACCCCGCTCCCCGGCCGCGACTTTGCAGCCCGGCTGATACAGGCAATCGCCTGATGCCGATGCACTCTCTTGTCTCACGCCTGTTCTCCCCATCCGGCCCGTTCTGGGTATTTGTACAGCACGGTGCCGGTCGAATTGCGGTAGCGCTCAAGTTTCTGGTACTCGCACGCGTACTAGGTCCTGAGGGCGTTGGTCTCATCGGCGTAGGCCTGCTGGCAATGGCTGTGGCAGAAGCACTCAGCGAGCTGGGGCTGATGCAGGCGCTGGTGCAGCGACGTGAAGCACTGACGCAGGCACAGCTCAGCGCTGTCTGGGGCTGGCAGCTGCTGCGCGCCGTACTGCTTGGCATTGGCCTGGCGCTCCTAGCCTGGCCTGCGGCACAGCTCTTTTCCATACCGGAAGCCTTCCCGATCTTCGCTCTGGTCGGCGTGCTCCTGCTCCTGCGTGGCTCGGTGAACCTGTCGCTTACGCTTGCACTGCGAGACATGCAAATGCGCCGCATTGGTCTATTCAATGCCAGCTTTGTGTTGATCGATGCAGTGCTGGGCATTCTGGTTGCCTGGCTGACGCAGAGTGTATTGGCTGTGTTCGTGGCCATGGCGGTGGCAGAGGGCATGCGCTGGCTTGCTTCATACCGAGTATTTGCGCCACCACCCCGCCCGTCATTGTCCCGTGAAGTATCTGAATTTGCTTCCTTTGGAAAATGGATCTGGATGAACAGCATCCTGAACTTCCTGCTCAACCAGACCGACAAGTTCATGGTGGCAAAAACTATTGGCGTAAGCGGATTGGGCACCTACCAGATGGCGCAGCGCTTTGCGCAACTGGGAGTGGCGGATATCGGAATTATGCTTTCGCAGTATCTGTTTCCCAAGCTTTCGCAACAGATGCGTAGCGATCACCAACGCGCGGTGGAGCTGACGCTGGCATTGCTCGCACTAATGGCTGCTGGCGGCATGGCTGCCGTGCTGACACTGAACGCACTGGCAGAGCCACTATTTGTTGTACTGCTGGGTGAAAGCTGGCGAGCTGCAGCCCCGGCATTCGGAGTTTTGGTTGGTGGCATGTATGGCGGCCTGCTGACGGCTGTACTGGTCCCGTTTGTAAAAGCCGAAGGAAAAGCCTGGATCGTGACCGGCGCGGCACTGTTACAACTGGTAGCGCTATTGGCACTACTGTACTTGCTACGGGGAAAGGGCATAACCGGCGTAGCCCTGGCCTCTAGCGTAGCTATCTGGGTAGCAATGCTATTGATCCTGGCTGGGACACTTTTATATGTAGAGACTGTCTGGCAGATTCTGCGAGAACAATGGGCATTGTGGCTTCTTCTGGCCGGCTGCCTGCTGCTTACCCTGTGGGTTCCAGCATTGTGGTGGTTGTGCTCCGGTGTAGCGCTGGGATTATTTGCAGCACGTTTTAGCAAGCTGCTGAGGCAACTGAAATGAGAGTTATGCACCTGGTTTTGACCCCCCGATTTTCCGGGGCGGAGATTCTGGTTCGCGACCTGTGCATTGCACATAAAGAGATGGGGCATGATGTAGCCTTCTCAGCCATTAATCCATCTGAGGAAAGCTTCCTTCCGCAAATAGAAAGGCTTCAGCGTGCAGACATCAATATTCAGGTCCCACATCAGACCCCATCGCACATGCAACGCCTTTTGCGCATCCGAAAGTTATTGATTGAATTCAATCCAGACGTGGTATTTGCACACTCGGTAATTCCAGCCATGTACGCTCGTGTAGCTGATCTATTTCAGCGCCGCATCGTGCCTGTACTGCATGCGACCGATAACTACCCGAAAAATAGTCCACATCACCTTGCAGAGCATTTACTCCATAGGTTAAGTCGAAACACAATTGCCTGTTCAGAAGAAGGTGCAGCTAACTACCGTGCGGACTTTCCAGCACAGGTTCGGGTGATCCGCAATGGTCTTGATTTCACCGGTGCTCAGGTAGCCGCAGCCCGCCGGCGCGGGAGAACGGAGAAAAGAGGAATCGTCCTTCAGGTGGGGCGTGTGTTACCCCTCAAGGGGCAGCATATAAGCATTCAGGCCATGGCCAAAGTGATCAAGCAGCAGCCACAAGCTAGATTGTGGCTGGCCGGCCTGATTGAAGATCAAGCATATTACCTTGAGTTACAGAAACTGATTGAAAAACTCAGAATACAATCGCATGTAGAGTTCCTCGGTCCGCGCTCGGATGTTTTCGATCTACTAGCACAGGCTGATGTGTATGTGATGCCGTCTAGTGCGGAGTCTCAGGGTTTGGCTATGTTGGAGGCATTAGCAACTGGCATCCCTGTGGTGGCGAGCAATATTCCGGCGCTGGCCCAGTTTTCAGATATGGGGGGGGTGCAGTGCATCCCGAGAGAGAACATATCAGTCTGGGAACAAAAAATTATTTCTTCCTTCAAGGAGCCGGCTTACTTTTATCGTGATACATCCGATTTCGATATCGATAAAGCGGCGAAAAATTATCTCCGACTAATAGAGGCATGATTTGATCACTGAAGTTAGGGCGAGATTTCGCTCGCAAAACCCACCATCACTCCCTAATTGGGTTCGCTGGATTCTGATTATAGCCTCCTTGCTGATGGCCTTTGACTTCAAAGGAGCTCAAGAGGGAGGGATTTATCAGAGACTGTCCTACTTGATCTCCTTGGGGCTGACTAGCACAGGCTGATGTGTATGTGATGCCGTCTAGTGCGGAGTCTCAGGGTTTGGCTATGTTGGAGGCATTAGCAACTGGCATCCCTGTGGTGGCGAGCAACATTCCGGCGCTGGCCCAGTTTTCAGATATGGGGCGGGGTGCAGATGATGAACTATCTGACGAATCCTTCCACTGTGGTGGCCTTTACCATGGCTCGCACCATGGTGCGTCTGATCATGCAGGTAGGAATGGTGTTCAGTAATGCTATTCGGCCGGAAGTGTCACGACTATTGGGTGAGGGGAATGATACCCAAGCAGTCAAAGTGATCTTACGCGGGTCCGTGCTCGCGGCGGGTCTAGCCGTCATAGGGCTGCTGGGGGTTGCCATTGTGGGGCCTTGGTTATTGCAGATCTGGTCATCCGGAGAAGTTAAACTATCTGCTAAATTTTTATCATTGCTCGCACTGCACGCAATGGTAAATGTTCTGTGGTATGTCCCTGCAACTTATTTATTCGCTATCAATCGGCACGCACAGATTTCATGGGTTTACATGTGCATCTCTATCCTTGTTTTTCTCGGTTGGTGGATGTTCTACGGAGAAAATACAATGCTAGAGGCCTCATTAGTAATGCTAACTATTGAGCTATTAACGGCGATATTTATAATTCGAAGCTGGCGACTTGGATATGGTAGCCAAACAAGTCTGTGGAGTAGGGCAAAATAGGGTAAATTTATTTAACCCACCGTGGGTGTTTCTGGTTGGCCGATCTTTGCCGAGCAGTCCATACAGGCTGTCGCTAGTGTGTGGCTAGGCTGCAATGAGTCAAAGGGAGCTCTGTCGTGGCGAGAGCAGGTCGAGTCATGTTGCCATCAAATTCTGCAATTCCTGGATTAATCCACAACCCCAAGTCGAAACTCAAAAAAAAATGATATCTAACGCCTCCTTCATCATATTGTTATTAAGTCTCCTGATCTTTATTGCCGCAAGCGTGGTGATTATAATCAAGCCTCGCTACGGACTCATCGGTATCGGATTCTGTGTTTACTGGATTGTTTTCTTCATGGCGCCCGCATTATTCCATGTTAAAGCTGGTATATTTCCTTTTTATTCAATGAGGTATAGTGACTACTTGCAAGATAGTGCTGCGCTTGCAGTTTTTCTTTTTTCAATTTTTAGCTTGCTAGGCTTTTTTCTCGCACCAAAGCGAAATAAAAATAAAATACAAAAAAGAGCGTGGGGTGTCAATAAGCGTCTGCTCGGTTTATTTGTTTTGTTTTCAGCGATACTTCAGGTGATCCTGATTATAATTTACGGAATTGATTCATTTATAGTCCCTAGGCGGGATTTTAGTTTCGACGGGTTTGGTGGCGACTCTATTGCAGTCGTCGTAGTAAGCTTTGCTAGATCACTTTCATTTTTAACACTGATTATCTTTTTTTGCCTCGCAAGAAATCTCTATGGGCGATTAATATTCTGGGCTACGTGCGCGGCACTAGCGCTATTATTTCTTGTTATTAACTACCCGTTAGCGCTGCCAAGGTATATATTTTTTTCTTATGTTTTAGCAACTTTTTACATATTTATGCCAAGCGGAAAAATGACAAAAATAGCTGTGTTTTCTGGATTTCTTCTTGGGGTAACCACGATATTTCCTGCCCTTTCATCCATTACGCGAGGTGATGGATATATGTCTAACTTCGATATCGTTGAATATTATTCAAGTAGCGGAGATTTTGATGGTTTTCAATCAACCATAAACACAATCTCCTACGTTGAAAAAAACGGTATTTCATGGGGGGGGCAGTCTCTTGGGGCAGCATTTATATTTGTGCCTAGGTATTATTGGCCAGGCAAGCCAATTGCAACCGGCGAAATGGCAGCGGAGTTTAATGGGTATCAATTCACAAATATTTCATCCCCTTTGGTAGCGGAAATTTTTGTTGACTTTGGTTGGCCTGGAATATTGTTTATATCCTTTCTTGTCGGGTGGGGCCTCCGAGAAATTGATAGAAGTTCACTTCAATCAAAAGCTATCGGTGACTGGGCTGGAGTGATATTTTGTGCGGCAGTATTCTCAGTATTGATCATTATCATGCGTGGCGCATTAATTGGAATAATCGCAAACGTAGTGCTATTTATAAGCATGTCATGGGCCTTCACAAGATTTGTTCTAAAAGGGAAGCGCTTATGAGTAAGGTTTTTTATATTCAGCCCATTCTCACTAGCTACCGCCAAGACCTCGTGACCCAATTAGAGGGAGTAGCCAAGCTAACAATTCTCTGTGATGTGCCGACAAACAAGAGCGGGTTTAGCACCGTCCGCAATGATAAAACCTTGCAAGTCCGCTGCCCTCACCTGTATCTACTGGGTGGCAGGCTGCTCTGGCAGCAAGGCGTTCGCAAAGCAGTTATTCAGGATAAGCCGGAAGTTGTTCTGGCCTGTGCCAATGTTCGCGACCTGACATATTGGTGGCTGCTATTCTGGGCACGCCGTAATGGAGTAAAGGTGTTCTCGCACGGGCAGGGCCTGTATTCAAAGCGTCATGTCGGCGGTCTGATTGCCTGGCTGTATAGAACTGCTGCTAGGCTTTCCCATCGTTATGTCTGCTACACGGAGCTTTCCCGTCAAACCATGCTGGCTGCGGGATGCCCTCCTGAAAAATTGGCGGTTGCCGATAACGCTATCCGTTTTTCGGTTGATGCAGCCAACATGCAAAAAACGAGTACAGAGCAAGGAGTACTCTTTGTCGGGCGCCTCCGTGAACAATGCAATCTGGAGCATCTGGTTGATGCAGTAGCCCGCTTGCGTATCCGGCATCCGGAAGTCGTGCTGCATGTCGTGGGGAGCGGCGAACTGGAAGCCGACTACCGTGCCCGCTTCGATCAAGTCTGGGTGATATTTCATGGTGCTGTCTATGACGACGCCCGGATTCTTGAAATTAGTCGCGACTGCCGAGTGGGCTGTTATCCGGGCAATGCCGGACTGAGTGTAGTGCATTACTTTGCGCTGAGACTGCCGCCATTGGTACACAGCGACATGCCTGCCCACATGGGGCCGGAGCCTTCTTATGTACAAGATGGTGTGAATGGCATGCTCTTCTCACGGGAGCAAAAAGCCGAGGGTATTGCGGCGGCACTGGAGAAAATCTGGGGTTTGCCAATAGCAGAATACCAAGCGCTGAGTACGGCAGCTTTTTCAGAGTATGAACGCCTTAACTCGCCATCGATGGGTGAAAAAATGGTGAGAATTTTGCGTGACTGATATCCCAGAATTTCGAGTGGCTAGCGTATGAAAACTCTACAGGCTGATGTATTAGCCTTACTCATGATGCCGCCTCCCGTGCATGGCGCTTCGGCAATCAACCAGAAAATGGTGCAGCATCTAGAGAACTGTGGAGTACCGGTAACGGTGCTGAATACTGTACCCAGCCGTCATGCGCGCTGGTTTGATGGCCCTATCTGGAAGCTGCAGAGAACACTGCTGATTCTGCGAGTGTTTGCACAAGTATTGCTGCGTACCTGGCAGCCCCCGAACTCTGTTTATATCGGGATTTCTGGGGGGGCGGGCCTTTTGCTTGACTGCGTGCTGGCACTGGCTATTCGCGGGCTGCGGGTTCCGGTGGTGGTGCATCACCACAGCTTTGCATATGTATCAGCCAGCAGCGCTTTGTTTAAACGGTTCTGCTCCTTACTGAGTGCGCTGCCAGTCACGCATGTAGTGTTATGCAGTGAAATGGGTGATCAGCTTTGTGCACGGTATCCGGCACTAATTTCACCAACACAGGTGCATGTACTTTCCAATGCCGCATTTTTTGAGGGCGGTTCTGCGAGGCCAGACTCTGCGGACGCGATCACCAATCTGCGTGTTGGTTACATCAGCAACATTACGTCAGAAAAAGGTGTTCGCGATGTTTTGGCGCTATTTAGCCGCTGTCGTGAGGCTGGCGTTAAACTCGAAATGACTGTGGCTGGCCCGTGTGCCGACGAGTCCATTCGTAGCGAGCTTGTGGCAATGTCTAATGGACTGGAACCGTTTACCTATCTGGGTGCGGTATACGGTGAGAGCAAGCAGCAATTCTTCCAGTCGCTGGATGTACTGGTGTTTCCGACTCGTTATGCCAACGAAGCTGAACCACTGGTGATTTATGAAGCTGCTGAACAGGGCGTGCCGACGGTCGCCAATGCTCGCGGCTGTATCGCTTCAATGGTCACGCGCTGTGGTGGCTGGGCAGTAGCTGACGACTCCCTTTTCGTGGAGCAAGCCTTGTTGGCTATTTCCGAACTACAAACAGAAACTGTCCGCACGGAGCACCGCCATCAAGCGCTAACCGGCAGTGACTACCTGCGCGGTAGCAGCCGTGGCGCATTAGAAGACTTACTGAAAAAAATGGGAGGCGACAGTGGCACAGTGTCTTGATCGTTTTAAATTGCCGCCTGACTTTCGTGGTCGGTCTGCAGCATGGTGTCAGTTATGGTGGCTGGTGCAAGCCTGCCTGTTTGCTACATCACCACAGTTTATGTACGGCTGGCGCCGTTTTCTGCTGCGGGCATTCGGTGCAAAAATAGGGCAGGGGGTAATCATTCGCCCCTCGGTACGGGTAACTTATCCGTGGAAACTGTCAGTCGCTGATCACGCCTGGATTGGCGATAATGTCGATCTTTATACGCTAGGTGAAATCACCATTGGTGCCCATGCTGTGGTATCGCAGCGCTCTTATCTCTGCACCGGCAGTCATGACCCAGCCAGTAGGACCTTCCGCATTTATGCCAAACCAATTGTGGTGGCAGAAGGCGCTTGGATAGCGACCGATGTTTTTGTGGGGCCTGGGATTACGATAGGCCGCAACGCTTTGATCGGGGCACGCAGTTCGCTTTTTTCGAATGCAGAACCAGACTTTGTTTATATCGGTTCACCAGCGCGCAAGATAAAGCCGCGAATCTTTGAGCCGGAGAAACTTTAACCTTCATCTTTCATGATTGCAGGAACTCGTACAGCAAGCCTACACGACTGAAGAAAAATGACAGTCCCACCATTATCAAAATTTTCTGATTAGCAGGTTAGTATCATGACCAAACGCGCTCTTATCACCGGCATCACCGGCCAGGACGGCTCCTACCTCGCAGAATTCCTGCTGGAAAAGGGCTACGAAGTGCACGGCATCAAGCGCCGCGCCTCCTCCTTCAACACCCAGCGCGTGGACCACATCTACCAGGATCCGCACGTAGACAACCAGAACTTCATCCTGCATTACGGCGACCTGAGCGACTCGTCCAACCTCACCCGCATCATCCAACAGGTGCAGCCGGACGAGGTGTACAACCTCGGCGCGCAATCGCACGTGGCGGTCAGCTTCGAGTCGCCGGAATACACAGCCGACGTGGATGCCATGGGCACCCTGCGCATCCTCGAAGCCATCCGCCTGCTGGGGCTGGAGAAGAAGACCCGCTTCTACCAGGCCTCCACCTCCGAGCTGTACGGCCTGGTGCAGGAAATCCCGCAGAAGGAAACCACCCCCTTCTACCCGCGCTCGCCCTATGCGGTGGCCAAGCTGTACGCCTACTGGATCACCGTGAACTACCGCGAGGCCTACGGCATGTATGCCTGCAACGGCATCCTGTTCAATCACGAGTCGCCGCGCCGCGGCGAAACCTTCGTGACCCGCAAGATCACCCGCGGCCTGGCCAACATCGCCCAGGGCCTGGAGCAGTGCCTGTACATGGGCAACCTGGACGCACTGCGCGACTGGGGCCATGCCAAGGACTACGTGCGCATGCAGTGGATGATGCTGCAGCAGGAGCAGGCGGATGACTTCGTGATTGCCACCGGCGTGCAGTACTCGGTCAGGGACTTTGTCCGCTGGTCGGCGGCTGAACTGGGTATCACCCTGCAGTTCGAAGGGCAGGGCGTCGATGAAGTCGGCGTGGTGACGCATATCGAGGGCGACAAGGCCCCGGCCTTGAATGTAGGCGATGTGATCGTGCGGGTCGACCCACGCTACTTCCGCCCGACCGAAGTGGAAACCCTGCTGGGTGACCCCAGCAAAGCCAAACAGAAACTCGGCTGGGTGCCGGAAATCACCGTGCAGGAAATGTGCGCCGAGATGGTTCGCGAAGACCTCAAGGTTGCCCAGCGTCATGCGCTGCTGAAGTTGCATGGGCATGATGTGCCGGTAGCGGTGGAGAACTGAGAGTGGCACGCGATCTGAACCAGACCGTTTTCGTCGCCGGCCATCGCGGCATGGTCGGCTCGGCCATCGTCCGCCGCCTCAAGGCGTTGGGCTACGCCAACATCCTCACCGCCGGCCGCGACGAGCTGAACCTGCTCGACCAGGCGGCGGTGCAGGGTTACTTCCAAGCCAACAAGGTCGATCAGGTGTATCTGGCGGCAGCCAAGGTGGGCGGCATCCATGCCAACAACACCTACCCGGCCGACTTCATCTACGAGAACCTGATGATCGAGGCCAACATCGCGCACGCCGCCCACGTGAGCGGTGTGCAGAAGCTGCTGTTCCTCGGCTCCTCGTGCATCTATCCCAAGCATGCCGAGCAGCCGATGAAGGAAGAGGCGCTGTTGACCGGCATTCTCGAGCCCACCAACGAGCCCTATGCCATCGCCAAGATCGCCGGCATCAAGCTCTGCGAGAGCTACAATCGCCAGCATGGTCGCGACTACCGCAGCGTGATGCCGACCAACCTCTACGGCCCGCACGACAACTACCACCCGGAGAACAGCCACGTGATACCGGCGCTGCTGCGCCGCTTCCATGAGGCGGTGCAGCGCGGCGATGAAGAAGTGGTGATCTGGGGCAGCGGCCAGCCGATGCGCGAGTTCCTCCATGTGGACGACATGGCCGCCGCCAGCGTGCACGTGATGGAGCTGGACGACGCCCTCTACCGCGACAATACCCAACCGATGCTCTCGCATATCAACGTTGGCACGGGGGTGGACTGCACCATCCGCGAGCTGGCGGAAACCATCGCCCGCGTCACCGGCTTCAGCGGCCGGCTGACCTTCGATGCGACCAAGCCGGACGGCACGCCGCGTAAGCTGATGGATGTGTCGCGCCTCAAGGCCCTCGGCTGGCAGGCCAGCATCGGCCTGGAAGACGGGCTGCGCGATGCGTACACCTGGTACGTCGAGAACGTTGAACAGGCCCGCGCCTGATCGCTCAATCGGCATTGCTGCAGGCCCAGCTTCTGCAGTAATGCCCGATGGGTTGTATCGCAACCTTTACCAAGGACAGGCATGAAGGCCGGCTCTTATGAAAATTCTTCTTTATGGAATCAACTACAGCCCTGAGCTGACGGGTATCGGAAAGTACAGCGGTGAAATGGCGCGCTGGCTTGCGGCTCAGGGGCATGAGGTGCGCGTTGTGACTGCGCCGCCTTACTACCCGGACTGGAAGGTCAAGGATGGCTATTCCTCATACCGCTATAACCGTCGGGTCGAAGAGGGTGTAAGTGTTACGCGCTGTCCGCTCTATGTTCCTGCCAGGCCGTCTGCGCTTAAACGAATTATCCACCTTGCCAGCTTCTCGCTGAGTTCTGCGTTTGCGCTTATGGCGCAACTGCGATGGAAGCCTGATGTGGTCATGCTCGTGGTGCCGACACTGTTTTGCAGCCCTCAGGCACTGTTGCTGGCCAAACTCAGTGGCGCTCATTCGGTGCTGCATATTCAGGACTACGAAGTGGATGCCCTGTTTGGACTGGGGCTCGCCCGGGGTGGTGTTCTGAAGCGTCTGGCTTACGCGGCTGAGCGTACGATTCTGCGCGCCTTTGACCGCGTCTCGACGATCTCCAGCGGTATGCTGCAGCGGGCCAAGGAAAAAGGTGTAGCAGCTGAGCAGCTGTGCTTCTTTCCGAACTGGTCGGAAACCGCACGCTTTCGTGACGTGCCGCGCTCGCAGGCTTTGCTGAGCCGGCTTGGCGTTCCTGAAGGTAAACGTGTACTGCTTTATTCCGGCAACATTGGTGACAAGCAGGGGCTGGAGTCCGTGATCGAGGCGGCCGATTGCCTGCGTGAGCGCAGCGACTTGTTGTTCCTCATCGTTGGTGAGGGCGCAGGTAAAGAGCGGCTGCTGGAAATGGTCGCAAGCAAGGGCCTGAGCAATGTGCAATTTGCCCCTCTGCAGCCTTATGAAGATCTACCAGCCCTCTTGGCTTCTGCGGATTGTCACTTGGTGATTCAGAAGCGTGGCGCTGCGGATGCCGTGTTGCCTTCCAAACTGACCAATATCCTGGCTGTTGGCGGGAATGCGCTGATTACTGCCGACCCTGATACCAGTCTGGGCCTGCTGTGTGGGGAATATCCCGGTATTGCAACGCTGGTCGAGCCTGAGTCTGTCGAGGCCTTGATTGCGGGCATTGAGCGCTCACTGGCAATGCCTTTGCCCAATGACGTTGCAACGCGCTATGCCGAAGAGTTTCTCGACAAGGATCGCATCCTGTCACGTTTCGTGGATGAGATTAATGACAGTGTTTCCACCGGCGCTTCGCCCTCTGGTCGGGGCCAAGCAACCTGGTGAGGAAGCCGTCTGATTTATGTGGCTCAGTGATGACCTTTTCCGCTCAGTAATTGCAGCGACTCCCTTGGTGTCCATTGATTTGGTTGTGGAGAATGCTGCCGGGGAGATTTTGCTGGGGCAGCGGCTGAATCGTCCGGCTCAAGGCTATTGGTTCGTGCCGGGTGGGCGTATCCAGAAAAACGAAACGCTGGATGTAGCCTTTCTGCGTCTTACCGAGTGCGAGCTGGGGCTGGCCTTGCCCCGAGCGATGGGACGTTTACTTGATGTCTACGAGCATTTCTATAACGACAGTGTTTTCGCTGGCGAAGGCCAGGGGCCTGATACCCACTACGTGGTGTTGGGCTATCACCTGCGCTTACCCGCCGACTCCACACTGATGCCACCGCTAGAGCAGCATGATCACTATCGGTGGTGGAGCAAGGCTGACATGCAAAGCAGCCAGGATGTACACATCAACTCGCGGGCCTATCTAGCTGCCATGCGCTGATATTTCAGGGAATCCCAGACATGCTTTTTCCAGTAATCATGGCCGGCGGCACTGGCTCGCGTCTTTGGCCGCTGTCCCGTCAGCTGAACCCCAAACAATTTCTGCCGCTGGTTGATGATCAGCTGTCCATGCTGCAGGCCACTATCCAGCGTCTGCAGGGTTTGGACGTTGGTTTGCCACGGCTGATCTGCAATGAGCAGCATCGCTTCCTGGCTGCCGAGCAGTTGCGCCAGATGGGTATGGACGGCGCCAACATCCTGCTGGAGCCGGTTGGTCGTAACACCGCGCCGGCCATTGCCCTGGCGGCGCTGCAGGCGGTGGCCGAGGCTGGTGATGCGTTACTGCTGGTGCTGGCGGCCGATCACCTGATTCAGGATGTCGGGGCCTTCCATGCCAGCATTCTGACTGCGCTGCCGCTCGCCGAGGCCGGTAAGTTGGTGACCTTCGGTATTGTGCCGACCCATCCTGAAACCGGTTACGGCTATATCGAGCGTGGCGGTGTCTGTGGCGAGGGCGGCTTTGCCGTCAGCCGTTTTGTCGAGAAACCAGACCTGGCCACGGCGCGCAATTACCTGGCCAGTGGTGAGTACTTCTGGAATAGCGGCATGTTCCTGTTCCGCGCCAGTCGTTATCTCGAAGAGCTGGAGCGCTTCCAGCCGGAAATCCTCGCCGCCTGCCGCAAGGCGCTGGCAGGTGGACAGCAGGATATGCACTTCACTCGCGTGGATGCCGAAGCCTTTGCCGCCTGCCCGGACGACTCCATCGACTATGCGGTGATGGAAAAGACCAGCGACGCCGCCATGGTGCCGCTGAATGCCGGTTGGAGCGATATCGGCTCCTGGTCGGCGCTGTGGGATGTAAGCAGCAAGAATGCCGAGGGCAATGTGCTCAAAGGCGATGTGCTGGCTCAGGCGTCGCGCAATACCTACGTGCATGCCGAGCACCGTTTTGTGGCTACCGTGGGCGTCGAAGACCTGGTGGTAGTGGAAACCAAGGACGCGATTCTGGTTGCACACAAGGATCACGTGCAGGACGTGAAGAAGGTCGTCGAGTCCATCAAGGCTGATGGTCGTCAGGAACACATCAACCACCGCGAGGTTTACCGTCCCTGGGGTGTGTATGACTCCATCGATAACGGCCAGCGTTATCAGGTCAAGCGCATCACGGTCAAACCTGGCGCCAAGCTGTCGGTGCAGATGCACCATCACCGCGCCGAGCACTGGATCGTGGTGAGTGGTACCGCGAAGGTCACCAATGGCGAGAAGACCTATCTGGTGACCGAGAACCAGTCCACCTATATCCCGGTTGGTCAGGTGCATGCGCTGGAGAACCCTGGCGTAGTCCCGTTGGAGCTGATCGAGGTCCAGTCGGGATCGTATCTGGGCGAAGACGATATTGTGCGTTTCGAGGATGTGTACGGCAGGGCGTGACGGGGGTGTGTTTGTAGGGATGCGGTGTTTCTGCAGGAACGCGGTTCGCATGTTGGAGCGTCGACCCCGGCGCGGGCTTTTGTTGTTGCTGTTCGTCTTGGCGATTGTTTTCGATTTTTAGAGCGGGCCTGCCGGCCCTTCGCGCCGGGGGCGACGCTCCTACAGGGGATCGCGGTGTGTATGTAACGCCGCTGTTTGAATGTGGGATCGCGGTGTGGTTATCGGAACGCGGTTTACCTGTAGGAACGCGGTTCACATGTAGGAGCGTCGACCCCGGTGCGAGCTTTTGGTTTTTTGAATGGATGCTGACTTTTGACTGACAAGATTATAGTAACCGGCGGCGCCGGCTATATCGGTTCACACACCACCTTGGCCCTGCTCGAAGCCGGCTTCGAGGTGGTGGTATTGGACAACCTGTGCAACAGCTCGGCGGCATCTCTACGTCGGGTCGAGCAGATTTGCGGCAAGGCGCCGCTGTTTGTTCAGGGCGATATTCGTGACCGTGCCCTGCTCGATGAGCTGTTTGCTTCCCAGCGAATCAGCGCGGTGCTGCACTTCGCCGGCCTCAAGGCGGTAGGGGAGAGCGTGCGTGAGCCGCTGGCCTACTACGAGAACAACGTCGCCGGCAGCGTGACCCTGTGCCAGGCGATGGCAGCGGCCGGGGTGTTCCGTCTGGTGTTCAGTTCATCAGCCACCGTCTACGGTGAGCCGTCGCAGATGCCGATCAGCGAGGAATACCCCACTGGCGCGCCGACCAATCCCTACGGCCGCTCCAAGCTGATGGTCGAAGAGGTTTTGGCCGATCTGGCGAAATCCGATCCGCGCTGGCGTATCGCCCTGCTGCGCTATTTCAACCCGGTCGGCGCACATGAGAGCGGCCTGATTGGGGAAGACCCCAACGGCATCCCGAACAATCTAGTTCCGTATATCAGCCAGGTTGCAGTTGGCAAGCTCGCACAATTGCCGGTTTTCGGTGATGACTATCCGACCGTGGACGGCACTGGCGTGCGTGACTATATCCACGTGCTTGATCTGGCCGACGGGCATCTCAAGGCCCTGCAGGCACTGGCCGAGAGGACTGGCGTCAGCATCTGGAATCTCGGTACAGGCGTGGGTTATAGCGTGTTGCAGGTAGTTGCTGCGTTTGAGCAGGCCTGCGGTCACGCTGTGCCCTACAGAATCTTCCCGCGACGGGCAGGGGACATCGCCGAATGCTGGGCAGATCCATCCAAGGCAGCCAGTGAGCTGGGCTGGCGCGCCGAGCGGGATCTGTCCGCCATGATGCAAGATACCTGGCGTTGGCAGTCTTCCAATCCGAATGGCTACCAGAAATAAAAGCCGTATTGGTGGATGACACCTAGTCATCGTGTGGGAGGCCCACCCCTCGGGGCGATGCTTTGGGTTTTTGGGCAGGCTTTGCCTGCCTTTCGCGGCGGGGGCGCCGCTCCCACAAGGGTCTGCTGCTTCCACATGGGTTGTGCTGCTTCCACAGGGTTTGGGTTGCTATCACAGGGTTTGGGCTGTACCACCGGGGCCGGGGCAGGCTTGGGCTTTTGCTTTGCTTTTGTGGGAGGCCCGCGCCCGGGGCGATGCTTTGGGCTTTTTGGGCAGGCTGTGCCTGCCATCGCGGCGGGGGCGCCGCTCCCACGAGGGTCTGCTACTCCCACAAGGGCCTGCTGCTTCCACATGGGTTGTGCTGCAACCTCATGGGTTGTGCTGCTTCCACAGGGTTGTGCTTCTGCCACAGGGTTTGGGCTGTACCACCGGGGTCGGGGCAGGCTTTTGCTTTTGCTTTGGCTTTTGCTTTGGCTTTTGCTTTGGCTTTTGTGGGAGGCCCGCCCTCGGGGCGATGCTTTTGGCTTTTTGGGCAGGCTTTGCCTGCCTTTCGCGGCGGGGGCGCCGCTCCCACAAGGGTCTGCTGCTTCCACAAGGGTCTGCTGCTCCCACGAGGGTCTGCTACTCCCACAAGGGCCTGCTGCTTCCACATGGGTTGTGCTGCTTCCACAGGGTTTGGGTTGCTATCAGAGGGTTTGGGTTGTACCACCGGGGCCGGGGCAGGCTTTTGCTTTGGCTTTGGCTTTTGCTTTGGCTTTTGTGGGAGGCCCGCCCTCGGGGCGATGCTTTTGGCTTTTTGGGCAGGCTTTGCCTGCCTTTCGCGGCGGGGGCGCCGCTCCCACAAGGGTCTGCTGCTTCCACAAGGGTCTGCTGCTCCCAC
>NZ_NIUB01000038.1 GCF_002197815.1 Pseudomonas oleovorans subsp. oleovorans
TCGTCGTGTGGTGGCGCTTCGCTGGATGTGATCAAGGCTTACATACAGAATCAGCAGGGCTGATGCCCTGCGCCGCATTCACCCCACACCTCCTTCGGTGTGGGTGCCCTGCGGGAGAGCACGATGGCAGAGGAACGACTGCGAGTCATCCTTAATCAGTCCGGCGATAATGGCATCCAGCCTGCCACCCCGAAGATCGATGCCACCAGTCTTTCGGAATGGGCAGTTTGCGCACGGGCGCTTCAAGCGATAGAAGCTGCGGAATGGGTCAATGTCATTGCACATACGCGTGCCTCGAAAAATCAGCGGCTGCGTTTTTCCGCGCATGCGCGGAAAAACCAACAAGTGAGCCAGATGGTCGTCAGCTTACCTCAGTGAATGGTCACAAGCCCAAGAGGGCTTCCAGTAGCGCGCTCGACAACCTCAATGCCAATCCCATACGCCGAGGAATCAACCTCGACCAGGAAGACCTCGAACTCATGCAGGTGATCGGCAGCATACAGAGCAATGCCTTTCTTTAGCTCGCACTCATAGGACACTGTGGGCGCCAGAGGGTGGGTAAACGTGATCATTTGTCAGTCCAAAAATACCAGTGCAATAAGTGCAAATTTAACCCAGCGAGGGGGAGTGCCATTTTCCCAGCGAGAGAGAGTCGGTCTGGATATGCAAAGCTTCTCAGCCAGATCGTCTTGGTGAAAGCCGAGGCGGTTACGTGCATCGGCCAAGCATGGCCCGGTCATGTCAATGAATAGGTGCGGAAACACTTTAAAGGCCCTCAGCCCACGGCACATCAGAGGGCAAAATGAGGGGCCAGCTCCTGTCTCCCAGCTGCGAATCGTGTTTCGCGAAACGCTCAGCAGCTCACCCAGTTGCTCCTGCGAAAGGCCTAGCGATTTCCGAACCACTCGCAACTCACCGCCAGATGGGGCGCTCCTGCGAGCCATTAGCGCAGCCCATGAACTACGCGCATAAAGTGCGCTGCCAAAGACGTACACCCCTTTTCGAGCCGTGTATCGGCAGGGGCGCCGGCAGACTCCAGCACACGGCAAAGCTGGATTGCGATATGACCAGGGTCTGATTTGGCTTGGTCAGGAAAATTCAGCTGATCGACCATGACCGAGCCCCTGACAACCTCACCGCCAAGCTTGATCATTAGATCGCAGAGCCCGTTCTCCACAACGCACTTGTGCAGGAACTCGGGTCCCGCTTGAACCATACGCTCGTTCCGGCCAAATGCTGCTCCGCGCTGGGCTGCTATTACCAAGAGGCGTTGCTGTACGTATGTGCCCCCCCCTGCCGGTAGCCTTGGAATAGGCGCGTAGCGGTAGCCGTGCTTCTTTAGCCCAGACACACCGTCCTCAGCAGAGAAAAGCTCGTAATGGCCAGTCTGAATGGCGTGATCGATGACGTTCTTCCAGTTGGTAAAGCCAAGACCAAACACCCAGTCATCAACCGGGCGCTGAGACAGCGACAGCGCTGCCGAACCTTGGATTGCCATGCCAGCTGCTACCACGCCGTCATCAACCGCGTTCACATCAAACTCGGCAGGGGCGGTATCGAGAAAGGAAAGTTGAAGGTCGCTCATAGTCGCGGCTCCTGTAGTGATGGGAGCCATAGTCAACTATGAGCGAGCGTGTCAGCGCATAAGGCGGGGGAGGGTAGAAAAATCGTGGCCCCCCAAGCTGGGCGCCGAGGACAGCAGCGGGTCAGCCCTCCTTGTCAGTCAAGTAGTCCAGGAAATCGAAAGCCTTGAGCGAATCTTCGTGGGCGGAGCGGTTGGAGTAGGCCAACATGAAATTGATGATGAGCTTGTACAGCAGCTCAGCGGTCGGGTGGTTGTGCTCGACGGAAGCCAAGCAGAATGCAGCCAAAACTTCTCTGGGAAATTTGGCCAGAAAGTCATTTCCTAACTGGGCAGCGATTTCCTGGCTGCAAAACGAGAAAACCGCATCTGCATCACGGTCACATGAATCATTGGCGGACGAGTCTATCTCCAACTTCTTTTCATGCAGTTGGACGGGTTGAAGGATAGGTGTCTGAGGGGGATTGCCCATGTTGGGAACTCTTTAATCGAAAAATCTCGACAGCCGAGCCCAACATGAATACTGAAAGGTCAGTCAGGTAGTTGGGCTCGGTGCCAAGCGGAAATTGCCCGAAGCTGGTGGTCGTCCAAGCACTGTAGCGCATTGCGCGCTGACTTTCCCTGTAGAAGTTCGGGGCGGCACAGCGCCATACCAATCATACAGTCCAGTCGCTCATCGCCGGACCTGTAGCCTGCCGCCATTTCAGCGTCCTGGATTAGCTGCAAGCAGCCAACATAAGTCTTGGCGGAGCGCGCAGCTTCTGCGTCAACAGCCAGCGCTTCGAGCGTCCATAACCACTCGCCTGATGAAAGATTTGCTGGCGTCCTG
Source organism: Pseudomonas oleovorans subsp. oleovorans (assembly GCF_002197815.1). Classification (GTDB taxonomy): domain Bacteria; phylum Pseudomonadota; class Gammaproteobacteria; order Pseudomonadales; family Pseudomonadaceae; genus Aquipseudomonas; species Aquipseudomonas oleovorans. The sequence goes on from NZ_NIUB01000038.1 coordinate 2,412, forward strand.
ATCGCAACACGGTGCATGTGAGTGATCACGCCACACACGATGAACATCAGGTACATGTGGGGTTCTTGCGAATACTTCGGAACGTTTGTGATCGTGAAACTGCCCGTGTAGTCGGGGGAAATCCACCTTGTACCTACAACTCGGTCCTTCTTGATCAGCAGTCCTCGGGCATCCACCTCGAAGGTGCAATTCGTATCTGCGATGACTTCGTAGGGTTCGAGTGGGGCACCAGCGGGCAAAAATGGCGGGGCCTGCACGAAGATGAGCGAGGTTGGCCTTGTGCTCATAGACCTCACCCAAGGTGCTTGGTGATCACAGCCGCAATGGCGTCCTTCACCGGGGGTTTGACGATGTAGTCGTTGGCGCCGGCTGCACTCGCCAAGGCCATATCGAACATCCCATCCTTGGAAGACAGCATGACGATAGGCGTAGACTTGAACTGCACATTTGCCCGGATCAAGCGTGCGGTTTCCAGGCCATTCATGCGAGGCATTTCAACGTCGATGAACAGAATCTCTGGCTGGAAGCTGATCATGTGGCTAATGCCATTGAAGCCGTCTGTGCAGCACATAACCTCATGACCAAGCTCTCGAAGGTAGCCCTCGGTAGTAGTTCGAATTGTCTTCGAGTCATCAATCACCATGACTCGATGCTGTTTTGAATCCATGACTATCTCCTGAATCTGCTTGAGAGCCTACTGAGTCGCACCAGAAAGCCCAGTGGAATCCTGCCCTGATACCTGATAGTGCAGGTCGGAGATGCACTGATCGAGGCGTCCAGGTGCCTTGGTATCGCTAATGGTCCGCACACCCCGGATGAGCGCTATCTCCTTCCTGGCCTCGTCGCTGCCAAGCATTTGAGCCACAGACAGCCAGCAGTAAGCAGTGAATTCAGGTTCCGGGCTTTGAATCGCACCGATCAGGACCTTCTGTGCGTACTGATACATCGCCGAGGCATCCCCGCGCATCGCGCTTGCTTTCAGTTGATCGTTACGGAGGGCGGGAGCGGGGCCTGTGGCCTGTATCGAATGAACGCTTGCTTCCAGGCCGACTTCATTCCCAAAGATTTTGCCGAGTGCGACGGTAGCCTCGCTGTCCCCTCGAACTGACGCATCCCTTAGATACTCCATTCCAAGTGAGGGATCGTTCAGATGAGGCCTCTGGAGGTTCATCAGCAAGAGCCCGTATTCGCGGGCTGCTCGGGGGCTGCTCTTGCTGGCCAACTCCAGCAGCTTTCGACCATAAGACTCATCTGCCGGGACGCCTTGGCCGCGCAAATAGAGCATGCCTAACACTCTGGTTGCTTCCGCGTACCCCGCGCTGTGCGAGAGATTGATGTAGTGAAGCGCCTGATCCATATCGTGCGGTAGGGTGCCATCGAGGTACATCCTCGCGAGGACATAGAAAGCTTCCGAACTCCCTGAGTATCCCGCCTGACTCAAAAGCTCTGCTTTACCCTGATAGTCACCCATGGTCCCGAGACGATTTGCCTCCGCGATCATGTCCTGTATGTGGGGGTTGGCCTGTACAGAGCCGCCCTGCGTCTCAATGGCTCGATCTTGGCCGGCAGGTATGGCAATAGCTACTGCTCCAACCATTTCGCCCTCTGACGAAGCGCTGGAGGGCTTCTGGATGGGGGGGGCGGTGGTGACTGCGGATGATCTGGGCGGAATGGCGATGCCGGCAGAAATGGGCTGCCGCTGCTCAGGTTCGTCGAAGGGGTTGGAGGCGTTATCGTAGTTGTTTGTCGCTGCGCAGCCACCGAGCAAAAATGACAGCGGCACAGCGAGCATTAAGGTGGGGGAGCGGGAAACCATTACAGAGCCCTTTGACAATTCATCCCCCAGAATTGCCGTCTCCCGCTCTCAGTTCAACCGAACTCCCATCACTTCCTACGGCGACTGCGCAGGAACTCGGAAACCTCCTTCTCAAGAGCATCCTCAAGCGTTGGTTCTGCGGTTGCCGGTGCTATTGAAGTAGAAGGTACTGGCGTAGTTATCTGACCTATTTTCAATCGCTCCAGCTCCAGGTCAAACGCATCCGGCTTACGCTTACGAGGCCTGGCCCTGCCTTTAGAAGGTAGCGGTTGACTCGCATAGAGGGTGTGTATCGAGTTATCCAGGAGTAATGCGTGCTCGCATTTCTCAGCGAGCAGTTTGCTCAATTCTTCTTTGGTCGGGTGTTTCGAAAACAAAGATCGGGCCTCCGATTGCAAATTTCGCAATATCCCCTAACGATGGGGCGTGGTCGTGAGCGCTCTCTAGCGCTCACTCACAAGCATCACCATTGTCTGATGCCAGCCTTCGAGCATTTCTACATACAGATCGACGCCGCCGAGCGTGTAGCGGGAGAGCATATAGCCCTTACTGTGGATCGATTGAAGATTGCGCAGCTTGTCGGCCCAGCAGACAGAGCCGTATTCGCCAGTGGAGTGACGATACAGTAGGTCTTGGAGCTGTTGCAGGCTGTATCGTCCCTCCTGCATCAGGGCGTTCGTTGCGCCGCTCATGACCGTGCGCCCCAGCTCGATGGGGAATACCCCTGCATGGGTCATCTTGCCATGCAGATTCGTGAAATCGTTCTTTGCTTTCAGTTCTTCCGCTTGCTCAGCGGCCTCATCGATCATGGCTTGCCTACTTTCCTTGAACTCCTGGATTGCCGCATCGCTAAGCTCACTCCGGGGCACAAGACACGCCTGCATGTGCTCATAGTTGAAAGTGACGAAGACCTGTTCGGTTTCCAGCTGACGAAGTAACTGCGCCTTGCGCTGCGTCACAGGCGTTGGATCATCGTCGGTTCCAACGCGAGTAACGAAGTCTGTGAGCAGTTCATCAAGCGTATCTGCTTCTAGAAGCGTATGGGGAATTAGCATGCTGCACCTCCTGTAAATGCTTCCCCAATCATCCGTCGAGCAGGGATGTGTCACAGCTTCGAGCAGTGGCTTGCGAACGAAAATACCAAGTCCCTATGTTGGGATGTGGGAATGTCGTAGCCGTAAAACACTGAGGAACCAACCGGCAGCCATGCAAAACCAATCGAGGTGGCGCTGCCGATAGCTCCAGCAGTACCGGCTGTCGCACTGAACCGCGTGGTCAAAAAACCATCCTCAATAGCTGTAGCGCCAACTAGGGTCTTGGGGTCTATGCCCACAAAGCCGGCGTCAAGCCGGAGAGCGATGTGCTTCGTCTCGGCCAGAATCTTGCTGGTATTCAGGTCCGCATCGTACTGAGCTGTAACTTGAAGACCACCCCCCCTGGAGCAGGCGATCAGCATTCGGCCAGTGCCGTTCCAGGTCTTTTGCTCACCCTGGAGGAACACTTCTCCGCCGCGTCCGACTATCACCCAGGTGGCAGGATGCGAGCCATTGTTTACGAGATTTAATGCGACCGCTTCCTCCACAGGAAGCTTCTGGAGTACAGCCCCAGCGCCGACCATGCGCTGAAACAGCTTGGGTGACACATCCATCTTGATCAGGTAGCCGGTAATCGCAGCTGAAAGAACCTGCCCGAGGGCAAGGTCTTGTGGCCCGGATTGCCGAGAGAAGAAACGGTGGATACCGAAATAAGCTGTGCTGTCGGCGAAGCGATACACGCCGCCAGCGAAAACCAAAAGACAAGCACTCTGGCAGGAGCCAGGGACTGGCTTGCCCTGAGCGTGACCTCGCTTGCCAATAGCTGTGTTAAAGCCCAGCTTGCGAATGAACTCGCCCAGCTCCAGGCCGGCTTGAAGATCGCCACCAACGCTGTTGATGTAGATCGTGGCTCGCTCTATCTGGTTGGCGCCCAATGCTGTGGCAAGTTGGCGCGGGAGCGCAGGGGTGATCTCTCCGTCGATGTAGATTTCGGCGGGAGCCGACCGACCATCTGGATGCTTGAAGGTCACGGCCTGGATCGAAGGCTCCGCCGCAGAAACGAATGACGTAAACGCCGTTGCGAATATGAAAGGAGAGAGAACGCGCTTTAGATTCAAGTCTTGGCCCCATGAATGTCATTGGCCAAGGGTATGAGTTGATGCTGCCGCTCTGCCACTCAACTCTGAGCAGTCTTACATTGGAGGGGAATATCCGAGCTATCGTGGCTTGGCTCGACGCTCAGGCAATTCGCTAATACCTCCTGACTGTAATCGGAGGTACTGCACATGGTTGGGCATGGGCACTGGGGGGGCTTGGGGGGCAGGGCAATCGAGAATTTCGCATATGCGGAGAACGAGAGCCCTGTAGGCTGAGGCATATCCAAGCTTCTTGCCGATGTACTTAGTCACGGTGGGGCGACCGGGAGAAGACCACCTCCAGCTTGCTCTGCAAGGACCAGAGCTTGAGACAACGAGACTGATACCCGGAACGAAGCGCGAAGCCGACTTCGAGCTTACTCGGCCTGAGAGTATTCCAAGCTCCGCCTCTTTCTTATCTCTCCAGCGCTGGGCCATAGCCATTGCCATCGCCTCATTCACCAATGGAGTGATTCTGAAAACCTCGGAGTGGGTCTGTCGGTTTACACCACGCCCCTGCTGGATCATCGCCCGGTAGCCAACCAGGCTCCCGTCATCCTTGATGGGGAAAATCCTTCGCTTGGCATAGGTGTCAGCGGTCTTCCAGCGACCAACCCCGAGAAAGGGGAGGTCAGGCGCAACGTCCACCTCCAGCTCTATGGTTGAAGAATCTGGATCAGGCACCGCCTGAACATCGCCTTGTGGGCCGAATTGGCGCGCCTTGAGTGGGTTGGACGCCATTTCATTCCGGCGTATCTGGGAGGTCATTCAGCGATAGTCCTTCAAAGCTTGGCCAGTCATCGTCCGGGGCGGGCAATTCAGACGGCCCGCTTGAACTCTGTTGGCGGGCCGAGGCCAGAACACTCCCTGAGTGGTGAGCCTCTGGGCTCAAAGCCGAATCTGGGGTAGGGCGCGTGCTAGATGACTGCTCCTGACCCGAGGGAGAGACGTTATCGTACACCGCGAAGACCCCATCAGGCCCAACAAAGACCTCTGTTCTGCGAAGGTTGCCAGATTTCCCAACCTGCTCGCGTGTTCGGAGTTTCCCTTCCACATAGCAGACAGCCCCCCTACGGACGACATTTTCGCGGGCCTCTGCCTTGGGGCCGGTCACAACAACGCTGTGCCAATCAGGAGCTTGTTGGCCGGGGCCACGCTTCACGCCAGTCTCTGTCGCAATACGAATTCGCAACACTGGAGTGCCGCTTGGGGTATAGCGCAGGTCCCCATCCGCACCGGCCCAGCCAATCAAAATTACCTTGCAAACACCGCGACTCATTTACCTTCCAAATACCTAGACGGCAAGCAGGTCATTCAACTGCTTCGCCGATTGAACCATAGCTGCCGGCTCTGAGAACGTTCCCAGGTCGATGGGCGCGGCGCACCGAGTTAGGCTGAGTCGGTAGCTGACCCCATGCACCTCGGCCAGAGCCGCAGCCTGAGAGGTTGAGACTGGAGCGATGACCAGCTCCCCATCAGGCGATTGGCACACCGGAATGGTCGCACCTCGCATCTGCTCCGCATCAGCCAAGTCACCACAGAAATCAATGCTCTCACTCAGCCCCGAAGCCATAGTCACGTTGAGATTGATTTTGCACTGGAAACGCTCGGGAAGTGCCAGCCCATGTTGCTCTCCCTTAGCGTCAGCTTTCAGCATCGCTTTGGCAGCATCGAGTAGAGCCATGGCCTCACCGTAGGGCAGGTGCTGAATGTCTCCGAAATGAGGCAGCAGCATTTCGAGTTGTTCCTCGAACCCATACTCTCGATAGTCATCGGCATGCGGGTTGCCTATCAGGAGCATTTCAACCGCTTCTGCATCGGTGATCGCCACGACAACACGGGCATCCAAGGCATTATTCTTTTCGATGAACGCGGCGGCATGAGGACTGAAAAGATCGATTTCAGAGTAGAAGCGGCCATGACACCAGTCGGTGCAAGAGTGCTTTGCGCCGAGAAGCGGCCTGGGGGCATTAAAAACTGCGCAGCCCTCAGATGCGTAGAGGCCTTGAATGCTACGGGCAAAAACTACTTTGCAGTCGCTTAGGATTAGATGCAGATCGTGTTGCATGACATGGCCTCAAGTTGGTGTGCTGTCATCATCAATCCCACTAGGCTGTGTCATCGAGCGGCTTGGAACATCGCCAGCCCCTAGTCCTGGCCGTGAGGCTTCGCCGCTGAGTCTTTCGCCCCAAAAACATGTATCACCACGGCACCGGCAAATAGGGGGATCAAGCTGAACAACAACCCATAGATGAGTCCCGTTTCTCGGATCGTCTCATGCAGCGAGAATGCGACAAGCACCCCTACGAGCAGTCGCAGGATTGCCTGCTGACAAACACGCGGAGAGCCTGGAAAACAAAGGATTGGCTTGGTGAAAGATAGTGCTAGCAGGGCGCACAGGATCACCGCAGCGCTGGTGAGTAGTTCGGTCATCGGTCACTCCGTAGTCTGGAAGCGAACCTACAGATCGGCAGATCGCCGAGCAACCGAACCTGGAGCACTTGCATGCCCTATAGCACAGGCAAAAAAAACCCCCCACGTTTCCGTGGAGGGCTTCTTCATTTCAGACCATCAAGCTGCCCAGAGGTCAGGGTCGTACTTGAGCTGGAGGTCGGCGTATAGACGGTCGGCTTCCTCCCAAGTGTACTTCCCTTCCTGTACAGCAGTCCGAAGCGCAAGCGCCTCGGTTGAGAACTTCCACTCTCGGGTAGCCGAGAGCTTGTCCAGGGTGTCCGGGCTCACCATTTCGGTGTACCCGTTATCGCACAGCTCCAGCAGGGCTTCTTCGGCGCTCGAAAATGTCGAGTGTCCAAAGAACCCCTTCCGGTCAAACATCTGGTAGCGATAAGCCCCTTGCTCGCTAGCATCATGCAGGACGAATCCGTACTGATTGAGCGAATTTTTGTAGATCGCCCCAAAGCCATGCTCATCAAACTGCTTGAACATGCCATCGAGGACAATCTGCTTTGCATCCAGCTCCTTGGCGGCATCCTCAACGAATGAACCAAGGCGCTCAGCGAGCGGTGTAGCGTCTGCAAAGTTTTGGCGCAGGTCAGCAGCACGAATGGCGAACTCCTGGCGCAGATTTTTCGTTTTCATGACTACCTCCTTATTCATTCGCGCCGAGAGCAGTGGGGGCATCGCCACCACGGAACTCCTGGCCATTGAAGAAATAACGCACGCCCTTAGCCGCAATCTGGCGCTCCTTGCAAACATCCAGCTCTTGCTGGGATTTGCAGGTGGCGCTGATGTGGGCTTCTTCTTTCAGGCTGTGCAGGTAGGTATCCACGGCACCCAAGCTGATCCCGGACAGGGCTACAGCCGTGCAGAGTACGATTTGATAACGCTTTTTCATGATGCATCTCCGACCTGTAGAGCGCAGGCGATTGAGGTGTGACGCCAAGTGCTCTAAGGCTTGGCGGGTGCTACAGGCGTCAGCCTGACCAGCTCAAGCCCTATGGGCCTGAATTGATCAGGCCTAGGCCGGGGGGGGTTAGAAGCGGAAGTGTTGCGGTTTGAAGCGGTACATGTGCCCCTCGAAAGCAGCACAGCGACCTTTGAAGTCCACCGAGTAGGCGATACGACCTCGAACCCAGGAGCGATGTAGGGAAGTCCCAGCCAGCAGCCTGCGAACGAATCGCGGAACCCCATTACCGATGAAGCCTCGCTCGAATACGAACTCATGCGCAGAAGCGAACATGAGCCAAACCGCACGGTATCGAACTGCAAGACCGAATAGCCGATCAGCCCAGCGCTTCTTCCAGAAGACCGCCTTCGCTTGAAGGTAAGTCTTCGGTTTATCGCTCGGGTTGAGGCGGCCCCATACCCACGCTCTGTGGTGACGGGTTCCAGCAAACAGACGCCGGAGGATTCTGGGGGTGTAACGCTTGTTTGCCCCATGATCCTGGGCGGCGATTTCCGAGTAGAACGACCAGAAGCTGATCGTGTTCTTCCACTTCGCAATGATTGATTTCATGTTGATGCTCCGACCTGTTGGGCGCAGGCGATTTGAGGCGGCGCCAAGTGCCCAAGGGCTTGGCGTGGAAAGCAGGAACAGGCCTGACCAGCACAAACCCTAGGGCCTGACACAAGTCAGGCCCGAGCCGAAAATGAAGCGTTAAGCGGGTAGCGAAAGCTTCATGAGCGCCTGATGGCACTCGCAATGGATTTTGTTGCGAGCATAGCTTGCAAGCCTCTCGATACGAGCGTTGAAGAACTGGTCGAAACTCAGTTCGATCAATGCCCCCTCCTGGATGGTCCATTGAGAGGGGCCGATTTCGGAGAAGCCGGCGCCGTCGCCATAGCGGACAATGTTGCATCCGCCAATTTCGTCGAACCATTCAAAGAACAGATCGGCAGGCCCATCGATCACATCGATCTGGAAATCGGTGCGGTCGGGGTTGCTGTCCATGTGCCCTCGATAGTCCTCATCGTAGGAAACCCCACGATCAACAGCTTGCTTGACGATGCCGCGAAGCACCGTTTGCCGGGAAAGCCCGTTCGCTTTTTGCATTTCATTCTTCCGACCTGTGGGCACAGGCAGTGATTGTGGCCGCCAAGTGCCCAAGGCTTGGTGGAGGTAGCAGGTGTTAGCCTGACCAGCCAAGCCTCTCGGCCTGGGTGAGCAGGCCTTCGCCGGGGTGAACCTAGACGCTACAGCGCCCCAACTAAGCAGTTGCCCGGATGGCAACCACAGGAGTGCTGGGAAGCAGTCCGAAGTGCTCCTTAGCCCCATAGCCGCTTTCAGTTTCCTGAGAGCTGCATTCGAGGATGGTGAGAGCCTGATTCGGTGCTTTGCCGTGGCGATCAAACAGGTTCGCTTCGACTGCATAGACGCTGCCGGCGAGGTAAACCTGCATGCCGGCTCGAACTGCGTGTGCAGCGAGGATTTGAGTTTTCATGGTGCTATCCGACCTGTCGGTACAGGCATGTAATGGATAACGCCAAGTCCCGAAGCTTGGCGTTGTGACCGCACTGGGTCTGCACGCCGAGCCTTTAGGCTGGAATGCAGCCCAAAGCGGGGTAGGGGAGGGGATTAAGCGGTCAGCGCAAACAGCGGCAGGGTTGCAGGGCATTCCTTGAGCTGTTTGTTATTCGCCGGCACCGGCTTTCTTGCAGATGCAGCCTTTTCCTCTCGATTCACAGGTTGAGGTTTCGTGAGCGATGACACCAAGCCAGTAACTGTCTTGGCCATCAGAACGCCCACCGCAACGAATGCGCAGTAGATAACCGACTGCCCGAGAACTTCATGGGCTCTGGTAGAGCCAAGTCCCTCGATCAGCTTCTCTGGAATCGTTTTTACGCGTGCATGCTCAGCTGGTGTCATCAGCCGGGAAAGCCGAGGATCATGCGGAGCAACAATGAACGGTTCGGTGCTGCGGGCCTTGGCGTAACCGCGACCTATCACACCACAACCATCTTCCCCACCTATAAGCAGCTGACGCGCAAAGCCCTTACCAGCAGCCTTGTCACGCAGCTCCTTGTCCGCCAAATAGTCGTAGGTTTTCCACATGCCAGAATCGGCAGGGATGACTTCGAGCACATCAGCGATTTTTTCTTCACGCTGGCGCACAGGCACCAACTGGTTGAAGTCCACTGGTTCGCAAACCCCTGGCGTGGTCGCAACCAAGCACAGACGCTTACGCTTCTCCAGAGAACCCAGGCTATGCCCGTCCAGGACCGTCTCACTCAGCTGGTAGCCAAGATGGCTGAGCACTGAGCGGATTACGATCATGGCTGCCGTCGAGGCGTACTCGACAACGTTCTCAAGAATTACCAGAGCTGGATTCAGGACTTTCACCCACTCCAGATAGTCGAAGAACAGCGCTCCAGCAGTAGAGTGTTCCTCTGCGCAACTGAGGTTATTTTTCGCGGCCCCAGACCGTGACGCTCCTGTGCAAGGAACTCCTCCCACCAAAATATCGGTTTGAGGTACGCCATTACCCAGGATGTTCACGTCACGAATGTCGCCGTTGATCACGATGCTGTCGTCACGCCACAACTCAGGGTTGTTCCGCAGAGAGGCATCGATGTAGTCGCCCTCAAGCTCCACTGCGATCTTCACGTAGCTTGCCAGTCCGGTTCGTTGAAAACCTTCATGGAGAGCCGAATCGAGAACACCGCCGCCATGGAACAGAGAAGCGACACTGAGCGGTTCGCCAGTTTTTAGCTTGTTCAGAAAGCGATTTACTCGCTCTTGAACTCGCATGGCGATGTGAGACATGGAAATCACGATGCGACCATTGTTAATGGCCACCCGCAGCTTCGTCCCAACCTCGAATAGAGCAGCGATGATCGAATCGCGAACCTCGATGAGCGGGTATACCCGTTCATTCCTGGTGCGCTTGCTCACGCTGACTGTTTTGCCCGAAAAACCTTGTGGCGCAGGACGCAACTCGATTCGACGGAGCTTTTCACAGACGTTCAGCATGTACTGAACGCCAATCTCTACACCAGCATGCGCCAAGTGCTGTCCTTCCAGCCAAATACGGGGGACAGAGCGGGACTCGGATACAAGGGTGTTGATTACGGTAGTAGACATTTTGAGTGCTCCCTACCCGCAGCGAAACGAAGTTCCTGTCAGGTATGTGGTGGTTGTGCGCGCATAGCGGGGACAAACACCAAGCCCAGGGCAAGATGTTGTCTTGCCACAGGCGAGCGATAGGGATGGTCTGACGATTTCTACCCGCGCCTTCACGATGACGTGAGGGTTGGGTCTGCAAAAAGGCTTGCGATGACGCAAGGCTAGATGCAGTGCAGGCACATTAGAGAGCTGCATAGAACAACGCATTTGTAACACCGGCTTATGGGCAAGTAAACCGCTCAGCCGTAGGGGCAGGGCTGGAACTACATCGAGTTCGGTTGAGTTGGGGCCTTCAATCCCGAGAATGTCCTCTAGATCAAACCGTTAGAGCCCGTCGCTTGTCAGAACCAAGAATTCCCTCTCGCCGCCGCTTCCTAGCCTTGGGGCTGGCAATCGCCGCTGCTGGCATTACCGGGTGCTACCTCCCGGACGCAGCGGCGACAGCACGGCAGAAAGATTGGCGACAGGTATTGCTCGACAGAGATAGATGGCTCAGCCTGGAACGAGCAGCCACTGGAGAAAAGGCTCAGTTCAGGTACTACCGATTAGGCTACGGGTTCGAACGTGAAGGCTACAACATAGCCTGCCATCTACTGCGTGACGTTGAGAGTGGCGTCACCCACCGCATGAATCCGAAGCTCATCGACCTACTGTTCTTGATCCAGGGATGGCTGCGGATCAATGGCCTGCCTTACCACATAGTCATTCTCAGCGGTTACAGAACACCAGAACATAATGCTCGCTTGGCCAAGGCAGCTAAGGACTCTGAGCATGTGAAGGGAAATGCAGCCGACATTCGGATACCCGGCCTGAAAGTCGATGCGCTAACCCGTCTGGCCAAAGCGGTCGGGGTGGGTGGCGTCGGTATCTATACCAGCGACGAGTTCGTCCACGTCGATGTTGGCCGGGTCAGAGAGTGGAAAGGCTAACCACGTTTCTTGCGCGGCGCCGGTCGTTCGGCGCCGAAGCTGTCCGCAAAGGCATCCAAACGCTCCTGAATAGCGTCGTCGTCGCCCCTGGCAATATCTTCTGGGGTGTCAAGTAAGACAGGAATTTCGAGTGCGGAGCGAATTCTCACCGCTTCCCCTGCCTTCAACCCGCTGACCACTTCCTCGCCCTCATTGTTTCGCTCGATCTTCCATCCGGGGACGATCCAACCCTTGCACTCCCAATCCTCAAAACGCTTCTTCTGCTCAGATTTGAAGCGGCGCTTCACGATCTTGTAGTCAGATTTCGACCCACTGAACTCATGGTATTTTTCAAGCTTGGTGGGGTACACCCCATCACGATGGGATGCGATTAAGGGCAATAGCTTTTTGCCGAAGCGGTCGAGAGTGTCCCAAATCTCGAAGGGGAGCAGGGTAGTGTTCACCCCGTCGAAGAAGATCGCGGAAATGGGGTCAAGATTCACAATCATCCGCTTTGTGATGTGGTTATGCGTCTGGTTCGTAATGAACTTCATGCTCACATCAACTGGCTGATCATTTTCAAGACCATCAGCGATCATCTTCAAATGCGAGCTGAACCTGTTCTTCACGTACTCTTGGAAGAACTTGCCGTCAGCCATTTCCGAAAGAGCAGGCGAGGTCAAAATGCTGAGAAGCCGGCGCAGCGCTGGCTTGCTGCTGATGCGCAGCTCAGCAGCAGCCAAGTCATCCAGGATGCGCCGGGCTTTCTTGTAATTCGCACCTGAGTTGAGGTCGAGGTTCAGCCAGCGAAGAATGTCAGCTTGGTTGCAGTAGATCGGCTGCGTAAGAGAGCGGCCCCGAGCGAGAACAAGAAGGCGAACTAGAACGACTTCATGGTCAACAGTGAGTAAGGGGCCTCGATAGTGGATGCTGCCACTGCCGAGACTGAAAATCTCAGTCCAGTCCAGATATTGGGATTTCGCCCGAACGTTCATCTTGCCGGCTGTGAAAAGTGCCGATCTGACAATCGGGTTGCTCTGCTCGAAGAAACGTTCGTTGGTGAAGGGGAGAATGCCTTGGGCGGACGCCAAGTCGAATTTCTCACGGAGCTTCGAGCGGCGCTCGTCGATGACGCCTTGGACGGATTCCTCCTGCGTCAGCACCAAGTCGTCACTCATGAGCCCCCCCTTTTTCTCCGAAACCACACCAAAACTATAAAGCACAGCATATATGTCTATTCGCCCAAATAAACCCCTCCTTAATATCATTTCAACATAAGCAGGGAGATTCTTGGCAGGAGTAGGCAGGAACACAGGAATCCTGTGTACGCCCGATTAGAGCGCTCAGGATAACGGCAGATGCCTGAAACTCCCCCCAGAGTGTAATCGCAACACCTGGAAGGCCAGGAAAGACGGAGCCGCACACCAAATTCCAGTCGAGGCTCTGCCCGCTCAGCTGATTCCAGTGCCAATACGCCAGCCAGTGGGCCTTGCTTGAGGTCGATTGGCTTCCTCGCCAAGCGTACACAGGATTCCTGTCCACAACACGAACCCCAAAACTGACGAGGCAGCGGGCGAGCCAGAAGCCCCGAATAGCAAGGCGCACACGAAAATCCTGTCACTTCGGTTGAAGCGAGCCTCGCAATACTGGTAAGCGCCCGCCAGATTCCAGTGCTCATCCTCCGAAAACGCTCGATTTCGTGAGAGCCGGAAAGGCCAACCCCCATGCACAACGCCGCCAAGCAATCTCAAGCCTGAATGAAGCCCACGCCGCACTAGGCGTACAGGAAATTCCTGTCAGTTCAGTTGCAACGACAGAGCAGACGCGATCTAGCCGCTCGGCAAATTCCAGTCCTTAGATCACCGAGCAGCCGTCAGGCGTTAGCTCGGAGCCTGTTAGGGCCAACAAGCCCGAGTGGTGGCCTCTACGGCACCAAACGTTGGCAGCCGTACATAGGATTCCGGTAGGTTGTGATTCCTGGCCAGAACACAATTTGCCCGACCAGCGCCTGATTCAAGACGGATGAGCCAGCACAACTCGGGCGAGCTGGGGCTCCAGCAAACATTACGTCCTGGCCGAACGCAAAACGCTTGGACCGCCGCCCTGCAAGATGACTGAGGGCAGGGCGCACGCCTGTTTCCTGTATGAGCTAGGGCTATCCCTGACCCAACAGGAAACAGGCGTGCGCCATAACCCGATAACCCCATGCTTCCGCACACAAGATTCCTGTACCAGGATTACCTCGATGCCACGGCGCTCAGCTGATTCCAGTCGGCATCGGGGCCGCGCAGACGGGATTCCAGTAGGGCAGGGGTTCCAAGGGTGATTGGTGAGCCTCGGCGCTCGGCTATTTCCGGTCGATACCAGGGGGGCCGCACACAGGATTCCGGTAGACGTGGGCTCCCGTGGGTGACTGGGTGAGCCTCGGCGCTCGGCTGTTTCCGGTCGGTGCCGAGGCATGCGTACACAGGATTCCGGTAGAAGTGGATTCCCAAGGGTCGCCGGGTGAAGCACGGCGCTCGGCTGATTCCGGTCGGTGCCGGGGCATGCGTACACAGGATTCCGGTAGAAGTGGATTCCCAAGGGTCGCCGGGTGAAGCACGGCGCTCGGCTGATTCCGGTCGGTGCCGGGGCATGCGCACACAGGATTCCGGTAGAAGTGGGCTCCCGTGGGTGGCCGGGTGAAACGCGGCGCTCGGCTGATTCCGGTCGGTGCCGGGGCATGCGTACACAGGGTTCCGGTAGAAGTGGATTCCCAATGGTCGCCGGGTGAAGCACGGCGCTCGGCTGATTCCGGTCGGTGCCGGGGCATGCGTACACAGGACTCCGGTAGAAGACGGGGCTCAACAGACCACAAGGAGGCTCCGTTACTCGACTCTCAGCCGGTCTTGAACCTGCCAAGAGACAGCTATGACGGGGCTTTCAGCCATGCGCACGCCTTTCCAGGGTGCGAAGGTGGCTACCTATAAAGGGTGAGGTAGAGGTTAAGTGCGGCGAGTTCAGTTGATTTTGTCGTTTGAGTTGTGGTCAAGCGCTCGGGAGATTCCAGTCAAGATAGGCCAAGACAAGCCGCGAGCGACCCTATGCAGAATTAAACCGATAAGCCAGCTGCCATGCGGCATTCAAGGCTTTGCGCCCGATTCCATAAACAGGTTGTGAACAGGCTATCTACAGGAAACGCACAGAAAACATGGTATTTATCCACAGAATCCGTTGCTTGGAGAGCCGTGACAGGAAGTTCATGTGCGCGAGCCGGAATCCTGTGTGCGCGACCCGGAATCCTGTGTGCGTAGACAGGAATCATGAGTACGCGACCCGGAAAGCTATGTACGTCAACCGTTCTTTCGTGTGCAGCCCTATAGAGCAGCAGGCAAAGCGGAGCGGGCCTTGCAGCGATGTATCAACACCCTATAACCCCAATCTTTATAACCCGCTTTAATAACCCCTTGCTATTACCCCTCTTGGTTCCAACCCAAGTTGGAACCCTAAAAAGATTGGGCGCTCTCGAAATCAGAAGCTCATGCGTTGAGCATTTGCGCTGATCAGTCGCTCAGAGGTTTCGCGATTAAGGACCGCCCCGGCGTATTCGCGGTGTGGGTTCCCGTAGACGTGATCCACTACATCCGCAGCTCGCATCGACGACAGCCATTCAGAAACCAAATCTGGCTCAGCACCGTACAAGCCGATCTTGATATGGCCAGTTGAAGTCTTGCGGGTTGTGAGGATTGGAATCTGTACCAGTGCAGCTGCGTCCCGAAGCTCTGGAGTTGAGTCAAAGCTTCCATCGACTACCTGAATCCCACCCAAATTCAACCTTGGAAGCTCAAGAACGCGCTCAGTCGCACGCTCGATACGCCGCCTCAGAACCCAAGGCTGGATTTTGGCCATTGCTGATCGCGCTGTGATTCTCCAGGCCATAAGCTCTTTCGGATCAACTCCAGGACACTCACCCCTCATCGCCGCAGAGAGACAATGGTCGCTGGCAGCTACAAGCTTGAAGTCAGAATGCTTCCCCCCTATGAGCTTCGCCACTTGGCCGATAGAAGAACCTTCCCAGTAGCTCACAGGAGGGGCAGCAAAACCGGGATCGCCCTCATTGTGGTGGTCAACAATAAGATCGCTCTCCGGGTCGTAATCAGGGCTTCGACACTCAACCCAGACAACCTGTTGTCCAGCGTCAACATGGCGCAAAAGCGCGTCCGCCTGATAGGCGTTGCTGCTGACGCAACGCTTTCCGTTACGGTATGCAAGCGCACACGAAAAGCCGGCCTTTCGTAGCATGTACTGAATCGAAACAAGCTCCGGGTCACTGGCGCCAAGGGCGAACACCGTGCTGGCTGGGTTAAGTAAGCCGGCCATCACTCGGAACGCTCAGCAGTCAGGATTGCGACGCGAACAGCTGTGCCCTCAAACTGATCCTCGAACACCTCAGACCAATTGTGACTGAACCCCTCAAGCGGGCTCGTATTGATCATGGACGCTGGGAGGATAGCTACCAGACGACCATCAGTTGCAAGCAGCGATGCAGCTGCCTCCAGGTGTGCAGCAGCACGCCCATGGCTGAACGGTGGGTTCATCAGAATCCGGTCGAATCGAGTCGAGCAGTTCTTCGAAGCCCACTCCAAAAAATCGGCTTTTACAACCCGATAGCCTTTCGACTCCAGAACCTTCACTCGCACCTGCGCCAGCTCAATGCAAGTGGTCGATTCCATTGGAAGATACTGAGCCAGATCGCCAGTTCCGGCCTGCGGTTCGCAGCAGTTATGGCCTGGGCGCACATCCAGCCGTGCAGCAGCTACCAAGCCAATCTCGCTCCGGGTTGGATACCACTGGTAT
The DNA here is from genome assembly GCF_002197815.1 of Pseudomonas oleovorans subsp. oleovorans. GTDB lineage: Bacteria > Pseudomonadota > Gammaproteobacteria > Pseudomonadales > Pseudomonadaceae > Aquipseudomonas > Aquipseudomonas oleovorans. The sequence continues at coordinate 18,725 of NZ_NIUB01000038.1, forward strand.
GCGGCTTTCTCCGGCACGGCACCGCTGTAGATCAACTGATCAATGACAGCATCAGCATCAAAATCGAACTGCGCATACAGGTAGTTCTTATCGGCGCTCAATCTGACGACCGCGCCAATGTCACGAAGTACCTGGGCTGTTTGGTCAACTGCGTCCTGAGCCTTTGAATAGACGTATGCCGAGTAGCTATCTCCACGCCGGTCAAGAGCACTCAAAAGGTCAATTACAGCCATCGGGAGGCGCTGCATCTTGAGGTCGAATGAGGCGGGTTTTTTCCCGGCTTTCTGCGGGGTGCGGAATTTCGATGGAATGGCTGTGGGGTAGAGAGTCGCCAGGATGCTGTTCAGCTCTATTGCAACTTCTTCGGCTACCTCGAAGTGGACTGTTCCCTTCCGATATACGACCAGGGAAAAAGCTCCCCCATCGATCTGGATTTTCTTACCAAGCGCTTTCCGATAGATGTTGGCCAGCAGCTTTCGGGTGGCGTACTCGCTGGGCTCACCACGGCCTGTCAGCCGACCTACAACCCCGCGAAGATCGCTGATGATGCCGGCTTTGTGGGTGTTCACATAGCCATCGGCGTCGTACACGTTGGCAAGTATCATCTTCTTGGAGAATCCAGCTGGTGAATTGCTCACATGCTCTCGGCTCAAGCCAAAGAAGATTCCATCTACCCGCTCAGCAAAGTAGGTTTTGCGAGCAGCCAGCAAGTTTTCGAGGGTAGGCCTTACGGTGCTTTCATCGAACGGTGGACACTCTAGCCCGCTAAATTGTGCCCGTGCTTGCTCCCTTTTCGCGGTCGGCATCACCTCAAAAACCTGCGCATCATTCAGGAGCCGCGTCCAGAATTCGGCACGGAGTGAAGCTTTCGCGGCCTCGGTATCGCTCGGAATGGAGTAACGGTATTCCGGGCCGTATACAAGACGAGCGCCCTCAATGAAGTAGTTCATCACCCCTTGATTGAATGCCGAGTCGATGAACTGCTTTGTGTCCTCGATGGCTTGTTCACGCTGCCGATATTGACCAAGCAGCTGATCAATCATGTCGAAGTTGGTAAGGCCTGTTGGTGCGTCAGTAGAGCCCGCCACCAGGAACTCTGGGTTCGAATGTGGCAAGTGATCGGCTGCGAAAAGATTGGTTTGGAATGCGGTCATGGCTCTCGCCTCCTGAAATGATGAGGTCATAATCAGTTCAGAGCCGCTGTGTCACCGGAGCCCGAGAGGGTGTGGACGATTTTTGTCGGCGCCGATGTTGGGAATTCGGCTCCCGGCGAATTTCCGCGCATGCGCGGAAATTCGGGTCAACTGGTCAGGTAACGGAAGCCTGTCGTCAAGCGATATACCAAGTCGTTTGATGGTGCTTGACCAACTCGTAAGCGGCGCTGCTTGAGAGCACAACCCCCACTAACGCAGATGGGATTTGGCCCCTGATGCGTAAGGATTGCCGCCTATCAAAGGTGCATGCCTCGCAGAGGTAGGCTTGGGGCTCACTGCCGGTGTGCTTTTTCTGGGTTCGATCAATCGCCTCGGCGATCAGTGCTGAAACGCACCGCCCCAGTCTCGCCTTGCTTAGATTAAGTCCTGGCGCAGTTGGAGCCCCTTCCGGCAGGAACGTTGCCCGCTTAACTTCATGAACCAGTGCGCCACAATGCAGACATGGCGACCTCATGCTCTCGACATGAACGGCGATTCTCTGGCCAGCAGTAAATGTTTGAACACGAAGCCTCTGCTCTGCGGCAGCTTGAGCCAAATGGGCCAGGCTAACGCTTCTAGTGAGACTGGAATTTTGTGAGCGGGCGTTGACTATTCGAGCCTTCCACTCACCCTCATCCTTGGCAGCCGATACGCAAACCATATGCCGGGTTGAGGGTATGCAGCATTCCGAGAAAATCCAGACAACCTCTAGCCCCCTATCTCGCAGCTGCGAATTGAACGCTAATAGTGGTGCGGCACTACGAACGATCTGATCAACCAAGCAAAACACTAACGTTCTTTGACCATCCGTGGCGCACAGCAAAATCCGGGTCGTTTCAGGTGCTGTGAAGTGGGGGGCGAGTCGAGCCCAGCCATCAGGTAGGCCTAGCTCCAGCTGCTGTACAAGATCATCCATGGTGGAGGTCGCTCCATGCCTCGAATCAGTACCGTCTAACGTGACGATGACGCTCAGCACGATCAACCAATGTCGATGCAGTTGCTGACCATTGCCTTCGGCCCAGTTGAATTAGCGCTCTGGGCCGGATTTCAAGTCCATATACTATCGCCATGCAGATCGAACGTAGGTGGCAGCATGTACGGAAAGCTGTCTGCGATTGTTTCAGCCCGAGTCTTAGGTCGCCCAAGGACGATGGCCCTATCGCCACTCTCCTTGTAGATCAAACCTCCGGCGACAATGCAGTCGGGGGCAAGCTCTGAGGTATCCATCGGTTTGAGTGAGTCCGTATCAATGATGCTAGGACAATGCTCATGAATAACATCCAGCCCTACGCTTACCGGCTTGCGCTCGCTGTAGCAGTCGATGCCGAACCACTGGCCTTCATCTTTTTGGAGGATGAAGAAGGGCTCTCCGTACTCCCGTGTCTCGTATTTGATCGCCAGGAATAAGGTGACGTTGCCGGCCAGCCGCTCACTTGTCAGTTCCTTCGTGGCGGCAGCATATTTCGCAACGCAATCTCGCCAGAATGGGTTTGCAGGCTCCGATTTCAAGATCAGAGACGCTGGGCACTTGAGGTAGGTCCGACTAGCCGTGCTCAGTTGTTGTTCTGGAGTGACTACAAGCCGACTACCATCGAATTCGTAGTGGCACAGATACGTATTGAACAACGACTCCAGCACTATGAAACCACGCTGGAAATCAGCTGCAAGCGCCTCTGTCCGCTTGATCGCCTTGACCTCGACTCTCAGTCCGCATTCTTTTTCCCAAACATCCGCAATGCGTTGGCCTTGAGCTTTGATGGTTTTCAAGTCGGAGGGTTGAGCAGAGGCGAAAATGCGCATTTAGGAAGCTCCCGTTGTTGATATGTACATCATCAACCTAGAGCAGCGGTGTCATCGCACTGCGGAGTCGAATGCCCAATTCCCAACGTGCCAAGCCGGGGCCGCATCTTAACTGGCGGTTGAATAAGCTGAGAGGGGGAGGGCACAGGTGAAAGCAGAAGCCGCCCGAAGGCGGCTCTGTCGGACAATGCGGGGGAGTCTGTCCAGAATCTGAGCTACTGTCTGCAAGTCTCTCAGTCCCTAAACCATATCGCTTTGGCCGGGGTCGAGTTGAGCGTTTGGTTCAGTTTGAAAAAACCAGCTGCCTGCTCACTGGTCAGCTTACAAAACTAGGGACTGTAGGCGCGGATCACTCGCCAACTCTTTGTACCAGGGGGCTATGGTCTTGTTGGTCATCGGGCGATGTTTTGCTATCTCAACCAGTACGGCAAAGAAAAGCATTTCAAGGAAGGTTGGGCGACCTTCAAGCACCCTCCAAGAATCTCGGTTGCGCACAACGTCAGCAACCAGTTCCTCGATTTCATCGTAGTAGGCCAGCAGTGGCTTGGGGTCCGAGGTTTCTTGATACGCCGGCCACAAAGCGCTGAGGTTTCTGAGCACACGATGGATCAGCGTTCTTGCAAAGAGCCTTGTGGGTAGATCGGCTGGATACATGCCGTCCGGGCTGCGCTCGTTCAGGTACTCGATCATCGGGTACAGCTCATGGCTGTAGGCCTCGGTGGTGTAGATTGCCGGTATGATCGGAGTTGTTCCCGCGCCAGCACTCGACTTCAACTGGATCAGTTCTGACTGATATCTGGGGTCGGCAGCATCAGCTTCTCTGAGTTCCCAATCCATCATTCGAAGTGCAGATCGTAAGAAACGACTCTTAATGCAGCCTTTGTGGTAAAAAATCGTAAGCAGCATTGCAGCCTCTTTGCGTGAACCAAGCCAAAGCAGAATTATGACCTTGGCGGCAAGGAAAATCATGGGGCAAGTGCAAACTTGTCAAACCCCATGCCGGGAAACGAGAGACCCACCCTTCGTTCCGTTGATCAAGGCGTCGTGCAGCTTGATACAATTTCGTAGAGCTGTGCGTTGCTCTCTGGTAATTCGAGGACTCGACTGTATTCACCGGGACTACGCTCGAAACTCCAGCTGTATCCGACCTGCTTTGCTCCATGTAATGCAGAAACTGCCAGACTGCTTGGCACAGACCTGAACGAAAGATAGCCTGTCAGTTCGTCCTGACTTACCTGAACCTCATCTATGGAGAATTTCGTCCCATCGACCGAAAGGCTGTGCTGGTCGTAGTTGAGAAGGGCTATTCCGGGAAACCAGGGATTGGCCTGCACCTCCATGTTGAGCAGGCCCTGCTCGCACGAAAAGCTGATAGACAGCGTGCCAGTAGAGCTTTCTGTCCTGCCTAAAAGCGTGCCTTTGCTAACCGTTTTCCAGGTTGTTTTTGAGGTCCCAGAAGCCAGTGCCCAGTCATAGATTGCGGGCTTTCCTATTTGGATCAACCTGTCTGCTGGGGTTCTCATAATCAGATCAAAGAACTCTCTACTGATCCCCATTTCATCAATGTATCTGCTCAAGTCTCGCTCGGCTGTGAACAGGAGCTTGCTGTCAGAAGCCCATTTACCTTGATTGGCTAGATAAAAGCGGTGTACCGCTAACTTGCCTGTACCTGAGTCAAGTAACCTGAATTTGCCGCCAACAAAGGCGATGGGACATGCACTTTCACAAACACCAGTTCGTATGGTTTGGCCGTCAGAACTAAGCCGGCCAATTTGCGTCGCATATCCCTTAGCTCGAATTGCACGACCGAGTGCTTGCGCTGCTACAAGGTCGCCGCCAGCAGAGTTCAAGTAAACGATCCCGAACTCCTGGCCTCTGGGTATTACAGAGCGCCGGAACGTATCAACGGTTGGATTGTGGATGTATCCGTCGATGAAGACCTGGGTGAATCCGCCGTTATCAACGGCCAACACATTCGCTGGTTTCAGACGAGGGTCATCAGGAAGGATGCTGGCTGCAAAGGCGGCATGACTGAAAATGGCGTAGTAGAGCGTTGTGGTGGCGAGCCCTATGAGCCCCCTTTGAAGGCCGCGTTTCTGGCCCTGCCTTGCGCTATTGAGCATGGCGGCAATGTCCGAAGGTAGCGGCGGAAACCCCACCTCCCAGAATGGGAAGTGAGGATGCCGACTAATGGTTGTGGAGGGTCTGAGGCGGGACAAGCCGATCCGCGATCATCCGAGCGCCGCTCACCAGTCCTGCCGGAGGCAAGCCCAAGGCGGCGACCTTTTCGTTATCCAGGATAACGGCGACGATACCCTTGTCTTGCTCGGGCTTGAGTACCTGGATCGTGCCAATGAGGGCAGGCTGGTACTGAGGCTGTTCAGCAAGCTCTACGGCAAGAGCGCATCCAATACGCCCGTCCGCCCAGTTCAGCGCACTGTGCTCATAAGGGTTGTCTGGACTGCTATCGAAGTAGCGATCCCCGTGGAACAGGTGAATGCGGCCAGCAGGTTGGGCCTCATAAGGAAGCGGCTCGGGGTCAGAGGTCAGAGACTTCGCCCCGCTGTAAGCCATGTATAAAAGGGTGCCTAGCAAAGGCGTAATGACCCAAAAGATGAACAAAAAAACGAGGATGCCTACCATATCTTCCTCCAAACCCAGAACTCGAACTGGGAAAGCTAAATACCCTGTCAAAAGCTTCTTCTGCACGGATTATAACGACCGACACAAGCGGCTCCACAGACGGCTAATGCAGCTCTGTTACTGGCCGATACTGAGTTTGGAAGGAACTACTCCCTGTTGGAGTGAGCTGGAGCCGGCAATTCTGTAGGTTGAATCGCTGCGGAGGCAGAGCAGTTGATCTAGAGGTACAGATGCAGCTCCAAAAATATCCTGATGAACCACATGCAGTGAGCCCTCATGACGCTTACTCATCACTGGCATGCCTGTCACCAATGGGTGGCATAGAGTCTTCACTCGCAGTGGTGGCGGCAACCTTCTTCACCGCTGTATATGTCCTCGCCGGCACGCTACAGCCATTAGTCGGCGAGGCCGGCTCTCTCATCGTGATCCTGGTGGCTTCATGGCTTGTAGAGCGGGCGCTCAGACCGCTAGTGCTCTGGATGCTGGGGCGGCACGTTTACCGATCCATCTTGCTTATGGGCGGTAAGGAGGCTGCTGACGAGGTTGTTCGAATCTATTCCAATGGCGGCACTCTGAATCGCAGCCAGTTCGATACGCTACTTATTCGGGCAGGCAAGCCCAATTGTGGAGATTTTGACGGGTGAAGTTCGTGTGCTTGCAGCGGGGCATTCTGGTGCTCGCTTCGGCTCTGCTTAGTGGGTGTTTCGACAGTCCAGAACCGCTGGCCAAGCCTGCCATGGCAGTAGCGCCTGGATACATCAGGCTTGATTCTGGAAAGCAGATTCAGGTCATTGGCTACGAACGATGCCCTGGAAGCGGTTATTCGATGGTAGGGCGGGTGGAGGCAGACAACATGCGGAAGCACTGCACTCTCATCGGTGAGGGTGCGAGCCATTTCGATATTTCTGTTGGGACGAGCATCGGGGTCGTCGTCGAACGGTGGTCCGTGGTTGCTGATAGTCGCTCTGTTCGTCTTGTCAGACCTGACGGTGACGGCGCGACCGTATTTCGGATAGCGGATTGACGGCTCCCAGCTCTGCGGCTTGGTGGGGAGCCATCACGCTCACTGATCGGCTTTGCGTTTCAGTTGGTCTTTCAACTGGGTTGGGAGCTGCCTGATAGTCAGTGTGTCGCTCGCTTCGTTGTACTCGATTTTCGAGCCAAGCAAATGCGAATCGAAGCTGATGGAAAACCCCTCCGCTCGGCCAGTGAATCGCCGGAATTGGTTGAGGGTTTTCTTGTCCGCTGGGATTTCTTGTGACAGCCCGTAGTCCTTGTTGCGGATGTGCTCGTAGAACGCTTTCGGGCGATCTTCATCGATGATCTGCGACAGTTCTTCCAGGCTAACTGGAGCCCCGAGCTTGCACTGTGCCGAGGCATAACCGACTAGCGCCTCTGTCTTCTCACGGGCGCTTGGCTCTGGCATGTCTTCCAGCTCCACAAAGTCAGAGAATGCCTTGAGAAGGGTGCGCGTCTCGCTAGGCCCATCGACCCCTTCCATACAGCCGAGGAAATCACGGAAGTAGTGGCTTACTCGCTTCCCGCCTTTGCCTTTGATAAACGAAATGTACTGCTTGGAGTTGGGATTGTTCTGCCACTCGCTGAGATTGATGCGTGCGGCTAGGTGGAGCTGGGAGAGGTCGAGGTGGGCTGACGGGTTCAGAGATAGCTGCCCATCGACAGCAAAACCTTCGGAATGATGAAGTATGGCGATCATCAAATAATCAGTCATGCCCTGGACATAATGAGCCATGAAGACGTGACCGCCGACACTCAGATTCGACTCGTCCATCAGCTTGGCCAAATGCTCGCAGGCCATTCGGGACCACTCAATGAAGTCGAGCGTTGTGTCCAGATAGGACTTGAGCCAGCCGCAAAGAGGGTATGCTCCCGATTCTTCGTGAAACAGGCCCCAGGCTTTGCCTTGGCGTGCGTTGTAGCTCTCGTTCAAGTCCCCGAGCAGATTCTCAACGGCTTCGGATGGGGTCAGCAGCACATCGCTGGTTTGTAGTGCCAATGGACTTCCATCAGGCTTCTTTTCGATCAGATGAAGGATGGCGTTGCGTATCGGCATGGATTGCTCCTGTGTTTTTGGTCGCCAGCGCCTGACATGGAGTCAAGCATGACAGGTGATTGATCGCGCCCTCACAAGAAAGGGGCGCAGTGCGCCCCTTTCACGTTCTCAGCTTGCGTTCGCGAGTGGTACAACGGTCCCGCCTGTGCCCTCGTCGGACTTGATGAGGTCGAGAATTGCTGCCGGGTCTTTCTTGATTGCCGCTACCAGCTCGGTGCGTCGCTTGGAAAGGAAGATGCCGAGGGTTTCGGCATTTTCCTCACTCATCGAGGGAAGGACATGTCTGAAGACAGTGGCAAGGTTCTCGCCGACTTCCAGCATGCGGTCATGAGCCTCTGCGTCGGCTTTGTTAGTCATCAAACACTCCGGGTCGCGGCTACTGCGGTAAAGGACTTCTACAGCCATTCTGATGTTCTCCAGATTCGGACATGGCGGACTATAACGCCCGGTTCGTTGGGCTCTATCGTGGGAGTCTGTGCTTAGGCCTCCTTGATCGTGTTGCAATGCGGGCAATGCCAGTAGATGCGATTTTTTGCGTGTACCTTGGTGCTGTACTTCTGCTGGCAATCAGGGCATTGGCGAAGAACAGAGCAGCGCCCCCCAGTCAGGAACTGGGTGAACCCACGGCAAGCGATGGCAATCGCTGCCGGCGTGATAACCGGATCGGTTACAGCTCGACGGCCTGGATCGCGCTCGACGCGGCGTGCCAGTTCTTCCCTCGCCGATTCAATTTCACCGGGGCTGAGCTGGAGGGTGGTACGGCTATAGCTGGGTGGGTTCAATGCCGCATCAACCAACTGGCGCAGTTGATCATCGTTGTCGGCATAGAATTTGAGCGTGTCTTGGTTCTGCTCGACGTACTGCTCATTGTCAGAGTCGTCCTCGAAGCTGGTCAGAGCTTCCTTGACCAAAAGGACGGCCAAGCTGGCAGGCGCATGCTGGGCGATATACGCCAGCTGCAACTCCAGCTCTCGCATTTCATGCGCCAGCTCCAGCATTTCATCGCTTTCGCGATGTTCGCCTTTGATTGCCAGGGCGAAGGCGGCGTTAAAAAGCTTGTCGCTGCGGGTGGTCATGGTGTGTTGAAGGCTCATTGAATCGCTCCAGTCAGTTGATGAAGCAATGCTGAGCGATGAAGTCCTGTGTCACCGCGTCGTGAGCAGGGGAGTCCTCAAGTCTCCAACTCCTAGGCTTGGGAGTGGCGCTGGGAAGTAACTGTTCCGGGTTCGAATGAACCCTTGATAGCCCCCGTGATTGAATGTCCTCATTCGCAGTGAGGAACACACATAAATGGCCCTGCCACGGTCGAAAGCACAGGTTGAGCGTCAAATCGCAGAGAACGAGAGCTACCGGGATGACCTTGAGTACATCCAGGAAACGCTCGAACAGAACAAGGTGTTCATTGGCCAGTTGACCTCTGAGCAGTCAGGAAATACGGAAGCTACCTTCTGGGTGACAGTGGGTATGTTTCAGCGAGGGTTGCCCGAACTCGTTTTGTCAGGTGTCCCTGCGCCACTGATCAAGGGGATCGTCGAGGAACTTTTCGAGGGGCACGACTTTGATCGCGAGTTCTTGGCCGGGGGGCGGACCAAGGTCATTCACGACCTGACCGTCATCGCGCTTCCTGTCAGCCAGCCTGACTCGCACGATGTTCTTTCGATCTGTCATGACATGTACGCGCTGATCGAGCAGCCCCACCTACAAGTCGTGCAGTTGGTCTTCGCAGATGAGCAGGGGGCATTCCCCTGGAACTCGAATTACTCGGCGAGTGAGCGTCAGTTCCAGCCCGTGCTAGGGGCTCCAGTGGGCGCGATGACAGCAAATTGATCGGACAAAGAAAAAGGGGGCATAGCCCCCTTTTTATTGGTTCGCACTCAGCTAGATAAGGTCGCGAAAGGCTTCCTGCTGGCTTGGGCTGGCGGGAGCAAAGCCAGTGAAGATTCCATTCTCATGGCGAAGCTCATCGAAACGGTTCACTGAGTCCCGATAGAAGACGCGACGGCGACCCAGCCCACCAAGCTTGCCGTTGAGGTCTTCGATCACTCCGGCAGCACTGTTGGTTACGCTCGGCATGTCTTCATCCAAGTCGTCGGTAATGATGACATGGAGGTCGTTGACTGCATGGATGGTATATCGAGCAATGCGCATGTTCGCTTCTCACCTTTTGCGCTAGTCAGACAAGCGCAAGGTTGCCATAAACAGGGGGCCGGATGGCTGCCGTGGAACGGCTTGGCGGCATCATGCTGTTGTTAAAGTCACGGTGCAGAGCCTTTGCGCACTCCCTCATCTGGTAGCTGTACATGAGCCACCATGACACGACCAGCTTGAGGAATGAGTTGAGAGATACATGGCCGATTTGGCGCTTGTGGACTTCCCAAGCGGCCCGTAGGTCAGCCTCTACAGACTCCTTGAACCGCACGGTCGTCTTGCAGGTGTCACCTTCTTCATCAGCGACAGTCAGGTAGGAAGGCGTAGCCTTACGGATCACGTTGATTGACTCGACGCTAGCCGATGCCATCAGTCGATCCTTCATGAAAACCATCGTGTCGCGCTCGTAGAGCCAGGAATCTACGGCTGTACAGATTTCACCATTCACGCTCCTGTTTGCTTCATTCGCCTGCTGCGTAATGGCTGCGTAGAAGCTGGGACTAACGCGGAAAACGACGCGATCTTTTTTGGCGTCTTGAACTGACATTTGCGAATCCTTGATGCCTGGGTGTGCATGTGAGCACACTCTATTGAGCGCGGAGCAGGTGAGTCCACCTAACCTTGTGCAGTTGCCTATCCGCAGCTTCAAACAGGCTTTCCACCTACCCAGAATTGGACCCGAGAAAAGCGCCCAGCCTTGATAACTGTCTGACCCTGGATCGTCACCAGCTTCATCTTGTTTGTAATCCCGAGGCCAAAACGGTCTGGGCGTGCGTTTGAGACAAGCGGGTTTACAGCCATTTCGGTGTTCAACGCCGACTGGTAGGAAAACTTCGGGGCAGCAATAAAGGGGCAGGCCTGCATCGCGTACACGGCACAGCTTTCGTGCATTGGCAGATCGGCAAAAAGACGATTCTTGATAGAGATTGGGCCGCCGACAAAAGCCATCGCTTTTCCGAGTTTTTGCCCACACATACCGCAAAGCCCCTCGCGCAGGGCCAGATTGCATTTCACTGAGTCCTGAGCGCGGTAATTTGGCTTACCGCCCGGCTCCACCAGTGCAGTAAAAAATATCGGGTAGCCGCGCTCATCCTTCGGAAGTGCTGCAATGCGCGGCGGCGTCTGAATGACGGATAAATCAGTCCAAGCTTTCATAGGCATTCCAGGAATGGCCTGCCCTGTGTGAGGTACAGGGCAGTCAAAAAGTCAGTTTGGCACGGCGTGGTTAGATCAAACCAGCCAGGGAGCACTCCAATCGGATGTACCCAGCCGTCCTTTTTGAATTACTGCCGGCTTCGAGAATCATGTTGGTATCGAACAGCTCAATTCGCATGCTCAGGCTCGTAACCACAGCAGTGAAGAACTGCGCTTTGACGCGGACTGCCTCGCCTTCGCCGGATGTGAAGGTGATTTTGAAGTCTTCGTTATCCAGCGGGGCCGCGATCCCGGCAAAGCCATCGATACAGCTGGCGCTATAGGCGGCTTTGATTTTTGCTGCTGACTCGGGATCAGTAAGAACGGTCGCCCAGGCTGGCGTCAGTTCGTCCCACTGTTCCTCTGGCCAGCTGTGCATCAGGTTGGTAATGCTTACGGGTATCGAATATTGAGACATAGATAGCTCCTTCTTGGGTTGGAGCTATGATCCCCCGAGGCATGCGGTGTCATTGCTGTACGTGGCGTAGTCGGCGCTAATCGTCGAGCCCATTGCTGGGGTTTGACGTTGGTAATCAGTCGCCGACTTTGGAGTTGTGGCTGGCCTGTTCCAAGGCCCGCAGTTGCTCTGCGAGTTGTTGCTTTAGAAGGCGCACGCCGTCCAGTAGAGCTTGAAGCTCAGCGTGCCCATCAAGAAAGCTGTCGAGTCCCTGAACAATTGCAGTGTTCATCGACACATGCTTGACGTTGGAATAGTCGAGGAATCGCTCCCTCATGCCATCGGGCATGCGAACTACGAATTTGTCAGCCGTTCGAGAGACAGGTGTCGCTTTCATGATGTTTCCTCGGTGAGAACGCGCTGGAGAATAACGACCGCGACTTCTTTCTCACCCCGAGCACCCCTCATGCTGTGCCCCATCAGGCAGGCAGTCGGAAACGCTCAACGACCAGTGCAGGTTCACTGGTGGATTCCTGTCTTGGTAGGTCAGGGAGCCGCTATAAATCCCCTGCTCAATGAGCGTCCCGGCGGAGCCCTGGATGCGCCTGAGACAGTCACGGCGAAGCTCTGCAAGGGCAGCCGAGTCTTCTTGATCTCCCAGCGAAACTGCTTTGCAGGTGATGGTCAGGGTTCTTGTGTGCGTTACGGTCATGGGGTACTCGGAAATCTGGGCTTCGGTTTTTCCGCGCATGCGCGGGTTTTCATGTGAGCGGGTCAGAGCGACCCGCATCCTTCTTTGCCAAAGGCGCCAGCGGGAAGCCGCCACTCCTGGCCAGCAGGGGTGAAGATCGGCAGCGTGTACTCGCGCTGCTTTGCTTGGGCCAGGGCTTCGAGGTCCGTGATTTCGAAAGCCTCTGCCGTAGCCGAAAGGTCTAGAACGTTGATCCGCTGCCGGCTGATGGTGCTATCGAATTCATTCTCGTAGCTGGCAATAGGGCGCAGACGATGCGGGAAGTAGCGCCGGAGGGTGGCCCAGATCACTGGGCTATTGAACACGCACGTCATACAAGAGCTGCGACTCCATCCAAGCCGGTAAGGAACTGGCGCAACCACGCGGTGCTTCGCGATCAGCTCCCAAACCATTTCCTCGGTGAAGTGAAGGACGGGACGCCACGCATCAACATGGCGCCCCAGGCGTCCAAGGCGGCGGTCAACAGCGTGCGGCTCCAGCTGGTTGTACTTGGCCCGGTTCGAGCTTTCGGCACGGCGCTCCCCTGTGACAAAAAGGGTCTTCTTCCCGAGAAAGCGATCTTGGTTGGTGAGGGCTCGCCGGCCAACGTCGATCTTTGCTGCCGAGCTGCACCAGCGAGTGGCAAGGTTGGCGCTCTGCTGGGGGAACTGCCGCCGTGTCGCCGGCTGTGACCGCTTGGTGTCTCTCTCCAGTTCGAACACCCCGCTTGGGGTTTCGATGATGTGCGGCTGGGAGTAGGAGTTCTCCTTGAGCATTTCGCCCTCGATCCCGCCCTTGAGCCAAGAGAAATACACAGGGAGGCCGAATGCTTCGGCAAACTTCTCGATGTAGCTGTCGTTGAAGGCCCAGTCCATGAGGCTGCTGCCCTCCCTGCCATCCACGGCGTGGTGCCAGATTTCGACCCTGCTCATGTCGGCCCCCTGATCAATCAGGGCAAGCAGGCATGCTATCGAGTCCGACATGCAGACGATGATGTTGTCGTAGCTGCCCAGGTCGATGTTGGGCGCGTCGAAATAAGTGCCCGCAGCCAGTCGAGCCGGCTCAGGCTCGAAGCCTAGCAAGCTCATCTGCTGGCCGAGGGCAGGAATGATCACGGTGTCGTCGAAGCGATCCAGGAGGCTGGCTTTAGCGATGAACTCTCCCGCCACTAAACCGCTGAAGCGGTTGTAGTGGGGGTTTCGCGGGTCTTCGACCGGGGCTTACCTGCTTGCGCGGGCAGAGGCTTGAGTCTCGCCGCCACGCCCGTCCCAGGCGTGTCTTGCGGTGTCCAGGCGTCGAGCAATACGACCCTGGCGCTGTTCTGATCCCTCGGTAGCGAGCAACCGCAGTGCGGGCACAGGTGCCAGCGCTCCTTGAGCGCCTTGGGCACCAGCGCCCAGCAGCCAGAGCAGCGCTGCGAGGGTTTGAGTTGGCGGGTGTGGGCCAGATGCAGCACGGAACCAGCTTCCTGCGCTTTGTAGGTGAGCATCTGGTGCGCCATGCCAAGCCCGGCCGAGAGGATTTCCCGGTTGAGGCCAGCCTTCTGCCGCACGCGCCGGCCCGGTGCTTCGACCGTGCCTTTGGCGCTGCGGCTCATGTTCTGCGGAGCCAGTGCCTCGGTGGCGATCAGCGCGCAGCGCTGCACCAGGGCCGAGGTCTGTTTGTGGATGAAGTCCCGGCGACGATCAGCAATGCGCTGATGCAGCCGGGCAATCTGCTGGGACAGCTGACGGTAGCGGTGTGATCCGCGCTTCTTCCTCGCCCGCTGCCGTTGTAGGTCGGCCAGCCGTGGCAGCGCTTCGCGCAGCCAGCGCGCGTTTTCGATCACGCTGCCGTCATCGAAGTTAGCCCAGTGCGCAAGGCCGAAGTCGATGCCAACCGCTGCATCACCCGTGCGCTGCCGCGCACAAGCTGCCTCGGGCACCCGTAGAGTTATTGAGGCATACCACTGATCCTCGCCGGTCGCCGGGTTGCGACGCCGCAGCAGGGTCAGGTCGTTTGGAGTGAACTCGGCAAAGCGATGGCGTCCGCGCAAACGAATCTTCATCGCGCCCATGCCGCTGCCCAGGCGCAGGGTGCCACCACGGGCGCCCTGCTGGAGCAACTTCCAGCCTGCCGGGTCAGGATAGGTGAAACCCGAGAATCGAGAAGCAGTCTTGAAGCGCGGGAAGCCCGGTGATTGCCCCGCCTTCACCCGGCGAAAGAACGCCTGAAAGGCCCGGTCGAGGCGGCGTAGCGTTTCCTGCAACGCATGACTGCCAAGCTCAACCAGCTCAGGGCGGGACTGCTTGATGGCTGGCAGGGTGTTTTGCTGGTCGTAGTAGCTGATCGATTTACCAGCCTTGGAATAGGCCTCTATTCGCTCTTGCAGGGCCGCGTTGTACAGCTCGGCATGTAGGCGCACCCAGCCATCCAGTCGATTGAGCTGGTTGGCATTAGGGTAGAGTCTGAAAGTTACTTTGCGCCTTTGCATGAGGTGAGGATAACGTCGAATACAGACAGCTCCACTCCAAACAAAACCACAATAAAAATAAATCGAGCGTAAATCCCATGCCGTGAGCTGAAACCAGCATGTAACTCAGCTCAATTCGGAGGTCTGGAATTGGCCGTAGCGATAAGATGGCTCAATTGAGAACCCCACCGGACAGCCTGATGGATCACGAATTCTTCATTGAGCGTTTGCGCAACCTTGCGGGCAACCAGCCTGGGCGTCAGCTCAGCATGCAGCTGGATACGTTCCAGATCATGGGCCGCTTTGGTTTTGTCCTAGCCGCACGCCGGGCGCAGGCGGCAGCGCTGGCAGTGGCGATGGTGATCATCGGCATGTACGGCATGGGGACGCTCGGAGAGCCATCCCTGCTGAGTATGATCGCGCTCGCACTTGGCTATGCCCTGGTGATGCTCATTGTCCTTCGCCGATTCCCATACTGGTCGCCCAGGAAGCCCCTATCCGAAGGCCTGATGGCTCTGAGCGAATGTAGGCTCAACGACCCGGCCAACTTCTTGTCTGGCATCCGCAGTGATCTGCATGCAGTGAACAATGCGATGCTGAGCGAGCTTTGTATGCTGCTGGCACTGGATCGGCGCCGTTCAAATGCTGGTAGCAACCAATGACTGAGCGTGAAGGGGCGTTCGGCGTCGAGACGCTTAAACACCAGTATGCGAGCTGGTGCGCTGCTAGTGCATATGGCCGGGGGCTCGGGGGCGGGGGGAACGAGCTGGCATTCGCCCTGATCGAGGCTGCCGGCTTGGTTGATGTGACCAACCCAGATGACATTGGCGAGGACGTTGACCTGTGGCAGCTCGGCTTCATGAGGAAGATCATGGCCGAGGCGGAACGCAGACGCGTGCCCAACTTTGCGTTTGGTCACGCCCAGAAGCTGGTCAATATCTACCTGAAAACCACTTTGGTATGTGGTGGCCACCACGCTCACTACAAGGTGCAGAAGCTGCATCCCCCGCTTGATTACGAGCTGTTTAAGGGGCTTCGCTCTTATCTCTGGCGACAGAGGAAGGTCCTTGGCAGTGCCAGGGAGGCGTTCCGGGCTGCCCAGGCGACCAACCCGAGTTGGACCACATTCACCGAGGCGGACTACTTGGCTCACATTGCTGCAATCAAGCAGCTCATGGCTGGGCGACCGCTCTACTTGGTCGAGGAACACTGGCCGCTCGGAATTACTGGCGGCTCAGCCTGATTGCAATAGAGCCGCCTTGAAGCTTGCTAGTAGTTGCTGCTGAGCTTCGCAGTGAGCACGTAGCCGCCCACCACGATCAATGCGCAGACCGAGAGCATGAACCACAGCTCGGTGAACCAGGGCAGTTCGACATGGTACGCATAGGCTGTAGAGCTGCCGCCGAACTGATCCAGAGCAGTCTGCTCAGCCTTCATCTTGATCAGCTCATGAAGTCCGGCCCAGAACAGTGCAGCGATAAGCGGCCAGGTGTTCGAGACGCGCAAAGGGAAGGGTGCCCCAGTGGCTTGGATCACCATCACGATGGCCAGCGTTACTGGTGCCGACAGTAGGAGCCGGGCTTGATCGACTACGGCCCAGAACGGCAACCCGAGCTGGTTAGCGACCCAACTGATGCAGAACACGATTGCTCCGAACGCCATTGCAAGAACGATAACGAGCACGGCAAGGAAATCACTTGGCTTCATTGACTGATCCTAAGTTGTTTTGTGGGCTTGATGGGTTATGCGTTGGGTGCAATCTCACTCAGCGTAATCTCCACGCGCCGGTTCTGAGAGCGGCCCTGCGGAGTCGCATTGCTGCTTTTCGGCTCGCTTGCGCCTGCACCACGGACAAACAAGCGCTCATAGGGGACGCCGGCAGCGGTGAGGTACGCGGCAACGGAACGAGCGCGGTCATAGCTGAGGCGGTTGTTGCGGTCGGGCGTGCCAGTGTTGTCGGTATGCCCCGCAATACCCACCTTGTAGGTCTGGGTTTTCAACGACTCCGCCAGTTTGCTTAGTGCCGGATATGCTTCCGGGGCAATGTCAGACGAGCCGATACGAAAGAAAACGTCAGACGGAACTGTCACTACCAGGGATTGTTGACCATTGTCGGCAGGAGCCTGCTGCACCTGTAGATCGGTGTAGGCAAGCTCTGCCTGCATCGCTCTGTAGCGCTTCTCCCAGAGGTATCCAGCGCCACCACCAGCGGCAGCACCGAGTACGGCGCCTTTGATCGCCATCGAGCTATCGCCGAGCGCCGCGCCTACCAGAGCACCGCCAACCGCGCCCACGGTCAGGCCGACACCCGTCCGAGTGATTTCGAAGTTGCCGGTTTGGGGATTACTTGCGCAGCCGCTAATGGACAGGAGGATGGCAAGCGTGCCGGCGAGTTTGAGCATGTTCATTACTGCGAATCTCCGTTGAGTTGGTTCGCAACTAGCATCGCGGGCTCCAGGCCGTGTCAGCGCGAGAGCCATGAAATCGTCAGAGCAGATTCTGGGTGCCGAGCCTACAACAGCCCCAGCTGACATTCGTCCACGCATGCAGCCGATCCCTTCCAGGAATTGCTCAGCGCGACATTGCTATTGGTCAAGGGCAGGGAACGGTATGCCTTGCCGGCCACGTACCAGCGGAGGTGCGCCTCGGCACGCCGACCATTCAGTTGATGGCGAACAACGCGCACTTTGCGCTTGCCGGGCGGAGTGAAGTCGGCGTCCGACTGGATGATGATTTCGCGGCCCAGGACCTGCTTTGCCGCTGCTATGGCTCGCAGCTCCATTTCTTGCTCGGAAGATTGAATGACGCTCTTGGACATGGATTGTGTCTCCGTTGAGGTCCAAGAATGCTATTCGAAGCCGGCCTGTGTCATCGGAGGTAGCGTAGGTGAGCGTTGCAAATGTGGGATGCAAATAAAGTTTCATCCTAACGGGAACGATTTGCTGGGCTGGCTGGGAAGCTCACTGCCCGACCTGTACCTAAAGTCTCATCCTAATGCCTCGCAGCGGCCTTCAAATGGTCGGAAAACCCCGGAGCCATGCGAATAAAGTGTCATCCTTACCTGAAATCGTAAGTCGTTGATTTCTATTGTGACCTTGCTAATTTCCTCCCTGATTGCGGCCTTGCAGGCCGCAATCATTGGGGGTTCCAGGGGCGGACAAGGCCAGAACCCGATTGCTCGGGATGACACTTTATTTCTAAGGATGAAACTTTATTTGCATCCCACAGGAATCGGGGCCATTTCAGTAGCATTGGCACTACGGCAATCATGATGGTCACGAGCGCAATGCCTTGAGCCAAGAACAGGCCGGCATCGGGTCGTTTGGCTATCTGAAGCGTGGGCGCAAAGACTATCGGAGACGCCAGCAGCCATATGACGGCGGCTCGTTGATGAATAGACAAGTGCATCAGCGATCCTCTCGGGTGTGCCACAGACGAAGTAGGTAAATGGTGGAACCCACAATCTCGTAGCGCATCTCGTAGTGCCCGACCAGAATCCGTCTCACGTCACGCGGATCGAACTCTTCCAGCCGCTCCCCAATACGCGGGTTAGGAAGCAACGTGGTCGGTGCGGCGGCGAGTTGCTGCACTGTGCGCGCAGCAGCTGGCTGATTCACCGTCGCCAGGAACTCGTAGAGGCGGGCCAGATCAGACAGTGCCTTGCTCGTCCACTTCAACTCCATCAGCGCGGCACCGGCAGCGGCGTGTCGGTGCTCAGGCTCTCGGCCCAAGCTTGGACGGCCTGGTGGTCGATCACATGGCCAGCGTCTACATCAGCCAGTGCTTCACGGGTTAGACGACTGCGCTCTTCTTCCTGGTCGAGCCAGGCAGACAAGGCTTGCTTAACGATCCAGTTCTTGGAACGCTCCAGGCGTCCGGCGATTTCATCGACTCGCTCGGCCAGCTCGACAGGGACGTGAGCGGTGACGGATCGGGTTTTCGCGGTAGCGGCCATAATAATTGCTCCGGTGGGTCAGACTTGCAGTGCCGGTCGGAAGCCGGCCACAGCGTCAAATATTGAAATCAGTCGGCCAAAGGAAGTAAAACCCGCCAGGCCCTTTGCGGAACTCGCCACCTGCGGATTTACCCAGGTCTGTCAGGTAGTGCATGGTGTCTCGAAGCTCCAGGTATCCCCCCGCAGCAAGTCGATCCATCAGGTCTTTCGTCTTGATGCCAAGCTTGGCAGCAAGCTTTGCGGAGGTGAGCTTGGCCAGAGCCCCAGAACTACCGTCACCGTCATCAGTCGATACAGCAGAGGCACCTTGCGCAGCACCATCCTCGACTTTGCTGACCATTTCCATGGCGATACGAACCTCGTCGCTTACGCGGACGATGCGCTGGGCTTCATCGTAGGCATCACGGTAACACTCAGAGTCAGCCTCGCGAGTGAGCAGGATGCCCATTTCGTTGTTGTTGACCTGGGAGAAGTCGTAGAGGTTGAGACTGGTGATGATGGCCACCTCTTCGTTGAGATAGCACTTGGCGTGAAGGTTCTTACAAAAGCTGGTTCGCACAAACGTCAGGCTCTTGAGCCAGTTAATTTCTTGGGGGTGCAGCTCGCTTTTTCCATAGACGATCCGCACGTCAATCTTCATGCGGTTTTTGTCTTCCAGCAGCTCACGAATCCGGTCGTTGATCTTGAGAAACGGGCTGATCAGGATGAGCCGTTCCTTCGCGTTTTTGATCAACTCTTCCAGGTAATAGTTTGTCGCGCTGGTGTTGAGGAACTTGGGCATACCTTTTCCTTGGGTTCGTTATGGCCGGGCTTCGCGTTGCTGTTCAGACCAAGTTATGAATAATGATTAACTTTGAATAATACGCATCGAGACAGCGCAGTCAAGGGCATCGGCCCGGCCTATGCCGATGGTTGTGGCTCCATAGCCAGGAAGGCTATGGAGTTGGGGCGGTCAGATGGGGGAGATGATCTCGACTCTGCTCTTGTGCGTCGGCAGGCAGATCGTATCTGGCGGACTAGGCTCTGGAGGCACCGTGCCGTCCCACAGCGTCACCACCTTGCGAAGCAGGTTCGCCTGCGCACCCTCAATCGCCTGATCGGCAGTCTTGCCGGACAGGCGCAGATCGATGAAGTTAGGGAAGTCCACATCAACCCGATGGGTGTACTCAGTTACCACGGCAGGGTAGGCCCGAAGGTGATCGCGGAGAATCGGACGGTCTTTCTTGGCTCGTGGCTTTGGGTCTAGCTTGGCCACCAGCTTGTACGTCATGAGGTGGCTGTACCTCTTGAGCATGGCCATGCTTTTGTGTCCCGAGATGGACGCCACCTCAATGGTGTTCAGGCCGCGCTCAAGAAGCGAGCTGATTGCACAGTGGCGCAGATCATGAAAGTGGAGGTCGTCGATGCCAAGGCCCTTTACGAAAATCCGCCATGAGCTTTTGAGGCCGTTTGACGTGCACGAAAAGACACCCCCTTCGCTGAGCGGGGTCATGTGGTTGCGCAGAATGTCGTAGGCGGCTTTGCTCAGTGGCACTTCCCGTGGATCGCCGTTCTTGGTGAGTGGCAACAGGACTGTTCGCTTTTGCCAGCTGATGTTTTCCCAGCGCAAGGAAAGTATCTCCCCTTGGCGCATCGCCGTTTCCAGGGCGAGGACGATGATGGCGTACACCTCTTTGTTTGGGTGACGCCAGGCTGCGCGCAGTACCTTTTTCTCTTCAGCCGGCGACAGTCGCCGTGTGCGGCCTGGTGGGGGTTTCGGCTTCCTGATCTTCTCGACGGGATTGATCAGGTCTTCCATACCCCACTCAGTGATCGCTGTCGTGAAGAGGTGGGAGAGCAGCATGAGTTCCAGCTTTATCGTCGAAGTGGCAAGCGTCTTCGTGCTGTCTCGTGGGTGGGGTGTGGCCAGGCGCTTGTCGCGGTAGGCCACGACATGGATCGGTTTGATCTCATTGAACACCAGGTCGCCCAGCAGGCTGGACAGCGCCTTGATCCTGTACACCTCGGTTTTGTAGCTCCGTTTCCTGATCGAGACGGTCTCAACGTAGTATTCGAGGATGGGCTTTAGCTTTGATGTTGGCGTAGGAATGAACAGCATCAATCTCGCTCCGTAGCAGCAATGACTTGACCCTCGGTTGAGGGCGCACCATTTGCTGTCGGGGCGATGCCTTTACGCAACGCGCAAAGTGTCGCGTATTGTGGCTATGCCAGAACAGCAATGGCCTTGCGCTTTGAGCAACACAGAAAAGGCTGGGAGAACAGGTGAGTATCCACACCCCATGGGTCATCCTGGCGAATAGCGAACCGGGTCGGAGTATCAGTGTGGTGCTCGGCTTCTGCTGGCACAGAAACCATCTGTGGATTGGCCTTCTTTTCCTTGTCCCCGTAGTCGAAGACCAACTGGCTCTTGGCCAGGGTGAACTTGGGCAGGCCTTCCCAGTCACCCTCATACTTCTGGTTGCCGTTGGTTGATCCGTTGTCCGGTGGGGACTGGTACAGCGCTTTGGGTTGGGCTGAGCAGCCGGCGAGGATCGCAAGGGAAAGCAGGGTTGCTGCATGTGTTGTACGCATCGTTCTTCTTCCTTGTAGATGACAGGGCAATGTAGGCCAGACAGCAGCGCGTGTGGCAACGGGCCATCATAAAAACTATATCTACAAGTCGAAGCTGTCCAATCCAGCGCCGAGCGGGTCAACTCTGTTCTGCGAGTCTCTTGGGGTGCCTGAACGGGGGTTTTCCCAACACCTTCCTGCGGCTTCTCACCGTTGCTACTGCGACGTGAAACATGTCTGCCAGCTCCGTGTCTGGGCGCGTAGACAGAAGGTCATCTAGCTCGCTGGGGAGTGAGGCGTAGGCCTCAAGGCCAAGCTCTCGACGTTGGTTGTCTAGGTGGTATTCGCTGAGCCCTGTCAGCCTTGCCAACCTTCGGGCTGGCATCGTGCTGAGGTAATGCGCCAGCTCATCCGGTAGCCGGCGCTCACGAAGCAATCGTTTGCTGAGTTCGCTGTCCTGGAGGGCCAAAGAAAGGCGCTGGGCGGCGTAGTCAGCAGTAGGACCGCCATACTGCGAGGCCAGCTCGGCATCTGTCATCGCATTCAGCTCAGCCGCGCTCACCAGTTTCCAGTACGTGCGGCTTGCCGGGCCTGCAATTCGTAGTGACTTTCGCTTCTGCCGAACCGCGTCGATGGGGATGCCAGTTGCCCGAGCGATCTGAGCATTGGTGTGCTGAGGAAATAGCGAAATCCACTCTGCCTTCCAGCGCCCGCTCGCCGGAAGATCATCACCCGTGATTTGAAGCTCAACCTTGGCGAGTTTGCGGTATGCCTCAACCGCATTGGCATCTACGTCCCATCCCTTGGCGATGTTGGCTGAACCGTACTTCCCGACAAGCTCACGGACATGAGGCTCCAGCTTGGGTTTGCGCGAGCTGTAAGACGACAAACCCCGGTCAGCACGAATCAACGCTATCAGCTCAGGGGTAATGGTGATGGCGTAGAACCGACTGATCAGTTCAGCCAGAAGACCATCTTCGACTTGGCCCAGCAAGCATGGCCAATCAACGTCCATGGGGCCGTTCAACGGGTGCGGGAAGGATGGAAGCCCATATCGGGTTCTGAGAACGGCAACCCTCCTGGCCGTTGAATTACCTAGCAGCCCAGCAATGCGCTCATTACTGAGGGTCACGGCCACGATTGGCAGCCAGAAGGGCAGGCGTTCAGGTGCCATAAGGTGGTGCTCTCGTTGCAATGCCGGTCGGGAGGATGGTGCCCGGAAATAATACAGGCACGCATATCGCCGATCTATGAGAGCAGGGGCAACGCAGATTGCCGAGCAAGGGCGCCCGAGCAGGAGTTTTGCTCGGGGGAAGGATGGATCAGCGTCAGTCGGTCACGCTCAGGGAGGTGATCGCTCTGCGCGGCAGACCCCGTACTTCTAGTGCGGGGAAGGATAGCGCGGGCCGCGAAGCGGTCCTATACTCAAAACTGTACAGATAGACAGTATTTCTATGCTCCGACGCCAAGCCTACAAGTTCCGCATCGAGCCAACCGGCGAACAGCAGCGCAAGCTGCGACAGTTCGCCGGAGCCTGCCGCTGCGTGTTCAATGAGGCGCTGACGTTGCAGCAGAGAAACCGCGAAGACGGCGGCAAATATATCGGCTATGTGGCGATGGCCAAGCAACTCACAGCCTGGCGCAACGGTGCGCTGTTGCCCTCCGGGCGGCTGGCGCCCTGGCTGAAGGTTGCCCCGGTGCATCCCTTGCAGCACGCCCTCAAAGACCTCGACCGGGCCTACCAGAATTTCTTCGAGAAGCGTGCCGACTTCCCCCGCTTCAAGAAGCGCGGCCTGCACG
>NZ_NIUB01000039.1 GCF_002197815.1 Pseudomonas oleovorans subsp. oleovorans
GCCAGCATTTTGCCTCGGGCTTCCTTCAGATTCGCAGTCGCCCGCGACACCCTTGCCTCTGGCTAACACTTCCCCTTGCCGGGTGTGTAGAGGACTTTCACCTCCAAGTCGTCCAGTCCACCACCACAGTGAACCGAACAGCGCCAGTCACGGCGCTACGCGCCATGCCTGGCGCACAACGAAAAAGGCGATGACTGCCGGGCAGTCATCGCCTTGTGTTCAAGCCAGCTGGATCAGACCGACTTGTACTCGCTCTCGGCCTGGTCGAAGCGGCTCAGCATCGACTGGCTCGGCGCCTTGCCGATGCGGCTGAAGATGACGATGGCCAGGGTGGCGAGGATGAAGCCCGGGATGATTTCGTACAGCCCCAGACCGATCCAGTTCTTCCACACGATCACGGTGGCCGCGCCGACTAGCATGCCAGCCAGGGCGCCGTTACGGGTCATGCCCTTCCACACCAGCGACAGGATAACCACCGGACCGAACGCAGCGCCGAAGCCGGCCCAGGCGTAGGACACCAGGCCCAGTACACGGTTTTCCGGGTTGGCAGCCAGGGCGATGGCGATCAGCGCCACCAGCAGCACCATGGCACGGCCGACCCAGACCAGCTCGGTTTGCGAGGCGCCCTTGCGCAGGAAGGCCTTGTAGAAGTCCTCGGTCAGGGCACTGGAGCACACCAGCAACTGGCAGCTCAGGGTGCTCATCACCGCGGCCAGGATGGCGGACAGCAGGATGCCGGCGATCCACGGGTTGAACAGCAGTTTGGCCAACTCGATGAATACACGCTCCGGGTTTTCGCTGACCGGCCCGGCCAGATCCGGGTTGGCCGAGAAGTAGGCAATACCGAAGAAGCCCACGGCGACCGCGCCACCGAGGCAGAGGATCATCCAGGTCATGGAAATGCGACGGGCTGCCGGGATCGATTTGACCGAGTCGGCCGCCATGAAGCGCGCCAGGATGTGCGGCTGGCCAAAGTAGCCCAGCCCCCATGCCAGCAGGGAAATCACACCAACGAAGGTCGCGCCCTTGAGCATGTCGAAGTTGGTTGCATCCTGCATTTCGATGGCGATGAAGGTCGGCTCTACACCACCGGTGGCAATCATCACCACGATCGGGGTGAGGATCAGTGCGAAGATCATCAGCGTGGCCTGCACGGTGTCGGTCCAGCTAACCGCCAGGAAACCACCGATGAAGGTGTAGGCGATGGTCGCTGCAGCGCCGGCCCACAGGGCGGTGCCGTAAGACATGCCGAAGGTGCTCTCGAACAGGCGGGCACCGGCCACCACACCCGAGGCGCAGTAGATGGTGAAGAACACCAGGATCACCAGCGCCGAGAAGATTCGCAGCAGGCGGCTGTTGTCCTCGAAACGGTTAGTGAAGTAATCCGGCAGGGTCAGGGCATTGCCGTTGTGCTCGGTCTGCACGCGCAAACGGCCAGCGACGAACAACCAGTTGAGATAGGCGCCGGCAATCAAGCCGATGGCGATCCAGCTTTCCGACAGACCGGCGACGAAGATCGCACCCGGCAAGCCCATCAGCAGCCAGCCACTCATATCGGAGGCACCAGCGGACAGCGCGGTCACGAAGCTACCGAGGCTGCGGCCACCGAGGATGTAGTCGGAAAGGTTCTTGGTACGCAGATAGGCGATCAGGCCGATCAGTACCATGGCTGCGATGTACACCACGAAGGTGACGAGCATTGGAGTACTAGCTGTCATTTGGGGGGCTCCCCTCTCGTTTGTTGTTCTTGGGCACCGTGCCCGGCTTGGCAAAGCGCACCCGCGTTCGCGGATACGGGGCTCCGGTTTCTTTCCTCGTCACACCGATGCCTGGCGAGCACGATCAGGGACAGATACCGGCGCAGTGAAAATCTCCACCACTTCGTCACTGCATCGGCAAGTGCATGAGCACTTTCCCTGACCTCCCTGGCTTACGCCTGCGGCCACCGAATCGCGTTACCACCCCTACTTCGGCTGCATGCACGTCTATTATCGGTCTAGCCCAGCAAAGCTGGTCTGACCAATCGGCGCAGACAAAACGGTCGTAACGAAAGTGAAGGGCGGAATTTAGTGGCAGATGTGAACAGGCTTCTTGCTGAAAGCTCTGGAGTTTTTGCAGAAATCTCCGACACGGGGAACTTCCGGCAAACAGCTGTTTCGGCGCCAGCACGATAACCTGATCGCTCGATCAGTCCCCACTGGGCTGGCGAAAAGGCAGATAACCGCGCGCCTGTTCCGCGTAAGCCCGTACGCCAGAGCGCTCCTGTTCGAGAAACTCGGCGACTGCAGCATACAACCCCGGGTGACAGAGATAATGCCACGAACGGGTGATGACCGGCTCGAAACCGCGTATCAGTTTGTGCTCCCCCTGGGCCCCGGCGTCGAAGCGTTGCAGACCTTCGGCGATGGCTAGCTCCATGCCCTGATAGAAGCAGGTTTCGAAATGCAGGCGGTCGAACTCGGCCAGGCAGCCCCAGTAGCGACCGAAGAAGGTTTCGCCATCGACCAGGCTGAAGGCCATCGCCAGCGGCCGCCCCTGCTGCCGGGCGAACACCACACGAATCATCTCCGGCATGCGCTCGGCCAGTAGGCTGAAGAAATCCCTCATCAGATAGGGTGCCTGACCGCGTACATGATAAGTGTTGGCATAGCAGTGGTAGACGAAATCCCAGTCCGCCTCGCTCAACTCATGGCCGCGTCGCCAGTCGAAATCGATGCCCTGCCCCGCGACCTGTTCTCGTTCCTTGCGCATCTGTTTGCGTTTGCGTGAGCTGAGCGCGTCGAGAAAATCCTGAAAGTCACGATAACCGCGGTTGTGCCAGTGGAACTGGCAACCCAGTCGCTCAAGCCACCCCTCGCACGCCCCGATCACTGCATCGCAGGCCGAGGTGGTGAAATTGATATGCAGACTCGATAAGCCTTCATCATCCAAAGCGGCTGCCAACGCATCCAGCAACTCGGCGGCCGCAACAGGATCACCGAGCAAGCGCGCGCCTGTTACCGGCGAGAACGGCACGGCGCCCAGTAGCTTGGGGTAATAGGCGATACCCGCACGCCTGCAGGCATCGGCCCAGGCGTGATCGAACACGTATTCGCCGTAGGAGTGCTGCTTGATGTAAGCCGGCAGCGCCGCCTGCACCTGGCCCTGCGCATCGCACCAGAGCCGGTGCGCCGGCAGCCAGCCGGTACGGCCGCCAACGCTGCCACTGTCCTCCAGCGAGGAAAGGAAGGCGTGGCGCAGGAACGGCTGCGAAGTCGGCAGCAGGGCATCCCAGCTGGCGGCCGGTAGTTGGGACAGTTGGGTCAAGGTGTGCAGGGGCATGGCGCCAGTCTGGCGAAAGCGGCGGACGAAAAAAAGCCCCGCCAAAGGCGGGGCTCAAGCAGGAGCAAAATCAGTGGAGCATTTAGAACGCGTACTGCAGGCGCATCACGAAGGCGTCGCCGTCATCGTCACCAGCGGTGTTGGTGATCTTGTCGGTCTTGGCCTTGATGTAGTTAGCACTGACCTTGACCACATCGTTGGCGTACCAGTTCGCGCCCACGGTATGCAGCTTGGCCTTGGTATCGCCCACTTCGCGCGTGGCGGTGGCAACGGTGACGTTGTCGTCTTCGATCTTGATGTTGTCGTAACGGTAGAAGACTTCCCAGGCACCCAGCTGCTTGTTGGATGGTTTGATCGCATCGAAACGTGCACCATCCAGGCGGTAACCGCGGGATTCGCCGGTCAGGGTGTAGGCCAGTTGCGCGTAGTAACCGTTGGCCTTGATATCTTCGATGCCAGCGCGGTCAGCCTTCAGTTTGCGCGCCAGGTATTCGGCTTGAGCGGAGAACGGGCCCATGGCATAGGCCAGTTCCGCACCCCAGGCGGAATCGTTATCGAGATCACCTGCACGGTAAGCGGTGTTAGCACCACCGTAGATCGAGGTGGCATCGCCACCAAAAATCGCGCGGTTGCCGTTAGTGCCAGCATCATTACCGCCATTGGTGCTAACGCCGCGTACGGTCAGACGAGGACGGACACGGGCATCGGTAACAGTGTCATCCAGATCACGGGTTGCGTAGTTCAAGCCCAGGTGCAGAACATTACCCGCCTCAGCCATCGGAGCGAACACACCGCGCACGTTGAACTGCTTGACGCTCTTACCGTCAGTGTCGTTGGGGTCCTTGGCGCTTACGCCACCGGACAGGAACGCCATGTTGCCGATGACCGAGCTACCCTGTACGCCCAAGCCGTTCTCGTGGCCGTTGACCCAGTCAGCGATCTCATAGATGGCGGAACGCTCGATGGCAGTGATCCACTTGGAGCTGGTGGCCTTCTCCAGACCGAAGTCCGGGTCGAAGCGGCCGACACGAATGTTGACCGGGTTGAAGCCGGTGTAGGTCACCGATGCTTCGTCGAAGTATCCCTTACCAGCCTGGCCTGCATTGTGCGACAGGTCGTAGGAGATTGCATACTTCCAGTCTTTGTAGACCGTACCGCTGAGTTCCAGGAACGCACGGCGGAAGTAGGCAGCGTCGGCCTTGTCACCTTCGCGGGTGTAGAAGCCATCGAAGGTGCCATAGTCGGCCTGCAGACGGCCGCCCAGCTTGAAGCTGAACTCTTTGTCGGTGGTGGCGACTTCAAGGCCGCCCTTGGTCTTGATCACGATATCGGCGCCGTCAGTGGTGACGGTACCGGCGAAAGCCTGGGCGGAAACGGCCAGGGCCAGGGTGCTGGCTACGAAACCGGCGAAGTGCTTACGGATCATCGAGAAATTCCCCTGTTGGACTTTTAGTGTTGAAAACACCCGAGCTGTGGGCTCGTTCGTGCTGGGGGAATCTTGGCGAGGGGTTATTTCAGATCAGTTGCCAATATATAAAGATTTGATGACAGCGGAACTTTTTACTTCCGATACTTATAAGCAGATCAGGATGAATGCAACCGCGGTCCCAGCAGGATGATGGTGGCTCCTGCCAGGCAAAGCGCAGCGCCAAACCAGTCGCTGAACAGTGGCCGGGTCTTTTCGATCAGCGCCAGCCACACCAGCGAAGCGACGATATACACACCGCCATAAGCGGCATAAGCGCGACCGGCGAAGGAGGCTTCGACGCGGGTCAGAATCAGGGCGAACAACGCCAGGCTGAGCAGCCCCGGAGCGATCCACCAGACACTGCGATCGAGCCGCAGCCACATCCAGAATGCGTAGCAGCCGGCGATCTCGAACAGGGCCGCCAGCAGAAACCATAGATAGTTGATCATTCTCGCCCTCTAACCACGCAAGGCACCCTCACGCTCCCAAGCGCAGCGCACACGCAGCCCACCCTCCTGCGGGCTGTGAAAACCATTGTCGGACTCCCAGCGGAAGGTGTGCATGCCATTGAGCTCGGTTTCCAGGTGCACCACCGCGCTGGCCCAGTACAGGCGCTTGAGCAGTGCCTCGAAGGCTTCGATCCACAGGTTCCACTCGTACTCGATCGCGCCATAGCTGGCGCCGAAGTGGATCACCTGGGTCTGGTACAGGCCGGCACCGGGCAAGTCGCAGAAAGAGAACATCTCGCGGCCGAGAAACGGCCAGAGCTCGCCGGCCGGCAACTCGGCCAGCACGCCATGATTGGTTTCACGGCGCAGGCGACGCAACTCGGGGTCATCCGAGGGCCAGTCGCGGATGCAGCCATAGACGATGGATTCGGACTCCACACCGGCACTCCTGAAAAAGCAGAACGCCTTCTAACACAGCCGGCCTGGGCAGGAAAGGAACTGCGGCCAATTGCTCAATGCCGCTGCCGGCGATTACGCCCCAGCAACCACGCCACCAGCGTCATCACCAGGGCCAGCACGGTGAGCACGGCGAACGGCAGGTGGTAACTGCCGGACAAGTCGCGGGCCAGCCCGGTAAGGATGGGCGTCAGGCTGCCAAGGCTGTAACCGGTGAACAGCATCATCGCCGTCCAGCGGCTGACGGCCAGGGGTGAACCGGCTTCGTACAGCGGCAGCACCAGTGACAGGGCGAAGGAGCCGCCCAGCGAAAAGCCCATGATCACCGCCCACAGTTCCGGAACGAAACGCGGCATGAAGGTGACCATCGCCAGACAACCGCAGGTGACCGCACCGCAAGCCAACAGTAGCGGATAACGCGCGTTGTAGCGCTGCGCCAGCCAGGGCAGCAGGAACGAGCTGGGCAGCCCCATGAGCATGGCCAGACTGAGCAGCGAGTTGCTGCGCAGCATGCTCAGCCCGGCTTCGTGATAACGCGCCACGGCCCAGGTCGCGATGGCATAGAACAAGCCCGCCTGAATGGCAAAGAAGCAACTGATCAGCCAGGCCCGTGGCTGCCGCCAAGGCAGACCACCGATTTCCTGCTCATTGGCAGCACCCGTCTGGTTGGGCAGCCACAGCCAGAGCATGACTCCGAACAGCGCAGGTGCAGCCCATACCGCCAGGCCCAGGTGCCAGGCGTCACCGAACAGCGCAGTGGCCGGCGCAGTCAGCACTGCACCACCGGCACCACCAATGGCCATGCCCAGCGAATACCAGCCGACCACACGCCCCATCTGGCTGGCGAAATGGCGCTTGATAAAGCCCGACAGCAAAGGCCCGGCAACCGCGATGGCGGCTCCCAAAGCGATTGCGCTGCCGATCAGTACCGCACTCTGGTGCGCGGCCAGACGCGCCAGCAGCGCCAGGCCGATCAGTCCAAGACAAAGCACGATGGTACGTTCGAGGCCCCAGCGCATGGCCAGACGCGGCGCCAATGGTGCGAGCAGGCCCATGCACAACACCGGCAAGGCCGTGGTCAGACTGATGAAGCTGCGGCTCAGCGAGAGCTCCGCGGCGATGCGCTCGATCAGCGGCGCGAGGGAAGTGATGCCGGGGCGCAAATTGATCGCCGCCAGCACCAGGGCCACCAGCAGCAGGGCCCGAGGGACTGGTTTCACAGGTATTCCATGGTCATTACGGCAGGCAGGCCGGGGCGGCCACCCTACCCCTGCAGGCCTTGCCAGGCAAGCCTGCAGGCGCAAATAGCTGACCTTTTGGTCAGCTGACGGATTTGACCTTGCCGCGCATTTTCTCGGCCATGCTGGCCATCTCGTCGTACAGCGCCTGCGGGCTCTTCTGCTTCAGCGCCCAGGCCATACGGCCCATTTCGTGCGGCAGGATCATGAAGCTGCCCTTGGCCACTTCAGCGTGGATGTAATCGGCGATATCCGCTGCGCTGATCGGCGAACTCTCCAGCAGCTTGCCGACCTGAGCCTTCATCGCCGGAGTCGGGCCACGGAAAGAGTCCAGCAGATTGGTCTGGAAGAAGGATGGGCAGACCACATGCACGCCGATTTCCAGCTGACGCAGCTCCACCAGCAGGCTTTCCGACAGCGCCACCACGCCGGCCTTGGCGACGTTGTAGTTGCTCATGCCCGGCCCCTGCATCAGCGCGGCCATGGAGGCGATGTTGACGATCTTGCCCTTGCTCTTTTCCAGCAGCGGCAGGAATGCCTTGCAGCCCTTGACCACACCCATCAGGTTGATCGAGATCTGCCAGTCCCAGTCCTCCAGCGACAACTCGCTGAAGAAGCCACCGGAGGCGACACCGGCGTTGTTGACGATGATATCGATACCGCCGAACTGCTCCTCGCAGGCTTGCGCCAGGGCGGTCAGCTGGCTGTAGTCACGCACGTCGCAGCGACGGGTGAAACCGTCGCCGCCGGCCTCGCGCACCAGCTTGAGGGTTTCTGCCAGACCAGCCTCGTTGACGTCGGCCAGCGCCAGACGCCAGCCCTCGTGCGCCCAACGCAGGGCAATTTCGCGTCCCAGGCCGGAGCCCGCGCCAGTGATCATCATGCGGTTTTGCATAGCAGCCCTGCCTTCATTGATTGGTTACGATGGCTGCCAGTGTAGCGAAGGCGATAAAGCCACCATGCCTTCATCAGATTTATGAATAGGCAGGGCAAATCACGATCACGTTTTCCTGCGCCAGCGCCCGATCAGCCAGGCATATACGGCAGCGTTGACCAGTACGACGATGGCCCCCAGCCACAGCTGAATAGCCGGGGTGAGCCCGGCCGGATAGATCAGCGGTATCAGATAATGCTCGATGAAGCCGCCCTCGTAGCCGGCCTGCCCGGCCATACGGCGCAACTGGTTTTCCCAGGGCGTCAGCGGGCAGCCCAGGTGCAGGCATTCGACGATTACACCCCAGGCCACCGCCGGCACATGCAGCCAGATCAGGCTTGGCCAGCGCAGCAGCAACAGGCCGCCGAGCATGACGAAGAGGATGAAGCCCAGGTGGATCACCACCAGCGCGTCGGCAGCCATACGCCAAAACATTGCGCCTCCCTTGAGCGGCGAAGATAAATAGATAAAAATCGCCTCAAAGCCAAAGCCTCATTGAGCAGAACTATTACAACCATGCAAACGCCGCATTTCCCGACTCGAGGGCGTGCGACTAGCCTTGCCTACATAGGAAATGATTCTCAAGTAGGTGCATCATGCTCAAGACCCTGACCTTCACCATCATGCACTTCTGCATCGCCTTCGGCGTCACCTACGCGCTGACCGGCAGCGTTGCCGCCAGTGGCCTGGTGGCCGCCATCGAACCGCTGTGCAATTCCGTGGGTTTCTACTTCCACGAGAAAATCTGGCAGCGCTTCGAACGTAAGCGCAATCCTGCGGCCCAGCGCCCCAGGCATGCCTGGCTGCACCACCAGGCCTGAAACCTGCACCGGCAGTGAGTCAGCCTTGCAGCGACTCATCTTTCCCTGCGATAAGGCAGGATGGTCTGGCACTTTGCCCCGCATGCTGCTGTCATACGCCGGCAGTTCAATCCAGACGATCTCTTATTCGAAGGGACTCAGTACATGCTCAGCCTTGCCCGACTTGCCGCCCTGTTCAGTGGCCTGGTTTTCTGTGCTTCAACGCTGGCCGCCGATGTGGACGCCGAGAGCTACGGTTATCCATTGGCCAACCCGTTCGAGGCAACCATCGCCACCACGCCGCCCGAGCTGCGCCCGGCGCTGCCGGCCGATGCAGACATCCGGCAGCGCGACTACTCGGTACGCCTGCGCCCGGATCGACAATTCGAGTTGCTGGAGAACTTCTGGCCAGTGACCCGGCTGCGTTATCGCCTGGCCGAGCAGAAAGGCCGCGCGCCGCTGATCTTCATCATCGCCGGCACCGGCGCACACTACGCCAGCGGCACCAACGAATACCTGAAGAAACTCTTCTACGGCGCCGGTTTCCATGTGGTGCAGCTGTCGTCACCAACCAGCTATGACTTCATGGCTGCCGCCTCACGCTCTGCCACACCCGGTTACAGCCCGGAAGATGCCGACGACCTGTACCGCGTGATGCAGGCTGTGCGCGCCCAGCACCCGAAGCTCGATGTCAGTGAGTTCATGCTCACCGGCTACAGCCTCGGCGCGCTGCACGCCGCGTTCGTCAGCCAGCTTGATGAAACCCGTCGCGCCTTCGACTTCAAGCGGGTGCTGCTGCTCAATCCGCCGGTCAACCTCTACACCTCCATCACCAATCTGGACAAGCTGGTACAGACCAGGGTGCAGGGCATCGACAACAGCACCAACTTCTATGATCTGGTGCTGGGCAAGCTGACCCGTTACTTCAACGACAAGGGCTACCTGGATATCAACGAGGCCATGCTCTATGACTTCCAGCAGTCGAGACAAAAGCTCTCCAACGAACAACTGGCCATGCTCATCGGCACCGCGTTCCGTTTTTCTTCTGCCGATATCGTCTTCACCTCGGACCTGCTCAATCGCCGCGGCCTGATCACCCCACGTGACTACCGCATCACCGAGGGCACCAGCCTCACGCCCTTCTTCCAGATGGCCCTGCGCTGTGACTTCGACTGCTATATCGCCGAGCAACTGATACCCATGTGGCGCGCCCGCTATGACGGCGGCAGCCTCAATCAGTTGATCGACAAGACCAGCCTGTATGCCCTCGAGGACTACCTCAAAGGCAGCGACAAGATCGCCGTGATGCACAACGCCGATGACCTGATCCTCGGCCAGGGCGATATCGGTTTCCTGCGCCGCACCTTCGGCGACCGCCTGACCCTTTACCCGCGTGGCGGGCACTGCGGCAACCTCAACTATCGCGTCAATGCCGACGCCATGCTGGAGTTCTTCCGTGGTTAAGCACAGCACCCTGACCATCGCCCTGCTGCTGGCCGGCGGGCAGGCCCTGGCCGCAAACCAGGTCGACCCTGACGGTTTCACCAACCCGCTGCAGCACCTGCAGTTCAACCCGGGGCTGGACCAGCAGGAATTCGAGCGCGCCTCCAGTGACGCCCTGCAGGTCTATGACCCCCTGGAGTCATGGAACCGCCGCGTCTACCACTTCAACTACCGTTTCGATCAGTGGGTCTTCCTGCCCGTGGTCGACGGCTACCGCTACGTCACACCCAATCTGGTGCAGACCGGCGTGCACAACTTCTTCAACAATCTGGGGGAAATTCCCACGCTGGCCAACAGCCTGTTGCAACTCAAGGGCCAACGGGCGATGAACAGCACTGCACGGCTGCTCTTCAATACCATCATCGGAGTCGGTGGCCTGTGGGACCCGGCCACCAAGATGGGCCTGCCACGCTTGAGCGAGGACTTCGGCCAGACCCTGGGTTACTACGGCGTACCGGCCGGCCCGTACCTGATGCTGCCGCTGCTCGGCCCGTCGAACCTGCGCGACACCGGTGGCCTGGTGGCGGATTACAGCCTGGAAAATGCGGTCAACTACCTCGATGTGGCCGACGCCAGCCGCAACAACCCCGGCATTACCGTGCTGCGCGTGGTCGATACCCGCGCCAATACCGGCTTCCGCTACGGCCAGCTGAACTCGCCATTCGAGTACGAGAAGATTCGTTACTTCTACCACGAGTCGCGCAAGCTGAAGATTGCCGACTGAAGCCTGGGCCATGCATCGAATTAATCGATGCATGGCCGGCAAATTTTCCACCCAAATATCGATTCGATACGACTAGCATGGCGCCATTCCTACCTCCCAAGGAGCTCGCCATGACTTCGCCACGCCGCGTCATCAGCATCCAGCCTGGCCAACCCGCCTCGGACGGCGCGGGGGTGCGCCTCAACCGCGTGATCGGTGGGCCGGGCCTGGAGCGCTTCGATCCCTTCCTGATGCTCGACGAGTTTTCCACCGACAACCCTGACGACTACATCGCCGGTTTCCCGCCGCACCCGCATCGCGGTTTCGAGACCATCACCTACATGCTCGAAGGGCGCATGCGCCATGAGGATCACCTGGGCAACGTCGGCCTGCTCGGCAGTGGCGGCGTGCAATGGATGACCGCCGCGCGCGGCATCATCCACAGCGAAATGCCCGAGCAGGAGTCCGGCGCCATGCGCGGCTTCCAGCTCTGGCTCAACCTGCCGGCCAAGGACAAACTGGGCCAGGCGGGTTATCGCGACATCCCGGCCAGCGAGATCCCGCGCATCAACACGGCATCCGGCGTCGAGGTGGTGGTGATCGCCGGCGAGTTCGACGATGGCGAAATCCGCCAGGCCGGCGCCGTGCAGCGTCCGTATACCGAGCCGCAACTGTTCGACCTACATCTGCCGGCCGGCAGCCAGGTTTCACCGCGCCTGGCCGACGGGCAGCGGGTCATGCTCTACGTCTACCAGGGTTTGCTCGAATTACCCGAGGCCGGCGCACAACCGATCAGCGCCGGGCGCCTGGTACGCCTGTCTGACGCGGGCGCACTGCACCTGGCCAGCGCTCATGGCGCACGGGTGCTGCTGATCGCCGGCACACCACTGAACGAGCCCATCGTCCAGTACGGACCGTTCGTGATGAACAGCCGTGAGGAAATCGAGCAGGCTCTGCGTGACTTTCGCGATGGTGTGCTGGCCTGATGCCGAAGGCGCCAAGTCGACATCGATAACTCGGCACTCCAGCCCCAGGCACGTAGCCTAGTGCCAGTCCGTTAAGCGGAAAGGGGGCGTTTGTAGGAGCCGGCTTGCTGGCGATCCGCCCCTTTGCTGATCATCCTCAAGCATC
Organism: Pseudomonas oleovorans subsp. oleovorans; assembly: GCF_002197815.1. Taxonomy (GTDB): domain Bacteria; phylum Pseudomonadota; class Gammaproteobacteria; order Pseudomonadales; family Pseudomonadaceae; genus Aquipseudomonas; species Aquipseudomonas oleovorans. The sequence continues at coordinate 12,004 of NZ_NIUB01000039.1, forward strand.
GCCGGCAAGCCTGCTCCTACAGTTCCGTAGTGTCACAGGCAACGCTTATCTGCTTCGCCCCAACACTACGAAAATGCCTGGGAAATCTTATCTGATCGGTATTGAGACACATAACCGGACTTTATCCGGCTATGTTTCCGGCGGGCTGCGCCACATCGACCAGCCCGAGAAAGCGACAGAGGTCGGCCTTGCGCGCCATCGCATCCTGATAACCCAACTCGATCAGTTCACTGCAATAGCCGGGCTCGAACAGCAGGTAGCTGAGCACCCCCGCTCCACCGGCTTTGGTTGCCCCAGGACCACGCAGAAACAGACGCAGCGCCCTGGGCAGCTCGCGCTGATGACGCGCGGCGATCTGATCCAGCGGCTGGCTCGGCGCGATCACCAGCACATCCACCGGGTTCAAACCCAAACCACGCGGTCGCCGCTCAGGCGGCACCAGCGCACTCATCTGGTTGAGTCGTTCGAGCAGTTCGATGTCGATTTCCAGATTATCGATGAAGGTACTGTTGAGCATGTGCCCGCCAATTTGCGCCAGGCTCGGCGGGTGATTGGCCGGGGTGACCGGCACAGGGGCCGAGGCATTGCTCTGTGCATTGCCACTCACGCCAATCACCAGCACGCGACTGGCCCCCAGGTGCAAGGCGGGGCTGATCGGCGCCGCCTGGCGTACCGCGCCGTCGCCGAAGTATTCGCGGTTGATCTTCACCGGCGGGAATATCAGCGGGATCGACGCACTGGCCAGCAAGTGTTCGAGGCGCAGCCGCGTCGGCACCCCGACACGACGGTGGCGAAACCAGGGGTCGATGGTCGCGCGGCCCTGATAGAAGGTCATCGCCTGACCGCTTTCATAGCCGAAGGCCGTCACCGCCACGGCCCGCAACTGTCGATGACGCACGGCAGCCGCGATACCGGAGAGGTCCAGCTCGCGCTCCAGCAACTCGCGCAATGGCGAACTGTCGAGCAAGGCCACCGGAACATCGCGCCCCAGGCCAAGCAGGCTGTGACCGACGAAACGCGCCGCCTGCCGCAACACGCCCGGCCAGTCGCTGCGGTACACCATATGGGTGTGAAAGCCCTGCCAGACAGAGGTCAGGCGCCGCACGGCTTCGCCGAACTGCAACGCGCCGCAGGCCAGGCCAACGGCGTTGATCGCCCCGGCCGAAGTGCCGACTATCACCGGAAAGGGATTGTGCGAGGCATCCGGCAGCAGATCGGCAATGGCTGCCAGCACCCCGACCTGATAGGCCGCCCGCGCCCCGCCGCCGGAGAGGATCAGCCCGGTCACGGGCGCATCGGGGCGGGCAATCACGGTCATCGGGCGATCCTGTTTTTCGTTGCAGTATAGATGCGCTAGCAGGCCGTTGAAAAACGTAGGCGAGGCAGGCAAGGCAATACCGATGGCGGCCCCGCAAAAACGGCCGAAAAAAGCACTGGGCCCGCACTCGGGTTTACGCGTTGTAAATGAGCATTTTGACTGGGCTCGCACGCGAGGCCGTTTTTAACGCAGCATTGCCAACGCAGGTAGTTTTTCAACGGCCTGCTAGTTGCGCTTACCGTACAGCTTCGGCTCACCCTCGGGACGCGTCTTGAAACGCCGATGCGCCCATAGGTACTGCTCCGGGCAGGCACTGACCACCTGTTCAATCCACTGGTTGATACGCAGGCAATCGGCCTCCTCGCTCTCGCCGGGAAAGCCTTCGAGCGGCGGATGGATCACCAGGCGATAACCGCTGCCATCGGCCAGGCGCCGCTGGGTGAAAGGCACCACGCGCGCCTTGCCCAGGCGGGCGAACTTGGTGGTGGCGGTAACCGTGGCCGCCTGAATACCGAACAGCGGCACGAAGATGCTCTGCTTGCGGCCGTAATCCTGATCCGGCGCGTACCAGATCGCACGACCGGCACGCAGCACCTTGAGCATGGCTCGAATGTCCTCGCGCTCGATGGCGGTGGCGTCGAGGTTGTGGCGCTCGCGGCCACGTCGCTGGATGTAGTCGAACAACGGATTGTCGTGTTCGCGGTACATGCCGTCGATGGTGTGCAATTGACCGAGCAGCGCGGCGCCGATCTCCAGGGTGGTGAAGTGCACCGCCATGAGGATCACCCCCTGCCCTTCGGCCTGCGCCTGCTGCAGATGTTCGAGGCCCTCGACATGCGCCAACTTTGCCAGGCGCGCCTTGGGCCACCACCAGCTCATGGCCATCTCGAAGAAGGCGATACCGGTGGAAGCGAAATTCTCCTTGAGCAGGCGCTCGCGCTCGGCAGCGCTCTTGTCGGGGAAGCAAAGTTCCAGATTGCGCGCAGCGATCTGCCGGCGCGAGCTTGCCGTGCGGTACATCAGCCAGCCCAGTGCCCGCCCCAGTTTCAGTTGCAGGCCGTAAGGCAGTTGCACCACCAGCCACAGCAATCCGAAGCCCAGCCACAGCGGCCAGAAGCGCGGATGAAGAAAATAGGCGCGAAAGCGGGGGCGGTCCATGAGGCGTTTCCGATCACTTACAAAGCCGCGCATTCTAACCCAGTTTTCCCGGCCAGCTCGGCGACATCCATGCCACCTGAGACGTTCAGCACAGCGCAGCGACAGACATACACCACCAACCTGCGGCCCCGGCTCTGGCCTCGCTGACGCGCGCGGCTTGCGGCATGCGGGCTATCTCGTTATAAGTCCGGCATCTTTCGACTCGCCAGAAGGCCCATCGCACCACCATGAGCCAAGCCGACCTCCTCGCCCAAGACCCCGTATTCCAGCTCAAGGGCAGCATGCTCGCCATCACCGTGATGGAACTGGCGCACAACGATCTCGAACGCCTCGACGCGCAACTGACGGAAAAAGTCGCCCAGGCCCCGGCCTTCTTCAGCAACACGCCGCTGGTGCTGGCCCTGGACAAACTGCCGGAAGGCGAAGGTGAACTGGACCTGGCCCAACTGATGGCTTTGTGTCGCCGCCATGGCCTGCGCACCCTGGCCATCCGCGCCGTACGCGAAAGTGATGTGGCTGCCGCCGAAGCCATGGATCTGCCCGTGCTGCCGCCGTCCGGCGCGCGCGAGCGGCCTATCGACCCGGCGCCGCCGAAGAAGGTCGAGGTAAAACCCGCCGAGCCCGAGCACAAGCCCGCCCGGGTCGTCACCACACCAGTGCGCGGCGGCCAGCAGATCTATGCCCAGGGTGGCGACCTGATCGTCCTGGCAGCGGTCAGCGCCGGGGCGGAACTTCTCGCCGATGGCAACATCCATGTTTACGCGCCCATGCGTGGCCGCGCCCTGGCTGGCATCAAGGGCAACACCCAGGCACGGATTTTCTGTCAGCAAATGGGCGCCGAAATGCTGTCGATCGCCGGCCATTACAAGGTCGCCGAAGACCTGCGCCGTGACCCGCTGTGGGGCGATGCGGTACATGTCAGCCTGTCGGGTGACGTGTTGAACATCACCCGCCTTTAACGGATACTGCGGCCACTTTTTTACGGATACAAAAAGGCATCTGGAAGCCTCGATTGGCTGACGGATTCCCGCGTTTTATTCATTTTTAGGGTGAATCACCTTGGCCAAGATCCTCGTAGTCACTTCCGGCAAGGGTGGCGTCGGTAAAACCACCACCAGCGCCGCCATCGGTACCGGCCTCGCCCTGCGCGGCCACAAGACCGTCATCGTCGACTTCGACGTCGGCCTGCGTAACCTCGACCTGATCATGGGCTGCGAACGCCGCGTGGTGTACGACTTCGTCAACGTGGTCAACGGCGAAGCCACCCTCACTCAGGCGCTGATCAAGGACAAGCGTCTCGAGAACCTCTACGTGCTGGCCGCCAGCCAGACCCGTGACAAGGACGCACTGACCCTCGAAGGCGTCGAGAAAGTCATCAATGAGCTGTCGCAAAATTTCGAATATGTGGTCTGCGACTCGCCTGCTGGTATCGAGAAGGGTGCACACCTGGCGATGTATTTCGCCGACGAAGCCATCGTCGTGACCAACCCGGAAGTGTCCTCGGTACGTGACTCCGACCGCATGCTCGGCCTACTGGCGAGCAAATCGCGCCGCGCCGAGAAAGGCGAAGACCCGATCAAGGAACACCTGCTGCTGACCCGCTACAACCCCGAGCGCGTCACCAAGGGCGAAATGCTCGGCGTCGAAGACGTCGAGGAAATCCTCGCCATCCGCCTGCTCGGCGTGATCCCCGAATCCCAGGCCGTGCTCAAGGCATCCAACCAGGGCATCCCGGTCATCCTCGATGATCAGAGCGACGCCGGCCAGGCCTACAGCGATGCCGTCGAGCGCCTGCTGGGCAAGGACGTGCCGCACCGCTTCCTGGATGTGAAGAAGCAGGGCTTCCTGCAGCGCCTGTTTGGAGGTCGAGAATGAATATTTTTGACTTCTTGCGTTCGCGCAAGAAGGAAACCACCGCATCCATCGCCAAAGAGCGCCTACAGATCATCGTCGCCCACGAACGTGGCCAGCGCAGCCAGCCGGACTACCTGCCGGCCCTGCAGCAGGAACTGGTGGAAGTGATCCGCAAGTACGTCAACATCGACTCTGACCAGGTACAGGTTGCCCTAGAGAACCAGGGCAGTTGCTCGATCCTGGAGCTGAACATTACCCTGCCGGATCGCTGATCGATTCTGGCCATGCGCACGGCGGCTTCGGCCGCCGTGTTCGTTTGTAGTCATCGATAGCCTGTAGGAGCGAGCTCTGCTCGCGAATATCGGTAACCTGCATTTTTCGCGAGCAGAGCTCGCTCCTACCAGACCGTTGCGAACGCCCCATGCCGCTAAGCCAGATCGAAATTCTCCACCAGGACGCCGCCTTGTTGGTGATCAACAAGCCCACCCTGCTGCTGTCGGTGCCGGGCCGCGCCGATGACAACAAGGATTGCCTGGTCACCCGCCTGCAGGAAAATGGCTACCCCGAGGCGCGCATCGTCCATCGGCTGGACTGGGAAACCTCGGGCATCATCGTCCTGGCTCGCGACGCCGACAGCCACCGCGAGCTGTCCCGGCAGTTCCACGACCGTGAAACCGAGAAGGCCTACACCGCCCTGTGCTGGGGCCAGCCGCAGGCCGACAGCGGCAGCATCGACCTGCCGCTGCGCTACGACCCGCCGACCAAACCACGCCACGTGGTCGATCACGAACTGGGCAAACAGGCGCTGACCCACTGGCGCGTCATCGAGCGCTGCGGCGACTGGTGCCGGGTCGAGCTCACGCCCATCACCGGACGCTCACACCAGTTGCGCGTGCATATGCTGTCCATCGGTCATCCGCTGCTGGGCGACCGTCTCTACGCTCACGAACAGGCCCTGGCCGCCCATGAGCGCCTGTGCCTGCACGCCAGCATGCTCGCCCTCACCCACCCGCAAACGGGTGAGCGCATGCGCTTCGAGTGCCCGGCGCCATTTTGATCGCCCGCAGTAGGGTGGATGACGCTTTTTCATCCACCTTTCTGACTGCCACAACCTGCGCCCAAGACCCCGCAAGCGCCAGCAGATAGCCTGCAACTATCGCCCCAAACGAATGCACGGCCGGCACAGCGCGATGCAAATTGGTTACACTCGCACCATCGTTGCCCGGAGTCCCTATGCGCGAAGAACTGATCCAAGGCCTGCTCGATTTTCTCAACGCCTCGCCGACCCCCTTTCATGCCACCACCAGCCTGGCCATGCGCCTGGAAGCCGCCGGTTATCGTCACCTCGACGAACGCGCGCCCTGGCAGACCGAAGCCGGTGGTCGCTATTACGTGACCCGCAACGACTCCTCGATCATTGCCTTCAAGCTCGGTAAACGCCCGGCCGTCGATGGCGGCATTCGCCTGGTCGGTGCCCATACCGACAGCCCCTGCCTGCGCGTCAAGCCGAATCCGGAACTACAGCGCCAGGGCTTCTTCCAGCTCGGCGTGGAAGTCTACGGCGGCGCCCTGCTCGCCCCCTGGTTCGACCGCGACCTATCGCTGGCCGGCCGCGTGACCTACCGCCGCGACGGCAAGGTCGAAAGCCAACTGATCGACTTCTACCAGCCCATCGCCGTGATCCCCAGCCTGGCCATCCACCTCAACCGCGAGGCCAACCAGGGCTGGGCGATCAATCCGCAGAACGAGCTACCACCGATCCTGGCCCAACTGGCCAGCAGCGAAACCGCCGACTTCCGCGCCCTGCTCGCCGAACAGCTGGCCATGGAGCACGACTTCAACCCGGACGCAGTGCTGGACTATGAACTGAGCTTCTACGACACCCAGAGCGCCGCCATCGTCGGTCTCAACCAGGATTTCATCGCCAGCGCACGCCTGGACAATCTGCTGTCCTGCTACGCCGGCCTGCAGGCGCTGATCGACGCGGACGACGAGGTAACCTGTGTGCTGGTCTGCACCGACCACGAAGAAGTCGGCTCCTGCTCGGCCTGCGGCGCCGACGGCCCCTTCCTCGAGCAGGTGCTGCGCCGCGTGCTGCCAGACGGCGACGCCTTCGTGCGCACCATCCAGCGCTCGCTACTGGTCTCGGCGGACAACGCTCACGGCGTACACCCCAACTACGCCGACAAGCACGATGGCAACCACGGACCCAAGCTCAACGCCGGCCCGGTGATCAAGATCAACAGCAACCAGCGCTACGCCACCAACAGCGAGACTGCGGGTTTCTTCCGCCACCTGTGCCTGGAAAACGAAGTACCGGTGCAAAGCTTCGTGGTGCGCAGCGACATGGCCTGCGGCTCCACCATCGGCCCGATCACCGCCAGCCAGCTGGGCGTGCGCACGGTCGACATCGGCCTGCCCACCTTCGCCATGCACTCGATTCGCGAACTGGCCGGCAGCCACGACCTGGAGCACCTGGTGAAAGTGCTGACCGCCTTCTATTCCAGCCCTGAACTCCCTTGAGGTTCTGAGACGCGATGATCGAACATATCCGCAACAGCCTGCAGGAAGCTCAGCGCGCGCTGGAGGCCTTCCTCGCCAACGAACAGACCCTGGGCAATATCCAGAAGGCCGCCGAGTTGCTGGTCGAGAGCTTCGAGCACAAGGGCAAGGCCTTTTCCTGCGGCAATGGCGGCTCGATGTGCGACGCCATGCACTTTGCCGAGGAGCTGACCGGGCGCTACCGCAAGAACCGTCCCGGCATCGCCGCCGTGTCGATCAGCGACCCCAGCCATATCAGCTGCGTGGCCAACGATTTCGGTTACGACTTCATCTTCTCGCGCTATATCGAGTCGCATGGCCGCGAAGGTGACGTACTGATCGCCATCAGCACCAGCGGCAAGAGCCCGAACGTGGTCAAGGCCGCCGAAGCTGCCAAGGCGCTGGGTGTGAAGGTGATCGCCCTGACCGGCAAGCCCGGCTCGCTGCTGGAAAGCCTGGCCGATGTGTGCATCTGCGCCCCGGGCGGCGATTTCGCCGACCGCGTGCAGGAACTGCACATCAAGACCCTGCACATCCTCATCGAGCTGATCGAGCGCAAGCTCAGCCCGCAGAACTACGCCTGAGAATGGGTAGGGGGGGGCTGGGCGGCGATCCGCTTCAGCCCATCGTCGGCCTACATGGCATGCGGGCTGACTAGTGGGCTGAAGCCCACCTTAATCGGCTGGGCGATCTTCGACATTGCGCCAATGCTGGGTTACGCCGCCGCTGATGTGGCGGCGTGTTCAACAAGGTGACAGGCGCCGCTCTCCTAAACTGCCAGCCCTGTAGGAGCGAGCTCTGCTCGCGAACAGCAGCAGCAAAAGCTTCGCGAGCAGAGCTCGCTCCCACAAAAGCGCGAGTCAGGCGGCGCGCAGGCGCTTCGGGGTCAGCCCCATGTAACGGCGCATGGCCGTGGTCAGGGCGCTCTGACTGGAGAAACCACATTCCTCAGCGATCCGCACCAGCGGCAGGTTGCTCTCGCGCAGCATGCGCGCGGCGCGGTCGAGGCGAGTCTGAAGCAGGTATTGGTGTGGCGTGAGGCCAACACTGTCCTTGAACTGGGCATGGAAGTGGCTGGGGCTCAGACACATTTCGTGCGCCAACTCGGCGACGCTGATACGCCGCGCCAGGTGCTCGCCGATATAATCGTCCAAGCGCTGCAGATCCAGCGCCCCTTGCGGCTGCCGGCGCTGTTCGCCAAACAGACGCAGATGCAGGGCTCGGAGCAATACGCCACCAAGAGAGCGTGCCAGAATCGAGTCGCTACCGTAGCGCTCAAGCTCTGCGCCGGCATAGCTCAGCAGGTGCTGGAAATCGACATCGAGGGCGGGATAACGCGGAGTTTCGAACAGACGGTGGAGCAACTCGAGGTCTTCGCTGGGGGTGTCCTGTTCGTCCAGGTCGAGAATCAGCATGCGGTTGTCGCCCATGCCGGCGAACTGGTGGGCGGCATCGCCCGGCACCAGGCAGGCGCGCATACGGCAGACTTCCCCACCGCGGCCGCCGACTTCGAATTCGGCGCGGCCGACCAGGGACATCACCAATTGGTGATGATCATGGGCATGTTCATGGGCCTGTTCATCCAGGCGGATCACACGGGCTTGTAGCATCGCAAAAGACTGGTGGCACGAAACAAGGGTTGCACTTTACTCCTTTCTCAGGGAAAACGCCGCAACCACCCACCAGCGAAACGGTTGCACCTAGAGCAACCAACGCACCAATTCGCAGCCCCGCACAACCTCAGGCCCTATTACCGTGCACCCGATCAATCCCGCTGAACCGCATTACACAGCCTCCGGCAAATGGCAGGAGAGTTGCTTCGCTCCTTTCGACCGACCCTGACAAGCGAACCCCGATGAGCGATGCCGCCCTCATTTTTCTGACCCTGCTGGTCGTGCTGCTCACACTGAGCTACTGGCTCACCCACCGCGCGGAAAATCGCCAGTTGAAAGCCAGCAAACAGGCGGACACCGAGATCGTGCAGCGCTGCCTCGACCTGCTTCAGGCCCTGCAGAAACATCGTGGGCTGGGCGCGCAGCAGGATGCCGCGAGCGTCACGCTGCGCAATACCCAGGCGCAGCAGCTGGATCAGCTCTGGCTGAACTGGCCCGGCGCCAGCATGCAACTACCTCCCCTGCAGCACCACTGGCCGCAGTTGCGCCGCAAACCCGCTGACTTCGATGCCCACTGCCGACTGATCGAAACACTGCTGACGGTGATCGAACAACTCGAAGATCGCCTCTACCGTCAACATCACCCCAGAATTCGCGGGCTCGGCGAGGCCTGCCGCTCGCTCGAAGACCTCGCCAGGCTGCGCGGCCTGGCGGTACGCGCGGCCAATTACGAGCGCTGCCCGCCTGGGCTGCAGATGCAACTGCGCTTTCTATGCAAGCGCATGCTCGATCAGGAACAAGACTCGCATCTGCTCGCGCTGATCGAGCGCCTGCAGAGTGACCTGATCGAGTCGGCACAGATTCGCCTGGCGCCCGGTGAGTGCTTCGCCCTGCTCACCCCACTGATCGAGCAGCGCCTGCAAGGCATTCGCCTGATCCTCGACTGAAACGTTGAAAAAATCCTGCACTCGCCCCATCTAGCAACCAAAGTACACACAAAGGTGCTCCATGAACGATCAGGACAACACCCCCGAAGCTGTCGAAGTTCACGTCAAGGCCGATAGCACCGGCCTGGTACTGCCCGCGCAGCAGCTGCCGGACAAGCTCTACATCATCCCCATCCACAACCGCCCGTTCTTTCCGGCGCAGGTGCTGCCGGTCATAGTCAACCAGCAGCCCTGGGGCCGTACGCTGGCGCGCGTCAGCAATACCGAGCATAAATGCCTGGCGGTATTCTTCGTCGACACCCCGCCGGACGAACATGGCGAGTTCGACCTCGATAGCCTGCCAGAGCACGGCACGCTGGTGCGTGTACATCACGTCAGCGAGGAAGGCGGCAAACTGCAGTTCGTCGCCCAGGGACTGACCCGCGTGCGCATCCGTGGCTGGCTCAGCCGCCGCGGCCCGTATCTGGCCGAAGTTGAGTACCCACAGGCGCCCAACGACCCGCGTGACGAGGTCAAGGCCTACGGCATGGCGCTGATCAATGCGATCAAGGAGCTGCTGCCGCTCAACCCGCTGTACAGCGAGGAGTTGAAGAACTACCTCAACCGCTTCAGCCCCAACGATCCATCGCCACTCACCGATTTCGCCGCCGCCCTGACCACCGCCTCCGGCCACGAGTTGCAGGAAGTGCTGGATACCGTGCCCGTGCTCAAGCGCATGGAGAAGGTGCTGCCGCTGCTGCGCAAGGAGGTCGAAGTCGGCCGCCTGCAGAAGGAGCTGTCGGCCGAGGTGAACAAACAGATCGGCGAGCGTCAGCGCGAATTCTTCCTCAAGGAGCAGCTCAAGCTGATCCAGCAGGAGCTGGGCATCAGCAAGGACGACAAGAGTGCCGATCGTGAGGAATTTCTCGCCCGCCTCGAAGGCAAGACCCTGCCCGCGCCTGCACGCAAGCGTATCGACGAGGAATTGAACAAGCTGTCAATCCTGGAAACCGGTTCGCCGGAATACGCCGTCACGCGCAATTACCTGGACTGGGCCACCGCCCTGCCCTGGGGCATTCACGGCCAGGACAAGCTCGACCTGGGCCGCGCGCGCAAGGTGCTGGACAAGCACCACGCCGGCATGGACGACATCAAGCAGCGCATCATCGAGTTCTTGGCCGTCGGCGCCTTCAAGGGTGAGATCGCCGGCTCCATCGTGCTGCTGGTCGGCCCGCCTGGCGTGGGCAAGACCAGCATCGGCAAGTCCATCGCCGAATCCCTCGGCCGGCCGTTCTATCGCTTCTCGGTGGGCGGCATGCGTGACGAAGCGGAGATCAAGGGCCATCGCCGCACCTACATCGGTGCCATGCCCGGCAAGCTGGTGCAGGCGCTGAAGGAAGCCGAGGTGATGAACCCGGTGATCATGCTCGACGAGATCGACAAGATGGGCATCAGCTACCAGGGCGACCCCGCCTCGGCGCTGCTGGAAACGCTGGACCCGGAGCAGAACGTCGAATTCCTCGACCACTATCTGGACCTGCGCCTGGACCTGTCCAAGGTGCTGTTCGTCTGCACCGCCAATACCCTCGATTCCATCCCCGGGCCGCTGCTCGACCGCATGGAGGTGATCCGCCTGTCCGGCTACATCACCGAGGAAAAGCTGGCCATCGCCAAGCGCCACTTGTGGCCCAAGCAGTTGGAGAAAGCCGGCGTGCCGAAGGCGCGCCTGTCCATCAGCGATGCGGCGCTGCGCGCGGTGATCGAAGGCTATGCCCGCGAGGCCGGCGTGCGCCAACTGGAGAAACAACTGGGCAAGCTGGTGCGCAAGGCGGTAGTCAAGCTGCTGGACGATCCCGAGGCAAAAATCCGTATCGGCGCCAAGGATCTCGAGGAAGCCCTCGGCATGCCGGTGTTCCGCAACGAGCGGGTGCTGGCCGGCACCGGGGTGATCACCGGCCTGGCCTGGACCAGCATGGGCGGTGCGACCCTGCCGATCGAGGCGACGCGTATCCACACGCTCAATCGCGGCTTCAAGCTCACCGGCCAGCTCGGCGAGGTGATGAAGGAGTCGGCGGAGATCGCCTACAGCTACGTCAGCTCGCACCTCAAGCAGTTCGGCGGCGACCCGACCTTCTTCGACCAGGCCTTCGTCCACCTGCACGTACCGGAAGGCGCCACGCCCAAGGACGGCCCCAGCGCCGGCATCACCATGGCCAGCGCCCTGCTCTCGCTGGCGCGCAACCAGGCGCCGAAAAAGGGCGTGGCCATGACCGGCGAGCTGACCCTGACCGGCCAGGTGCTGCCCATCGGCGGCGTGCGCGAGAAGGTGATCGCAGCGCGGCGGCAGAAGATCTTCGAGCTGATCCTGCCGGAGGCCAACCGCGGCAGTTACGAGGAGTTGCCGGACTACCTCAAGGAAGGCCTGACCGTGCACTTCGCCAAGCGTTATGGGGACGTGGCCAAGGTGCTGTTCGACTAAAGAGGCATATGTAGGAGCGAGCTCTGCTCGCGAAGCTTTTCAGGCTCACATACATTCGCGAGCAGAGCTCGCCCCTACAGCAAACCGTGCGTCTCCACGGTCGCCACCGACAGGTCTATGCCGCTATGCTGGGGCCAGGTTTCGTCGACTGGAGTTCGTCATGCATGCCACCTTGCGCCTGCTTATCCTGCCCGCCCTGGCCCTGCTTACGGCGTGCGCCCATCAATCCGGCACGCTGGAGCTAAAGAAAGATCGGCAGTGCCCGCTGACGCTGAACAAGGGTCAGCAGCTGATTCTCAGCCTGCCCAGCAACCCCACCACCGGCTTTCGCTGGGAAGTCCGTGATGGCGCGGCGAACGTACTGCAAAGCCTCGGCCCCGAGGTGTACAGCAATCCCGAAGACGCCGGGCTGGTGGGCGCTGGCGGCATTTCCACCTGGCGCTTCATGGCGCGCGAGCCAGGCGAAGGTCGCCTGCTGCTGACCTACCAGCAGCCTTGGGAGCCGAACGTGCCGCCAGCGGAAACCTTCGAGTGTGAAGTGCGGGTGAAGTGAGCAAGCCGAACACGGTAGAGCTTCTGTGGGAGGGGCTTTAGCCGCGACGACTCGAGGCAAATCGCCGCTAAAGCGCCTCCCACGGCTCAGTGGGGCCGGCGCAACCCGCTACCTATTCATGGCGGGTTGCACCCGCCCTACAGGCTGCAAACGAACAAGGGGCGCTTATGCGCCCCTCATTTCTATCGTTTCGCGGCTGAAGCCGCTCCTACAATCAGAGACGTACGCGATCTATGTAGGAGCGGCTTCAGCCGCGAATGGCCTCAGCTCTTGAGCCGGTAGCCGGTCTTGAAGATCCAGCCCACCAGTAGGATGCACAGCGCCAGGAAGCCCAGCACCATGGCCAGGCTGACACCAACGTTGACGTCCGACACGCCGTAGAAGCTCCAGCGGAAGGCGCTGATCAGGTACACCACGGGGTTGAACAGGGTCACCGTCTGCCAGGTCGGCGGCAGCATGCTGATCGAATAGAAAGCGCCGCCGAGGAAGGTCAGCGGCGTAACGATCAGCGCCGGAACGATCTGCAGCTTCTCCCAGCCATCGGCCCAGACGCCGATGATGAAACCGAACAGGCTGAAGGTCAGCGCGGTCAGCACCAGAAACGCCGCCATCCAGATGGGATGCTGAATTTCGAAATCGACGAACAGCCTCGCCGTGAGCAGGATGATCAGGCCGAGAATCACCGACTTGGTCGCCGCCGCACCGACATAGCCAATGAGGATTTCCAGGTAGGACACCGGCGCCGACAGCAGCTCGTAGATGCTCCCCGAGTACTTGGGCATGTAGATGCCGAACGAAGCGTTGGAAATGCTCTCGGTCAGCAGTGCCAGCATGATCAGACCCGGAATGATGAAGGCGCCATAACTGACGCCCTGCACCTGGGTCATGCTCGAACCGATGGCCGAGCCGAACACCACGAAATACAGCGAGGTGCTGATCACCGGTGTGGCGATGCTCTGCAGCAGGGTGCGCCAGGTGCGCGCCAGCTCGAACAGGTAGATGGCCTTGATGGCGTACAGGTTCATGCGCGCGACTCCTTGATCAGACCGACGAAGATTTCTTCCAACGAACTCTGGCTCGACTGCAGGTCCTTGAAGTCGATGCCATGCTGGGCCAGATCACGCAGCAGTTCGGCGATGCCGGTGTTCTCGTGCTGGGCGTCGAAGGTGAACACCAGGGCATGGCCCTGATCGGCCAGCTCCAGACCATAGCGCGCCAGCTCGGCCGGCACGCAGGACAGCGGCTGCTGCAGGTGCAGGGTCAGCTGCTTCTTGCCCAGCTTGTGCATCAGCACCTGCTTGTCTTCCACCAGAATGATCCGGCCTTTGCTGATCACCCCGATACGGTCGGCCATCTCCTCGGCCTCCTCGATGTAGTGGGTGGTCAGAATGATGGTCACGCCGCGCTCACGCAGACGCCGCACCATGTTCCACATGTCGCGGCGCAGCTCCACGTCGACACCGGCGGTGGGCTCATCGAGAAACAGTATCTGCGGCTCGTGCGACAGCGCCTTGGCGATCATCACCCGGCGCTTCATGCCGCCGGACAGTTCCATGATCTTGGCGTTACGTTTGTCCCACAGCGACAGATCCTTGAGCAATTGCTCCAGGTAGGCCGGGTCAGGCTTCTTGCCAAACAGGCCACGGCTGAACTTGACCGTCGCCCAGACGGTTTCGAATACGTCGCTGACCAGCTCCTGCGGCACCAGGCCGATCTGCGAGCGGGCCGCGCGGTAGTCGCGGACGATGTCGTGACCGCCGACCAACACCTTGCCCTCGCCCGGATTGACGATGCCGCAAATGATGCTGATCAGGGTGGTCTTGCCGGCGCCGTTGGGGCCGAGCAAGGCGAAGATCTCGCCCTGGCGAATGTCCAGGTCAATGCCTTGCAAGGCCGGATGCCCGGACGCGTAGATCTTGTTCAGTTGCTGGATGGAAATGACCGACTGCACGGTGGATGGCCCCTTGCCTGCGGAAAACTCCACAGTTTACAGGGCATGAGGCACTGACATCAGCGCGAGAGAGAAAAAACGGCGCACTTGTGGTGCGCCGGGGATGCAGCAGGTGAGGTAAGAAGCGATCACGGCGCTTGTGACGTCGTGACGATAGGCCAGGCTGCAGATGCCGCCCGGCGTATTCAGCGGCCGTTCATGATTGCACGCGAAGCTGTAGGGCGGGTGAAACCCGCCGCCTTGATTGGCGGGTTGCACCCGCCCTACAACGGAGTCAATAACTTGCCGGTGGCGATGAAGGCACGCAGGTTGTCCAGCACCAGATCGGCCATCTGCTGGCGGGTCTCGACACTGGCGCTACCGACGTGCGGCAGCAGCACCACGTTGTCCAATTCACGCAACGCTGCCGGTACCTGGGGTTCGCGCTCGAAAACATCCAGCCCGGCACCACCGATTACCTTCTGCTGCAGCGCAGCGATCAGCGCCGCTTCATCGACCACCGAGCCACGCGCCACGTTGATCAGAAAACCATCAGGCCCCAGCGCTTCGAGCACCTTGGCGTCGATCAGGTGATAGGTCGCCTGGCCACCCGGGCAGGTCAACACCAGGAAATCCGCCCAGCGCGCCAACGTCAGCAGATCCGGCTCGTGCTGATAGCGGCTGCCCACGACCGGGCGCCGGTTGTGGTAACGCACCGGCATGGAGAAGCCCGAGGCGCGCAGTGCCACCGCCTCGCCAATACGGCCTAGGCCGACGATACCCAGGCGCTTGCCGCTGACCCGGCGCGCCAGCGGGAAGCCCGTAGTGCTGCTCCAGGCGCCGCTGCGCACGAAGCGATCAGCCTCGGACAGGCGCCGCGCGCTGTCGATCATCAAGCCCATGGCCAGGTCAGCCACGCAGTCGTTGAGTACATCCGGCGTGGTGCTGAGCACGATGCCGCGATCACGCAGCAGCTCCAGCGGATAGGTATCGTAGCCCACGCCGAAACTGCAGATGGCGCGCAGATTCGGCAGCAGCGAAAGCTGATCGGCGGTGCAGCCGAAACGGGCCGAGGACACCATGTAGATGAACTGCTCGCCCTGTTCACGCAGGAATGCCAGCGGCTCGGCCTGTTGCCACAGCGCGCTGACCTCGTACTCGTCGGCCAGCTCGCGGTTGAAACGCTCGCTCAGCGGGCCGATCTGTAACACCTTGGCTTTGCTCATGACGATCCCCCGTTCAGGTCACCGGCGCCGAGTTGAACAGTACCAGATCGTTGTGCAGACGCAGGCGTTCGGCGCAGGTCTGCTTGTGACCGCTGGCCACGTCCAGATAGAGCTGGAAGATGTGCCAGCCCATTTGCTCCAGGGTCATGCGCCCGGAGACGATCTGCCCGGCGTCGACGTCGATCAGATCCGGCCAGCGCTCGGCCAGTTACGTGCGTGTGGCCACCTTGATCACCGGCACCATGGACAGGCCATAAGGCGTGCCGCGGTCGGTGGTGAAGATATGCAGGTTCATGCCCGCCGCCAGTTGCAGGTGCCGACGCAGCCATCCGGGTTGCGGAAGCCTGCGAAGGTGTAACCCTGCAGCGGCTCGCCGGGCGAGGTCTTGACGGTCGCCTTGGGCAGGTTGTCCAGCACTGGCGGCTTGGGCATGCACAGCACCTGCACAGTCACCCAGCTGCCGGCGGCAATGGGTTTCAGCGCATAACCGATCACTTCGCCATAAGGCACCACCTCGCCGCCTTCGACGATATCCACCAACGCCACCTTGTGGCTCTGCGGGATGCCTTGTCCAGCTCGACGCCGAGGCCCGGCGTTTTCGGCACCTGCACCAGACCACCTTCGATGCGCAACGGGTTACGCATCAGGTACTGGCCGTCCTGCCAGATCCAGTGGGTATCGATGGCGGTCACGCGACCCGGCGCCGCAGCGGCGACGTGGGTGAACATGGCCAGGGAGATATCGAAGTGGTTGTTCGAATGCGAGCCCCAGGTCATGCCCCAGTCGTTGCACATCTGCGCCACACGCACGGAGCCGCCATGGTCCAGAAATGCGGGTCGGCCAGCGGGATATCCACCGATTGCAGGGAGATGGTGTGGCCCATCTGCCGCCAGTCGGTCGCGATCATGTTGGTCGCGGTGGGCAGACCGGTGGCACGGCGGAACTCGGCCATCACTTCACGACCGGAGTAGCCGTTCTCGGCGCCGCACGGGTCTTCGGCATAGGCCAGCACACCATGCAGGTCGCGGCACAAGGCGATGGCCTGATCCAGCGACCAGCCGCCGTTGGGGTCGAGCGTCACACGAGCATTCGGGAAGCGCGGCCAGGGTCTGTTGCCGTTTCACATAGGTAACCAGAGAAAGGCACAGGCCATGGCCACGACGCTTTCGTAATTTCTCTTGAGCTTGTCGAACCGAGATGCCACTGCCCGGTAGTGCTTTAGCCGGGCGAAGGCGTTCTCCACCAAGTGCCGGTTGCGGTAAAGACCTCTGTCCAGATCCGCGTTGCCTTTCACGGAGTTACGCTTTCTCGGGATCACGGCCTTGGCCCCTTGTTGCTCAACCTGCTGCCGAACTCTCTCGCTGTCATAGCCCTTGTCCGCGACAATGGTTTCAGCCTCCGGGAGCTTGGCAATCAATGCGGGAGCCTGGGTGCAATCATTGATTTGCCCCCCGTAATTTCAAACTCGATGGGCAGTCCATGAGCATCAACTGCCAGGTGAATCTTGCTGGTATTGCCAGCTCGACTTTTTCCTATGGCCTCATCGTTGCCACTGGCAGCGCCTGCACTGTGTTGGTGAGCCTTGGCATAGCTGCCATCAATGAACACCCATTCCATGTCGGGCTGCGCCACAAGCGCCTTGAAAACCTTGAGCCATTTTCCAGTTGCTGACCACGCATTGAAGCGTTTATAGACCTTATTCCAGTTCCCGAACGCTTCGGGTAGATCTCTCCAGGGGCATCCCGTGCGCATGCGGTACAGCATGCCCTCCACGGTCATTTGTAGATCACGCTTGTTGTAGATGCCCTATGCAGTAGAATTTCCTGCAGCTTCGACCAATGCTTATCACTGAGCAATAATCGGGGCATTGCAAACTCGTATCGATGTTGTGTCAGAGCTTCAGCGATACGAATTTTCTCTTACATATCAACTGGTTAGCGCGAAGCGGCAACAGCCCCTAGACATGTCACAAATCTGCAACACTCATCTTCCACGCTGAGCATGCCCCGCTACGCCTGACTTCCGAGGCATACCATCATGTTCCTGCAAAAATCCCTGCGCGCGCAGATTCTCACTCTGCTCGGCGGCAGCCTGACGCTGATTCTGGTCACCGCCCTGGCCTGTTTCAGCTTCCTTTCCAGTGGTATGCAGTCCTATCGCGGCCTGCTCGATGGGCCGCTGGAATCTTCGCGCCTGATCGACGCGGCCAACGTCGAATTCAAGATTCAGGTGCAGGAATGGAAGAACGTCCTGCTGCGCGGTCAGGACAGCGCCAACCTGCAGCGCTACTGGGGCCAGTTCGAAGCGCAGGAGCGCAAGGTGCAGGACATTCTCGGCCAGTTGACCCAGGTCGCCGCAGCCGACCCGGCCTTGAAGACGCAAGTCGAGCGCCTGCGTAGCGAACATCAGGCGCTTGGTGGCAATTACCGCAAGGGCCGCGACGCCTTCGTGGCCGCCGGAGCCGATGCCAAAGCCGGCGATGAAGCCGTCAAAGGCATCGACCGCGCGGCCAGCGAGCAGATGACCGCCCTGGTCGAGCAGTTGCGCCAGAACAGCCTGAACCAGGCCGAGCAGATCAACGCCAGCGCCGCGCGCACCATTCTCAGCGGCACCGTCGTGATGCTGGCCGCCGCCCTGGTCATCGCCGTATTCAGCCTGTGGCTGGTCAATCGCAACCTGATCATTCCCATACGCCACCTGATCGGCCATGTCGACCAACTCAGCCAAGGCCGTTTCGGTCAACGCGTGGAAAGCACCCGACAAGATGAACTGGGCCTGCTGGCGCGCGCCGCGAACACCCTGCGCGACTTTCTTGCCAGCACCAGCGAGCGCCTGCACCACAGTACGCAGAACCTCGACAGTGCCAGCAGCGAGCTGAACGCCATCGCCTCACGCATGACCGAGGGCGTCAGCGAGCAGTTCGAGCGCACCGATCAGGTCGCCGCGGCCATGCATGAGATGTCCGCCACGGCGCAGGAAGTCGCGCGCCACGCCGCCGACGCCGCGCACGCGGCCAACGATGCCGACGACTCAGCACGTCAGGGCAGCACGGTGATGCAATCGACCATCGCCACCATCACCGACATTCGCGGCGAGATCGCCAACACCGCCGAGGTGATCCGTCGCCTGGAAAGCGACAGCGGGCGTATCGGCAAGGTGCTGGAAGTAATCCGCGGCATCGCCGAGCAGACCAATTTGCTGGCGCTCAACGCCGCCATCGAAGCCGCTCGCGCTGGTGAACAAGGCCGCGGCTTCGCCGTGGTCGCCGACGAGGTGCGCCACCTGGCCCAGCGCACCGCCGAGTCCACCGCCGAGATCAACCAGATCATCGACACCGTACAGAGCGGCGCGCTGAATGCCGTGCGCGCCATCGAGAGCGGCCAGCAGCGCAGTGAGCAGGGCGTGACCCAGGTCACCGAGGCCGGCGCCATGCTGCAGCGCATCACCGAAGCGGTGGAAGCCATCCGCGACATGAACCAGCAGATTGCCACCGCAGCCGAAGAGCAAACCTCGGTGGCCGAGGACATCTCGCGCAACCTCACCGAGCTGACCGCCATCGCCAGCGCCAACCAGGACAACGTCGAACGTACGCAGAAAGCCAGCCGCAACCTGCATGACATGTCCGGGCAACTGGGCGAAGTGACTCGCCGCCTGGGCTCCTGACCCGATCTGCGAACCGGCATGGCACGCGTCTCCGCCTCCAGCATCTACCGCCTGCGCGCAGAGTGAGTAGCGAGGCGCGGGATCAACAGCATGCTGCGCCCCTCCAACTCGCCTGCGGTAAAGGTCTGCACGGCTTCGCCTTGTCCGCCCCACCTGCTGAAAACAGGCAAACGACAAAAGGCAGCAATTAACCCTTGCTATTTATGTAATAGGAATTATTCTCAGTTACGTAATGACGGCCAAGGAGACCTGCCATGACCTACCTGATCGATGCCTGGCTGGACCGCCCGCATCCCTACCTGCGCATCCTCAACCGTGAAACCGGTGAAGTCTGCGCCATGCTCGAAGAAGAAGCCCTGGACGAACTGCGTGATCAGGGCGACCTGGATTTACACGAACTCAGCTCCAGCGAACCCATCGTCCTCAAGGAACTGGTGCGCAGCCTGTTTCTGTACTGTTACGCCCGGGCATTACGCCCATCCTGAAAGACAAAACGGCCCTTGCGCAATGCAGAAGGGCCGTTCGTACGCCGCCTAGGGTGGACGACGCTTCACCCGTCCACCGTGGTCGCGATGGTGGACAAAAACAGCATTGCCCACCCTACAAACCTTTTGGAGGCATCGCGAGCTAGAGCGATACAAGGCAAAAACAAGGGAGAAAGCGGAGTGTACTTTTGTACATGAGCATTTCGAGCTTGTTTTTAACGCAGTAGCGCCGACGCGCAGCAGGCCGTTGGCGGTTCTTACAGAATATCCAGCAGCTCGACATCGAATACCAGCACACTGTGCGGCGGGATGCTACCGACGCCCTGAGCGCCGTAGGCCAGCTCGCTCGGTACGTGCAGGCGCCATTTGCTGCCGGTGCCCATCAGTTGCAGGGCCTCGACCCAACCCGGAATCACACCACCGACCGGGAATTCAGCCGGCTGGCCGCGCTCGTAGGAGCTGTCGAACACGGTGCCGTCGATCAGGGTGCCATGGTAGTGGGTACGCACCTGATCCTCAGCCGACGGCTTGGCGCCCTCGCCCGCGACCAGCACTTCATACTGCAGGCCGGAGGCCAACACGGTCACGCCCTCGCGCTTGGCGTTCTCGGCCAGGTAGGCACGGCCTTCACCGGCAGCGGCTTCGGCCTTGGCGGCAGCTTCGGCCTGCATGATCTCGCGGATGACCTTGAAGCTGGCGCCCAGCTCGGCTTCGGAAACACGACTGGCCTGGCCGCTGAACGCGTCGGTCAGACCGGCGAGAATGGCGTTCAGATCGACCCCGGGCGGCGGGTTGTCACGCAGCTGACCACCGAGTTGACGACCGATGCCGTAACTGACGCGGCCTTCATCGGAGGACAGGTCGGGGCTGAAGTTGAATTCGGACATGAAAGGCTCCGCTTTGGGCTGTGAAAAAAGGTCGGCCAGACTAGCACAGAACCCCATGTCACCGGACACCAGCCCTACCGTCCATCTGCCTGCAAAGGGCAGAGATCAATCCCTTGATCTGGCGCAAACACGACTACCTTTAGCTAAGCCTTACTTAAGAAAAGCCCAGATATCATATCGACATCATTCGTTCGCCCCTCAGGAGCGTGCGTCATGCAAAGCGGCTCTCAAGTCAGTCTTCGGACATGGATATGGCGCGCTTTCGTACAGACGGCATTGATTCCGCTGATTCTGGTGGAGACGGTACTGATCAGCGTCTACCTGATCAGCAACGCATCGATCCGCGATGCGCAGATATCCCATCTGCGCGAGACAACCCTGAGCGACCTGCAAGCGGCCGCCAGCCAGGAAGCGCATCGGGTCGAAAGCGAGCTGGCCACATCGCGCGCCTCACCAGCACCTATGCCTCCCTGACCCAGCAAGCATTGGACAACAGCCAGCCGAGTGCGCCGGCAGAACTGGCCGTTACGCCCAGCGGCGTGCGTTACAGCCCACGCGATGACGGTGGCGCGGCCTCCTTCTACTCCAACGTCACGCCCCTGGATAAGCAGGATCTGGACAAGGTAGCGCGCTTGGCCACCCTCGACCCGCTGATGCGTGAAACCGTGCGGCAAAACCCGCTGGTAGCCAGCATCTATTTCAACAGCTGGGACAGCTACAACCGCATCTTTCCATGGTTCGACACACCTTCGCAGTATCCCCACGACATGGTGATACCGGACTACAACTTCTATTACCTGGCAGAC
Organism: Pseudomonas oleovorans subsp. oleovorans; assembly: GCF_002197815.1. Classification (GTDB taxonomy): domain Bacteria; phylum Pseudomonadota; class Gammaproteobacteria; order Pseudomonadales; family Pseudomonadaceae; genus Aquipseudomonas; species Aquipseudomonas oleovorans. Next base: position 33,443 of record NZ_NIUB01000039.1, read on the forward strand.
GCCAAGCACAACCCCGAACGCAAGGTCACCTGGACCGACGTCTACCTCGACCCGGCTGGCCAGGGCTGGATGCTTTCTGCCGTTGCCCCCGTCATGCGCGGCGACTTTCTGGAAGGCGTGGTGGGCCTGGACATCACCGTCGGCAAGCTGCTCGAACACATTCAGAGCCTCGACGTGCCCTGGAATGGTTATGGCGTGATCGTCAGCAAGCAGATGAACATCATGGCACTGCCTCCCGCTGGCGAAGACGACTTCGGCCTGGACGAGCTAACCACCCACTCCTACGACGAAGCCATCAGTTCGGAGCTGTTCAAGCCTGAAGACTTCAACCTGGGCAAACGTGCCGATACCGAAGACCTCGCCAAAGCCATCGCACAGCAGGACAAAGGCGTACTCTCGGTCCGACTCAACGGCCGTCCGCACTTGGTCGCCTGGGCCACGATCCCGGCTACCGACTGGCACATGCTCACCGTCGTCGACGAGGCCGAAGTCTTCAGCCAGACCAACGCACTGGCCAGCCACTACCGCAACATCGGCTACCTGCTGATCGGCGGCCTGGTGTTGTTCTACCTGGTGTTCTTCGCCTTCATGTGGGGCCGTGCCCGCGAACTGACCGAGCGCCTGCGCAAACCCATCGGCGGCATCGTTGCCATGCTCCGCGAAATCGGCCAGGGCAACTGGAAGCCCAAGCGCCCGGCGACCACCATCACCGAACTTGAGGCGATCATCGATGACGTCGAATCCATGGGCCAGCGCCTGGAACGCAGCGCCACCCAGCTTCAGCGCGCCAGCCACGAGGCCCAGGAAGCCAGCCGCGCCAAGAGCCAGTTCATCTCCAGCATGAGCCATGAGCTGCGCACCCCGCTCAACGCCATCCAGGGCTTCGCGCAATTGATGCGCATGCAACAGGCTCAGCCGGACAAGCAGGACACCGACTACCTGGAAGAAATCCTGCTCGCCAGCCGCCACCTCAACCAGTTGGTGGGCGATATCCTCGACTGGTCGAGCCTGCAGAGCGACCAGCCACGCCTGGACATGACCAAGGTCGACGCCGTCGCCCTGATGAACGAGTGCGCCGACCTGGTCGCACCGGAAGTCGAAGCCCATGGCCTGGAACTCAAGCTGACGCTGCCGGAAACAGCCGTGCCGGTACTGGCGGACCAGCGGCGCCTGCGCCAGGTGCTGCTCAACCTGCTGTCCAACGCCATCAAGTACACCCCGTCCGGCAGTATCAGCCTGAGCTGCACCAAACATGATGACCGTGTACGGCTGATGGTCAGCGACACCGGCATGGGTATCGCCAGTGAGTTGCAACCGCTGCTGTTCGAACCCTTTCAGCGCCTGGGCCAGGAGAACGGCGCCATCCAGGGCACCGGAATTGGCCTATCGTTGTGCAAGGAATATGCAGCGCTGATGAATGGCGAGATGGGCCTGCACAGCGAGCCGAACAAGGGCAGCCAGTTCTGGATCGACCTGCCGCGCCACGTCACCCCGGTACAAGCTGAAGCAGTTGAATCGACGTCGCACCAGGCATGCGTCTATCACGGCGACCTAGACCGCACGAACCGTGAAATCGTCAGCCAGGCGCTGGCCGATATCGATCTGCAGCAGTTCGAGGATGGCCAGCAACTGCTGGCGGCGCTGCACAGCAGACGTCCTGATCTGCTGCTGCTCAGCGTCGAGCTGAATGGCCTGGACGGCCGCGACCTGCTCCGCGCCCTGCACCAGAGCGCCGAGTTGGCGGACCTGCCGGTGATTCTGCTAAGCCGTGAAGATCAGTTGCAGGAACTGGTCGGCCTGGGTGCCAGCGCCTTGCTCGGCGTGCCCATCGATCCTGATGAACTACACCAACTGGTCTGCGACCTGACCGGTAAGGAGGCTAACGATGCTGTCTAAGGACTTTCGACAATCACGCGTGGTCATCGTCGATGATGTGATCGCCAACAGTCGCCTGCTGGAGTCCAGCCTCCGGGCCTTTGGCCTGCGCGACACCATCAGTTTCTCCGATTCGGCCGCCGCGCTGGACTGGTTGCAGCACAACCCCTGGAGCCTGCTGCTGCTCGATCTGGACATGCCGGCGCCGAACGGCTTCGACATTCTCCGCGCGCTGGCCGACCGTGATCGCAGCAGCAACCCGATCATCATCATCACCGCGCTGAACGACGCGGCCAGCCGCCGCACCGGCCTGGAACTGGGCGCCAACGATTATCTGAGCAAACCCGTCGACCTGCCCGAGGTGATCCTGCGAGTGCGCAGCAACCTGCAACTGAGCCAGGCCAGCCTGGCCCTGCAGGAAACCAACATGAGCCTGGAGCAGCGCGTACGCGAACGCACAGCCCAGCTGAACCAGAGCTATGGTGCGCTGGTGCGTACCCTGTGCCGGGCATCGGCCTACAGAGACAGCGAGACCGGTAACCATATCGTCCGTATCGGCGAGTCCGCCGCGCTGATTGCCGAGGCTCACGGCATGAGCCCGGAGTGGGTCGAGCTGATGCGCCAGGCGGCCCCGATGCACGATGTCGGCAAGATCGGCATCGCTGACCATATCCTGCTCAAGCCCGGGCCACTGAACGAGGAGGAGCGTCAGCTGATGCAGCAGCATCCGGCAATCGGCCACTCCATCCTCACCGACCAGCACGCCTCTGCGCTCACCGACCTGGCAGCCGAAATTGCCCTGAGCCACCACGAGAAATGGGATGGCAGTGGTTATCCCAATGGCCTGAAGGGGGAACAGATCCCTCTGTCAGGCCGCATCGTCGCCATTTGCGACGTTTACGACGCGTTGCGCATGCCGCGCCCCTACAAGGAGCCGTGGCCCATCGAAAAGGCTCAGGCCTACATCCGCGAACAAGCCGGCAAGCATTTCGATCCGCAACTGGTCGCCCTGGTCGAAAGCCTCTACGAGAAGATCGAAGCACTCCAGCACGGTCTCAGCGACTGCGTGCAGGGAGACTGATCGACCTTGATAACGACAAGAATCCTCTGCCCGTGAGTCACCTTCTCAATTTCCGAGTACTGCCATCATGAGTTTCAGATCCATCTCCATAGCTCCACGCGCCGCCATCGGGTTTGGCTTGATCGCCTTGATGGTCTTCGCCCTCGGCGGCTTCGCCCTGATGCAGATGAACAGCATGCACGACCGCTCCGGCGAGGTCGAAAACAACTGGATTCCCAGCCTCAATACCCTCGGTGATGTCACGCAGGATATTTTGCGTCTACGCGCGGCGACCCTGCGCATGTTGCTCAGCGAAGATGCGCAGCAATTGCAGGAGAGCACGCGGCTTGCAGAGAACCTTCTGGCTGACCTGGGACGCGTGCTGCAACGCTACGAAGGCATGATCAGCTCGGCCGAAGAGCAGGCCCATTACGATGATTTCAAGCGTTACGAAAGTACCTACCTGAGCACCCGCTCCCAGCTCGTCCACCACCTCGAGACCGGTAACCGCCCTGCCGCGCTGGAACTGCTCTATGGCAGCCTGAACCCTCAGGCCGACGCCATGATCAAGTCACTCAATGAGTTGATCACGCACAACCGCGAGGGTGCCTCGGAGGCAGCCACAGCCGCAGAGCGCGTTTACATTCAGGCCACCCGTGGCACGCTGCTGGTGATGGCGCTTGCCGCCATCGCGACGGTCATACTCGCCACGCTGCTGACCCGCAGCATCGTCAGGCCGCTGGCCGAGGCCGTACAAGTGGCCGACTCGGTAGCCAGTGGTAACCTGACCCTGAGCATCGACACCCGTGGCAACGACGAACCGGCCAAGCTGCTGCAGGCGCTCAAGAGCATGCAGGGCAATCTACGCGGCACCATCGAACAGATCGCCGACGCCTCCAATCAACTGGCATCGGCCGCTGAACAACTGAGTGCCGTCACTGATGGCACCGCGCGCAACCTGCACCAGCAAAGCCTGGAGATCGACCAGGCCGCCACTGCCGTCACCGAAATGAGCAGCGCCGTGGATGAGGTGGCGCGTAACGCCGCCAGTGCCTCGGAAAGCTCCAGCGAATCCGGGCGCATTGCCCGCCAGGGCAGCGAGCGCATCACTCAGACGCTGTCGTCGATCAACCAACTGGCTGCCGATGTCGATTCGACCTCAAGCAACTTCGGCCAACTGGCCGGCAAGATCCGTGGCATCAGCCAGGTACTCGACGTGATTCGCAGCATCGCCGAACAGACCAACCTGCTTGCCCTCAACGCCGCCATCGAGGCTGCACGTGCAGGCGAAGCGGGTCGCGGTTTTGCCGTGGTTGCCGATGAAGTGCGCGCCCTGGCGCACAAGACCGGGCAATCCACCCGCGAGATCGAGACCATGATCAGTACCGTGCAAGGTGACACCGAACAGGCGGTGCGCGCCATGGAATCGAGCAACGGGCTAGCCAAGCAGACGCTGGACATCGCCGAGGGCGCGGGAGTCGCGCTGGATCAGATCATTCAGTCGATTGCCGAGATCGGCGACCGCAACCTGGTGATCGCCAGCGCCACCGAACAGCAGGCCCACGTCGCCCGTGAAGTGGATCGCAACCTGATCAACATTCGCGACCTGTCGCTGCAGAACTCGGCTGGTTCGGAACAGACCAGCACCGCCAGCCGCGCGCTGTCGAGCCTGGCCGCCAACATGCAGGGCATGGTCGCGCGCTTTCAGGTCTGAGCCTTCGCAGCGGGTGCCCGGAGCCGACTCCGGTCACCCGCTCAGCGCGAACGCCGACAGCACTCTGAGCAGTAGCGCACCTCGTCCCAGCAGCGTGCCCACTTCTTGCGCCAGGTGAACGGCAGGCCGCAGACCGCACAGGTCTTCACCGGCAGCTCACTCTTCTTCACAGCATTTCTCCGGCATCGAGTTTCGCCAACAGGCGCTCGCCCCAATCCCACAGCGCCTGCTGCTTGGCCTCGGTCATGCGCGCCAGGTTGCGGTAGACCATGCCAATGCGCGGGTTGCGTTCCAGAGGCTCGCGGTGGCGCATCAGAAAATGCCAGTACAGCGCGTTGAACGGGCAGGCCGATTCGCCGGTGCTCTCGCTCACCTTGTAGCTGCAGCCCTGGCAATGGTTGGACATGCATTTGATGTACTGACCACTGGCGCAATAAGGCTTGGAGCCGAGGTAGCCACCGTCGGCATGCATCACCATGCCCAGGGTGTTGGGCAGCTCCACCCAGTCGAAGGCGTCCATGTAAACGGCCAGGTACCAGTCGCAGATGGCTTTGGGCGCGATGCCAGCGAGCAAGGCGAAGTTACCGGTGGCCATCAGCCGCTGGATATGGTGCGCGTAGGCATGCTCCAGAGTCTGGCCGATGGCCTGACGCATGCAGTTCATCCGCGTCTTGCCGGTCCAGTAGAACTCGGGCAGCGCTCGTGAATTGCCAAAGCGGTTGCCCTCGGCGTACTCCGGCATACGTAGCCAGTAGATGCCGCGCACGTACTCGCGCCAGCCGATCAGTTGACGGATGAAGCCTTCGGCGGCGTTCAGCGGCACGTCGCCGGCACGATAGGCGGCCTCGACCTCGGCGCAGATCCGCCGCAGATCGAGCAGGCCGATGTTCAGCGCAGCGCTAATGCGCGAGTGGAAGAGAAATGGCTCACCATCGGCCATGGCGTCCTGGTAGTCACCGAAGTCTGCCAGGCCCTGGGCCAGAAAATACTGCCAGAGGTGTTCGGCCTGCTCGGCCGTGACCGGATAATCAAAGGCTCTGTCTGAGTTATCTGTTGCAGTGGTCTAAACTGAATCGTGATCTTTCCCAGCATGAGGGATCTATCATGAAAGCGGTTCAGTTTTCGCGGTGGATGGCACAGCTCTCCAGCCTCAACCCAGA
>NZ_NIUB01000040.1 GCF_002197815.1 Pseudomonas oleovorans subsp. oleovorans
GAACTGGCTGTTCAGCGACACGCCGAAAGGCGCTACCGCCAGCGCGCAGATCTACAGCCTGATCGAAACTGCCAAAGCCAACGGGCAAGAGCCTTACGCCTGGTTGCGCCACATCCTTGAACGCCTGCCGACCGCCAGTAGCGTCGAGGATTACGAAGCGCTGCTGCCGTGGAACTGCTCGCCAGCTTCTGCCTCTGCTTCCTGAAAAAACCCGTCCGCCAGGACGGGGTTTATGGAGCGGTTACGTAACTGCCGTCCCTACCGCGACCGAAGGCCCCGCCGGTGTGACCGGCGGGGCCTTGATTTTTTGTGCCGGGTGCTCGAGATGCTTCAGGAGCGTGCGCCCTGCATGCAGTGTTACGTCAGCTACCGCGCTTGCTGCGTACTTCGGTCAGGCGGCCGCCCTCGAAGCGTAGAAAGTGGTACATGCCGCTTTTCGGGCCGTAGACCCATTCCTCGACACTCACCTCGTTGCGAAAACCGTAGCTATCGACCACTTCCTTGTAACCGAGAAAAGTGCGGCTGGAAGGTTCGCCACATTTGTTCAGCACCTCTGTGGTGGGTGCTGCCTTGCTGACCAGAGCGCTACCGCAGCGATAGGTGGAGGACGCCTCGGCCATCAGGGGCAGGCAGAGCAGGCTGAGCAGACAGCTGAGTTTGCGCATGAGAACCTCCTGTTCAGCGTTCGCGACGACGTTCGATGGCGGTCAGACGGTTACCCTCGAAGCGCAGGATGCTGAGCATGCCATTGCTCGGGCCGTATACCCATTCCTCGATCATGTACTCACGACGGTCATAGGAGCCCAGGGTGTAGCCGACCGGGTCACGGTGCACCGGCGCGCCACATTTGCGCTCGACCTCGAACGGACGGTCGCCAAGGCTGACTAGGGTGCTGCCGCAACGCAGCGTGTCGGCCTGCGCGCTGATGCTGATCAGGCCGGCAACCAGGGTAGTGAGCGTGATGATGGATAAGCTGCGCATGATCATTGGCTGTCCAGGTGCAGGGTGGTGAGCACGCGACCGTCGGCTTCTGGCTCACCCAGGTTGGCATCGATCAGGTAGACACGTTCATCGTACAACCCGCCTTGTTCAACCAGATAATCCTTGATCGTTGCAGCGCGTTGCTGAGCCAGTTGGCGCAGCAGCAGCTTGCTTTGCGCCCAGGAGTCCAGCACCGCCTTGCGCATGTTCTGCTGGCGCTGCTCTTTGTCCATTTCGGCCCATTCGGCCGGTGGCTGCTGCTTGAGGCGGGTGCGATAGATGCCTTCGAGCAGGGCGGCCTGTTCGTCCTCAGCGACCGTTAGCTCATCGGGACTGGCCGGTACCCTGTCACCACGGCGTTGCAGCACCTTGTACCAGGTTTCGCGAAATTCGCGCTGCAGGCGCTGTTCGGCCAGCAGCGGGCCGTCGGCATTCTGTGCGGCCTGGCCTTCTACCTCCAGACGCAGATTCGGGCGCTCCTCAAGCGCTTTGGCCAGCGTGTCCAGGGCCTGGCGCGCGTCGCCCTGCAGCTCCGCAGAGCCGGCGACGAACGGCACGGTGCTGAGGTCGACATTGCTGCCACCGACCAACCCGGCGATGAACTTGAACGGCGCCTGGGCCGAGCGCAACACCAGATTGCGCAAGGTCTGCCAGACGATGGGCATGACGCTGAACTGCGGATTGTTAAGATCACCCTGTACCGGCAACTCGATGGCGATACGGCCCTGGGTGTCCTTGAGCAGGGCGACTGCCAGGCGAATCGGCAGGTCGACAGCATCCGGGCTGTCGACACGCTCGCCCAGTTGCAGGTTCTCCACCAGCACCTTGTTCTCGGCATTGAGCTGGCCTTTCTCGATGCGGTAGTGCAGGTCGAGGTTGAGGCGACCCTTGCGGATGCGATAGCCGGCGAACTTGCCGGAATAGGGGGTGATGGTGGTCAGCTCGACATTCTTGAAGCTGGTAGCGATATCCAGGCTGTTGAGCGGATCGAATGGCGTCAGCTTGCCCTTGATGCTCATTGGCGCGTAGCGGTCGACCTTGCCCTGGATATCGACGCTGGCGGCTTGCGGCTTCTGGTTGTCGAGTACACCGATGCGCCCGTTCATTTGCTGAACGGCAGTGGCGAAGCTGGGGGTCAGGCTGAAGTCGGCGAAGTTGGCGGATGGCTGGGAAGTAGTCGCTCTGGATGAACTGCATGGTCGGCAGCCCGGGATTGAGCGCGGCGTTCTCGCGGCCGACTGCCAGGTTGCCTTCGGCGAAGTCCAGGTTGACCACTTCACGGGCACCGCCCGCCGCCGCGCACAGGCCAACACCGCAGGTATAGGCGAACAGGTTGAGTACGGATTTGCCTGCGCTGTTGGCCTTGACCCAGCCGCGTGCATTGCGCAGGTCGAGAAATAGCAGCGGGTCCTGTCCGGCATGGCGACCGCGCACCCGGTAATTCAGGCCCCATTCCTGGCCGACCAGATCCTCCAGGGCAGCCGCCTCGGCCTGATGCAGTTCGGGGTTGCGGTTGATGCGCGAATGGCTTTTCGAGCGGTCGTTGTAGACCAGCAGCAGGGGCTGGCCGAGCCTTTCCTGAATCTGATCGGCCAGTTGCAGCAGGGCGTCATGCTCCAGCGGTTGGTGGAAGCTCTGCACCAGCAGTTGCGGGCCGTAGCGATCGACGGTCAGGCCAGGTGCGCCTTCCTGCGTGCCATGGAACAGGCGATAGCAGTAGGTGTCTTGCGAGTGCAATTGGCTAAGCAGGTTTTCACGGTCGTCGAGGGCGGCGCGCAGCGCCTGATCAAGAGCGGGCATGCGCGGCATCTCGGGGTAGGAAAGAGTGGCAGTTTATCAAGAAAAGCCGCTGCCCGAGGGAGCGCTCGCCTTATGAGTCAGGCAACAGACGGCGACGGGCGCGCTGCGCGGCGCTGTTGCGTACGGCCCAGCGCAGCAGGTTGGCGGTACGCTGCACGCTGGCGCGGATCAGCGGGCGGCGCCAGGCGGCCTGGTGTTCGCCGAGCAGGTCGCTGGCCCAGTCCGGCAGCAGGTCGACACCGGCCTGCATCATCAGGCCGCCGAAGGGCTTGGCGAGCAGGCTGGGCATCGGCGCGTCGTACAGCAGGCGCACCACTTCGCGCGTGCGCGCATCGCAGAGCAGCTGCGGGCGCATGCGTTGCAGATAATCGGCGATGGCCTGCGCCGATTTGGGCACGTCCTGCGCGCCGAGGCGCTCGGCGATCAGCGCCACTTCGCGGTAGTAGCGATCCTGTTCGGCCTGCGGCAACTGCGGGTCGACGTAGCGCAGGTAGCCGGCGAGGAACTGGCTGACCTCGGAGACATGCACCCAGGTCAGCAGCTCGGGATCGCTGGCGGCGTAAGGACGGCCATCCGGCGCATGACCGACCACCTGCAGGTGGATGCGGCGCACCTTGTCGATCAGCTGTTCGGCATCGTGCAGGCCGCCATAGGTGGTGCCGGCGATGAACAGGCTGGTGCGGCGCAGACGGCCGAGCATGTCCTGGCGAAAGGTCGAGTGATCCCACACCCCGGCCAGTGCCAGTGGGTGAAGCATCTGCAGGAGCAGGGCGGAGATGCCGCCGACCATCATCGCGCTGAAGTCGGCGTGGACTTCCCAGACCATCGACTCGGGGCCGAACAGGCCAGCATCCCCGCGCGGCTGGTCGAGGTCGAGCACGCCCAGCGAGGCGCCGGTGAGGCTGTGCACCTGTTTTTCGATCTGACGACGTAGGCTTTCCATGGCGCGCAGTGTCGGCGCTTGGCAGGCACAAGACAAGATGCGCCCGGCCCTTTCAGGCCGGGCGCGAGGCTCAGCGGTTGAGGCGCTGATCGATCAGGCTGTCGACCACGCTGGGGTCGGCCAGGGTCGAGGTGTCGCCCATGTTTTCCAGTTCGTTGCAGGCGATCTTGCGCAGGATACGCCGCATGATCTTGCCCGAGCGGGTCTTGGGCAGGCCGGGCGCCCACTGGATCAGCTCCGGCTTGGCGAAGCTGCCGATCTCCTTGCCGACCAGGCTGAGCAAATCCTTCTTCAGCTCGTCGGAGGGCTCCTGATCATTCATCAGGGTGACGTAGGCGTAGATGCCCTGGCCCTTCACATCATGCGGATAGCCGACCACGGCGGCTTCGGCCACGGCATCGTGCAACACCAGCGCGCTCTCCACTTCGGCAGTGCCGATGCGGTGCCCGGATACGTTGATCACGTCGTCGACGCGGCCGGTGATCCAGTAGTAGCCGTCCTCGTCGCGGCGTGCGCCGTCGCCGGTGAAGTAGTAGCCGGGGTAGGGCTTGAAGTAGGTGTCGATCATGCGCTGGTGATCGCCATAGACGCTGCGGATCTGGCTCGGCCAGCTGGCCTTGATCGCCAGCACGCCGCTGCCAGGGCCCTCGATCTCCTTGCCCTGCTCGTCGAGCAGCACTGGCTGTACGCCGAAGAAGGGGCGCGTGGCCGAGCCGGGCTTCAGGTCGGTGGCCCCGGGCAACGGGGTGATCAGGATCGAGCCGGTCTCGGTCTGCCACCAGGTGTCGACAATGGGGCAGCGCATGTCGCCAACCACATGGAAATACCACTCCCAGGCTTCAGGGTTGATCGGCTCGCCCACCGTGCCGAGCAGGCGTAGGCTGCTGCGCGAGGTGCTCTTGACCGGCCCTTCACCCTCGCGCATCAGCGCGCGCAGGGCCGTGGGCGCGGTGTAGAAGGTGTTGACCTGATGCTTGTCGATTACCTGCCAGAAGCGCGAGGCGTCCGGGTAGTTGGGCACGCCTTCGAACATCAGCGTGGTGGCGGCGTTGGCCAGCGGGCCGTAGACGATGTAGCTGTGCCCGGTGACCCAGCCGACATCGGCGGTGCACCAGTAGATGTCGCCCTCGTGGTAGTCGAACACGTACTTGTGGGTCATCGCCGCGCCGAGCAGGTAACCGCCGGTGGTGTGCAGCACGCCCTTGGGTTTACCGGTGCTGCCCGAGGTGTAGAGGATGAACAACGGATCCTCGGCGTCCATCGGCTCGGCCGGGCAATCCGCGCTGACGTCCTTGAGTGCCTGGTGGTACCAGAGGTCGCGGCCTTCCACCCAGGCGACGTCACCCTGGGTGCGCTCGACCACTACCACGGTGGACACGTCCGGGCAGCTCTGCAGGGCCTTGTCGACGTTGTTCTTCAGCGCAACGTACTTGCCGCCGCGCACGCCTTCATCGGCAGTGATCACCGTGCGGCAGTCGGCATCGAGAATGCGGTCACGCAGGGCATCGGGCGAGAAACCGCCGAACACCACCGAATGCACGGCGCCGATGCGTGCGCAGGCGAGCATGGCGTAGGCCGCTTCGGGGATCATCGGCATGTAGATGCACACCCGGTCGCCCTTCTTCACGCCACAGCTTTTCAGTACGTTGGCCAGGCGACTGACGTTGTGGTGCAGCTTGTTGTAGGTGATGTGCGCCGACTCGGCCGGGTTATCGCCTTCCCAGATGATGGCGATCTGTTCGCCACGTTTTTCCAAGTGGCGATCGATGCAGTTGTAGGCGACGTTGAGCTGGCCGCCCTTGAACCATTCGGCGTGGCCCAGCTGCAGATCGCTGGCGTGCACCTGATCCCAGGGCTTGAACCAGCTGAGGAAGGCCTTGGCCTGCTCGGCCCAGAAGGTTTCGGATTGCTCGACGGACTGCTGGTACAGGCGCAGATAGGCGTCGTTATCCAGGTGCGCACGCTGGCGCACGGCATCTGGCACGGGATGGCGGGTGATCTCGAACATGGCGGGGTCCTTGTAATTGTTTGTCCGCAACAATCACAAGGGTGCACCCAAGCAGGTGCTTGGTTCAAGGGGGTATTCAGTGGGCCAGTACAGCGCCGCCCGGCTCTCAGGTGCCGGGTGGCGCGAATGGCGATGGATCAGCCGCGATGGCGCTCGCGGAAGTGGTCGATCAGGCCCTGGGTCGAGGCATCCGAGGCGCTGCTGTCGACCTGGCCGGTCAGGCGCTGATAGACCTCCTTGCCCATCTCCTTGCCCAGCTCCACGCCCCATTGGTCGAAGGCGTTGATGCCCCAGATGGCGCTCTGCACGAAGACCTTGTGCTCGTACAGGGCCACCAGTGCGCCCAGCTCGAACGGCGCGATGCGGTTCATTACCAGGATATTGCTCGGACGGTTGCCGGGAATCACCTTGTGCGGCGCCAGCCGCTGTACTTCGGCTTCTGGCATGCCCCTGGCACGCAGTTCGGCCTCGGCCTCCTCACGCGTCTTGCCCTGCATCAGCGCTTGGGCCTGCGACAGGCAGTTGGCGAACAGCCACTGGTGATGGTCGGACAGCGGGTTGTAGCTGTTGACCGGGACGATGAAGTCCGCCGGTACCAGCAGACGGCCCTGGTGCAGCAATTGGTGGTAGGCATGCTGACCGTTGCAGCCGACGCCGCCCCAGATGATCGGCCCTGTAGCGATGTTCAGTTCGCTACCGTCCTGGCGCACGCTCTTGCCGTTGGACTCCATGTCCAGCTGTTGCAGGTGCTTGGTGAAATTACGCAGGTAGTGATCGTAGGGCAGGATCGCGTGGCTCTGCGCGCCCCAGAAATTGGTATACCAGATGCCCAGCAGGGCCATCAGCACCGGCATATTCTCGGCCAGCGGTGCCTGGGTGAAATGCTGGTCCATGGCGTAGGCGCCGGCCAGCAGTTCCTTGAAGTTGGACACGCCGATGGCCAGGGCGATGGGCAGGCCGATGGCCGACCACAGTGAGTAACGCCCGCCGACCCAGTCCCACATGGGGAAGATGTTTTCTTCGCCGATACCGAACTCGATGGCGGCCTTGCGGTTGCTGGTGACGGCAATGAAGTGGCGGTGCAACTCTTCTTCCGGGCCACCCATGGCCAGGTACCAGTCGCGCGCGGCCAGGGTGTTCTTGAGGGTTTCCAGGGTGCCGAACGACTTGCTGGAAACGATGAACAGGGTGGTTTCCGGGTCGAGGCGGGCGGTCAGTTCGCGGAATTCGCTGCCGTCGATATTGGCCAGGTAGTGGCAGCGCACACCGCGTTGGGTGAACGGACGCAGTGCTTCGGACACCAGTTGTGGGCCGAGGAAGGAGCCGCCGATGCCGATGTTGACCACTTCCTTGATCGGCTTTTCGCTGTAACCGCGCCACAGGCCGCTGTGAATGCGGCTGACCAGTTCGGTGACCTGGTTCAGGACGCGATGGACCTCGGGGATGATGTCGTTGCCATCGAGCAGCAGGCGGCGGCCGATCGGGCTACGCAAGGCGGTATGCAGTGCGGCGCGGTCTTCCGAGGCATTGACCCGCTCGCCGTTGTACAGGGCGGCGATGGACTGGTGCAGGCCGGCCTGATCAGCCAGCTGGATCAGCAGCTCGAGGCCGCGTTCATCGATCAGGTTCTTCGAGTAATCCAGCAGCAGCCCGCAGCTGTCGAGAGAAAATCGCTGGTAGCGCCTTGTATCCGCTGCAAAGGCCTCGCGCATGCTGAAACCGGCCATCTCGGCACGATGTTGCTGCAGGGCCTGCCAGGCGGGCAGGGTGGTGACGTCGTGAGGCTGCTGGTAATAGGCCATCGGAGCTCCTGATCCACAAAAGCAAAAGGCCCGGATCGATCCGGGCCTTTGAGAGTGTAACCGGCTGCCTTTGCAGGCAGCTACTGGCGTGGCAGTTCAACCACCAGATTGTCGATCAGACGGGTGCTACCTAGCTGTGCGGCGGTCAGAATCACCAGGTGATGGTCGTCGACCTGGGCCGGACGCAGATTCACCGCGTTGCGGATTTCCAGATAATCGGGGATGAAACCAGCGGTACGCTGTTGCGCCTGAGTAGTCTCGATAAGCCGTGCGTAGTCGCGAGCGCCACGGCGCAGTTCCTCGGCAATCGTTTGCAGGCCTCGATACAGCGCTGGGGCGGTGGCGCGTTGTTCGTCGCTGAGGTAGCCGTTACGCGATGACAGCGCGAGGCCGTCCTCGGCGCGTTGAGTCGGCGCGCCGATGATCTGGATCGGCATGTTCAGGTCCTGCACCAGCGCGCGGATTACCGCCAGTTGCTGGTAGTCCTTTTCGCCGAACACGGCCAGATCAGGCTGGACCATGTTGAACAGCTTGGTCACCACCGTCGCCACGCCTTCGAAATGCCCCGGACGGCTGGCGCCGCAGAGGCCTTCGGAAACACCGGGAACGCTGACGCGGGTCTGGTCACCCATGCCATGTGGGTAGATTTCCGCGACATCGGGGTGAAACAGCAGGTGACAGCCTGCCGCCAGCAGTTTTTCCTGGTCGGCGGCGAGGGTGCGTGGGTATTTGTCCAGGTCTTCACCCGCGCCGAACTGCAGCGGGTTGACGAAGATGCTGGCAACCACGAAGTCGGCGCGCTGGGCGGCAATCTGTACCAGCGAGACGTGGCCGGCGTGGAGGTTGCCCATGGTCGGCACGAAGCCGATCTGCTTGCCCTCGGCACGTGCCTGGGCAATGGCCGCGCGCAGCTCGCGCAGGGTTTTTACCATGTTCATGCGGAGAACCCATGCTCGGCGGCGGGGAAGCTGCCGTCCTTGACCGCCTGAACGTAAGCGCTGAAGGCGCCCTGAATGCTGCTCTGGCCCTCCATGAAGTTGCGCACGAACTTCGGCGCACGGCCCGACAGCGACAGGCCGAGCATGTCGTGCTGCACCAATACCTGACCGTTGGTGGCGCTGCCGGCACCGATGCCGATCACCGGAATCTTCACCGCCTGGGTAATTTCCGCAGCCAGTTCGCTCGGCACGCATTCCAGCAGCAGCATGGAGGCGCCGGCCTGCTCCAGGGCCATGGCGTCGGCACGCATCTGCCGCGCCTGTGCTTCCTGGCGGCCCTGCACCTTGTAGCCGCCGAGGATGTTCACCGCTTGCGGGGTCAGCCCCAGGTGCGCGCACACCGGCACGCCACGTTCTGCCAGCAGGCGAATCGGCTCAGCCAGCCAGCCGGCACCTTCGAGTTTGACCATATGGGCGCCGGCCTGCATCAACCGGGCGCTGTTGTGCAGCGCCTGTTCGGTGGTGGCATAGGCCATGAATGGCAGGTCGGTGAGGATCAGTGCACCCTGGTTGCCGCGCTTCACGCAGGCAGTGTGATAGGCCATGTCCTCGACGCTGACCGGCAGGGTGCTGTCATGCCCCTGCAGAACCATGCCCAGGGAGTCGCCGACCAGCAACACGTCGACACCCGCTTGGCAGGCCGCATGGGCGTAGGTGGCGTCATAGCAGGTCAGCATGGCGATCTTTTCACCGTTCTGCTTGAGACTCTGCAGGGTGGTCAGGGTAACGTCAGGCATTTCAAAGGTCCTCGCTCAGGCTCGGTATACCGCTTCTATCTGGCTGCAATCCGGCCTGGATTGGCATCAAAGGTGCGCCCGGCGCAGGGCGACGGGACACCTATAGTCCTGATGGGGGGGCACGAAGTCAATTGCGGGTGTTACCGCTCTGTTACTGGCGTTACCGCGTTAATGCCACGCTAGAGCCTGCGCGGCCTTGCTGCCTTATTCCGGCAGGCGTTCCAGGCCGCTGAAGGGGCAGGCTTGCAGCAAGGCTGCGAGACTGCGGCCGTCCGGCAACTGCAGCTCGGCGACCAGCTCGGCCAGCGGGTAGAGCACGAAGGGGCGGGCGTGCATGTGGTAGTGCGGCACGGTCAGGCGCTCGTCGTCGATCAGGCGCTTACCGAACAGCAGGATATCCAGGTCCAGTGTGCGCGGTCCCCAGCGTTCGGCCCTGCGCACGCGACCCTGCTCCTGTTCGATGCGTTGCAGCGCGTCGAGCAACTGCCAGGGCTCCAGTGCGGTATCCAGCGCGGCCACGGCGTTGACGTAACGCGGCTGATCCGCCGGACCCAGTGGGTCGCTGATGTAGAACGACGAATGCGCCTGGAGTTGGCTGTGCGGCAACTGTGCGATGGCCTGCAAGGCCGCGCGCAGCTGTTGGAGGGGCTTGGCCAGGTTGCTGCCAAGGCCGATGTAAACCCGTTCCATCATTCGCCGCCGCTTTCGTCGCTGCGCTTGCGGCGATTGTTGTTGCTGCGGCGACGTTTGCGCGGCGCGTTACCGGTGGCTTCGCCTTTGCCGGCGAGGTCGCGAATCATCTGCCGGCGCTCGCTGTCATTGGCGTCCTGATAGTCCGTCCACCATTGGCCCAGGCCGCCGGTGTCTTCGCCGGCCAGTTCGCGCAGCAGGAGGAAGTCGTAGCCGGCGCGGAAGCGCGGGTTTTCCAGCAGCAGGTCGGCACGCTTGCCGCTACGGCGCGGCAGACGCTCCTGCATGTCCCAGATCTCGCGAATCGGGATGGTGAAACGCTTGGGTACGGCAATGCGCTGGCACTGCTCGGCGATCAGTTCGTGGGCGGCTTCCTGCATCGCCGGAATCGGCGGCATGCCCTTGTTCTGCAGTTGCAGCACGCGTGCCGGCAATGCAGGCCAGAGCAGGGCCGCAAAGAGAAACGCCGGCGTCACGGATTTGCCATCGTGAATACGATTGTCGGTGTTGATCAGTGCCTGACGAATCAGCTTCTCGGTGTACCCGGGATTGCGTTTGAGCGCTTCACCGCTGGCCGGGAACAACTGGGCGAACAGGTCGTGCTCGAGCAGCAGGTCGAAGGTGTATTCGGCGTAACCGGCGAGGAACAGCTTGAGCACTTCGTCGAACAGGCGTGCCGAGGGAATATCGCGCAGCATCGGCGCCAGGCGACGGATCGGTGCGGCGCTGTGCTTCTCGATGTCGAAGTCGAGCTTGGCGGCGAAGCGCACCGCACGCAGCATACGCACCGGGTCTTCCAGGTAACGCTGTTCCGGATCGCCGATCAGGCGCACCAGGTGGTTGCGCACATCATGCATGCCACGGGCGTAGTCGAGGATGTGTTCCTGGGTCGGATCGTAGTACAGCGCGTTGATGGTGAAGTCACGGCGCTGTGCATCGTCTTCCAGGGTGCCGTAGACGTTGTCGCGCAGGATGCGGCCGCTCTCGTTGCGTGACGCCAGATTGGTGTTCTCTTCCTCATCGCCCTGGGGGTGATTGGCACGGAAGGTGGCCACTTCGATGATTTCACGGCCGAAATGCACATGCACCAGCTTGAAGCGGCGACCGATGACCCGGGCGTTACGAAATTCGGCACGCACCTGCTCGGGCGTGGCATTGGTGGCGACGTCGAAATCCTTGGGGTCGATATCCAGCAGCAGGTCGCGAACGCAACCACCGACCAGATAGGCCTGGTAGCCAGCCTTCTGCAGGCGCTCGACCACGCTTATGGCGTGACGGCTGATCTCGTTGCGCTTGAGCGGATGTTGGCTGCTGTTCAGCACTTCGGGAGTGCTGCGTGGGCGTGGGGCACGGCGCAGAGGTGAGTGGAAAGATTTGAACAGCTTTTTCAGCATGGGATGCACTGTTTGGAGTAGTGGTCGGCCTGCTGCGCATGCGCTTGAAAATCGAATTGCGTGGGCATCACGGCGTTAAAAGCAGTTTGCTTTGGCAAGGTTTTTCAACTGCATGCGAAACGATGACCGCATGATTACTGCGGATTCTAGCATCGTGTAGGGAGAAGGTGTGTAGAAGGGCGGCAGGCGGGGATTTGAGAGGCGGAAGCTACTGGGGGAGCCGAAGCTCCCCCCCAAGTTGGTGCGTGCTGTTTTTTATTGTTATTGAGAGCCTGTTGTTTTTGTTGTTGGCTCTTCCCGGTTTACCGTGGCTTACCGGGTGCTCCCTAGAGAGGGGAGCCAATAGCAAACGGATTTCTTTGGACGCTGATGCTGCCTTAATCAACCAGTTCCGGCGCTGCCTTGAGGCAGTTTTGTTATTCTCAGCCTGGTCGCTGGGGCGAACCCCTTGCGGCAACTCCTCTCCAAAAGAATCAGTTAGCTGCGCCTCCGTACCTTGTTGTTCTTGTTGTGCTGGAGTCGTTACGTCTTGTTCTTATTGTGTAGGGCATTGCTTGTTATTGTTGTTGTGCCAGAGATAAAGCAGATGCCGTGCCAGTTTTTGCGATTCCTTGTAAATCAAGGGTTTGCGGCAGGTTTGGGTGTTGGGTGGGGGAGGGGGAGCCGGATTTTCGTTACCGATAGACCCGGCCTTTGTTACGAGATATTGAAAAGGTAACAACCTGTGGAACCCCGGCGCAGACAGGTTGTCACCGAGGCGTTAACTCAAGGGCTGCTGGTTACGCCGGTTTTACGCCGTGGAATACCCAGGCGCTGACGGCGCTCCCACAGGCATTTGCGACTGATGCCCAGCTTGCGCGCCAGCTCGGTCTCGGTCATGTGGTCCTGGTGTTCGAGGACGAAGTGCTGGAAGTAGTCCTCCAGTGACAGGTCCTCGGTCGGCTCGTGGCTGTTGCCACTGCTCTGTCCGCCTGCCGCCGGCAGGCCGAAGTCCTCGTCATCCAGATCGTCCAGCTCAATGTCGATGCCCAGCAGGTCCGCGGAAATTTCCGCACCCTCGCAGAGAATCACTGCGCGCTCGATGGCGTTTTCCAGTTCGCGCACGTTACCCGGCCAGGGGTAATGGCGGATCGCTTGCTCGGCATCATGGGCGAAACGCAACGGCTCGCGGCCCATGCGGGTGTACTGGCGCACCAGGAACGCCTGGGCGATCTCGGTCACGTCGCTACCGCGCTCGCGCAGCGCCGGCAGCTTGAGTGCTATGACGTGCAGGCGGTAATACAGGTCCTCACGGAATTGGCCGGTCTTGGCCAGGGTCTTGAGATCGCGGTGCGTCGCGGCGATCAGGCGCACGTCGACCTTCTGCGACTGCACCGAGCCGACCCGGCGAATTTCGCCTTCCTGTAGCACGCGCAGCAGCCGCGCCTGCGCTTCCAGCGGCAGTTCGCCAATTTCGTCGAGGAACAGCGTGCCACCGTCGGCCGCTTCCACCAGGCCGGCACGCCCGGCGCTGGCGCCAGTGAAGGCGCCTTTTTCGTGGCCGAACAGTTCGGACTCGATCAGGGTTTCTGGAATGGCGGCGCAGTTCACCGAAATCAGCGGCGCCTTGGCGCGCCTGGAGAGGTTGTGCAGGGCACGCGCCACCAGCTCCTTGCCCGTGCCGGACTCACCCTGCACCAGCACATTGGAGTCGGTGGGGGCGACCTTGCGAATCTTGCTATAGAGTTCCTGCATGGCCGCGCAGGAACCGATGATGCCGATCTCGCCGTTGGCGTTGTCGACGATTTTCTCGGTATTGCCACTGCGTGCGTTGCTGGTGGCAGCTGGCGCGGGTGCGCTCTTGGCGTCCTGGCGGTCACGCAGGATGCGCGCCACCGCCTGCAGCATTTCGTCGTGATCGAAGGGCTTGGCGATGTAATCGACCGCGCCCATCTTCATCGAGTCCACCGCCGAGCGCAGGCTGGCGTAGCTGGTCATGATCAGCACCGGCGTGCCTTCGGCCAGTTTGATCAGTTCGGTGCCCGGCGCCCCGGGCAGGCGCAGGTCGCTGACGATCAGGTCGAAGGTAGGAATGCTGTAGCGTTCCTGGGCTTCCTGTACCGAGCCAGCTTCGCTGACCAGGTACTGATTGCGTTCGAGCAGGCGGCGCAAGGCAGAGCGGATAATGGTTTCGTCTTCGACGATAAGAATATGTGGCATCAATTCGGTCTCTCGACGGTCACGGAGGTGCCATTGGCAGCCTCTCTCGCTGTTTACATCGCTACGGACGTCGCCTCGACATGCCTTGGCAGGGTGACCCGAATTCGAGTGCCCAATTGGCGCTCGGGGTCAGCCGGGCTGTCGATTGTTATCTGTCCATAATGCTCTTCCACGATCGAATAGACCAGCGCGAGGCCCAGGCCTGTCCCTTCGCCGGGGTCCTTGGTGGTGAAGAAGGGCTCGAACAGGCGGTCGATGATCGCCTTGGGAATACCGCTGCCCTCGTCCTCGACGATCAGGTCCACGGTGTGCTCGCTGGCTTCGCTGCGCACGCGGATGGCGCCGCCGGGTGGCGAGGCATCACGGGCGTTGGACAGCAGGTTGATCAGCACCTGGGCCAGGCGCTGCGGGTCGCCGCAGGCCCAGTGCTGCGGATCGCACAGGTTGTAGAACTGGATATCGAAGTTGCGTTTGTTCAGCGACAGCAGGCCGATGGCGTCCTGCGCCACGTCGGCCAGGCATACCGGCTCGTCACTGCGCTGGTGGCTGCCGGAATGGGCGAAGCTCATCAGCGACTGGACGATACGCGAGACGCGCTTGGTCTGTTCGAGGATCTGCCCACTGATTTCGGTCAGCTCGGCATCGGTTTCGCGCTCTTCGCGCAGGTTCTGCGCCAGGCAGGCGATGCCGGTGATCGGGTTGCCGATCTCGTGGGCCACGCCAGCGGCCAGGCGGCCAATACTGGCTAGGCGCTCGGAATGCACCAGCTTGTCTTCGAGCATCTGGGTTTCGGTCTGATCCTCGACCAGCAGCACCAGGCCGCTGTTACCAGGGGCCAGCGGTTCGTTGATGGCCGCCTTGTGCAGGTTGAGCCAGCGGATCTGGCCGTCGAGCGCCAGGTGCTGTTTATGCAGGTGCTGATCCGGGCGTTCGATGAAGTCCTGCAGCAGGCTCTGCCAGGGTTCGCTCAGGGTGCTCAGGCGCGAGCCGACGATGCGCTGCGCGGGGATGTTGGTGAGCTCTTCCATGGCCCGGTTCCACATCAGGATCTCCTGATCCTTGGCCAGCGAGCACACGCCCATTGGCAGCTCCTGCAGGGTCTGGCGGTGGTAGCGGCGCAGGGCATCGAGTTCGGCGGCGAGGCCGGTGAGGCGCGACTGGTAGTCCTCCAGGCGGCTCTCGATGAAGTGAATGTCTTCGGTGACGTAACCTTCGCTGCCGGACTTGTAGGGCAGGAAGGTCTCGACGATGTCCTGCGCCACGCTCGGCCCCATCAGGCCGGACAGGTTGGCCTCGATGCGGTCGCGCAGGCGGCGCAGGGCATAGGGACGGCTCTCGTCGAAGGGCAGATGCAGATCGCGCAGCGCCTGCTCCACTTCGCGCTGGGCAGTCTTGGCGCCCAGTGGCTTGGCCAGTTGCGCGGCGAAGTCCTGCGGCGACACGGCGACCAGCTCGCGTCGTTGCGGGCGGCGCACGTTGTCCACCGCGCAGGCTTCGGCGGCGCTCTTCTCCTCAGGGCTGGCCTCGGTGAACAGCGACATCAGGGTGAACACCAGTACGTTGGCGGCGAGCGAGGCAATGGCTGCGAGGTGCCAGCTGGCATCGTCGAGCACATAGATGACGTTGAACAGCGGCAGGTAGAAGCCTTCCAGGTTGCCCAGCAGCGGCAGCAGCATGGTCAGTGCCCAGACGCTGATGCCGGCCAGCAAGCCGGCGATGAAGCCGCGGCGATTGGCCGTTTGCCAATACAGTACCGAGAGCACGCCGGGCAGGAACTGCAGGGTGGCGACGAAGGCGACGATACCGAGGTTGGCCAGGTCCTGCTGGGCGCCGAGCAGCAGGTAGAAGCCGTAGCCGGCCATGATGATGCAGGCGATCAGCGTACGGCGGGTCCACTTCAGCCAGCGGTAGATGTTGCCCTCGGCCGGAGGCTGGTAGAGCGGCAGCACCAGGTGGTTCAGCGCCATGCCCGACAGCGCCAGGGTGCTGACGATGATCAGCCCGCTGGAGGCTGACAGCCCGCCTATGTAAGCGAGCAGGGCCAGCGTCTCACTGTTGACGGCGATGCCCAGGCCCAGAGTGAAATATTCCGGGTTGGTGGTGGCGCCCAGTTTGAGGCCGGCCCAGAGAATCAGTGGCACGGCCAGGCTCATCAGCAGCAGGAACAGTGGCAGGCCCCAGCTGGCGCTGACCATGGCGCGTGGATTGAGGTTTTCGGTGAAGGTCATGTGGTACATGTGCGGCATGACGATGGCCGAGGCGAAGAACACCAGCAGCAGGGTGCGCCACGGGCCTTCCTGCAGCGGCGTGTGCAGCGTGGCCAGCGCCGCCTGGTTCTGCACCAGCCACAATTCCAGCTCATGCGGGCCGCCGAACACCTGATACAGCGCGTACCAGCCGATGACGCCGAGGGCAACCAGCTTGACCAGCGATTCGAAGGCGATGGCGAACACCAGGCCCTCGTGCTTCTCGCGCGTGGCGATATGGCGCGCACCGAACAGGATGGTGAAGAGGATGATCAGGCCGCAGTAGCTCAGAGCCACTTTTTCCTGCAGCGGCTCGCGGCTGAGGATGCCGATGGAGTCGGCCACCGCCTGGATCTGCAGGGCCAACAGCGGCAGTACACCAATCAGCATGAACAGCGTGGTCAGTGCGCCGGCCCAGGTGCTGCGAAAGCGAAAGGCAAACAGGTCGGCCAGTGATGACAACTGGTAGGTACGGGTGATGCGCAGGATCGGGTAGAGCAGCACCGGTGCCAGCAGGAAGGCACCGGAAACGCCGAGGTAACTGGCAAGGAAACCGTAACCGTACTGATAGGCCAGGCCCACCGTGCCGTAGAAGGCCCAGGCGCTGGCATAGACGCCCAGCGACAGGGTATAGGTCAGCGGGTGGCGGATGATCCAGCGGGGGATAAGGCCGTGTTCACTGACCCAGGCGACGCCGAACAGCACCAGCAGATAGCCGGCGCTGATCAGGATCAGTTCGCTCAGGCTAAAGCTCGTCAGCATCGCGTTGGCTCTGAAGAATGAAGGTGACGACGATCAGGATCAGCCACAGCAGATAAGGCCGATACCAGGCGCCATTGGGGTCGATCCACCAGTCCATGATGGCCGGTGAGAACAGGTAGATCCCCACTACCAGGATCAGAACCAGTCGGTAGATATACATGTGACATCTCGTCGAAAGATGCCGCGATGGTAAAGGATGCCGCATATCGCAAGCCACAAACTTGAGGCTTGCATCCAGGGTGCGCCGTGCGCACCGAGACCGTACAGGGTGCCGGAACAACGGACTTGGCGTTCATCAGTGCGCGCGGCGTACCCTACCTCAATTGCGCTTCGGCCAGGGTGCGGCTGCGGGGAATGCGGGTGGCATCCCAGTTGGCGATGCCCCAGGCCAGTAGCTCGGCGGGGGCTGCGCCTTGCAGCTCGGCTGGCGGTTGCTGACCCAGCGCACGCAGTGCGCGCAATAGCAGCGGCCCGGCCTGGTCGGCGGGCAAGGGCGGCGAGCGGTAGCTTTTGCCCAGCTTGTGGCCGTCCGGCTGGATGATCAGCGGCACGTGCAGGTAACGCGGCTGCGGCAACCCGAATAGTTCCTGCAGGTAGAGCTGGCGCGGGGTGGAGTCGAGCAGGTCGGCGCCGCGCACCACGTCGGTCACACCCTGCCAGGCATCGTCCAGTACCACCGCGAGCTGGTAGGCAAACAGGCCATCGCGGCGGCGAATCACGAAGTCGCCCACTTCACGGCCCAAGTGCTGGCGGAACTCACCCTGCACACGGTCGACGAAGTGATAATCCAGCTCCGGTACGCGCAGACGGATCGCCGCGTCGTGATCGGGATGACAGGCGTTGCGGCAAAAACCTGGATAGATGCCGGCGTAGCCTTCGAGCTGCTTGCGCGAGCAGATGCAGGCATAGGCCAGCCCCTGGGCGAACAGCCGGGCAATCACGGCGGCGTATTCGCCGTGGCGCGCACTCTGGCGCACCAGCTGGCCATCCCACTCGAAACCGTAGGTCTCCAGGGTGCGCAGGATAGCATCTTGGGCGCCGGGGACTTCCCGGGGCGGGTCGAGGTCTTCCATGCGCAGCAGCCAGCGGCCGCCAACGGCGCGAGCGTCGAGATAGGAGGCGAGGGCGGCGACCAGCGAGCCGAAGTGCAGATAGCCGCTGGGCGTTGGGGCGAAGCGCCCGATATAGGCAGTGTTCATGGAGCCAAGGCCAGAAACAGAGCGGGGCGCCTGAGCGCCCCGTCGACAGATCAGGAACCGACCTGTTTTTCCTTGATTTCCGCCAGCGTCTTGCAGTCGATGCACAGGGTCGCGGTCGGGCGGGCTTCGAGGCGGCGGATGCCGATTTCGACACCGCAGGAGTCGCACCAGCCGTAATCGTTGTCTTCGATCAGTTGCAGGGTCTCGTCGATCTTCTTGATCAGCTTGCGCTCGCGGTCACGGGCACGCAGTTCCAGGCTGAATTCTTCTTCCTGGCTGGCGCGGTCGGCCGGGTCAGGGAAATTGGCCGCTTCGTCCTGCATGTGGTGCACGGTGCGGTCGACTTCCTGCATCAGCTCCAGCTTCCACTTATTGAGGATGCTGGTGAAGTGAGCGCGCATCGGCTCGCTCATGTATTCCTCGCCCTTCTTTTCCTGATAGGGCTCGAAACCACGCATCAGCTGGCTGGTGCTTTGGGCTTTTTCTTTTGTGGGCATGGATGACGCCTCTCACTCTTTCAATTCCATCGCGCAGGTAAATCCGTTGCCAGGTGTTTGCCCGGCCCTGCGGCTGCAAGCGGGCGAACTTACCAGATCGAATCGGGGCGCGCTACTCCCGGTTGTCTCTGCCCTGCCCAGGCTGTGAGCGAAATCCTCACAGGGCTGAGCAACAAGCGTAGCGGTGCTTTTGTGCCCTTGCCGAGGCCCGAAGCCGCCCTGCTAGAATCCGCGCCTCGCAACCCTGAAGACAGAACCATGGCTCAGCTCTACAGTGCGCGCAGTCGCGCCATCGAACCCTTCCATGTGATGGCCTTGCTGGCGCGTGCCAACGAGTTGCAGGCAGCCGGTCACGATGTCATCCACCTGGAGATCGGCGAACCGGACTTCACCACGGCCGAGCCGATCATTCGCGCCGGTCAGGCCGCGCTGGCGGCCGGGTACACTCGTTACACCGCCGCGTGTGGCTTGCCGCAACTGCGCGAAGCCATTGCCGGCTTCTATGCCCAGCGTTACCGGCTGAGCATCGATCCGCAGCGTATTCTGGTTACACCGGGCGGCTCCGGCGCACTGCTGCTGGCCGCCAGCCTGTTGGTCGACCCGGGCAAGCACTGGTTGCTGGCCGACCCGGGCTACCCGTGCAATCGTCATTTTTTGCGCCTGGTCGAAGGCGCCGCGCAACTGGTGCCCGTCGGCCCGGACGTGCGTTACCAGCTGACTCCGCAACTGGTCGAGCGGCATTGGGACTCAGGCAGCGTCGGCGCCCTGGTCGCGTCGCCGGCCAACCCGACCGGCACCTTGCTGCACAAGGATGAGCTGGCGGCCCTGTCGACCTGCCTCAAGCAGCGTGGCGGTCATCTGGTGGTGGACGAGATCTACCACGGCCTGACCTACGGCTGCGATGCCCCGAGCGTGCTGGAAGTGGACGACGATGCCTTCGTCCTCAATAGTTTCTCCAAATATTTCGGTATGACCGGCTGGCGCCTGGGTTGGTTGGTGGCGCCTGAGGCGGCGGTGCCTGAGTTGGAGAAGCTGGCGCAGAATCTCTATATCAGTGCGCCGAGCATGGCCCAGCATGCCGCGCTGGCCTGCTTTGAACCGGCCACGCTGGCGATCTTCGAAGAGCGGCGTCATGAATTCCAGCGTCGCCGTGACTACCTGCTGCCGGCATTGCGTGAGCTGGGCTTCGGTATCGCCGCCACGCCTGAAGGCGCCTTCTATTTATATGCCGACATCAGCGCCTTTGGCGGCGACGCCTTCGCTTTCTGCCGGCACTTCATCGAAACCGAGCATGTGGCCTTCACCCCGGGTCTGGATTTCGGCCGTTACCAGGCTGGGCACCATGTGCGCTTCGCCTATACGCAGAACGTCGAGCGTCTGCAGCAGGCGGTCGAGCGTATCGCGCGCGGCCTGAAGAGCTGGAAGCCCGATGCGCTTTGATCCGCCGCTGGAAGAAGGGCGCCTGCTGCGCCGCTACAAACGCTTTCTCGCCGATATCGAGACCGCCAGCGGCGAGCAGATGACCATCCACTGCGCCAACACCGGCTCGATGCTCAACTGCATGAGCGAAGGCTGTCGGATCTGGTTCAGCCGCAGCAACGATCCAAAGCGCAAGCTGCCGGGCAGTTGGGAAATCAGCGAAACGCCGCAGGGGCGCCTGGCCTGCATCAACACCGCACGGGCCAACGCGCTGGTGGAAGAAGCGCTGCGTGCCGGGCTGATCAGCGAGCTGGCCGGCTTTACCGCGCTCAAGCGCGAGGTGGCTTACGGGGTAGAGAACAGCCGCGCCGATTTTCGTCTGGATTACCCGGATGGGCCGGCCTTTGTGGAGGTCAAGAGCGTGACGCTGGGCTTCGATGGCAGCGATGTGGCGGCCTTTCCCGATGCAGTGACGCAGCGCGGTGCCAAGCACCTGCGCGAGCTGGCGGCGCTGGCGCGTGCCGGAGTGCGCACGGTGCAGCTGTATTGCGTGAACCTCTCCGCTATCCGCGCCGTAAGGGCGGCAGAGGAGATCGACCCGGCATACGCGGCTGGATTGCGTGATGCCAAGGCTGCGGGTGTTGAGGTGCTGGCCTACGGCGCCGAGCTCAGCCCTGAAGGGATCACCCTGGTCCGCCGGCTGGATGTCCTTGCGTAGGGTGCGCCGTGCGCACCGGCTACTGCTTTGGGAGCGCCGTGCGCATAGCGCACCCTACGGCGCGATCCAGATTCCGCTCGCGTCTTCCTTGCACGGCAGCCTTTGCAGCGCCTGGCCCTCGCACGGGCCGGCCACGCATTCACCGCTCTCGATCAGAAACAGTGCGCCGTGAGTCGCACAGCGGATCAGGCTGCGGCTGTCATCGAGAAAATCGTCTGGCCGCCACTCCAGGGCGATGCCGCGATGTGGGCAGCGGTTGATATAGGCGTGAACCTGACCGTCCCTGCGTACTGCAAGCAGGTTCAACTGGTCGAGCACGAAGCCCCGGCTCTGACCCTCGGCCAGTTCCTGTGGGGCGCACAAGCGAATCATCGCGGTTTCCCGTTAGCGTGAAGGTCGACGACCTCGGATGACCTTCCTCCGGCAGTAAGAAGGTGGCGCATAGCGCCGCAAGACGGGCGGATTATCCCGTAAGAAGGAGGAGGGCGCATCCTTGCGCCAAGTGGAACTCAGAACTGCCAGGAGGCCGACACGCGGAAGGTGCGACCCGGCTCGCTGTAGTAGTCGACTGGTTGCGGGCTGGTGCGGCCGCCAATGCTGGGCACATTGAGGGCGTTCCAGTACTTCTTGTCGAACAGGTTGAACAGACCGGCCTGCAGTCGGACGCCATCCAGCGCTGCCGGTTGCCAGTAACCGGTGAGGTCGACCACGCCATAGCCGGGGGCCTTGAAGTCGCTGTCGTTCTCGACCTTGTCGCGACGGCGGGCGGCGGTCAGCATCAGGTCCGCACCATAGTGCTGCTGGGTGTAGCTGAGGCCGAGGGTGCCGGTCAGCGGGGCGACCGAATTCAGGTGCTGTTTGGTTTCGCGGTCCTTGCCTACGGCCCAGGCGACCGAGCTCCAGGCTTGCCAGGAGGGTGCGAACTGCCACTGTGCGGTGCCCTCGGCGCCGTAGATGCGCACCTTGTCGCGGTTCTCCATCACCTCGAAGAAGGTCGGGAATTCTCCGGCCTGGAAGCCATAGTCCTCTTCGTTGGCGGTGATGCTGTCGATGAAGTTCTTGTAACGGTTGTCGAACAGGCTGACGGAGCCGCCCAGATGCTTGTCGCCCAGGCGCGCGCCGACTTCGTGGCCGGTGCTTTCTTCGGGCTTGAGGTTGGGATTGCCGACGCGCGCGTAGCCCATGCCGGAGTTGGTGAAGGTGCTGTACAGCTCGTTGACGTCCGGTGCCTTGAAGCCCTGCGCCCACTGCGCGTAGAGGGTTGCCAGCTCGTGCGCCTGCCAGGTCAGCAGCAGGCTGCCGGACCACTTGGAGTCCTTGTTTTCGGTCAGCATCACACTGTCGCCGGCCAGCACGTAACCGCTGGTGCCGCTCTTGGGTTTGTACTCGTAGCGGTCATAGCGCACGCCCGGCGTCAGGGTCAGTGTGTCGCTGAGGGCGATATCGTCTTTCAGGTAGAGGCCATACAGATTGCCCGGCGTCTTCGGCATTTCGGCCTGATTGGTGTGCAGGTTGATGCAGGAAAAGTAGATGCCGGCGGGCGTGCTGTCCGGGCGCGGCGGGAAGGGCGGTACCAGTACGCTGGGGCAGGCATCGTAGCCGCCGCTGTACTGCTCGGCCTCGATGCGGCTCCACTCCGCACCCAGGGTCAGGTTGTGCTGCCCCAGTTGCTTGCCCAGGCTGCCGTTGATGCCGTATTGGGTTTTCTCTATCTCGTTGTTACGGCCGAACGGGCCGGCGAGGGTTCCGGCGCGAGTGGCGTCCACCTCGTCTTCGCGCCGCAGCTTCTGCCAGTAGACGATGGTGTCGGCCCAATCCAGCAGGCTGTCGCTGCTCTCGGCGCGGTACTGGTGGTCGAAGGACAAGCGCTTGCGCTCGTTGCTCTCGCGGGTTTCATAGTGCCGTGGATAGTTGGCGGTGCCCTGGTTGATGCGGCTGTCCATGTCTTCTGTGCGCTCGAACAGTTCGGCGGTCACACCGACGCGGTGCCCGCCGCCGAGCTTCTGCTGAACCTTGAGCAGCAGGCTGTGCTGATCGGTGTCACTGGGGTTGGCCTCGGTGCGCTGGCTGCCCAGAACGTCACGGTTGCCCTGGTTATCGAGCTCGTGCCCCTTGCGCCCGCCAGCCTGGAGCAACCAGGAAGTGTCGTTGAAACGACCGGCCAGCGCGGCATTGAGCCCCCAGCTGCGGTCGGCGCTGTCGTAGTCGTTCTTGATCATGCCGGCGAACTCGTCCTTGTCGCCCAGCAGATCGTCCGGGTTCAGTGTGCGCAATTGCAGCGCTCCGCCGAGGGCGCCTGAGCCAACCTGGCTGGAGTTGGCGCCGCGCACCACGTCGATGGAGGACAGCCCCTGGAAGTCGATGCTATTGAGGCCGCCGTTGACGTCGCGCACGGCGTCGTTCAGCCAGGGCATGCGAATACCATCGAGGGTGGTGAGCACGCGGTCGCGGTCCAGACCACGGATGTTGATGCTGTTGTTGCTGCGGTTGTAGTTCAGTCCCGGCTCGGCACGGCGCGACAGGTCATCGAAGCTGCGAATCTGTCGGCGTTCCAGCGTCTGGGCGTCGGTCTGGGTCGTGGTCGGCAGCGGTTGCTTGGCCGCCATTCCAGTGACCTCGACAGCGGGTAGCTCGGCCGGCGTTTCAGCCAGAGCCAGTGAAGGGCACAGCAACAGCAGCGCGAGCCAGGAGCGGCGAGCGAAGGGCGGGCGAACGTGCATGGTGATACTCCGGTGCATGCGTGGCAGCTCTGCGACTGCCTGGTTGGCGACGGCGCAAGACGTTAACCAGATTACTTATTTGATGCAAATAATTCTCAGGTAGATTATCGTTATCTCAAATTGCACTGCCGTGTCGGTACGCGCTCGTGTCGCCGACGGTGGTGATAACTGCCCGTGAGAGAGGAAATCCCGATGAGTACCGCAAATAACTTGGCAGCCCCGGCTGCCGGTCTTTACCAGGCCTGGCAAAGGCTGCGTGATGAGCAACCCCGTCTGCGCGCCCGCGAAGCAGCGGCGCAGCTAGGTGTCAGCGAGGCCGAGTTGACCGCTAGCCGCCTGGGCATCGACGCGCAGCGCCTGCGCCCGGATTGGGCCGCGCTGCTGCCGGCGCTTGGCGAACTCGGTCGGGTCATGGTGCTGACGCGTAACGAGCATTGCGTTCATGAGCGCAAGGGGCTGTACCGTGAAGTGAGCGTTGCCGCATCCGGGCAGATGGGCCTGGTGGTGTCTGCCGACATCGACCTGCGCCTGTTCCTCGGTGGTTGGGCCAGCGTGTTCGCCATCGCCGAGGAAACCGCCAAGGGCACCCAACGCAGCATCCAGGTGTTCGACCAGCAGGGCGTCGCCGTGCACAAGGTCTACCTAACCGAGCGCAGCGAGCTGGAAGCCTGGCAGCCGCTGGTCGAGCGTTTCGCCGGCGAGCAGAATGCCGAGCTGCAATTGCTGCCACCGCCAGCCGCACCAGCGCGCAAGGCCGATGCGGAGGTCGACAGCCAGGCGCTGCGTGAGGGCTGGGCGACACTGCAGGACACCCACCATTTCTTCGCCCTGCTGAAAAAGCATGAAGTCGCGCGCACCCAGGCGTTGCGCCTGGCGGGTGAGCAATGGGCGCAGCCGCTGGCGACCTCCGAGCTTACAGTGCTGATGGAGCAGGCCGCTGCCCGTGAAGTGCCGATCATGGTGTTCGTCGGTAACCGTCACTGCATTCAGATCCACACCGGCCCGGTGCACAACCTGCGCTGGATGGACAGCTGGTTCAACGTACTCGACCCCGACTTCAATCTGCACCTGCAGACCCGTGGTGTGGTCGAGCTGTGGCGCGTGCGCAAGCCCAGCGTCGATGGCGTGATCACCAGCCTGGAAGCCTTCGATGCCGACGACGAGCTGGTCGTCCAGCTGTTCGGCGCACGCAAGCCTGGCATGGCCGAGCGTGATGACTGGCGCGAGCTGGCCGAGTCACTGCCGGTGCTGGCCTGATCCGTGCCGGCTCCCAGTGGGGGCCGGTCGATGTCCCGTTCGAGGAGTTGAGACCATGCGTCTTGCCAATATTCTGGGCGGCCTGGCGGCTGTCCTGCTGTTTCCCAATCTGGCGCTTGCCGAGCCATTGCCGCAGCGCTGGGTGAGCTCCGGCGGTGCCCTGAGTGAGTGGGTGGTGTTGCTGGGCGGCGAGAGCAAACTGGTGGGTGTCGATACCACCAGTCGTCATCCGGCGTCGCTGACCAAGCTGCCCAGCGTCGGTTATCAACGGCAACTGGCTGCCGAGGGCATTCTCGCCCTGCGCCCGGACCTGCTGCTGGGCAGCGAGGAGATGGGGCCGCCACCGGTGCTCGAACAACTGGCTGCAGCCGGCGTGCGTATCGAGCGTCTGACGGCGCGCGCGGAGCTGGACAGTCTGCAGGCCAACCTGAAACGTCTGGGCCAGTTGCTCGGGGATGAAGCGGCAGCGCAACGCGCCTTCGCCGATTACCAGGCGCGTCTGCAGACTCAGCAGCAGTGGGTCGAGCAGGCCCAGCGCAGCCAGGAAGCGCCTGGTGTGTTGCTGCTGCTCGGGCACGCCGGTGGCAGCCCGTTGGTGGGCGGCGTCGATACGGCGGCCGACTGGCTGATCAGTCGCGCCGGTGGGCGCAACCTGGCCAGTCACAATGGCTACAAGGCGCTGTCCAGCGAAGCGCTGCTGGCGCTTGATCCGCAGGTCGTGGTGGTCGCTGATCGCGCTCTTGGAGGCGATGCCGCGAGGCAGGCCCTGCTGCAGCAGAACCCGGCCCTGGCCGGTACCCGCGCGGCGCGCGAGGGACGCTTGCTGGCGCTGGACCCGACCC
The DNA here is from genome assembly GCF_002197815.1 of Pseudomonas oleovorans subsp. oleovorans. Lineage (GTDB taxonomy): Bacteria > Pseudomonadota > Gammaproteobacteria > Pseudomonadales > Pseudomonadaceae > Aquipseudomonas > Aquipseudomonas oleovorans. The sequence goes on from NZ_NIUB01000040.1 coordinate 25,213, forward strand.
TGCTGGTCGGCGGTCTTGGGCCGCGCGTGCCGGATGGGCTGGCGATGCTCGCCGCAGGCTTTTATCCTGCCAGCCCACCCCTGACTGCTGAAGCCAAGCGCGAGCCATGACCTCACCTTTTTCGACGCGCCCATTGTTCATCGCACTGGGCCTGCTGCTCGTGCTCGTGCTGTGGCTGTCGCTGGCGCTCGGCCCGGTCAGTCTGCCACTGGGCGACACTCTGCGTGCAGCACTGCGTCTGCTGGGCCTGCCTCTCACGGCGGATGCATCGCTACAGCAGGCCGAACTGATCATGGCGCAGATACGCATGCCGCGCACCTTGCTTGGGCTGACCGTGGGCATGGTGCTGGCGCTCTGTGGCGTGGCGATGCAGGGGCTGTTTCGCAATCCACTGGCTGACCCCGGTTTGGTGGGCGTTTCCAGCGGCGCTGCGCTGGGCGCCGCGGTGGCCATTGTCGGCGGCGCTGCGTTCGGTGGCTTACCCGAAGCCTTCGCGCCCTATCTGCTGTCGGCCTGTGCCTTCGTCGGTGGCTTGCTGGTCACGGCGTTGGTCTACCGTATGGGCCGACGTGACGGGCAGACCAATGTGGCAACCATGTTGCTGGCGGGCATCGCCCTGACCGCGCTCGCGGGGGCGGCCATCGGTCTGTTCACCTACCTGGCGGACGATGCGACCCTGCGCACCCTGACCTTCTGGAACCTGGGCAGTCTCAATGGCGCCAGCTACGCACGGCTCTGGCCGTTGTTGCTGGCAACGCTGGCCGTTGCGCTGTGGTTGCCGCGACGGGCACGAGCGCTGAATGCGCTGCTACTGGGCGAGTCGGAGGCGCGCCACCTCGGTTTTGATGTGGAGCGCCTCAAGCGCGAGCTGGTGTTCTGTACGGCATTGGGGGTCGGTGCTGCGGTGGCGGCCGCTGGCTTGATCGGTTTCATCGGCCTTGTGGTGCCGCATCTGATGCGCCTGCTGGTGGGCCCCGATCATCGCCTGTTGCTCCCAGCATCCGCGCTTGCCGGTGCGAGCCTGTTGCTGCTGGCCGACCTGGTCGCGCGCCTGGCGTTGGCGCCTGCGGAGTTGCCGATCGGCATCGTCACGGCGCTGATTGGTGCGCCGTTCTTTCTTTATCTGCTGGTGCGGGGGCGAAGCTGATGCTATGGGTTGAACAGCTGGAAGTCCGCCGCGGCCAGGGCGTGGTGCTCAGTGGCATCGATCTGCAGTTGCACCCCGGCGAAGTGCTGGGTGTGCTGGGGCCCAACGGTGCGGGCAAGAGCACTTTGCTGGCAGCGCTGAGCGGCGAGCTACCGGCCAGCGCCGGGCAGGTGACGCTGGATCAGCGTGCGCTCTATGACTGGGCCGGACCGGAGCGCGCCAGGCGCCTGGCCGTCCTGCCGCAGAGCTCCAGTCTGAATTTCGCCTTTCGTGTCGAGGAAGTTGTCGCCATGGGCCGCCTGCCCCATGACAGCGGGCGCGTGCGCGACGCGCAGGTCGTCCAGCAGGCGCTGCAGGCAGCCGATGCTGTTCACCTGGCTGGGCGCAGCTATTTGGCATTGTCTGGCGGCGAACGTCAGCGCGTGCACCTGGCACGGGTGCTGGCGCAGCTGTGGCCGGGCGGTGAGGGGCAGACCCTGCTGCTCGATGAACCGACCTCGATGCTCGATCCCTTGCATCAGCACACTTGTCTGCAAGCGGTTCGCCGTCTGGCAGAATCCGGCGTGGCGGTACTGGTGATTCTTCATGACCTCAACCTGGCTGCGCGCTACTGTGATCGCCTGTTGCTGCTGGAGCGGGGCAGGGCACATGCGCTGGGTTCGCCTGCCGAGGTCTTGCGTGCCGAACCGCTGCAGGCCGTATTCGGTTTGCAAGTGCTGGTGCAGACTCATCCCGAGCGCGGCCATCCCCTGATCATTGCGCGTTGACCTGTGGAGCACTCGATGCGAGTTCTGTTGCTGAGCTGTCTGATGCTGCTGGCCGCCTGCCATGGCCGCAATATGTTGCCGCCCCCGCAACCGCTTGCACCGCTGGGGCATGAGCATGCTGATCTGGGGCGTATCGTCGATCTGGCCACTGGGCAGAACATCAGCCCTGAGCAACTCCTGCGGCGTCTGGCATCGGCTCAGCGGGTGCTGGTTGGTGAGCAGCACGACAATCCCGATCATCACGCCCTGCAGCTTTGGCTGTTGCGCGAGCTATCCAGGCTGCGCCCGCAGGGCAGCGTGTTGATGGAGATGCTAAATCCTGATCAGCAGAACAAAGTCGATCAGGCCCGGACAGCCGCGCGCGCGGGGCAGGCGATTACCGATCCGTTCGATACCCTGGCCTGGCAACCTGGATGGGATTGGTCGCTTTACGGGCCGCTGGTGATGCATCAATTGCGTCAGCCCTACCCCCTGCTTGCGGCTAATCTGGATCGTGCCGAGATCATGCAGATCTATCGCCAGCGCCCGACGCTCGGGGGTGATCGCTCTGGTGCAGGCGAGGTGCAGGAGCGTTTGCTGGCGGATATCCGTGAGTCGCACTGCGGCCTGCTGCCGGACAGTCAGTTGCCGGCGATGCTTGCTGTGCAGCAGCAGCGCGACCGGCGCATGGCCGAGGCGCTGTTGGCTGCACCGCAGCCAAGCCTGCTGCTGGCTGGCGCCTTCCACGTGCGCAAGGACCTCGGCGTGCCGCTGCACCTGGACGATCTCGGTGCACACAACGGCAATGCGGTGCTGATACTGGCCGAGGTCGGCGGCTCGGTGGACGCTTCCATGGCCGATTACGTCTGGTTCACGGCAGCGCAGCCGGAGCAGGATCACTGCGCCAAACTGCGACCCTAGCCGCCTTTCGTGGGCTGCCTGCACGGTATCCTCGGCGCTTTGTCGATTCGGAGCCTGGCCTATGTCCACAGACGTTCGCGACCTGCTGCAAGGTTATTTCAACGCCCTCAATGATCGGGATATCCGCGCCTGTCTGGCACTGGTCAGCGACGAGCTGATTCTGCAGCCCAATCAGGGTTTCACCGAGCATGGGCGCGACGCCTTCGCGGCTTTTCTGGAGCGGCAGCTGCATTGCTATCGCGAGATGATCGAGTCGCTGGTGATCCTGGTCGAGCCACAAGGGCGACATGCAGCCTGCGAGTACCGCGTTATCGGCGAGTATCTGGCTACTGATGATGGCCTGCCGGAGGCCTGCGGGCAGCGTTACGAGATGCGCGTCGGCGCCTTCTTCGAGATCCAGCACGGGCTGATCACGCGCATCAGCCTGCATTTCAACCTGCCGGACTGGCTGGCACAGGTCGACGATTAGGGCCGGCCCAGCGCAGCTCGCCGGAAACTGCAGGACGCACTTTTGTCCAGGCAAAAAAAGACCCGGCAAGAGCCGGGTCAATAACCGTGATTAGCCTGATGAGGAGATAATCTGAAGAGTCCGACTGAATGGTCTCTTTAGCTTATCGGCTGATCTCGCGACCAGTTGAGTTAATAATAACAATTCTCATTATGTAGTCAACGCCTTTTGAGAATTTTTCTCAGAACGCTTTTGCCGAGCTCATAAATGCAAAAACCCGGCGCAGGGCCGGGGTTCGCTGATGTGGCATGGAGACTCAGGATTCCCCAGGTAAGCGCAACTGAGTGACTTCCTTGTTCAGCAGGTCGATGCGTCGGGCCATGCTTTCGATCAGACTGTGAGCGATGCGCGGGTTGCTTTGCATCAGGCTGAGGAATTGTTCCTTGGGAATCACCATCACCGTGCAAGGTTCGCTGGCGACAACCGTGGCGCTGCGCTTCTCGCGAGTGAATACCGCCATGGCGCCAAAGATTTCATCTTTCTGCACGTCGCCGACCTTTTGCCCGTCGACGTGGGCTTCGGCATGGCCTTCGATGATGATGAACACGTGGTCGGCTTTATCGCCCTGGTGAATCAGCTCCTCGCCGGCAGCGAAATGCTGGAAGCCAGTCGTCGGACGAATCTCCGGCTGTTTCAGACGTGCCAGTGCGTCGGACAGCAGGGCGGTATGGCCGATCAGATATTGAATGAATTGTTCCTGGCGCTGCTCGCTGGCATAGATGTGCTGGAACGTTTCGCTGCGCGAGTAGGGAATCAGGCTGATCGGTTCTTCGCTGCTGTAGCGGCAGGAGGGGAGGTCGATGCCCTGGCGCAGGCCGACCAGATCGCCCTCTTGCAGATAGAACAATGGGCGCTCATCGACCAGCGCATGCAACAGGCCGTTCTCGATGATGAATAGCTGGTTGCCAGGCAGTACCTGAGCCAGATCATTGACACGCTCCAGACGCAGTGGCTCACCCGCGGGTTGCAGCCCTTCCAGCAGCTGAGTGGGGATACTCTGCAGGCGATTGATCAACTGATCGGCGTAGGCCGGTTGCTCCCCGAGTAAATACATAACCATAATTCCTTGAACTGGCTGGACTGGCTGACCACACGAAGGTCCCTGAAACAATAGGCTGTGCGGCTCTTCGAGTAAATCACCTTGCACTGGTCTTGTGAGCTAGCTCTTGTTGTGGCTCTGGGCTTCGTCCAGCTTGCCGTTCAGTTCGGCTTTGTGCGCGGGGGGGAGCTCACTCCAATGCACATTGAGCAGCGCGCCCTCGATGGCGTAAAGCAGCACCTTGGATGCACGAAAACCGCGCGCTCTGACCGCGCGATAGGCTCCGACAGCGCCGTAGCGACGCAGGTCGTTGGCGCTGTGAATCCCTACGGCGTGCAGCCACTGCGCCGAGGTCTTGCCCAGGTTCTTCAAGTGTTGCAGTTCGTCGTTCATCGGGCCTCCATGCGTGCGGGGGAAAGGTTCACGTTGGCGTGCCTGCCGGAAAGTGTAGCGGCCAATGGCCTGAGTGCTTCGCGTCGTCGCTCGAAGTGCGCTACTTGGTGCGATAGCGCAGGCGGGTGCCGAAGTTGACCGACATGAGAATCTCGTCGGCGGTCAGTTCGGCTGGAAAGTAGGCGCCAGAAATCTGCGCGTGGGCCAGGCTGGCCCCTTCGATCTGGGCATTGCGGAAGTCCAGGCCGCGCAGGTCTGCCCCGCGGAAATACGCGTCGTTGAAATTGACGGCGTCGGTGTCCATGTTGCGCAGGTCGAGTCCGCGAAAGTCGCCACCGGACAGATCGACCTCCACGCCTTTTGGCTTCTGCGCATTGAAGCCTTTCACATCGTCGTTGTGCAGCAGGTGGTAGAGCGGATGATCAAGCTGGCGTGGCTGACTCATGGCGGATACCGGTGATGGTCTCACCGGGAGTATAGAAGGCCTGCCGGGGTTTGCCCGGCAGGTGCTGGTCAGCGGTAGGCCGTGGCTCAGATTCCAGGCAGGCGCTGGCGAATGCGCTCGACCAGGCTGTCCAGGCTTGCGCTGTCATGTGTATCGACACGCTTGCTGTGGCTCTGCTCCTCATCGTCGAGCGGCTCGCGGCTGGTTTGTTGGGCCTGAATCACTTCCAGCGTCGCATCGGACGGGTCCTGGCCCTCGCTGCGGCGCTGCTCCAGCCAGCTGGCGATCACGGCTTGCGGCGCTTGGCAGTCGAGAATCAGGAAGGGCACGCCGGTTTCTTCGGCGACTTCGCTGGCGGCCTGGCGTTGCGCTGCCTTGAGATAGGTTGCGTCGATCACCACGGGGAAGCCTGCCAGTAGTGTCTGATGCGCCAGCTGATGCAGGCGCTGGTAGGTCGCCTGGCTGGCGTCAGTGCTGTAGATGCCGGCGGCCAGCTGATCCTTGGCTTCGGCGCTCTGCTCGCCGAACAGGCGCTTGCGCTCGATGTCGGAGCGCAGGCGGATGGTGCCCAGTGCTTCGACCAGGCGCATGGCCACGTGGCTCTTGCCGACTGCCGAGACGCCATGGGTGATGGCCAGGAAGGGCGATGGAATGGCGCTATAGCTTTCCGCCAGTGCGGCATAAGCGCGGTACTGGCGCAGGATCACCGCCCGTTGTACCGAACTCTCTTCTTGTCCCAGGCGAAACAGCGCGACCTTGCCGCGCACCATGGCGCGGTAGGCCTTGTAGAAGTTCAGCAGTTGCAGGGCTGCATAATCACCAGTGCGCTCCAGCCAGCCGCTGATAAAGCGGCGTGCCAGGCATTTGAGGCCACGGTCTTCGAGGTCCATGGCCAGGAATGCGATATCGGCGGTGACGTCGGTAAAGCGGAAGGGTTCGTTAAACTCGATGCAGTCGAACAGCACCACTCGCCCGTCAATCTTGGCGGCGTTGCCCAGGTGAATATCACCGTGGCATTCGCGGATGAAACCCTGAGCCTTGCGTTCGCTCAACAGTGGTTGCAGGCGTTCGTAGCTGGACTGGGCCCAGGCCTCGAGGGCATCGAGTTGCTGCAGGTCTGCCTGCTCGTTGAGCATCGGGCGAATCTGGTCGAAATTCTGCTGCACCGGAACCATTACCGCTTCTGCGCTACCCAGCGGATGTTCCTGCGGCACCTTCGGTGCGTTCAGATGAAAGGTGGCAATCTGCTCGGCCAGGGCGTCGATATGGGCTTCGTTCAGTTCGCCACGTGCCTGGATGGCGCTGAGCAGTTGCTCCTGCGGGAACTGGCGCATTTTCAGCGCGTATTCGATGGCGGGCGTGCTGCCGTCGAGACTGGGCGCGTCTTCACTACCGCCGATCGGCAACACGTCAAGATACAGATCTTGGGCCAGGCGCTGGTTGAGGCGCAGCTCTTCTTCGCAGAAATGACGGCGTGCATCGAGCTCGGTGAAGTCGAGAAACCCGAAATTAACCGGTTTTTTGATCTTGTAGGCGTAGGGGCCAGTGAGCAAAACCCAGGAAATGTGGGTCTCAATGACCTGAAACCCATCCACAGGATACGGATACAGGGCCGGGTTCTGCAATGCGGCAATCAGGGCTTGGCTCACGTTCGATCCTTGTTCTAGACGCTGTTCGAGCTGGGCATTATGGCCGCTGTGAGCTGCTCTGCAAACCATCCAGGCGGCCTGCTGGCCCCTATGTAAAGTGCGTATAATCCCGCCATGACTCGAAAACGCTCCCCCCGCTCAAACAAAAAATCCCGCTCGTCCGGTATGCGTCCCTGGTTTGCCTGGGGCCTCAAGCTCGGTCTGGTTGGTCTGGTGATCCTTGCCGGCTTTGCCGTTTATCTCGATGCCGTGGTGCAGGAAAAGTTTTCCGGCAAGCGCTGGACGGTGCCCGCGAAGGTCTACGCCAGGCCGCTCGAACTTTTCGTCGGGCAGAAGCTGGCCAAGGACGATTTCCTGCGTGAGCTCGATGCGCTGGGCTACCGCCGCGAGAGCACGGTCAACGGGCCGGGCGCAGTGTCGGTGGCCGGTAACAACATCGAACTGCACAGTCGCGGCTTTCAGTTCTATGAAGGTGCCGAACCGTCACAGAAGGTGCGCGTGCGCTTCTCTGGCGATTACGTCGCCGGTCTGACCCAGGCCAATGGCGGCAACCTGGCGGTAGCCCGACTCGAGCCGATGCTGATTGGCGGGCTTTACCCGGCGCATCAGGAAGATCGCATCCTGATCAAGCTGGATCAGGTGCCGGCCTATCTGATCGATGCGCTGGTGGCGGTCGAGGATCGCGACTACTTCGATCACTTCGGCGTGTCACCCAAGGGTATCGCCCGTGCACTGTGGATCAACGCAACGTCCGGGCGCCTGGTGCAGGGCGGCAGTACCCTGACTCAGCAGTTGGTGAAGAACTTCTATCTGACCAACGAGCGCACCCTGGTGCGTAAAGCCACCGAAGCGATGATGGCGGTGCTGCTCGAGTTGCACTACGACAAGCGCGAGATTCTCGAGGCCTATATGAACGAGGTGTTCCTCGGTCAGGACGGTCAACGCGCGGTGCATGGCTTCGGTCTGGCCAGCCAGTATTTTTTCAGTCAGCCGGTTTCCGAGCTGAAGCTGGAGCAGGTCGCGCTGCTGGTGGGCATGGTCAAAGGCCCCACCTACTTCAACCCGCGGCGCAATCCCGAGCGTGCGCTGGCGCGTCGCAACCTGGTGCTCGATCTGCTTGCCGAACAAGGCTCGATCACCCCCGAGGAAGCCGCAGCAGCCAAACAGAAACCGCTCGGCGTGAGCTCGCGCGGCAGCATGGCTGACAGCTCGTTCCCGGCTTTCATCGATCTGGTCAAGCGTCAGCTGCGTGAAGATTATCGTGAGCAGGATCTGACCGAAGAAGGCCTGCGCATCTTCACCAGCTTCGATCCGATCCTGCAGCTCAAGGCCGAAGAGGCGCTGGCCGAGACGCTCAAGCGCCTGGCCGGACGCAAAGGCGTGGATGAAGTGCAGGCCGGTATGGTCGTGACCAACCCCGAGACCGGGGAAATTCAGGCATTGATTGGCAGCCGTCAGCCGCGGTTTGCCGGTTTCAATCGGGCGCTGGATGCCGTGCGGCCGATTGGTTCGCTGATCAAACCGGCTATTTATCTGTCTGCGTTGGAACGTCCGAGTCAGTACACCCTGACCAGTTGGCTGGAGGACGAAGCGTTTTCCATCAAGGGCCAGGATGGCCAGGTCTGGACGCCGCAGAATTACGACCGCAAGGCTCATGGCACCATCTACCTGTATCAGGGGCTGGCGCAGTCCTACAATCTGTCCACGGCCAAGCTCGGCCTGGAGATCGGCGTGCCCAACGTGCTCAAGACGCTCGAGCGATTGGGCGTCGAGCGTAAGTGGCCGGCTTATCCGTCGATGCTGCTCGGTGCTGGGGCACTGACGCCGATGGAAGTGGCGGGCATGTACCAGACCCTGGCCAACGGTGGCTTCAATACGCCGTTGCGCGGCATTCGCAGCGTGCTGACTGCCGATGGCGAGCCGCTCGGTCGTTATCCATTCCAGATCCAGCAGCGCTTCGATCCAGGCGCCATCTATCTGGTGCAAAACGCCATGCAGCGGACCATGCGTGAAGGTACTGGGCGCTCGGTTTACAACCAACTGCCCAGCTCGCTGAATCTGGCGGGCAAGACCGGGACCAGTAACGACTCGCGTGACAGCTGGTTCGCGGGCTTCAGTCAGGATCTGCTGGCGGTGGTGTGGCTGGGGCGCGACGATAACGGCCCGACCCCGCTGACTGGCGCGACCGGGGCGTTGCAGGTCTGGACCAGCTTCATGCGCAAGGCGGACCCACTGCCACTGGACATGCCGATGCCGGACAACGTCACCCTGGCCTGGGTGGATCGTCAGACTGGTCTGGGTTCGGCTTCGGGCTGCCCGAATGCGGTACAGATGCCTTATATTCGCGGCAGCGAACCTGCCCCGGGCTCCGCGTGCGGTATCCAGGCGCCGGTTGAGTCCGTGATGGACTGGGTCAAGGGTTGGTTGGAATGACGGCCGGGTGGCGCATCCCGGTGTTACCTGAAGAGGATTGGATGTGAACAAGAAGTGGCTTGCCACGATGCTGGCAACGGCAGCTCTCAGTGGTTGCAGTACCGTACCGCAGGGCTCGATTCCGGTGATCGACGCCGGCGCTCCGCTGTCGTCGGGCGGTTCTGGCGCTGTGTCCAGCGCGAGCCCTGCAGCGGCACCACAGCGTATCGAGGAAGACTCCGGGGTGGTGGTGATGGTGCCGCAGGGTGCGGTCTCTACCCCTTTGCAGACCGATGTGCAGCCGATTACTTCGAGTGGCGGCCTGACGTTCGATCCGCCCGTCAGCAGCCAGCCTGCCGTACCCAGTCAGGGTAGCTTCGGTGCGTCTGCACCGAGCATGCCCAGCGGTATCCCCAGTGGCGGCGGCCTGGCTGCCGATGAGCAACTGGACGGTCCGGTGCTGGCTCTGCTGACCACTGCCCAGCAGTTGCAGGGCGGTGGCGATCTCAATGGTGCGGCCTCCAGCCTCGAACGCGCCCAGCGCATCGCCCCGCGTGAGCCGCAGGTGCTCTACCGTCTTGCCGAGGTACGTATGGCCCAGGGCGATGCAGCGCAGGCCGAGCAACTGGCCCGTCGTGGTCTGACTCAAGCCAGTGGTCGTCCGGCGCTGCAGGCCAGCCTGTGGGATCTGATTGCCCGCGCCCGCGAGCGCCAGGGTGATCCTGCTGGTGCTGCCCAGGCCCGTGAACGCGCACGAGTCAATCTCTGATGGATGCTCGTGCAAGCGCACTGGCCGAACACCTGCTGCTGATCGAGTGTGAGTTACGTGCACAGGGTTGGTGGCAGGAGGAGGCGCCGAGCGCCGAGGCCCTGGCCAGCCCGGAGCCGTTCTGTGTCGATACGCTGGCGTTCGAGCAATGGCTGCAGTGGATTTTTCTACCGCGTATGAAGGTTCTGCTGGAAACCGGCGTAGCACTGCCCTCGGTATCGGGCATTCAGGCGATGGCAGAGATGGTCTATCAGCAGCAGCCGAGCGTTGCGCGTCGGCTGGTCGAGCTGCTGGGCGAATTTGATCGCCTGCTTACGCGCACGCCCTGAGGGTATGCGCGTAGTCCATTACTTGCAGTTTTCTGCGATGGACTTCTTCAGTTCGGTGATGCGTTCCTGGCGCTCGTTCTCGTCGATGCGGCGAACCTCGCCACCATCCTCGATGCGCAGGCGAGGATTGTTCTCAAGCTGAGCCAGGTTGGTGCGAGCTGTCTCGCAGTACTGCTTACGCTCGGCTTCCTGCTTCGCCACATCTTCCTTGACCTTCTTGTCGATGGCAGCCTGCTCGGGGTCGAGCTGTTCATCGAAACTGGGTGCCGGCTCACTGGGTGCCGGTCGGGGAGGTGGTGCTGCAGTATTGATGGTCGTGGCCTGTTGGCCCTGCGGAGGTTGCGCGCCGAAGTGGGTCACGCCCTTGTCATCTACCCACTTGTACACCTGGCTGGCCATGGCGGATGTGCTCAAAGCGAGCATCAAGGTGCCAGTAAGAATCATGTGGCGCATGCTGTTTCCTTTATCGAGAGCGGCGGTGCTGATGGTTACTATAACCAAAAGCCGGCTATCTTCATCCTGCGATGCGTCACAGCAGCAGGTTGAATAATAGGTTAGCCATCTCTTGACTTGCCTTCGCCGAACCCGAACAATCCATCCTTCCCCCGTAGTGGCGTCCGCCGCAAGCGTCCTCCAGCTCGGGGAAAAGAGGCGCTACCCGCGCCGAACCGTGACACCCGCAACGCGTTACCTCGCGCTGGGAGGGTCGGCCCCGCAAGACCATGGGCTGCTCCGTTACTCGTCAAGCTGATGTTCCGAATCCACGATCACCGTCGTGCGTGTCCGCTGACAGTAAGACCTACCTTAGGGCTACCCGTTGACGGGTGGCATACTGGCGTTCAAGAGGTGAACAACGTGGAGCTTTTATCCGGCGCTGAAATGGTCGTCCGCTTCCTGCGTGACGAAGGCGTTAAGCATATCTATGGGTACCCTGGTGGTGCTCTCCTGCATATTTACGATGCCCTGTTCAAAGAACCGGAAGTGACCCACATCCTGGTTCGTCACGAACAGGCAGCGACCCATATGGCTGACGGCTATGCCCGCGCCACCGGCAAGGCCGGTGTGGTGCTGGTGACCTCTGGCCCTGGCGCGACCAATGCCATCACCGGTATTGCGACTGCCTACATGGATTCCATTCCGATGGTGGTGATCTCCGGCCAGGTGCCGAGCGCCATGGTCGGCACCGATGCCTTCCAGGAAACCGACATGGTCGGTATTTCCCGCCCGATCGTGAAGCACAGCTTCATCATCAAGCACCCGTCGGAAATCCCCGAGGTGCTGAAGAAGGCGTTCTATCTCGCCGAGTCCGGTCGTCCCGGTCCGGTCGTGGTCGACATTCCGAAAGACATGGGCGATCCGACCCAGAAGTTCGAATACGTCTATCCGAAGAAGGTCAAGCTGCGCTCCTACAGCCCGGCGGTACGCGGTCACTCCGGCCAGATCCGCAAGGCGGCTGAGATGCTTCTGGCCGCCAAGCGTCCGGTCATGTACTCCGGCGGTGGCGTGATCATGGGCGGTGCCTCTGCGCCGCTGACCGAGCTGGCGCAGATGCTCAACCTGCCGGTGACCAACACCCTGATGGGCCTCGGTGGCTATCCGGGTACCGACCGCCAGTTCATCGGCATGCTCGGCATGCACGGCAGCTACACCGCCAACCTGACCATGCACCATGCTGACGTGATTCTGGCGGTCGGTGCGCGCTTCGATGACCGCGTGATCAACGGTGCGGCCAAGTTCTGCCCCAACGCCAAGATCATTCACATCGACATCGATCCGGCTTCGATCTCCAAGACCATCAAGGCTGACATCCCGATCGTCGGTCCGGTGGACAGCGTGCTGACCGAGATGGTCGCCATCCTCAAGGAAATCGGTGAGACCCCGAACAAGGACACCGTCGCCAGTTGGTGGAAGCAGATCGATGAGTGGCGTGGCAATGGTCGCCTGTTCCCCTACAACGAGGGTGACGGTTCGATCATCAAGCCGCAGACCGTGATCGAAACCCTGTGCGACGTGACCAAGGGCGATGCTTTCATCACCTCCGATGTGGGTCAGCACCAGATGTTCGCGGCGCAGTACTACCGCTTCAACAAGCCCAATCGCTGGATCAACTCCGGCGGCCTGGGCACCATGGGCTTCGGTTTCCCGGCCGCAATGGGCATCAAGCTGAACTTCCCGGAAGCCGATGTGGCATGCGTCACCGGTGAGGGCAGCATCCAGATGAACATCCAGGAGCTATCGACCTGCCTGCAGTACGACCTGCCGGTGAAGATCGTCAACCTGAACAACGGCACCCTCGGCATGGTCCGGCAATGGCAGGACATGCAGTACAACAGCCGTTATTCGCACTCCTACATGGAGTCGCTGCCGGACTTCGTCAAACTGGCCGAGGCTTATGGCCATGTCGGTATGCGCATCACGTCGCTGAAGGACCTCAAGCCCAAGCTGGAGGAAGCCTTTGCCTTGAAGAATCGCCTGGTGTTCCTCGACATCGCGGTGGATTCCAGCGAGCACGTCTATCCGATGCAGATCAGAGACGGTGCGATGCGTGACATGTGGCTGAGCAAGACGGAGCGGACCTAAGATGCGACACATCATTTCCCTGCTGCTGGAAAACGAGCCGGGCGCCCTGTCGCGCGTGGTTGGTCTGTTCTCCCAGCGTAACTACAACATCGAAAGCCTCACCGTTGCGCCAACCGAGGATCCGACGCTGTCGCGCCTGACCCTCACCACCGTTGGACAGGATGAGGTGATCGAGCAGATCACCAAGAACCTCAACAAGCTGGTCGAGGTAGTCAAGCTGGTCAACCTGTCGGAAAGCGCCCATATCGAGCGCGAGCTGATGCTGGTCAAGATCAAGGCCACTGGCGCTCAGCGTGCCGAGGTCAAGCGTACTACCGACATCTTCCGCGGCCAGATCGTGGATGTGACCAGCAGCGTCTACACCGTGCAGTTGACCGGTACCAGCGACAAGCTGGATAGCTTTATCCAGGCCGTCGGTACTGCATCGATCTTGGAAACTGTACGCAGTGGTGTCACAGGTATCGCGCGTGGCGACAAGGTACTGAGTATCTGACCGTTGTGCTAAATAAAGCCCCGCCTGGTGCGGGGCTTTTTATTGGGTGCGCCAGGCATGGCGCGTAGCGCCGTGACTGGCGCTGTTCGGTTCACTGTGGTGGTGAACCGGACGACTTGGAGGTGAAAGTCCTCTGCACGCCCGGCAAGGGGAAGTGCTAGCGGAAGGCA
>NZ_NIUB01000041.1 GCF_002197815.1 Pseudomonas oleovorans subsp. oleovorans
TACTCGATCTGGTAGACCGTATGACTGCCGTATCTGTAATCCATGCGCTTGCCCTCCAGCCCCGCATGGTGGCGCTAAAGCTCACCGGCTGAAAGCCGGTGGTTTTAACCTTTCGATGGAAAATAAATACTTCCGATCCATAGGCGGGCAGAGCTGGGTGTTCGCGTACCCCTACAAGAATGGTAAGGGAGAAAAGCAGTACCGCCGGCTATACCTGTTGGCGGGAACCGCAATCGTGCGTCACAAGCGTCTACCCGGGGCTTACAACCCCTATGATGTGAGGCGCTGAGGGTTCAACGGATGCAGCACAAGCTGCGTTATCGGGGGCAAATACTCAGTATTTTCCGCAGACAAAAGGGGCTTTGTGCCCTTTGCGGGCAAGCGGTGAGTAAGGAAACGGGCTGGCACGATCACCACGTTATCAGGCGTGTGGACGGCGGCTCGGATACTTTACGTATCGCACACTGCTTCATCCCAACTGCCATGCGCTGGCTCATAGTCGGCAAAAAGATACACCTCTACGGTTTAGTGGTTTATAGCTGTAGAATCCGACGCAACACTTCGTACGTTGCCGGCCAAGCTACTTGGTTTTTCGTAAGCTTGAGCCGTATGCGGTGAAAGCCGCACGTACGGTTCTTAGGGGGGGATGAGCCAGCAATGGCCTATCCCTACCCGACTTATCCCCTAAGCCTCAAGGTAACCCCACGATGTCCTTCGCTGAGCAACTGTCCCGCCTGCAAGCCTTTCTCGATGCCGATGAGCTGCACGAAGAGGCGTTGGACTACGTGGCCGCCCACGGTTACCTGACCGCCCTGGCCATCTGCCCGGATCAGGTACCGGAGCGTGAGTGGATCGACGCGCTGTTCGCCGAACCGCCGCACTACCGCAGCGATGCCGAACGCGAAGAGATCGAGAGCACGCTGATTCACCTGAAAGCCCATATCGCGCGTCAACTGGCCGGTGAGGAAGAGCCGGAGCTGCCGTGCGATCTGGACCTCGGCGAAGAACCGGATGACTCCGACCTGCGCGGCTGGTGCATCGGCTTCATGGAAGGCGTGTTCCTGCGTGAAGCCGTGTGGTTCGAGGATGCCGAAGACGAAGTCAGCGAGTTGCTGCTGCCGATCATGGTCGGCTCCGGTCTGTTCGACGAACAGACCGAGTTCGCCGAGATCGCTCGCGACCGCGACCTGGTGGACAGCATGATCGACCAGATTCCCGAGCTACTGACCGCTCTCTTCCTGCTGTGCCAGGCTCCGGAAGAAAAACCCGCACTGCTCAAGCCTCGCCACTGACCCCATGAGCCGGGGCTCGCCCCCGGCTGCCGCCAAGACCCGCCCATGCCGCGTGACATCCAGCCAAGCCGCCATCGCAGTGTCCGTTACATGCTGCTAGCGATTGGCTGGTTAAGCGTGGCACTCGGGGTCATCGGCATCTTCCTGCCCGTACTGCCGACCACGCCATTCCTGCTCCTGGCGGCGGCCTGTTTCGTGCGCAGCTCACGGCGCTTCTACCTCTGGCTGGTCACCCACCCGCGCCTGGGGCCATGGATTCGCGACTACCTCGAAGGCCAGGGCATCCCGCTCAAGGGCAAGGTCTATGCCCTGGTGCTGATGTGGGTCAGCATAAGCTTCTCCTGCTATCTGGTGCCCATGCCCTGGGCGCGCGCGTTCATGCTCAGCAGTGCGGTGCTGGTCAGCCTGTATATCCTCAAGCAGAAGACCCTGCCCAATCCCTGAGCGCTCTGCGCAGCACGGATGCTATCTAGCAAACCAGCGCCCCGGATTGCATCCTGGCTGCGGGAGCCAGTCACTTCCTCGACAAGCTTTTGACGCTGCCTTCTTACTCTGACGATGCGGCCGGCAAAAAGCCGATACTTCACCTAGACTCTGCCAATCGAGCCAGGAGACCACGACCCCATGCGACAGCTGCGCGTTCAGGGATGGCGGTGGCGGCTGCTGATCCTGTGGATCGGCGGCGGGCTGCTGGCCGCGCTGGCAGTAGCCGATTGGGACTTTGCCGTGATCGTGAAGAATGCGGAAAACCGCTACGGCAACCTCGGCCCTGCACGAAAACGCATTCTCGACTGGGAAGAGTTGCTCAAGAGCAGCGCCAGCCTGAACGAGGCGGACAAGCTCAACGAGGTCAATCGCTTCTTCAACCGCACCATCCGCTTCGTCGATGACATCCAGCTCTGGCGCGAGAACGACTACTGGGCCACGCCGGTAGAAATGCTGGTCAAGGGCGCAGGCGACTGCGAGGACTACTCCATCGCCAAGTACTTCACCCTGCGCCGCCTCGGTATCCCCAGCGAGAAGCTGCGCATCACCTACGTCAAGGCACTGAATTACAACCAGGCGCACATGGTGCTGACCTACTACTCCAGCCCCACTGCCGAGCCGTTGGTACTGGATAACCTGATCAACGACATCCGCCCTGCCTCACAACGCAACGACCTGCTGCCGGTGTACGCCTTCAATGCCGAAGGCCTCTACCTGCCCGGTTCGAACACGCGCAAGAGCGACTCCAAGAAGCTCTCGCGCTGGCAGGACATCCTGAAAAAAATGCGCGCGGAGGGCTTCGCCATCGGCGAAGGCTAGGAGGAAAGAGGAATGTCCCTACTCAAGCAACTGTTTCTCGCCATCTGCCTGTTTCTGGTGATGGCTTTCACCGGCAGCTTCATCGTCGGGGTGGAGAGCTCACGCGAACAGTTGATCAGCCAGCTGCGCTCGCACGCCCAGGACGCCGCCACGGCGCTGGGGCTGTCGATGACGCCGCACGTGGACGACCCGGCGATGATCGAGCTGATGGTCAGCTCGATCTTCGACAGCGGCTACTTCGCCAGCATCCGCGTGGTGCGCATTGCCGACGACAGCGTGATCGTCGAACGCAGCACCGAGATCAGGCCCGAGAACGTGCCCGGCTGGTTCGTCGACCTGGTCGATCTGCAGCCCCAGGGTGGCGATGCGCTGATCATGCGTGGCTGGGAGCAGGCCGCAAGGGTCGAGGTGCTCAGCCATCCGCAGTTCGCCCTGGCCAAACTGTGGGACAGCGCCCTCGGCAGCCTGTTCTGGCTGCTGCTGTGTGGCCTGGTCAGTGCCGTGCTCGGTGGCTGGCTGCTGCGTACCCAGCTGCGGCCGCTGGACAACATGGTGCAGCAGGCGCAGGCCATCAGCCGCCGCGAATTTCTCACCCTGCCCCGTGTGCCACGCACGCCAGAGCTCAAGCGGGTGGTGCTGGCCATGAACCAGATGGTCGACAAGCTCAAGACCCTGTTCGCCGAAGAGGCCGCACGCAGCGAGAAACTACGCGAGGAGGCCTATCAGGACAGCCTCACCGGCCTGGCCAACAGCCGCCAGTTCGACATACGCCTGAGCAACCAGTTGGTGATCAACGAGCAGCATCCGGATGGCTACCTGTTGCTGCTGCGCCTCAACGACCTGGGCGGCCTCAACCAGCGTCTCGGCGGCCAGCGAACCGACGCACTGATTGCCGCGCTGGGCGATCAACTCAAACAACTGCTGGCGTTACCGGGGCGCAGCCAATGGCTGGCCTCACGCAACCGCGGCGGCGAGTTCACGCTGCTTGCACCCGGCCTCAATGGCGAAGACGCAGAGCGCCTGGCCAGCGAGCTCAGCGAAGCCCTGAACAGCCTGAAGCAGACCGGTGCCAGTGACTGCGATCCCGTTGCCCACATTGGTATTGCCGCCTTTCGCCCCGGCGAACAGAGCGCGGCAGTGCTGAGTCGCGCCGATCAGGCTCTGGCTCAGGCACAGAGCAACACCGACAGGTGCTGGGAACGCCTCGACGACTTCACCACCCAGACCACTCAGGGCTTGCATGACTGGCGCAGCTGGATCGACGATGCGCTGAGCCTGGGCAGATTGCAGTTGTATTTCCAGCCTGTAGCCGAATGCGCGACGGGCAGGTTCATGCAGCACAAGATCCTCGCACGCCTGCTCGATCCAGCCGGCGAAGCCATCACGGCCGGCCGCTTCCTGCCCTGGATCGAGCGCCTGGGCTGGGCCGCGCGCTTCGATCTGGCGATGATCGAACACAGCCTGGCCCACCTGGCGCAACATCCTCACCCACTGGCCCTGAGCCTGTCCGCCGCGACCCTGCGTAATCAACAGGACAAAGCGCGCCTGCTGGATACGCTGAACAGGCACAAAGACGTAGCGCACCTGATGACGCTGGAAATCGATGAACGCCACCTACCGCCACCCGCCGAGCTGGAGGCGCTGAGCCAGTCGATTCGTGAGGCGGGTTTCAACCTGGGCCTGCAGCATTTTGGTGGGCGCTTCAGCCTGATTGGCAATCTCACCCACCTGGGCCTGGCGTACCTGAAAATCGATGGCACCTACATCCGCGCCATCGATCAGGAGAGCGACAAGCGGCTATTCATCGAAGCGATCTTCCGCGCCACCAACAGCATCGACCTGCCGTTGATCGCCGAGATGGTGGAAACCGAAGAGGAACTCGCAGTGCTGACCGAACTGGGCATCCACGGCGCCATGGGCCGTCTGATCGGCGCACCGGCGCCGTGGGGCAAGCAATAGCTGCAGGAGCCCCTACCGGGGGTAGTTTCTGAAAATTACGGTTGGCGCACCGGCCGCTTCGCCGCGGGGCGCGGCTCCTACAAAGGCGGGGTTCTAAACCAGATTGTGTTCGTCGTCGCCGAGCAGGCCGCTCAGGCCCTCGATCTCGGCTCGCGCGATGGCACGCTGGTCGAGCTTCTGCCGCGCCGCTTCGGGCAGGTCGGTGTAGCGGATCACGCCGCGCTCTACAAGCACGCTGACTACGTCTTCCAGCACGCGCACGAGCTCCAGGTCGGACTGCTTGAGGCTGTCCAGACGCGCCTTGACCTCCTCCTTGGCCTCCAGCCAGGCCTGCAACTCGTCGCTCTCGACCGCCAGGTTTTCCGTCATACCCTCAAAGGGCTCATGTTCGACTCGCAACAAACGCCCGGCCGCGTCGCGCTGTACGTAAACCATCGCTGCCTCCAGCAAACGCCATAAAAAAGCCCACCACCCGAAACGGGTAGCGGGCTTACTCTAGTTGAGTACTTCAGCTAAGGAAACTCTGATAAGCATTTCCTTTTGCCTGAGGGACCGCCAGCGCAGCGCTGACAGCCTCCCTCACATCTCAGGCGACCAGCTGATTCTGGTCCAGCATGCCCTGGATGATATCTGCAGTATTGCCACCGGAAAGGATGGTGTTCTCCAGGGTGATGGTCTGATCCACCGGCGCGCCACCACCGGCGCTGGCGATGTTGATCACCGTACTACCCGGATCGCTGACGAAGTCGAAGCTCAGGTACTGGGTCAACACGTCGGCACTGGCGGGGCCATCGATACCCTGCAGCAACTGAGATAGATCCAACTTGTCGTCATCCAGGTCGAAGTCCTTGACGATATCGTGGTAGTTGCCGCCGCGATCCCCCGCATTCCAGACGAAGGTATCGTTGCCGCTACCGCCGAACAGCACATCGTTGCCGGCGCCACCGATCAGGATGTCATCACCGCCCTGGCCGAACAGCCAGTCGTTGCCGGCACCACCTTCGAGCCTGTCATTGCCTCCGACACCCGGTACCGATGCCCCCAGTTTTTCGGCATTCAGACGAATGAAGTCCATGACCTGCGCCTGAGTCGGGGTTGCTCCCAGAGTGGTCGTCAGATGATCGACCAGCACCTGGTAACCCGGCGCCTTACCGGCGTCTATCCATAGCGTGTTGAGCGAGTCACCGAACAGGTAGTCGTCGCCGGTACCGGCCACCAGATGATCGTCGCCCAGGCCGGCATAGCCACCATCGGTGACACTGCCGGGATCAAGCACGGCGAAGAGCTGGCTCGGCGTGGTGACGATCTGCGGCTCGCCTACCGCACCGTTGATGGTATTGCCGCCAAACGACAGCGACCCCTGCCCCGTGACATCGGTATTGTCGAAGAAACGCAGCACGTTACTGTTGACCCCGGTACCGATGCCAATGGCATGCACCTCGGCGCGAGCCATCAAGGTCGTTGCATCATCCAGAGCCCGGTTGACGTCATTGAAGTTCACCGTGCTGCCACTATTGCTGTTGTCGCCGTTGTAGGTGGTCGGATCGCCGTCGGTAAGGAAGTAGGCGAGATTCTTGTAGCCGTTGGCGTCCACACCACCGAACCAGGCATTGGTCTGCTGCATCGCCGCCTCGTAGTTGGTGGCCCCGGAAGCAGTCAGCGCCATCAGCACGTTGTTCGGTGCAGCCAGGGCCGCCTGGATCTGCGCCAGGGTGCCACTGAGCAGCAGGCTGGAGCTGGACGAGAACGAAATCAGTGCGATGTTGATCTGCCCGGTATGGGTACCGAGTTTGCCAATGAAGGCATTGACCGCATCCTTGAGCAACGCCAGACGGCTGCTGTATCCCCCTGGCCATCCGGGTCACTGCTCATGCTGCCGGAACGATCGAGGATCAAGGCGATGTTGTAGTTCTCTGCGGGTTTGATCACCGGCGGCTTAGCGCCTCCCAGATCACCCACCAGCACGTCGTTGCCGAAAGTCCCTTCGATAGCCCCTTTGCCATCGTCGTACTGACTGGGCACATGATGGGGCACGCTGGAGTTCGGCGTGTCATCAGCATTGCTGCCGACTACAAGCACCGACTGGTCGCCACGGATGCAGATATCCAGATCGGCCGAGGCACGGTCGCCATCGCCGTCGCTCACAACGTAGGTAAAGCTCTGCGTCAACTGCCCGCCGGGGCCGAAGCTCAGGTTGCCTTTCGCGGCAAAGTCGAACTGCCCGACCTTGTCGCCATCCAGGTGAATCTTCAACGTCCCGGTTGCGGTGTTGAGGGTCAGCTCGGCCGTTGCAGCATTGAAGCTCCAGGTGGTCGAACCTGCCCCGCTCACCTCGATGCCGTTGCCGGCGTCGTTGAGGCTGAAGGTCTGGCCATCGACGCTGACCGACTCGATACGCCCGAGACCGTCGGCGCCCAGGTTGTCATTGGCCAGAACGTCGCCGGAGACACTGCCGCCAAGGTCAGCCAGATCCAGCAGGGTTGCGGACAAGCTGGCAGGCGTGCTGTTGATCACCAAACCATCACTGGAAATCTGCCCCATGAAGGAGCCCGTGAAGTTGATGCCCACGGGGTGCGCCGTGAAACTGTTGGTGGCGCTGTTGTGATCACCATCGATGTTGCCGATGAAGTTCGTCCAGTTGTTGGCGATCCAGGTGGTCAGCGTCGCGCCCTGCGCTCCGACGGTGGGCTCACCATCGGAGATGAAGTACAGCTTGTGCTGCTGTGCCGGATCGGCGTCCGGAGCCATGATGTCGCTGGTGATTTGCGTCTTGGCCGCGCTCAGGGCTTGCTCGTAGTTGGTGAAACCACTGGCGCTAAGGCCGTTGACCGCCGTGAGCAGAGCCGTGTAGCCCGGATCACCCACCGAGCTGAAGGTGAAGTCGCCGATTTCTGCGGCGCCCGAGTTGAAGGTGATCAGGTTGACGTGCACCGGAGCAGAGAGACCGGCATAACCCTGGGCCAGGTCGATCACCGCCTGCTTGAGCGCGGCCAGCTTGGCGCCGGCCATGCTCAACGAGACGTCCAGCACCAGGGTCAGGTTCACCAGCGGTGGCGCGGCCTGCACGATGCAGTCGGGCTTGTCGCTGGCGGCGATGGGCACGTCATCCTGCACGTCGATCACCAACGTCCCTGCCGGGAAGCCGGCGGGTAACGGGTCGCCATCACCATCGGTCGCCTGCAGCATCTTGGAGAAATCGATAGGCTGTCCTGCGGTACCCAGGGTTTCACCATCGTTGCCATCGCCCAGCGGATGATCCAGCGGGCCTTTTAGCTCGAAGCGATAACTGCCGTCAGCCCCCACCTCGAAGCTGAATACCGGATAGCCGTCGACCCCCGCCACCTCACCGATCAGGGTGGAATTGACCAACTGGTCGCCATCCCATTCGTACTCGACTCGGTAGCTCAGTTCGACGCCACCGGAGCTGAGCTGCTGCGCCAGCATAGACGCCACATCACCGGTCAGACTGAAGACTCCCGGCCCATCGGCGCCGAAATTGACCAGCGTATGAAGAGTGCCTGCACTTCCCTCGGCCACCAGTGTCTGGCCAGCCTCGGGGTTGCCCAGATAGGGCGAGTCGAGCTGATCCTCGTGCACCAGGTGATTGAAAGTAGGCGCGCAGTTATCGTCCACGGCCTGATACTGCGGGTGCTTGGCAACGGTCACCTTGGATCCACCGAAGGCGCTGCTGCCACCAACCAGGTATTTGCCCAGGCCTAGATCGACGGGATTGATGACGTCACCATCGCCGTCGTAGAACTTGGTACCGGCCTTGATGTAGTAGGCCTCGACGGTGCCGCCATAGGCCTGTTCGACCCAGGCGACGTAGCCTTGCGGGTGGCTCGGATCCTTGATGTCACTGCCGCCGGGATATTCGATCTTGACCGCCTTGGTGCCGTCGTCGGTGTCGACCAGGAACAGCACATGGGAAATGCCATGATCGATGTTCTTCGGATCGCAGCCGCAGTCCTTCTCGGCCAGTGTTGGCACGTCGTCCTGCACGTTGATGACGAACAGACCGCCAGCCTCCAGCGGTATATGCAGCGGGTCGCCATCACCATCGGTGATCGCCAGCAACTGGGTGAAGTCGATGCCAAAGGCACCGTCCGACGACCAGAGCTCGTTGTCATCACCATTTTTCAGCGGATGGTCGATTGGTCCCTGCAGTTCGAAGCTGAAGTCGCCGTTGGCCTCCACCACCAGGGTGAATACCGGGTAACCTTCTCCAACCGTGGCCGTCGCAGTAAGCGTGGTGCTGACCAGATTGCCATCGTCATCGAGCTCCTGGATGACCTTGTAGTCGAGCAGCTCACCGCCGGACTTCAGCCCCTGGGCGTTCAGCAACTCGGCGGCGCTACCCTCCTCTACCAGGCTGAACTCACCGGGGCCATCGGCGCCGAACGACACCAGGGCGGAAAGGCTTCCGCCACCAGTGGCAGTGCTGATCACCAGTGTCTGCAACGCACCGTCGGGGTTACCCGCATGCGGTTCGCTCAGCAAGTCTTCGTGCACGGTGCCCCCCACAGCAGGTAGCTGCGGATTGGGTTCGTTGAGCGTCGGCACATCATCTTCGATATCGATGACGAAGCTGCCGGCGTCGAAACCGTCGTTCAGCGGGTCGCCGTCGCGGTCGGTGGCCACCAGCAGGCCGGAGAAGTCCAGTGCCAGGCTGTTATCGCCCAGGGTTTCCGCGTCGATGCCATCGGCCTCCGGATGATCCAGCGGGCCCTGCAGGGTGAACAGGTAGCTGCCGTCCGGGTTGACCAGCAGGGTAAACACCGGTGCGCCGCCCTCGCCGGCCGTGGCCGTCAGGGTGCTGCCGTCGGCCGAGACGGCGTAAAACAGCTCGACGTTGCCCGAGGCCAGGCCCAGGTCCTGCAGGCCGATCAGCGCACCCGGGGCGGTGCTCAGCTGGAAGCCGCCGCGGCCGTCGGCGCCGAAGTTGACCAGGGCGTCCAGCGCCCCGACATCGCCTTCGACCGTCAAGGTCTGATCGCCGCCTTCGGCATTACCGTTGTCCAACGCGTCTTCATGCACCAGGCCGCCCACGGTGGGCCGTTCGCCCGGGGCGCCGACCAGTACCGGCACATCGTCCTCGATATCGATGACGAAGCTGCCGGCGTCGAAGCCATCAGCCAGCGGGTCGCCGTCACCGTCGGTGGCCACCAGCAGGCCGGAGAAGTCCAGCGCCAGGCTGTTATCGCCCAGGGTCTCCGCGTCGATGCCATCGGCCTCCGGATGATCCAGCGGGCCCTGCAGGGTGAACAGGTAGCTGCCGTCCGGGTTGACCAGCAGGGTAAACACCGGTGCGCCGCCCTCGCCGGCCGTGGCCGTCAGGGTGCTGCCGTCGGCCGAGACGGCGTAAAACAGCTCGACGTTGCCCGAGGTCAGGCCCAGGTTCTGCAGGCCGATCAGCGCACCCGGGGCGGTGCTCAGCTGGAAGCCGCCACGCCCGTCGGCGCCGAAGTTGACCAGGGCGTCCAGCGCCCCGACATCGCCTTCGACCGTCAAGGTCTGATCGCCGCCTTCGGCATTACCGTTGTCCAACGCGTCTTCATGCACCAGGCCGCCCACGGTGGGCCGCTCGCCCGGGGAACCAACCAGTACCGGCACGTCGTCCTCGATATCGATGACGAAGCTGCCGGCGTCGAAACCACCCGCCACGGCGTCGCCATCAAAATCGGTCGTTTGCAGAATTCCGGAGAAATCCAGCGCCAGGCTGCTGTCACCCAGGGTTTCCGCGTCGATGCCATCGGCCTCCGGATGATCCAGCGGGCCCTGCAGGGTGAACAGGTAGCTGCCGTCCGGGTTGACCACCAGGGTGAACACCGGGTTACCACCCGCCGTGGCAATCAAGGTCGTGCCGTCGGCGGAAACCGAATAGGCCAGCGCCACACCGCCCGAGGTCAGGCCCAGGGCGATCAGGCTGTCGAGCGCTTCGGCGCTGCCGCTGAGGGAGAAACTGCCGCGCCCATCGGCGCCGAAATTGACCAGCGCATCCAGGGTGCCGGGCCCGCCGCTGAGCGTCAGGGTCTGGCCGCCTTCGGCATTACCGTTGTCCAACGCGTCTTCATGCACCAGGCCGCCAACGCTCGGGCGTTCGCCCGGTACGCCTTGCAGTTCCGGGGTGTCGTCGTCGACGCCCAGCGTCAGGCTGCCGGCAGCGGTGTTGCCGGCGCCGTCGGTGATGCTGTAGCCAAACAGGAAGAACAGGTCGTTCTCGTCGCTGCCGCCAGGTTCCGGTGCGGCATGGTCAAGCGGGGCGAACAGGCTGAACTCGTAGGTGCCAGCCGCCAGATCGGTGAGCTGCAGGGTGAATACCAGCGTGTCGCCGGCAAAGGCGCTGAGGGTCAAACCATCGGCGCTGACGCTGTAAGTCAGCGAAACGCCCTGCGAGCTGATTCCCAGCGCCGCCAGCCCTTCGCTGCTCCAGGCGAAGCTGCCGATGCCATTGGGGCCGAAGCTGTAGCCCAGGGTGCCGATGACCACCGTGTCTTCGCCGGCCAGATCGTTTGGACCACCGGCAATACCACCCGGCAGCCCCTCTTCATCGACTGCATTGCTGGCTTCGCCGCCGCTGGGAAAACCCTCTGGCCCAGCCGGCAGCGGGATATCCGGATCGACGATCGGCTCGGCATCGGGGAATTCGGGGCCGGTGCTGAGCCCTTCGGTAGGGAAACCTATCACTGGGTCGAGTGCGCCGCCGACCTCGCCGAGCAGCACGAAGGAGTGGCCGCCACCGGCGCCACCCGCGCCGCCACCGGCTCCCGGGCCGGCCGCGGTGGCTTCGCCTTCGAGGGTCGGGTCGACGCCGGCCTCAATCGCCGCCTGCAGTTGCTCGACGTCGGTCAGGTCGCTGTCGCTGGGAACGGGGGGCGGCGCATCGGCCGTCGGGGCCTGTGAGGTGGGGCTGGAGGCAAGCATCTGCGCGTCGAGCGTCATGCTGCTATCGCGCCCAAGGGTCAGTTGCTGGCCGTTGGTCATGGCAATGGCCACCGCGCCGGAGGCGCCGGTTACCAGTTGCTCGCCCGCGTAGACCCGGTCTCCTTCACTGATCGGCCGGCGCGATCCGTCGCTCGCTACCGCGAACACTTCGCCGACAACCTGACTGACGACACCAATAAGAGTAGCCATGATTCCATCCTCACTACAGCTGCCGACCACCGCCGACACGTACCTACCGAAAGGGCCAGAACACCTTTTCGTAGCCGAGGAGAAAACCAAGACAGCTGATTGAAATGGAACGGCGCAAAATCCCAAAAACGCTACTGACAAAAAAATGTCACTACAGCCTGCGTCGAACTACTCCATCAGATGAATCCCCGCCCTTTTGATGCCTGACAACCCATTTCAGCTGCGCACCCACGGAAAATGAGGACTTGCGCAGCTCACAGGTTGAAACAATGTGCTGCTTTTCGCAGAGTTCATAAGATTTTTTCTGAATATAGGTTGTGAAAAAAACATCTTAGGTTCTCCAAAAGTTGTTCTTAGCTCTGATGTTACAAGCCTGAAACGGTTTCACA
Organism: Pseudomonas oleovorans subsp. oleovorans; assembly: GCF_002197815.1. GTDB lineage: Bacteria > Pseudomonadota > Gammaproteobacteria > Pseudomonadales > Pseudomonadaceae > Aquipseudomonas > Aquipseudomonas oleovorans. The sequence goes on from NZ_NIUB01000041.1 coordinate 12,080, forward strand.
GGCAAAAACGCCATTTTTATGGCGACAGGATAAGAACTTCAGTCAGGAGAAACGCCAATGCGCACCTTAACCCCGCTATGGAGCGCCATGCTTTTGGCGACTGTTTGCAGTCAGGCGCAAGCCATGAATCTCTCGGAAGCGATTCAGAGCACGCTGGATAATCACCCCGAAATCCACGCTGCCGCCAATAGCCGACTCTCATCGGATGAAGATGTGAAATTCGCCAAGGGCGGCTACCTGCCCACCGTTGACCTGCTGGTCGGTTACGGCCGGGAGCGTACGGACAGCCCCAGCACACGGGCACTTGGCAATCACAACAAGGAAACCCTGAACTACCGCGATGCCGAGCTGCGCCTACGGCAGATGCTGTTCGACGGCTTCAATACGCCCAACGAAGTCGCGCGCACCCAGGCAGTGGTCAACTCCCGCGCCTACCGCCTGCTCGGTACGTCCGAAAGCCTGGCCCTGCGCACCGTCGAGGTCTACCTCGATGTGCTGATGCGCCGCGAGATGGTCACCCTGGCCCGCAACAACCTGCAGGCACACCAACGCATCAACGATCAGATCGGCTTGCGCAGCCGCCAGGGCGTTGGCAGCACCGCCGACCTCGACCAATCCGAGGCCCGTCTGGCCCTGGCGCAGAACAACCTGTACACCGAAGAGGTCAACCTGGCCGATGCCGAAGCCAACTTCTTCAGCGCCGTGGGGCGTTTGCCGGATCAGTTGGAGACACCCTCCTCGGTCAAGGGCAACATGCCGGCCGATTTGCTCGCCGCCCGCCAGACCGTGATGGACAACAACCCCTTCCTGAAGTCGGCACAGTCGGACGTAAATGCTGCCGAGAAGCAGTACGAGGTGGCCAAGTCGCCCTTCTACCCACGCTTCGACCTGGAGTTGGCCACTAATGCCAACGACAACGTGCAGGGTGACGAGGGGCACTACAACACCTGGCGAGCCGCCGTTGTGATGAACTACAACCTGTTCAACGGCATGCGCGACAAGGCCCGCCTGCAATCGGCCGCGCACCAGATCAACGAGTCGATGGACATCCGCAACAACGCGCTGCGCGTGCTTAACGAAAACCTCTCGCTGGCCTGGAACGCCATGGAGAACGCGCGCCTGCAAACCCCCAAAGCCCGTGACTACGCTGACTACACCTCACGGGTTCGCGAGGCCTACCAGCAGCAGTTCAGCCTGGGGCAACGCACCCTGCTCGACCTGCTCGACAGCGAAAACGAACTGTTCACTGCCAACCGCCGCTACACCGAGGTTCGCTACGGCGAAGAGTTCTCGATGTACCGCGTCGTCGCGGCCATGGGTGATCTGCTACGCCAGCAACAGGTCGTAGTCCCGGCGGAAGCTGTAGCCCTCACCGAAGTGAAGAGCGAAGCACGCTTGCCGGAAATGAAGTAGTACCGACCCGAGACCCCGCGTGAACACGCGGGGTCAACGTGCGGCAAAGGTCTGAACAGGTCTGAACAGGTCTGAGGAGTAGTAGAAATTGACCACCATGGAACGGCCAGGGCCGACCAGTGATCCGCGGCTCAGTCACGACGATCCGCTGCTGGATGGTTTATTGATCCTCTGTCGGCTACACGGCTGCTCGGCCAGCCGTGGCACCCTCAGTGCCGGCCTGCCCATGCCGGAGCAACGCATGAGCCCCGACCTGCTGCCGCGTGCTGCGGCCCGGGCCGGGCTGCAGGGGCGTCTGCTACAGCGCGAGCTTGCCAGCATTTCCGCCCTCAACCTGCCAGTCCTGCTGCTGCTCAAGGACGGTCGCTGTGCGGTCCTGCGCCAGTGGGGGCCGAAACAGCAGGCGCAGATTCTGCCCTGCGAAACGGATGGCGGCGAGCAATGGGTCAGCCGCGAACAACTGGCCACCGAGTACAGTGGCCGGGCCTTTTTTGCCCGCCCTCGACATCAGCTGGAAGAAGCCCGCACACCGCTGGTGCCACGCATCGAAGCCTGGTTTCGCGACACCCTCAAGCTGTCGCGCTGGCTCTACACCGATGCCGTCCTGGCCAGCCTGCTGATCAACCTGCTGGGCCTGATGGTGCCGCTGTTCGTGATGCAGACCTACGACCGTGTAGTACCCAACCAGGCGACCGCAACGCTCTGGGTGTTGGCCATCGGACTGTTTATCGGCACCGGTTTCGAACTGCTGCTCAAGGTGCTGCGCGCGCACCTGCTCGACACGGCAGGCAAGAAGACCGACGTGGTGCTGTCGGCCACCTTGTTCGAGCGCATCACCGGCATGTCGATGAAGGCGCGGCCGGCCAGCGTCGGCGGCTTCGCCCAGAGCATCCACGACTTCCAGGGGCTGCGCGATTTCCTCACCGCAGTGACGCTGACCAGCCTGATCGATCTGCCCTTCTCCCTGCTGATGCTGCTGGTGATCGGACTGATCGGCGGCCCGCTGGTGTTCATCCCGCTGTTGGCCTTCCCCATCACCGCGCTGTTCGCCTACATCATTCAGGCACGCCTGCGCGACACCGTGCAAAGAAGCCTGCAGCTTGGCTCGCAACGCCAGGCGCTGCTGATCGAAACCCTCGGTGGCCTGGAAACGCTCAAGGCCTGTGGTGCCGAAAGCGAGCGCCAGCATCAATGGGAGCAAACCCATGGCGCCCTCACCCGCCTGGACGGCCATGCAAAATTCCTCGCCTCGCTGGCCACCAACGGCACCCTGTTCCTGCAGCAGTTCGCCGGCATGGCCACCATAGTCGCGGGGGTCTATCTGATCATCGCCGGCAATCTCAGCGTCGGTGCGCTGGTGGCCTGCTACATGCTCGGCAGCCGCATCCTCGCCCCACTGGGACAGATCGCCGGGCTGATCACCCGCTATCAGCAGGCACGCCTGACCATGACCAGCACCGATGCCCTGATGGCCCTGCCGCAGGAGCGTCAGGACAAGCAGCGGCCGCTGGATCGTACCCAGCTCAAGGGGGCTCTGGAGGTGCGGCAAATCAGTTTCACCTACCCGGGCCAGAGCGCACCGGCGCTGAACAACGTCAGCCTGCGCCTGGGCGCTGGCGAGCGCCTCGGCATCATCGGTCGCAGCGGTTCGGGCAAGAGCACCCTGGCGCGACTGCTGATGGCCTTCTACAGCGCCGACGAAGGGCAGATCCTGCTCGACAACCTCGACCTGCGCCAACTCGACGTCGCCGACCTGCGCCATCAGATCGGCTACGTCGCCCACGACCTGCCACTGCTGGCTGGCAGCCTGCGCGACAACCTGACCCTCGGCGCCCGTTACATCAGCGACGCACGCATGCTCGAAGTCGCCGAGCTGACTGGCGTGGTGGACCTGGCGCGCCAGCATCCGCAAGGCTTCGACCGCCCGGTAGGCGAACGCGGCCAACTGCTCTCCGGCGGCCAGCGCCAGGCCGTACTGCTGGCCCGCGCACTGTTGCTCGACCCGCCAATCCTGGTGCTCGACGAACCCACCAGCGCCATGGACAACACCAGCGAAGACCTGCTGCGCCAGCGCCTGCACAAGTGGGTGCAGGGCAAGACGCTGATCCTCATCACCCACCGTGCCTCCATGCTCAGCCTGGTGGATCGCCTGGCCGTGCTGGACAACGGCCATGTGGTGGCGGACGGGCCGAAGGAAGCGGTGATCGAAGCCTTGCGCAAGGGCCGCGTCGGCCCGGCCAGCCTGTAGGAGCGACGTGCGATGCAAGCGACCCAGAACCTCGGCAACTACTTCAGCAGCCTGCGCGAAAAACGCCAGGACACCGAGTTCATGCCGGAAGTCGAAGGTGCCATTCTGGAAGACTCGCCCTGGCTCAGCCGCGCCACGATCTGGGTGGTCAGCGCCTGCCTGCTGGCGGCACTGGTCTGGGCAAATTTCGCCGTACTGGAAGAGGTCACCACCGGCGAAGGCAAGGCCATCCCGTCGAGCAAGGTGCAGGTGATCCAGAACCTGGAGGGCGGCATCGTCAGTGAGATCTTCGTGCGCGAAGGCCAGGTGGTGGACAAGGGGGACACCCTGCTGCGCCTGGATGACACCCGCTTTCTCTCCAATCGCGGGGAGACCGAAGCGGATCGGCTGGCGCTCATCGCCCGTCTCGAACGACTGAGCGCAGAGGCCGAAGGCCGCGAACCGCAACTGCCCGAAGAAATCACCCGCGACGCGCCACAGCTGGCCGAAGACCAGTTGGCCCTGTATCGCTCGCGCCAGCAACGGCTGCGCAGCGAGCAGCGCACCTTGGGCGAACAACTGCGGCAAAAGGAGCAGGAGCTCGCCGAGTTTCGCTCCAAGGCCCAGCAATACCGTTCCAGCCTCGGCCTGTTGCAGCAGGAGCTGAACATGTCGCAACCCCTGGTGGCCTCGGGCGCTATTTCCGAGGTCGAGGTGTTGCGTCTGCGCCGCAGCGTGGTGGAAGTACGCGGCTCGCTGGAGGCCACCAACCTGGCCATCCCGCGCGCCGAAGCGGCGATGAGCGAAATCAGGAGCAAGATGGAGGAATCCGAGCTGGCATTTCGCGCCGAGGCCTTCAAGGAGCTCAACGAATTACGCACCGAGCTGCAGAAGATCACCGCCACCAGCGTTGCCATCGAGGACAAGGTCACCCGCACCACCGTGACCTCGCCGGTGCGTGGGGTGATCAAGCAGCTCAAGGTCAACACCATCGGTGGCGTGGTGCAGCCGGGCAGCGACATGCTGGAAATCGTGCCGCTGGATGACAGCCTGCTGATCGAAGCCAAGGTGCGCCCGCAGGACGTGGCCTTCCTGCATCCTGGGCAGAAAGCCATGGTCAAGTTCACCGCCTATGACTACACCATCTACGGCGGGCTCAAGGCCAACCTCGAGCTGATCAGCGCCGACACCATCACCGACGAGGAAGGCAACAGCTTCTACCTGATCCATGTGCGCACCGACAAAAGCCACCTCGGTGGCGAGGAACATCCGCTGCTGATCATCCCCGGCATGGTCGCCACGGTAGACATCATCACCGGCGAGAAGAGCGTGCTGGCCTACCTGCTCAAGCCCGTGCTCAAGGCCCGCTCGGAAGCCATGCGCGAGCGTTGAACACCTGCCGTGCACGCTGCGTAGCCCCGGATGAAATCCGGGATTGATTGTCGAGCCGTAGAACCTCCCCGGATTGCATTGGGCTACGCGACAGACGCAACACCGTAGGGTGCGCCGTGCGCACCGCGTCAACGCTGGTGGTTGCGGACAAACACTGCTTCGCCCATCGCCGCGATCTGCCCTTCAATCAACGCGTCGAAGGGCCGCAGCAGCGCCTCGAAACCCTGCGGAGCCTCCAGCACATCCAGTGCGGCAACGATCGCCTCAATGGTCGACAGCGCCCCTTCTGCGGGTGCCTTGCGCAGGCGGTAACGCGACGGCGCCACTGCCCCCAGGCTAACACGCGGCAATGCTGCCAGCGACGGATTGAGGTGCAGCAGCTTGCGTGCCTTACGCCAGGTGCCGTCGGGCACGACCAATAGCAGCGGTTTCTCCTTGGGCACGTAGCCTGTCAGGACCACAGCCTCATCGCCGGGAAACAGCAGGCAGGCGCGATAATCAGACTGCGCGAGCAATTGTGGCAGATCATCGAATACCTCACCGACGCGCAGCTCCGCGTTGCGCAAGCCAAGCGCAGCCAGGCGAGCGGTATTGAGGGCGTGACCAACCTCGCTCGGGTGCTGCAGGATAAGCACGCGAGTACGACTCTCGAGGACGGGAATCAGCGGGCAGAGGCAATGGCCAAGCGGGCGCTGGCAGCGGGAGCAGGTCGGACGAGGCATGCCGCGCAGTGTGCCAGAACGCCCTGCCAACGCGTAGTCCGGCTGCAACCCGGAACATCGAAGCATGCCTCGGATGACATCCGGCTACGGTTCAGCGATTGAAACGCTCCGCCAGACTGTGCAGGTAATCGGCCATTTCCTCCAGCTCGCGGCTGATCGCCGCACCCTGATGCGCCTGGCCGGCACTGTGATCGGAAAGCTGGGCGATACGGGTGATCTGCCGGCTGATGTCCTCGGCCACGTGGCTCTGCTCTTCGGAAGCCGCCGCCATCTGCTGGCTCATGCTGGTGATGCGCGTCACTGCAGCGCTGATGCCCTCCAGCGCATCACGTACCGACTCCACGCTCTGCACGCTGCCACGAGAAATTTCCTCGCCCTTGCCCGCCGTCACCACGGCGCGCTCGGCCCCTGCACGCAGATCGGCGATGATCTGGTGAATCTGCTCGGTGGACTGGCGAGTACGCGAAGCCAGTGACCGCACTTCATCGGCCACTACCGCGAAACCACGGCCCTGCTCCCCTGCGCGCGCAGCCTCGATGGCCGCGTTGAGCGCCAGCAGATTGGCGCTGCTCGGCAATCGAGGTGATCACATCGGCAACACTGCCGATGGACTGCGTGGAGTTGGCCAGTTCATTGACCGCCTGGCCAATATCGTTGACCGCCTTGGCCATCTGGCGCATGGAATCGAGGCTGCCTACAGCCAGATCGCGCCCCTCACGGGCCAGGCGGTCGGCTTCTTCGGCAGCATGCGAGGTGTTCTGCACGTTGTGCGCGACTTCCTGGATGGTCGCCGCCATCTGGTTGATGGCCGTCGCAGATTGGTCAGTTTCAGCCCGCTGCTGATCGAGCATCTGCGCGCTGGATTGCGACAACTCGGCGGACTGCGTGGCGCGTTTCTTGACGTTCTCGCCAGCATCTTCCAGCCGCGTCAACGCCGTCTGAAGTCGCGCCTCCTCACTGATCATCGCCATATCCAGTAACGCCTGAGCGCCACGGTTGTCGCTGTAGGTCAGCGCCACCAGGCCGCTGGTAAAGGCTTTCGGATGATCCGCCAGGGTGCGGCGAATCAGCTGCCGGGTCCGATAAAGCTGGTAGGAACCCAGCACGAACAGCGTCAGCACGATAAAAGCCATCAGCGGCCAACCAGAGACCACCCAGTGCGCCGCGAGGATCAGCAGCGACGCGGCGATCAGCGGCCAGGAACGCACCACATCGTACGTCCAGTATTCCAGCTTCGGCACGGGTGGTTTGCCGGCACGCAGACGGGCATAAAGCGCTTCGGCACGACGTTTCTGAGCCTCGGTTGGCAATGAGCGCACCGACTCGTAGCCCGAAATTCGGCCGTTCTCATACACGGGAGTGACGTAGGCACTGACCCAGTAGAAATCGCCATTCTTCGAACGATTCTTGACGATGCCCATCCAGGGCTTGCCCTGTTTGATGGTGTCCCACATATGACCGAACACCGCTGGCGGCATGTCAGGGTGACGCACCAGGTTGTGCGGCTGACCGATCAGCTCCTCGCGGGTGAAGCCGCTGATCTCGACGAAGGCATCGTTGCAGTAGCTGATCTTGCTGTTGAGGTCGGTGGTGGAAATCAGGCGTTCTTCCGCAGGGAAGGTTCTTTCCCGCTGAGTCACGGGCAGGTTATTGCGCATCGAGGCTTCCCTGTTCGAATTGAAGTGGGTGCAGACGTATGAATAAGTACTAGCACAGCCTAATAACCACGCCAGCTAAAGGTTCTAAGCCTTTCGAAGAATAAAGGCGACCCTGTTTCAGATCTGATTCAGTTGCGCCTTGAGCAAATCGCGAAAGGTCTGAATCAGCGGCTCGCGGGTACGTCCCCGGCGCAGGATCAGCGAGAACGGGGCCTGGTAGCCAAATACCGCTGGCAGCAATACCCGCAGCTTGCCCTGATCCACCCAGGGCTGGGCGTAGTGCTCCGGCAGATAGCCAATGTAGGCGCCGGAGAGCACCAGAATCAGCTGCGCCTCCATCGACTCCACGGTAGCCGCGCTGTGCTTGAAGCCATGGCGAGCCAGTTCGGCCTGGCTCCAGTAGCCACGACCGACCATGCGTTGCTGGGTGATCAGCTCTTCGGGAATCCGCCGCTGCTCGAACAAGGCATGCCGCTCGCTGCAATACAGCCAGTGCTGCTCACGGTACAGCGGCTGGTAGACCAGCCCGTTCATGCGCGTGGAAAAGGCACCAATGGCCAGATCCAGGCGGTTGTCCAGCACCGCCAGTTGCAGCTCGTAGGGGCTCATCACCGACAGGTGCAGGTGCACACCCGGGTGCTCCTGGCTGTAGGCGCCGATCACCTCGGCCAGCGGCAGAGCCGGGTCGCTGACGGTGGAGTCCAGCACACCTAGGTTGAGGGTGCCACGCAGTTCGCCCTTGAGCGCCGCCGAATAGCGCTCGAAACCTTCCAGTTCGCCGAGCAGGCGCAGGGTTTCCTGGTGAAACAGCTCGCCCTTGCTGGTCAGACTGAAGCCGCCACGGCCGCGATGGCAAAGCACGATGCCGAGCTGACTCTCCAATTGGCTCATGTAGGTGCTGATCGCAGAAGTGGACAGGTTCAGTTCCTGGAGCGGGTCGAACGCTGGGCTGCCATCGGCATGCTCCTGCTGGCCGGCGCGGTGTTCTACGTGATGGGGCAGAAATTCGAATTCGCCAGCCTGCTGGCCATGCCGACAGAGCCGCGTAACGAGATCACCCCCGGTATCGCCTTCGATATCGTCATCGCCACCGCCTTCTCCTGGATTCCACTGGCCGCCGACTACAACCGCAACTGCCGCAGTCAGGGCGTGGCGGGGGTCGGCACCTGGGTCGGCTATGTCGCGGCAACGCTGCTGGCCATGGGCCTGGGCGCCACAGTGTCGGGCTTCTCGGTATTGACTGGCATGGAGCAGACCTACGACCCGGCGGTGCTGCTGGCCGGTTTCGGCTTCGGCCTGCCGGCGGCCATCGTGGTGTTCCTCTCGGTGATGACCACCAACGTCATGTGCGTCTACAGCGCGTCGCTGTCGTACCTGAACATCAGCCCGAAAACCCCGTTCTGGAAGCCGGCACTGTGCATTGGCGTGCTGTCGATCCTCGGCTCGCAGATCCCCGGCATCCTCGACAATTTCCAGAGTTTCCTGCTGGTAATCGGCAGCGTGTTCATCCCAGCCTTCGCCGTGCTGATCGCCGACTACTTCCTGATCCACAGGGGCGACTACGCGGTGGATGAGCTGCTCAGTGAAGATGGCGGCCGCTACCGTTACCTGAGCGGCTTCAACCCGGCCGCCTTCCTCGCCTACGGCCTGGCGCGGTGCTGGCCTACTACTGGGGCTGGGTCTCGCCGCTGGCCTGGGGCGCTTCGCTGCCGGTGTTCCTGATCACCGCTGCCAGCTACGCCGTGCTACGGCGCTGGGTGCTGGTGCCGCGGGCGCAGCTGGCGTAGCGTGATGGCGAACGTGGCGGGTTGCACCCGCCCTACCGGAAACGACGCCCCGTAGGGCGGGTGCAACCCGCCACCGAAGCCACCGCAGGGTGCGAACCCGGCTTGAGGAACCACCATGAAAATCGTCAGCCGTGACCGTTGGTTCGAGGTAGAGCACCGCCACGATGGCATCTGCCTGATCCACGAGCCTTACGTGCGCCCCTTCTATCGCTGCAACATGTGGCATGTGCAGGGGCGCGAGCATGACGTGCTGATCGACTCCGGCTCCGGGCTGGTCAGCCTGCGCGAGCAACTGCCCTGGCTGACCGAAAAGCCGCTGCTGGCGGTGGCCAGCCACTGCCACTTCGATCATATCGCCGGACATCACGAGTTCGATGAGCGCCTGGTGCATCCGGCCGAGGCTGACATTCTCGCCGCACCGGATGGCGCCAATACCCTGGCTACGGACTTCGTCGGCGACGACATGTTCGAGGCGCACCCGGATTGCCCGCTGTGTTACGCCGAGTACCGCGTACGGGCAGCGCCGGCCACGCGCCTGATCGAAGATGGCGACGTGCTGGATCTAGGTAATCGGATATTGCAGGTGCTGCACACGCCCGGTCATTCACCGGGGGGCATCAGCCTATGGGAAGCGAAGACGCAAACACTGTTTTCTGGCGACATCCTCTACGACGGCCCGTTGATCGAGGACGCCTACCATTCGAATCTGGAGGATTACGCACAGAGTCTGTCGCGCTTGCGCGAACTGCCCGTACGCACCGTGCACGGCGGGCATTTCGGCAGTTTCTCGGGGCAGCGGATGCGCGAGCTGATAGAGGCCTGGTTCGACGCCCATCAGCTCACTTGAGACTTCAGCGACTACGCTGGAGCGCTTCGCGCCGCAGGCGCTCCTGCTCGGCTTCGCTGATACGAATTGGCTGAGGTTGCGGGACAAGGCCAAGGGCCTGCAACAGGGCTTGCAGTTGTTCTTGCAGCTTGGCGAGCATGGGTACGACCTCCTGCCAAGTAAAGGGAAGAGCCAGCGGCTCATTTATCAGATTAGGCCGGACAAACCGGATTTCAACCAGGCGCCGTCAAATTACCGGGCTCTTGCGCCGATAAGGGAATACGTCGATCACCTTGCCCGCCCGAATCGCCTCCTGCAATTGTTTCCAGTAATCGGCCTCATAGAGATTGCCATGCAACTGGCTGAACAGCCGGCGCTGCTTGATATCAGCGAACAGGAACGGCGGAAACTCCTCGGGGAACACGTCCATCGGCCCCACCGAATACCAGGGCTCGGAACTCATCTCGTCCTCGGGGAAACGCGGCGGCGGGATGCGCCGGAAGTTCACTTCGGTGAGAAAGCAGATCTCGTCGTAGTCGTAGAACACCACGCGGCCATGGCGGGTGACACCGAAGTTCTTCAGCAGCATGTCACCAGGGAAGATATTGGCCGCCGCCAGTTGCTTGATGGCCAGGCCGTAGTCATCCAGCGCCTCGCGCACCTGCGCCTCGTTGGCACTTTCCAGATAGAGGTTGAGCGGCGTCATGCGCCGCTCGGTCCAGCAGTGTCGTACCAGCACGGTGTCACCCTCCACCACCACGGTCGACGGTGCCACCTCCAGCAACTCGGCGAGGCACTCGGGCTCGAACTTGGCCTTGGGGAAACGGAAATCGGCGAACTCCTGGGTATCGGCCATGCGCCCTACGCGGTCGACACTTTTCACCAGGCGGTACTTCTCGATCACCGTCTTGCGGTCCACCGTCTTGGCGTGAGCGAAGCGGTCCTTGATGATCTTGAACACGGTATTGAAGCCCGGCAGGGTGAACACGCTCATGACCATGCCACGCACGCCGGGCGCCATGATGAAGCGATCATCGGTGCTGGCCAGGTGGCCGATCAGGGCGCGGTAGAACTCGGACTTGCCGTGCTTGTAGAAACCGATCGAGGTGTACAGCTCGGCGACGTGCTTGCCCGGCAGGATGCGCTTGAGAAAGCCGACGAACTCGGCCGGAATGGCCACGTCCACCATGAAATAGCTGCGGGTGAAGGAGAAGATGATCGACACCTCCGCCTCGTCGGTGATCGCCGCATCGGCCTGGATGCCCTGCCCTTCGCGGTGCAGCAGCGGGATCGCCAGCGGCCACTGTTCCTCGCGGTTATAGATGCGTCCGATCAGATAGGCGCCCTTGTTGCGGTACAGCACCGAGGAAAACAGCTCGATGCACAGCTCCGGGTCCTTGCACACCCAGTCCGGCAGGCTGGCGCGCAGTTGCTCTTCCAGGCGCAGCAGATCACGCGGCAGATCCTCGTAGGGGGCGTCGAAACGGTAATCGTCGAAGATCGCCTGCAGCGCCAGGTGCAGCTCGCCAGCCGGCCGATAGCTGCGCGTCTGGGCGGCACCGGGCTGGTTGCGTAGCGATGGCCGGGTGGTATGGATGAACATGCAGCCATCGCTGATCTGGTCATGGCTGAACAGGCTGCAGAAGATCGAGTTGAACCAGGTTTCCGCCAGCTCATCGTCGAAACGCAGATCGATCAGGGCGATATAGGCGCTCTTGACCAGCGGCCACTGGCCGACGTCCAGCAGCGAAGCATCGAACCCTTGCAGCAGATGCTCACGGGTTTCTGCGACCTTCTCCTCATACAGGTTGATGCGCGCCGCCGAAGCCTGCTGCGCCTCCTGCCATTGCGCCTGCTCGAAGCGCACGCGCGCGCCATCGGTGATCTGGCGAAAATGCTCGCGGTAATCATCGAACCCCTCGAGGATCAGGCGAGCGATCTCGCCAGCCGGCCATTGCTGTCTCATACACCTGCCTCATGAGTGCACAGAATGAGCCGAGCTTAGCCGACAAAGCAGGCCAGGTGCCGTTCGGGAATGCTCGAAAGTGGGCCGAACCGCACCTGTAGCCAAGGGCCGAGTGCATACGCCTACCCAGCGATCGCCTTGTGCTGCTGGGCAATACGCTTGACCAGATACTCGGCATCGCGAGCAATCCCTGAAAAACGCCCCGACCCCCAGGTGTGCAGCCATGGCAAACCGAGGAAATACAGTCCGGAAACCGAGGTGACACCACGGCTATGCACCGGATGACCGCGGCCATTGAATACCCCGGCATCGATCCAGGAAAAATCCGGGCTGAAACCGATGCACCAGATGATGCTGGTGATGCCAGCCTGCCGCAGATTCAACTCGGTTGGCACCTGATGCGGGCGCCACACCGGCTGGTAGATCTCACCGGGCGGCGCATCGATGCCCTTCTCGGCAATGTAGGCATCAATGCTGGCGTTGATTCGGTTATACACCGCATCGGCAGCATCCAGCCTGGCTTGCAGATCCTCAGTGAAGGTCAGCGTCTCGCCGTCGAGACGCTGCAGCAGGCCGAACAACTGCATGCCTTCGAGGGCAAACTTGCGCAGGTCGATATCACGCCCGCCGTCGCGACCGGTCACATAGTGGTTGGTGTTGTCGCGCACGCCTTCGCGTAGCGGATGCTGGTCGACCCCAATGTCGTAGTAGCCCATATCCGCCAGCCAGTCGACCACGTCGCGGCCACGGTGAAAGCGCGCACAACGCGGGGCATCACCAACAGCCAGATACACCTTGCGCCCAGCCAGGTGCAAATCCTCGGCGATCTGCGCGCCGGATTGCCCCGAGCCAACCACCAGCACGTTGCCCTCGGGCAGCGCCTGTGGGCTGCGATACTGCTCGGAATGCAACTGAAGGATGTTGGCCGGCAAGCGCTCGGCCAGGCGCGGAATGATCGGCACGTGATAACCGCCAGAGGCGACGATGACTTGATCGGCGGTAAATTCGCCAGCGCTGGTCTGCACCGCATAACCACCTTGCGGGCGTGGCGTCACACGCTGCACCGCAACCCCCTCGCGAACCGGCGCATTGACGCTGCGAATGAAACCGTCGAGGTAATCGATAATTTCCTCACGCTTCATGAAACCGTGCGGGTCGTCCCCGGCATAGGGGTAGCCCGGCAGCGCACACTGCCAATTCGGCGTGACCAGGCAGAAGGCATCCCAGCGCTGGGTACGCCAGCTATGGGTGAGGCTGTGCTTTTCCAGCAGCAGATGATCGATACCCTGCTGCTGCAGGTAGTAACTGGCCGACAGACCGGCCTGCCCCCCACCGACAATGATGACCTGATGATGGGGAACCTGTACGGATTTGAGATGACTGGGCATTGCACGCTCCTCGGGTAACTGGTGCGATGGAAATGACAGCTAGAAAGAGCTCCAGCCGCTGTTGACCTGACCGGCATGGGCCGTTTGCATATCGAGAATCTGCACCTGGCCACCTTCGAAGCCACGCGCGTGGTATCGCAGGGCGCTCAGGGTGTCCATGGCCGAACTGCAGTAGAAGCCTTTGACATCCTTGACCCGCTCGGAAGCCGCATTGAGGGCGTTCTCGGCACGCAGGATGAAATCCTCGAGTGCGTAGCTGGAGCCCGCGCAGAGGTGCTCGTAGATGATGGTGGACGGTGAATAACCGGACATTTCCTGGCCATCGGGCCAGCGCAGTTTGAAGTTGACGGCAGGCATCTCAGCATTCCTCACTCATAGGGGTGGATTGGGTGAAACCGGTGAATGGGCGTTGCCCAAGATTCCAGAACTCCATGACCTCGCCGCCCACCCCGACCTGCAGACTGGCGCTGTCGTCGATCTGACCAATGCGCGCACAGGTCAGCCCCTCCAGGGCGAAGGTGGTGTGCACGTCGGCCCAGGCGCTTTCCTCCAGGGTCAGCAAAAAGCCGTAGCTGGGAAACGCCTGCAGCCAGCGCAGCAGGTCGCCGTCGTCCGGGCACGGCAATCCATCGAGTTCAAGCCTCGCGCCACAGCCGGTCGGCTCCAGCAGCATCAGCAGAGTGCCCAATAGCCCGGCGTTGCTGATGTCCTTGGCGGCGGCAAGCAAGCCGCCCTCGGCCAGACGCGGTAGCACATCGAGCTGGCTGCGCAGGCGCTCGCCGGAACGTTTCTCGAAGGCTTTCCAATAGGGCACGCCGGGGTGCCAGCGGCCATCCAGATCCACGGCCATCGCCAGTACCTGACCAGGTGCGACATGCAGGGTGGAGAGCAGCCGGTGAGCGATGCCGGTGATGGCCACCGCCAAGCCAGCACGGGCATCGGCGCCCTGGTGGGTATGCCCGCCGGCCAGTAGCAGGCCATAGGCCTGGCAGGCCTCGCGAATGCCCTGAAGCAACTGCTCGGCCTTGTCCTCGTCATGGTGCCAGTAGGCATTGACCACTGCCGTGGGACGCCCGCCCATGGCGGCGATATCGCTGACGTTGGCCATCACCGCCGACCAGCCGGCGAACCAGGGGCTGGATTCGACGAAGGCCGGCAACATGCCTTCGATGGCCAACAACTGGTAATGCTCGCCGCAACGTATGGCCGCCGTGTCATCGCCGGGCAGTGCATAACGGGCATCACCCTGCGGCAGCGAGCCGGACAACCCCTGGGCCGGTCGCTGAATGGCCTGCTTGGCGCGCATCGCCGGGGTGTCGTGCAGTGCCGCGAGCAGTTCGCTCAGGCCAGTGGCTGGGGTCTTGCGCAATGCCTCAGCCATGACGCCGCTCCTTGAGGGGCAGCAACGACACCTCGCGTGGCATGAAGGGATAGCGCGCCAGGTTCGCCTGCATCAGCACGTGCTCGCGCTCGAGCAATTGCAACGACCGCAAACTCTGCCAGTGCAGGCCGTGGAACCAGGCTTCGTTATGCGCCTGCACGGTGGCCAGAAAGGTGTGACAGCCCAGCTCGATAGCTCGTGACACCGCCTCGTTGACCAGCGCCTTGCCGATCATGCCGTGGCGGCGATAGTCGCGCTCCACGCACAGACGGCCGCCATACCACAGCCCCGGCGCCTGCTCGTAGATGCGTACCGCACCGACCACCCGGTCGGCCACGCCACAGTTGTAGGCGACGGCAACGATCGGCAGGGCCTGGAAGTCGTGCGTATCACGATCCTGGGCGAACAGCCCCTGCTCGTCGGCGAAGACCGCACGGCGCAAGCGGTAGTAGTCTTCCCGCTCCCAGCGCTCGGTGGCAGGCTTGACCAGCAGATCGCCGGTGAGGAAGTCGCGAAAGGTGTCGTCATTCAAGGCGAAGGCATGCTCGGCCATGGTCGTTTCCCTCACTCGTGGCGTTTCAAGGCCGAACAGGCGCCACACTTGGCGCAGCCAGCCTTGATCTGTTCGGAATGCAGCCCGTGCCGCTGCAGGCTGGCACCAATGCGCGGATACAGGCGCTGCATGAAGGCGCTGTCGGGCTTGGGGTGCTGAGCCAGTGGCGTGCCGTCGATGGGAACGAAAGGCACTACGAAGGGGTAGACGCCCATTGCCGCCAGGCGCTCGGCCATGGCCACGATGGCCTCTTCGCTATCGCCCAGCCCGGCCAGGATGTAGGTGCTGACCTGGCCACGCCCGAAGACCTCGACGGCCGCCGCGAAAGCCGAGAAATAACGCGCCAGCGGCACCTGCGCCTTGCCCGGCATGATCCGCTGGCGCACCTCGTCGGTGACCGCCTCCAAGTGCATGCCCAGCGAGACCACGCCGCAGTCTTGCAAGCGGCGAAACCAGGCGTCCTCGTCCGGCGGCTCGCACTGCGCCTGGATCGGCAGAGCCACTGCCGCGGTAACGGCAGCGGCCGATTCGCAAAGGATGGCAGCACCACGGTCAGAGGTTTGCGGCGTGCCAGTGGTCATCACCATGTGCTTGACGCCATCGAGCTCCACCGCCGCTTTGGCCACCTCAGCGAGGTGGGCCGGGCGCTTGCGTGCGATGGTCTTGCCACTTTCCAGGGACTGGCCGATGGCGCAGAACTGGCAGGCACTGGCAGCATCGTTCATGCGGATGCAGTGCTGCAGCAACGTAGTGGCCAGCACGTCATCGCTGTGCAGGGTGGCGATCTTCCAGTAAGGGATGCCGTCGGCGGTGCTGCGTGCGTAGAAGTTCGGCACGCCTGGCACCTGCACCTGGCCCACCTGCTGGCCGTCGCGGTAGATCAGCGCCAGCTCGCCCGCACCCTGCGGACGCACTTCGTAGGGCGATAGCAACGAGGCCTGATTGAGCATCGGCACCATCGCTGTATGCCCGCCCAACGACAGCGCCTTGTGATCGGAAGGCCCGGCGCCGCCCTTGCGCGACAGGCCGTGGCCGTCGTCCTGCCAGCGCGCGCCATGGCACTGCAGCTCGCTGAGCAGGTCCAGCGCGGCGATGCGTTCAGAGGCTGACATGCTCGACCTCCTCGGCTTCATGCCGCCCCGGCAGCGCCGTGACGCGCTCATGCAGGTGGGCGGTAGGCGTGCGGTCGATCAGCAGGCTGAGCAGTTCCGGCCGGCTGTAGTGGCCGACCGAATCCATCATGCGCTTGCGCTTGTCGATCAGCGTCAGGTCGAGATCGGCGATCACCTCACCCTCGCCACTGCGCAGCGGCTCCCCCAGCAGCTTGCCTTCGGGGCTGACGATGGCGGTGAAGCAACCGCCGGAAATCGGCCCCAGCCCACAGCCGGTATCGACCATGATGCGCTGCTGCTGTTCCGGCTCCAGCCAGGCGGTGGCGTTGACCACGAAGCAGCCGGACTCCAGCGCATGGTGGCGGATGCTGACCTCGATCTGCTCGGCGAAGATCTCCCCCACCAGCGAACCGGGAAACATCGCCGCATGAATCTGCTCGCCATCGGCCATCAGGGCATAGCGCGCCAGCGGGTTATAGTGCTCCCAGCAGGCCAGCGAGCCGATACGCCCGACCTGGCTGGCCACAGCACGCAGGCCAGAGCCATCGCCCTGCCCCCAGACCATACGCTCATGGTAGGTCGGAGTGATCTTGCGCCGATGCTGAATGAGGCTGCCATCGGCATCGAACAACAGTTGAGCGTTGTAGATCGTGCCACCGTCACGCTCGTTGATGCCCAGCGACACCACCATCCGAGCTTCGCGACAGGCCTCGGCAATCGCGGCGGTCGCCGCCGACGGCACCTGCACCGACTCCTCGAGCAGGCGCAGATGCTCCTTGCCCATCATGAACGGAGGCTGCACGAAGGAGAAATAGGGGTAGTAGGGCACCACGGTTTCCGGGAAGACGGCAAACTGCACGCCCTCGCGGCCGAGGCGCAGGATGGTCTGGACGATCTTCTCGACGGTACCCTCGCGACTGTAGAGCACGGGCGAGAGCTGCACGGCAGCGGCACGGACGATGGCCATGGCGAATTCCTTGTACGAACGTGGCCCCTCCCGCAGGAGGGGCGGGAAGGATCAGGCAGTCCAGGTGTCGATGATCAGCGCGCCTTCGCGACGCATCAGCAAACGCAGATCCATCACGTCCAGCGGGTTGATGGCGCGGATGCCTTCGATCAGCGCTTTCTCGGTCTGCCCGTACAGGGCCTGCAGGGCGAAACGGCAGGCATAGACCTCACCGCCTTCCTCGATGAACGCCTTGATCTGGTTGTTGACCGCCAGGTGGCCGGGGAAGGCTTCATTGCCCAGGGTGGGGAAGCCACGCTGCACGCCAAGCTGCACGCCCGGCCCGTAGAGCAGCACCTTGGTCTCGAAGCCTTTGCGCAGCAGGCGTTTGGCCTGCAGCATGTTGACCAGGCCAATGGAACCCTCGAAAGCGATGGTGTGGAAGGTGATGAGGGCTTTCTCGCCTGGCTCGGCCTTGACGTCCTCGAAAACCTTCTCTTCGTAGTTGACCAGGAAGTCGCCGTCCTTGTAATGGGCGATATCGACGCTCGGCATGGGTGCTCTCCTCTTCTGCTTTTCTTCACGGTGGAAGTCACCGTGCTTGCAAGAGCTAGAGCGAAGGCTGTGCCAGGTTTTCAGCTATTTATTTTTATTATTTCAAATCAAACAGTTAGTTATCTGATCCGGTTTTCCAGGCACGATCTGCACCTAGGCATCGACTACGAAGTCTCGTATAAAAACGAAAGTTCGTAGCAGCAATTACGAGGTTTCGTAGCATGAGCACAAGCGAGCCGGACTATCTCGCAGGCTGGGCCGACATGACCTACGCCTCCAGGCACATGGTGTTCGAGCATTGCAGCGAGGCCATCGTGCAGTTCGATCCGGTGGCCAACCGCTTCGTCGACATGAACATTGCCGCCAGCAAGCTGTTCGGTTATGCCCGGCACGAGTTGCTGAACATGACGGTCACCCGCCTGCTCGGCCACCAGCTACCCGAATTGATCGTGTTCACCCAGGCGGTACTGGAAGCCGGCAAGGGCTGGAGTGACGAGCTCAGCTGCACGCGTAAGGATGGCGAACGCGTGATGCTGGAAATCTCCGCCGCCACGCTGCGCCTCAAGGGCGTGCTCTACCTGATCCTGGTGCTGCGCGAACGCAGCGAGCAGCGCTATCTGCTCGACCAGGCACAAACCGAGCGCACCATGCGCGGCGGTCTGCTGGAATGGCGCAACATCCTCAACCTGTTCCAGGAAACCGAACGCGACAACCACCTGCTGCTCAGCGCCGTCGGCGATGGCATCTACAGCATCGACAGCGAGGGCCTGGCCACCTACGTCAACCCGGCGGCGGCGCGCATGCTCGGCTGGGAGACGGACGAGATGATCGGCAAGAACATCCACCGCATTCACCACCACAGCCACGCCGATGGCAGCCACTATCCGGTGGAGGACTGCCCGATCTACAAGGCCGTGCACGACGGTCTGGTGCATGAAGGTCGCCAGGAGGTGTTCTGGCGCCGTGACGGCAGCATGTTCCCGGTGGAATTCACCAGCACGCCGGTGATCTCCGATGGCCGCATCGTCGGCTCGGTGGTGGTGTTTCGCGATATCACCGAACGCATGAGCACTCAGCAGCGCCTGCATGATGCCCTTGAGGAACTCAGGGAGCTCAAGCAGCGCCTGGAACAACAGAACGAATACCTGCAGGAAGAAATCCGTATCGAGCACAGCTACCGCGAGATCGTCGGGCAGAGCGACTCCATCCTGAAGATCGTGCGCCAGATCGATGTGGTCGGCCCCACTGACGCCAGCGTGCTGATCCACGGCGAATCCGGAACTGGCAAGGAGCTGATAGCCCGCGCTATCCACCAATCCAGCCGGCGTGCCGCGCACCCGCTGATCCGGGTCAACTGCGCGGCCATCCCCGCCGACCTGTTCGAGAGCGAATTCTTCGGCCACGTACGTGGGGCTTTCACCGGTGCGCTGCGCGACCGAATTGGGCGTTTCGAGCTCGCCGACGGCGGCACGCTGTTTCTCGACGAGGTCGGCGAAATCCCGCTGGAGCTGCAGAGCAAGCTGCTGCGCGTGCTGCAGGAGGGGCAGTTCGAGCGCGTCGGCGAGGAACGCACGCGACGCGTCGATGTACGCATCATCGCAGCCACCAACCGCGACCTGCGTAGCGAGGTGGAGTCCAAGCGCTTTCGTGAGGATCTCTACTTCCGCCTCAATGTCTTCCCGCTACAGTCACCAGCACTGCGCGCACGTCGCGAAGACATCCCCATGCTGGCCAGCCACTTCATCAAACAAATCGGCAAACGTCTGAATCTACCCGACCGCCGACTGAGCAACGGCGACATTGCACGCCTGCAAAGCTACAACTGGCCAGGCAACATCCGTGAACTGCAGAACGTCATCGAGCGCGCGCTGATTACCTCCAACGGCCCCCTGCTACGCATCGATCTGCCGTCACCGGACAGCATGACAGAGGACGAGCCCCACCAAGAGAGCAGGCCTCACGACACCAAAGGCGTCATGACCGAACAACAGATCCGTCAACTGGAAATCGATAACCTGCACGCGGCGCTTGCGACTGCCAATGGCCGATTGTTCGGCCCGGGAGGCGCAGCGGAGCTACTAGGCATCAAACCCACCACCCTAGCCTCCAGACTGAAGAAACTCGGCATAACTCAAGGTAAGTAAAGGTGAGCGGACCTACCCGGTGGGTGAACAGCTCGGAGCACTCTGCCTCAAGTTCATCACGAGTGCCACGGCGGTCTCGGCGGGTCTGTTGCACATTGGATTAACATTGCTTGCGGCAGCATTCCCCCATACGGCATGAAGGCAAGAGCACAATGCGGATTGCCAGCGCCTCACCCAGCAGCAACACTCGCGTTCCCACCCTGCCGGATACTTCGCCTTGCGTACCGCCGACCTGCTCCGCCTGCTGCTGCTCGCCGCCATCTGGGGCGCCAGCTTCCTGTTCATGCGCGTTGCCGCCCCCGTGTTGGGAAGCATGCCGACCGCGTTCTTTCGCGCCAGCTTCGGCGCGCTGGGGCTTCTGGTGCTGCTCCTGCTGCTGCGCAGTGACTGGGACTTTCGCGGCAAACTGCGCATCTGCCTCGGCCTGGGCGTGATCAACGCCGGCCTGCCTTCAGCCATGTATTGCCTGGCGGCGCTGATCCTGCCGGCCGGTTATTCGGCGATCTTCAACGCCACCACCCCTCTGATGGGTGTATTGATCGGCGCACTGTTCTTCCATGAGGGCATCACCCTGAGCAAGGCGGCGGGCGTGTTTCTCGGCCTGCTCGGCGTAGCGGTGCTGACCCGCACCGGCCCGGTGGCCTTCGACCTGCAACTGCTGCTGGGCGCCGGTGCCTGCCTGGTGGCCACCACCTGCTACGGCTTCGCTGGTTTCCTTACTCGACGCTGGATCGGCCAACAGGGCGGCCTGGACAATCGCCTCACTGCCTTCGCCAGCCTCGCGGGTGCCAGCCTGTTCCTGCTACCGCTGTTCGGCGGCAGCCTGGCGCTGCAACCGCCGCCGAGCTGGGGCGGCATTGAGGTGTGGCTGTCGCTGGCCGGCCTTGGCCTGGTCTGCACCGCGTTCGCCTACGTGCTGTATTTCCGTTTGCTGGCCGATATCGGACCGATCAAGGCCAGCACCACCACTTTCCTCATCCCGCCATTCGGCGTGCTATGGGGCGCTTTGCTCCTGGGTGAGCCACTGAGCTGGGCCTACCTGCCTGGCTGCTTGTTGATCGCATTGGCGCTGTGGCTGGTGGTGCGCCCAAGCGTGACCAAAAGGTAGCCCGGATGAAATCCGGGAGACAGGCGGTGAATGCTCCCGGATTGCATCCGGCTACGGACTGGTAGTCAGGCCAGGCGTGGCGAAAGCCTATACTGTAGGAGTGGCGCCCCGCCGCGAATCTGGGCGCGCGAAATTGAAAAGCTTCGCCCCGGGGCGGGGCTCCTACGAAAGTAGCCATTTAGAAAGTAGCCCAATGAAATCCGGGGCGCAGGCGGCGTGACTCCCCGGATTGCATCCGAGCTACGGACTGGCGGTCAGGCCAAGCGTAGGTGGATCGCGCTTCATTGATCCACCCGCCTGCAGCTGCTTTACTGCTGCAGCTCCTGCTCGGTGAACATATCGCTGAACAGCATGCTCGACAGATAGCGCTCGCCGGAGTCCGGCAGGATCACCACCATGGTCTTGCCCTGCATCTCTGGTTTCTCCGCCAGACGCACCGCCGCCACCATCGCTGCGCCGCAAGAGATACCGCAGAGAATGCCCTCCTCACGCATAAGGCGCAGGGCCATGGCCTTGGCTTCGTCGTCAGTGACCTGCTCGACCTGATCGACCATCGCCAGGTCGAGGTTCTTCGGTACGAAACCGGCGCCGATGCCCTGAATCTTGTGCGGTGCCGGCTTGACCTCGTCACCGGCCAGGGTCTGACTGATCACCGGCGAACTCACCGGCTCCACCGCCACCGACAGAATCGGCTTGCCCTGGGTCTGCTTGATGTAACGCGAAATGCCGGTGATGGTGCCGCCGGTGCCGACGCCGGAGACCAGCACGTCGATGGCGCCTTCGGTGTCACGCCAGATTTCCGGGCCGGTGGTCTTTTCGTGAATGGCCGGGTTGGCCGGGTTCTCGAACTGCTGCGGCAGGTAATAGTGAGGATTGGCTGCCACCAGCTCGTTGGCCTTCTCGATCGCGCCCTTCATACCCTTGGCCGGCTCGGTCAGCACCAGTTCGGCGCCAAGGGCCTTGAGCACCTTGCGCCGCTCCAGACTCATCGAGGCCGGCATGGTCAGCACCAGCTTGTACCCGCGCGCAGCGGCGACGAAGGCCAGGCCGATGCCAGTGTTGCCCGAGGTCGGTTCGACGATGGTCATGCCCGGCTTGAGCACACCGCGCTCTTCGGCGTCCCAGATCATGCTCGCGCCAATACGGCATTTGACCGAATAAGCCGGGTTACGGCCCTCGATCTTGGCCAGAATGGTCACGCCTTTCGGCCCCAGGCGATTGATCATCACCAGGGGCGTATTACCGATGGCCTGGGCGTTGTCTGCAAAAATGCGGCTCATGACGAAATCCTTGCGGGCAGAGAAAGACACCAAGCCTAAGCTGCGCCCTGGCGCGCGTCCAGCCAAGAGACCGAAAGCCGGATGACTCGCCATTCAGTGACTGAATACTGCGTCTGCGTTCACAGCCACCAGAGCTGCGCGTTATAGTCGCGCTTTGAATTTCTGCTGCGGGCCGGCCCCGCGCGTTACCGTTGCGAGGATTTTCCGATGAAGTTCGAAGGCACCCAGTCCTACGTCGCCACTGACGACCTCAAGCTCGCGGTCAACGCCGCCATCACCCTGCAGCGCCCACTGCTGGTCAAGGGTGAGCCGGGTACCGGCAAGACCATGCTTGCCGAACAACTGGCCGAGGCCTTCGGCGCCAAGCTGATCACTTGGCACATCAAGTCCACCACCAAGGCGCATCAGGGCCTGTACGAATACGATGCGGTCAGCCGCCTGCGTGACTCGCAGCTCGACTCGGACAAGGTTCACGACGTTCGCAACTACATCAAGAAGGGCAAGCTGTGGGAGGCCTTCGAGGCCGACGAACGCGTGATCCTGCTGATCGACGAGATCGACAAGGCCGACATCGAGTTCCCCAACGATCTGTTGCAGGAACTCGACAAGATGGAGTTCTACGTCTACGAGACCAACGAGACGATCAAGGCCAAGCAGCGCCCGATCATCATCATCACCTCAAACAACGAGAAGGAACTGCCGGACGCCTTCCTGCGCCGCTGCTTCTTCCACTACATCGCCTTCCCGGATCGCGACACGCTGAAGAAAATCGTCGATGTGCACTACCCCAACATCAGCGGCGAGCTGGTGGCCGAGGCGCTGGACGTGTTTTTCGACGTGCGCAAGGTGCCAGGCCTGAAGAAGAAGCCTTCGACCAGCGAGCTGGTGGACTGGCTCAAGCTGCTGATGGCCGACAACATCGGTGAAGCCGTGCTGCGCGAACGCGATCCGACCAAGGCCATCCCGCCGCTGGCAGGCGCCCTGGTGAAGAACGAGCAGGATGTACAACTGCTCGAGCGCCTGGCCTTCATGACCCGCCGCGCTTCTCGGTAACGGACACTGATCTGAAACTGTAGGAGCCAGCTTGCTGGCGATCCGACGCACTGCCGATGTCACTGATCGCCAGCAAGCTGGCTCCTACACAGAGCGCCCCAAACGGGGAATGATTCTGCAAGTGAGGGTGCAGCCATGCTGCTCAACCTGTTCAACGAAATGCGCGCGGCCAAGGTGCCGGTGTCGGTGCGCGAGCTGCTCGACCTGATCAACGCGCTCAAGCACAACGTCGTGTTCGCCGACATGGACGAGTTCTATTACCTGGCGCGGGCGATCCTGGTGAAGGACGAACGTCACTTCGACAAGTTCGACCGTGCCTTCGGCGCCTACTTCAAGGGTCTGGAAAACCTCAACCAGCACATCGAGGCGATGATCCCCGAGGAATGGCTGCGCAAGGAATTCGAGCGCCTGCTCACCGACGAGGAAAAGGCGCAGATCCAGAGCCTCGGCGGCCTGGACAAGCTGATCGAAGAGTTCAAGAAGCGCCTCGAGGAACAGAAGGAAAAGCACGCCGGCGGCAACAAGTGGATCGGCACCGGCGGCACCAGCCCGTTCGGCTCCGGCGGCTACAACCCGGAAGGCATTCGCGTCGGCGATGCCGGCAAGCGCCAGGGCAAGGCCGCCAAGGTGTGGGACCAGCGCGAGTACAAGAACCTCGACGATCAGGTCGAGCTGGGCACGCGCAACATCAAGGTGGCGTTGCGCCGTCTGCGCAAGTTCGCCCGCCAGGGCGCCGCCGAAGAGCTGGATCTGGACGGCACCATCGACCACACCGCCAAGGACGGCGGCCTGCTCAATATCCAGATGCGCCCGGAGCGACGCAACACGGTCAAGCTCCTGCTGCTGCTGGATATCGGCGGTTCGATGGACGCCCACGTCAAGGTCTGCGAGGAGCTGTTCAGCGCCTGCAAGACCGAGTTCAAGCACCTGGAATACTTCTACTTCCACAACTTCATCTACGAGAGCGTGTGGAAGAACAACATGCGCCGCACCAGCGAGCGCACCTCGACGATGGACCTGCTGCACAAGTACGGCGCCGACTACAAGGTGGTGTTCGTCGGCGACGCGGCCATGGCGCCCTACGAAATCACCCAGGCCGGCGGCAGCGTCGAGCACTGGAACGAGGAAGCCGGCTACGTCTGGATGAAGCGCTTCACCGAGAAGTTCAAGAAGATCATCTGGATCAACCCCTACCCCAAGGACACCTGGAACTACACCGCCTCCACCGGCATCGTCCGCGAGCTGATGGAAGAGCGCATGTACCCGCTGACCCTGCAGGGCCTGGAAGACGGCATGAAGTACCTGTCCAAATAAGCCAAGCCGCAACGAGAAACGCCGCGAACCCTGCACAGGATTCGCGGCGTTTTTGTATCCCGGAGGCAATCCGGGAATATTGCGAAAGAGCCCCCGGATTGCATCCGTATATGGACTCCTCCCATTTTGCCAGTGAAATAATCTGCCTCTGAACCTAGGTACGACTGCTTCCGTATATTCGACTTCTGATAAGGCGTTAGCCTTGAGCCATGATGAATTTCGCTCCTGTGCGCCTAACCGGGCTAGCGGCC
>NZ_NIUB01000042.1 GCF_002197815.1 Pseudomonas oleovorans subsp. oleovorans
ATGCCGTTTGAGTTGCTTGCGGCATTTGACCTGCTCATGGCTGTCGACACCATGAACTTGAAAAACCTGCTTTGCCAAATCCACGCCTATGCGTTTAAGTTTCATGCGGGCTCCCCCTCCGGGATTGTTTGTTTCGTAACCTTCAGTCTGGCGCAATGACGCCGTAGGAGGGAGGAGTCCATCTCATTGGGCTACGGTCGATTTTCCTCAGTCGTGGTGCTTCAGCTCGGGCAGCCCAGCCGCTCGCTGAGAAAATCGAGAAAGCAGGTGATGCGTGACGCCAGCGCGGTGTTGCGGTAGTACACCGCGTTGATCGGCTGGCGCACCTCCACGCGTTGCTCGGCCAGCACCTCCACCAACGCGCCGCTGGCGCGGGTGGCATCGGTCATGAAGTCTGACAGGCACACCAGACCTTCGCCGGCCAGGGCCAGTTCGAGAATGGTGTCGCCGCTGGAGGCGCGCAGGCTCGGGGTGATGCGCCAGCGCTCGCCGAGGGCATGGCGCAGAGGCCATTCATTGAGGCTGTCGGGCTCGGTGAAGCCGATCAGGCTGTGCCTGACCAGATCCTCGGTACGCGTCGGCGTGCCATGGCGAGCCAGATACTCGGGGCTGGCCAGTACGCGGCGGCGGCTGTGGTAAAGCGGCCGGGCGTGCAGGCTGGAGTCCGGCAGGTTGCCGATGCGGATGGCCAGGTCTGTGCGGCGTTCCAGCAGGTCGATGATACGGTCGTCGCTGTGCAGCTCCAGTTCGATCTGTGGATAGAGCGCACGAAATTCGCCGATCAGCGGCACGATCACGTGCAGCATGAACGGCGAGGCAGTGTTGATCCTCAGGCGCCCGGCCGGTGCCTGGCGGCGCAGGGTCATCTGTTCCTCGGCGTCCTCGACACTGGCGAGGATGCGCCGCGCCTGGGCCAGGAACACCTCACCCTCCTCGGTCAGCTCCAGGCGCCGCGTGGTGCGGCGTAGCAAGGTGACGGCAAGTTTTTCCTCCAGCCGGCTGAGGGCACGGCTGACGCCGGACGCGGTTTGCTCCAGCTGCTCGGCGGCGGCGCTGATCGAGCCGCAGTCGACCACGCTGACGAAGGCGAGCATTTCATCCAGGCTGGTTTTCATTGTTGATCTTCAGTCAAAGGTGCTTGTGGAGCTTCCGGCTTTTTCCGCAGGAGTCTGGCGCGGATACTGCGCCACCTCAACCCCGTTCGCCGCCGGGCAAGGTTCTGCAACTTTTGCCTGATCGATGGTGCCGAATCTTTCGATACTCGTTGCGCCCCGATGCTCGGCCAGCGTTTCCCGATCTATGAGGAGCTTCTCATGAAATTCATTCCCCCTTCGGCCTCGGCACCTTCCGTCTCAAGGATCAGGTCGCCGTCGACTCGGTACGCACCGGTCTTGAATTGGGCTACCGGCATATCGACACGGCGCAGATCTACGGCAACGAGGCCGAGGTCGGCCAGGCCATTGCCGACAGCGGCGTGGCGCGTCGCGAGCTGTTCGTCACCACCAAGGTGTGGACCGAGAACCTCGGCAGTGGCCGGGTGATTCCCAGCCTGCGCGAGAGCCTGCAGCGCCTGGGCCTGGAGCGGGTCGACCTGACCCTGATCCACTGGCCATCGCCGAATGATGAGATTCCCGTGGCGCATTATCTGGGCGAGCTGCTCGAGGCCAAACGCCAGGGGCTGACCGCGGCCATCGGTGTGTCCAACTTCACCATCGCCCATCTGCGCGAGGCCATCGATGCGGTGGGGGTGGAAGAGATCGCCACCAATCAGGTGGAAATCCATCCGCTGCTGCAGAACCGCAAGTTGGTGGCATTCGCCCGTCAGCAGGGTATCCATCTGACCGCCTACATGCCGCTGGCCTACGGCAAGGTGCTGGCCGAGCCGGAGATCCAGCGCATTGCCGCTAGCCATGGCGTCAGCCCGGCACAGGTTGCCCTGGCCTGGTCGCTGCAGCAGGGCTATACGGTGATCCCCTCCTCGACCAAGCGCGAGAACCTGGCCGCCAACCTGGCCGCTGCCGAGCTGCGCCTGAGCACCGAAGACATCACAGCCATCGAGGCGCTGGATCGTGGCGAACGCGTTGCCAATCCAGGCTTCGCGCCGCGCTGGGATTGAGTACTGCGAGTGTGGCAGGGGCTTTAGCCGCGACCTTGGGCTCTATCGGCCGCCGGCGATATCGATCAGCGCGCCAGTGGTGTAGCTGGCCTTGTCATCGAGCAGCCAGACGATGGCTTCGGCGACTTCCTCGGCACGCCCGGCGCGGCCCAACGGTGTCGCCTTGCCCAGGCGCTCGGCACGGTCCGGTTGGCCACCACTGGCGTGAATCTCGGTATCGATCAGCCCTGGGCGCACGGCGTTGACCCTTACCCCTTCGCCGCCCAGCTCCTTGGCCAGGCCGCGAGTCAGCACGTCCATCGCGCCTTTGGCGCCGGCGTAGTCGACGTACTCGAAGGGCGCGCCAAGGCTCGCGGCCACCGACGACACCAGCACCATCGAACCACCCTCGCCACCACGACTACGGGCCATGCGCCGGGCACCTTCGCGAGCGGTGAGATAGCTGCCCAGCACATTGACGTCGAACATCCGTTGCAAGCGCTCGCCGCTCATCTCCAGCAGCGGCATGGGTGGGGCGACGATGCCGGCATTGACCACCAGGCCGTGCAGCGGGCCGAACTTGCCCATGGCCGCGAACAGGCGCTGTACATCCTCTTCAACCGCCACATCGCCGGGCAGGGCGATGGCCGTGCCGCCCATGGCCTCGATCTGCGCCACCACCTTGTCGGCGGCGTCACGGTCACTGCGATAGTTGATGCCGACCGTCCAGCCGCCAGCGGCGGCCAGCAGGGCAGTAGCGCGGCCGATGCCGCGGCTGGCGCCGGTAATCAGCAGGTTCTTGCGCATTGGGCCTGGCTCCCTGTAGTCGTGCCTGCTAAGGCTGCCCGCTTTTCGTCGTCTGCGCTACATCCACCCCAGCCAACGCCACCAGGTCAGGGCGAACACCAGCATCAGCCCGTAGCCAGCCAGCGTCAGCCAGATGCCGGTGCGCAGGAATTGCCGGGCGGTGAAGGTATCGGTGCCGATACAGACCATGTTCTGTGGCGCGTTGATCGGCAACAGGAAGCCGAAGCTGACCACGTAGCCGAGCAGCATGCTCATGCCCAGCGGGTTGATGTCTCCGCCAAGCTGCAGCAGCAGGGCAATCATGATCGGCAGCATCGCCGAGGTCAGCGCCGTGGCGCTGGCAAAACCGAGGTGAATGATGATCAGAAAGCCACCGAGTACGGCGAACACCCAGAATGGCGACAGCCCATCCATGCCCAGATGGGTTACCAGCAGTTTGGCCAGCCAGGTGCCGGCGCCCGTGGCCAGCACCGCACCACCGAGGCTGATGCCAACGCCGAAGACGATCACCGTGCCCCATGGAATGCGCGGCTGTGCCTGCTTCCAGCTCATTACGCCGAGCCCTGGCATCAGCAACGCCGCCAGGCCCACCAGGGTGGTGGAAGCGGTGTCGAAGCTGTGCAGCTTGCCCTCGGTGGCCCAGAAACCGAGCAAGGTGAGGACGATGGCCAGCAGCTTGCGCTCATCGAAGGTCATCGGTCCGAGTTCACTGAGCGCCTTGCGCACGGCCTCCTTGCCGCCTTCGATGCGATCGGTTTCCGGCGGCATGACGCGTAGGATCACCCAGTAAAGCACCGCTGACATCAGCAGACTCCAGGGTGCGCCGGCGATCAGCCAGTCAGTCCAGGTCACCGATTGGCCGAGCAGCTTCTGCATGAAGCCGGCGGTAAGTAGATTCTGCGCCGCCGAAGTCTGGATGCCGACGTTCCAGATGCTGGTGGCCTGCGCCACCAGAATCATGATGCCACCAGCGAAGGCCGAGCGCTTGTCCACGCCGAAGGCGGCGATCACCCCCATCATGATCGGCACCATGCAGGCCACCCGCGCCGTGGCGCTGGGTACGATGAAGCTGAGCAGAATGGTCACCACGATGGCACCGAGCAGCACGCGATGGGTGCTGGCGCCGACCTTGGACAGAGTCAGCAGGGCAATGCGTTTGTCCAGCCCGGTCTGGGTCATCGCGGCGGCGATGAACAGTGCCGAAGCCACCAGCGCCAGTGCCGAGTTGGCAAAACCGCTGAGGGCCATGTTCAGGGCATCCTTGGTGCCGATGAGCTTGTCCGGGTCGGCCAGGGTCGGTGCGCTGCCGAGCAGGAAGGCCATCAGCGCCAGGATCATGATGGCGCTGACCTCGTAACTCACGGCCTCGCTGATCCAGACGATCACCGCGAAAGCGAGAATTGCCAGCATGCGCTGCCCGGCCAGTGGTAATCCGGCCTGTTCCGGCAGGAAGATGATCGCCAGGCCGGCAAGCAGCGCGAGCAACAGCCCCCAGGGTAGGCGCAAGGACGGGGAAATAGCGTTAGCGGACATGCTGGCGAGACTCCGACGAATGGCAAATCCAGACTATGCACCGCTGACGCGGGTCATCCATTGCCTCGGATCAGTGTTCTGGCCTGATGGGTGTTCGTCAGCGGAGTCGGGGGTTACCATGCCTGCCCTTTCGCTTGACCACACGCTGCTCGCTCATGAAACCCGCCTCCCTACGTGCCGACCTGCTGGCCGGCCTGACCTCGTCCTTCGCCCTGGTTCCCGAGTGCATCGCCTTCGCCCTGGTGGCGCAGGTCAATCCGCTGATGGGGCTGTATGGCGCCTTCATCATCTGCACCCTCACCGCCCTGTTCGGCGGCCGGCCGGGCATGATTTCCGGCGCGGCCGGGTCGATGGCGGTGGTGATCGTCGCCCTGGTGGTGCAGCACGGCGTGCAGTACCTGCTGGCCACGGTGCTGCTGGGTGGCCTGATCATGCTCGCGTTCGGCTTGCTGCGCCTGGGCAAACTGATCCGCATGGTGCCGCACCCGGTGATGCTGGGTTTCGTCAACGGCCTGGCGATCATCATCGCCCTGGCCCAGTTCGAGCACTTCCAGCACGACGGCCACTGGCTGCAGGGCAAGGCGTTGTACCTGATGCTCGGTCTGGTGGCGCTGACCATGCTCATCGTCTACCTGCTGCCGCGCCTGACCCGCGCGGTGCCTCCAGCGCTGGTGGCGATTCTTGGCATCGGTGCGCTGGTTTATCTGCTGGATCTGCCCACACACACCCTGGGCGACATGGCGCAGATCGCCGGCGGCCTGCCGAGCCTGATGTTGCCGGACATTCCCTGGAACCTGGACACCCTCGCCATCATCGCCCCCTACGCCATCCTGATGGCCCTGGTCGGCCTGCTGGAAACCCTGCTGACGCTGAACCTGACCGACGAGATCACCGCCACCCGTGGTCATCCTGATCGTGAATGCGTGGCGCTCGGCGTGGCCAACATGACCTCGGGCCTGTTCGGCGGCATGGGCGGCTGCGCGATGATCGGCCAGACCGTGATCAACCTCAACTCGGGCGGCCGTGGACGGCTGTCCGGCGTGGTCGCCGGGATGATGATCCTGCTTTTCGTGCTGTTCCTCTCGCCGCTGATCGAGCGCATCCCACTGGCGGCGCTGGTCGGTGTGATGTTCGTGGTGGCGCAGCAGACCTTCGCCTGGGGTTCGCTGCGCGTCGCCGGCAAGGTGCCGGCCAACGACGTGCTGGTGATCGTCGCGGTGACCGCCATCACCGTCGCCACCGACCTGGCCACCGCCGTGCTCTGCGGCATCGTCATCGCCGCGCTCAACTTCGCCTGGCAGCACGCCCGCGAACTCTATGCCGACAGCGATATGCAAGCAGACGGCAGCAAGCTGTACCGCGTGCACGGCACGCTGTTCTTCGCCTCCTGCACCACCTTCCTAGCGCAGTTCGAGCCGGCCGACGACCCGCAGCAGGTGACCCTGGACTGCCGCCACCTGAGCTTCGTCGACTACTCGGCCATCGCCGCGCTGAAGACCCTGCGTGAGCGCTACGAACGCGCCGGCAAGCACCTGCGCGTGGTGCACCTGTCCGAGCGTTGCAAGCAGTTGCTCAAGCGGGCGGGCTCAGAACACTGATCGCGTAGGGTGGGTAGCACAACGCGAAATCCAGGCGATAAACCATGAAAAAGCCGCTGACGGATCGCTCCGCCAGCGGCTTTCTCGTCTGCCAGAGAGGCTATCAGCGGCGCGCGCCGCGTACCCCTTCGGCCAGCTCGCGGCACAGGCCGAGCACGCCGTCGACGGCCTGCTGCGGGCTTTGTGCCTCCGCGATCTTGTCGATCAGCGCCGAGCCGACCACTGCGCCGTCGGCGCGTCGGGCCACTTCCGCGGCGTGTTCCGGGGTGCGGATGCCGAAGCCGATGCACAGTGGCAGGTCGGTGTGGCGGCGCAGGCGCGCCACGGCTTCCTCGACGTGATCCATGGTCGCTGCTCCGGCGCCAGTCACGCCGGCCACCGACACGTAGTAGACGAAGCCGGAGCTACCGGCCAGCACGGTGGGCAGGCGGTCGTCGTCGGTGGTCGGCGTGGTCAGGCGGATGAAGTCCATGCCTGCGCTCTGCGCCGGTTCGCACAGCTCGTCGTTATGCTCCGGCGGCAGGTCGACCACGATCAGACCGTCGACGCCGGCCTCTTTGGCGTCGCTGATGAAGCGCTCGACGCCGTAGACGAAGATCGGGTTGTAGTAGCCCATCAGCACCAGCGGCGTGCTCTGGTTGCCTTGGCGGAATTCACGAACCATCTGCAGTGTCTGCTGCATGCCCTGCTTGCCGGCCAGCGCGCGGATGTTGGCGAGCTGGATGGCCGGGCCGTCGGCCATCGGGTCGGTGAACGGCATGCCCAGCTCGATCACGTCGGCACCGGCGTCCGGCAGGCCCTTGAGGATGCTCAGCGAGGTGGCGTAGTCGGGGTCACCGGCGGTGATGAAGGTCACCAGCGCGGCGCGGTTTTCCGCTTTCAGTTCGGCGAAACGGCTTTGCAGGCGGCTCATGCGTGTTTCTCCTGTTCGCCCATGTGGTGCATCACGGTTTGCATGTCCTTGTCGCCACGACCGGACAGGTTGATCACCATGAGGTGATCCTTGGGCAGCTTCGGCGCACGTTTGAAGGCTTCGGCCAGCGCGTGGGCGCTTTCAAGGGCCGGGATGATGCCTTCCAGGCGGCAGCACTGGTGGAAAGCGGTGAGCGCTTCGTCATCGCTGATCGGTACGTATTCGACGCGCTTGATCTCGTGCAACCAGGCGTGTTCCGGGCCGACGCCGGGGTAGTCAAGGCCGGCGGAAATCGAGTGGGCATCGGTGATCTGGCCGTCCTCGTCCTGCAGCAGGAAGGTGCGGTTGCCGTGCAGCACGCCCGGCGCGCCGCCGGCCATGCTCGCCGCGTGCTTGCCAGTGTCGACGCCGTGACCGGCGGCTTCGACGCCGACGATCTGCACGCCTTCATCATCGAGGAAGGGGTGGAACAGGCCGATGGCGTTGGAGCCACCGCCGATGCAGGCTACCAGCGAGTCGGGCAGGCGGCCTTCCTTCTCGAGGATCTGCTCGCGCACTTCGTTGCCGATCACCGACTGGAAGTCGCGCACCATGGCCGGATACGGATGCGGGCCGGCGGCAGTACCGATCAGGTAGAAGGTGTTGTGAACGTTGGTCACCCAGTCGCGCAGGGCTTCGTTCATGGCGTCCTTGAGGGTGCCGGTGCCGGCGGTAACCGGGATCACCTCGGCGCCGAGCAGCTTCATGCGGAAGACGTTGGCCTGCTGGCGCTCGATGTCGGTGGTGCCCATGTACACCACGCACTGCATACCGAAGCGCGCGGCCACGGTGGCGGTGGCCACGCCATGCATGCCGGCGCCGGTCTCGGCGATGATGCGCTGCTTGCCCATGCGCTTGGCCAGGAGGATCTGGCCGATGCAGTTGTTGATCTTGTGCGCGCCCGTGTGGTTCAGGTCTTCACGCTTGAAGTAGATCTTCGCCCCGCCGAAGTGCTCGGAGAGGCGTTCGGCGTAATACAGCGGGCTGGCGCGGCCGATGTAGTCGCGCTGGAAGTAGGCCAGTTCTTCGAGGAAGGCCGGATCGCTCTTGGCCTTCACGTATTCGGCGGCCAGCGAGTTGATCAGTGGCATCAGGGTTTCGGCGACGAACTGACCGCCGAAGCGGCCGAACAGGCCGCGAGCGTCGGGGCCGGTGCGAAATGAGGTCATGGCGTGCTCCTTGTCGACAGCGCTGTGCTGGCAGGGCGAGTGAGTGATGGGGCCATTCTATCCCCATGGGACGCGGCGAAAAGCGATTTGATTGAGATGACTCGTCAGAAAATCTCACGGGTCATGTCTGTGCGCCATGCCACATTTCCCTACTCGCCGCCGGGCGGTACAGAACTTGGACGCGCCTGATCAGTCCCAGCAGCTGCGGCCAGGGGGCCGTTCTTCCAGGGAGAAAGCGAATGCACAAGGTATGGATAGCGGGCGCGATGCTCGCAGTGTCGCTGGGCACGGCTCAGGCGCAAGCACTGGATCTGCATGGTATTGGCGTATCGCGTGATGTGCCGTGCAAGGGGCAGGACGTGATCGTTACCGGCAACGGTAACCAGTTTCGCCTCACCGGTGACTGCGGCCAGATCGAGGTCAATGGTTCCGATCAGCAGGTGAGCTTCGGCAAGGCCGCCGGCCTGGTGGTGACCGGCTCGAAGAACCGCATCGAGGGCGAGCGCGTCACCAGCCTCGAAGTCAGTGGCAGTGAGCACCAGGTTGAAACCGAGGTGCACGGCAATGACCAGCAACCGGCTCAGATCGCCATTTACGGTGATAGCAACGTGCTCGAACTCGACCTCGATGGCCCGACGCAGATCGAAGTAAACGGTCTCAACCAGCAACTGACCTGGAGCGGTGACGAGCCGCAGATCGAGACCACCGGCGTCGAGCACCGTATCAAGCAGGACTGATCGGTGCGGCAGGTTGGCGCCCGGCGGTGAACGTGATTAGATGCCCCTGAATCGTCAGAAAAAATCACCTCTCCCATGAGCCGCGACCTGCCCCCACTCAATGCCCTGCGCGCCTTCGAGGCGGCCGCCCGCCTGCAAAGCGTCAGCCGCGCCGCCGAGGAGCTGCACGTCACGCACGGTGCAGTCAGCCGGCAGATTCGTGCACTGGAAGAACAGCTTGGCGTTAGCCTGTTCGACAAGGACGGGCGTGGCGTGAAACTCACCGATGCCGGCTTGCGCCTGCGTGATGTCAGCACCGAGTGCTTCGAACGTCTGAGTAGCGTTTGCGCCACCCTGCGTCGCGAAACCGAAGATCGCCCCTTCGTGCTCGGCTGCTCGGGTAGCCTGCTGGCGCGCTGGTTCATCCCGCGTCTGGATCGCCTGCAGCGCGAGCTGCCGGAACTGCGCCTGCAATTGTCAGCCAGCCAGGGCGAGCTGGACCCGCGCAGCGCCGAGGTGGACGCCACCCTGCTGTTCGCCGACCCGCCGTGGCCGAGCGACATGCAGGTATTCGAGCTGGCGCCTGAGCGCATCGGTCCGGTGCTCAGCCCGCGTTATGCCAATCATGCACAACTGAGCGCCGCCAGCGCCGACGCGCTGTATGCCGAACCGCTGCTGCACACCACCTCGCGTCCGCAGGCCTGGCCGCAGTGGGCACAGGCGCAGGGACTGGCAGCCGAGCGGCTGCAACTGGGACAGGGTTTCGAACACCTCTATTACCTGCTGGAGGCTGCCGCTGCGGGTCTCGGCGTGGCCATCGCGCCACAGACATTGGTTGCCGACGACCTGCGCGCTGGCCGCCTGGTCGCGCCCTGGGACTTCGTCGAAACCACGGGCAGTCTGGCGCTGTGGACACGCCGCACCGATCAGCGCAGCGAGCGTCTGGCGCAGTGGCTGCGTAAGGAGTTGACCGACAGCGCGGCGCAGGTGCGTTAGCACGCGCTTATGAAACCCGTGCACGGCAGGCTAGTCTTAACAAAATCTTTCACACCACAGGAGCTTCATCATGTCCGACCACCACACCTACAAGAAGATCGAAATCGTCGGCTCGTCGCGCACCAGTATCGAAAATGCCATTGAGAATGCCCTGGCCGAGTGCGCCAAGAGCGTGCGCAACATGGACTGGTTCGAGGTAACCGAGACCCGTGGCCATATCGAGAACGGCAAGGTCGGCCATTACCAGGTCACCCTCAAGGTCGGTTTTCGTCTCAGCGGCAGCTGACAGGCACTCAGCCAAGCGAGCCGCCGGCCGCTCGAAGCACAGGGCTGTGGCGCCGCGCACAGTGATGAACGCGGTCGCTGGCGAGGCGCAGCGGGTTCGGGCAAGCTGCCCGGGCCGATTCAGGGAGGAATGCCATGTTCAGACCGTTGCTGCTGATCAGCCTGCTGTCACTCGCAGGCTGCGTCGACAACGAGCCACCGCTTGCCGAGGAACGTCGCCTGCTGCTCAGCGGCGAGGACTTCGCCAATTACGAGGCGCCGCAGGAGGGTCGTTACCAGAAGCTGGTGACCTATGCCACGCGTACCATCGACCTCAATATCGAGAGCCGCAGCAGCGACTGGTTCTATTTCTACAGCGGTGTCTCTCTATCCGTGCGCCGCTGATGCGCTGATGACCAGCTACGCCGAAACCTTCGGTGCGTCGTTCGGCCTGCACCACAGCGGGCTCGAACAAGAGGATCTGCTGCTGGAAACTACGCTGGCCAGCCGTGCCAGTCTCAAGCTGCTGACCCAGGACGGCGAGCCGGTGGGCAACCTGTTCTATGCCACCGTCGGCAACAAATCGATGTTCACCCTTTTCACCGGGGTGTACTTCGAGCAGGCCGAAGACTTCAAGGCATTCATCGCGCCCAAGCTGCTGCAACTGCGTGAATACCAGCACAGCGACCCCATACTGACCTGGGCGGGCAACACGTTGGGCCTGGGCAGCGACTGAGCGGCGCCCGGGCCGAAGACGCTCAGCCGAAGAACCAGTAGGTCACGGTGATCGCGGCAATGACTCCGGCCAGCTCCGCCAACAGGGCGCAGCCCACCGCATGGCGCGCACGCTGAATGCCGACGGCGCCGAAATACACCGCCAGCACGTAGAAGGTGGTTTCCGTGCTGCCCTGGACGATCGCCGCCGCCAGCGCCGGGAAGCTGTCCACACCATGGGTCTGCATGGTCTCGATCAGCATGGCGCGTGCCGCGCTGCCGGAAAACGGCTTGACCAGCGCGGTGGGCAGCGCATCGACGAAGCGCGTATCCCAACCGAAGGTTTCCACCAGCCAGCGAATGCCGTCGAGGCCGAACTCCAGGGCGCCGGAAGCGCGCAGCACGCCGATTGCACAGAGCATCGCCACCAGATACGGCAGCAGGCTCTTGGCGATGTCGAAGCCTTCGCGCGCGCCTTCGATGAACTGCTCGTAGACCTGGACCTTGCGCAGTGCGCCGACCACCAGGAAGGCCAGAATCACGCCGAACAGGGTCAGGTTGCCGAGCAACGACGAGAGCGCCGCCAGGGCAGTGGCGCTGAGCCCGGCGAGCAGGGCCATGAAGCCACCCAGCAACAGGGCACCGGGAATCAGATACGCCAACACCACCGGGTCCCACAGGCGCAGGCGCTGCATCACGGCCACCGACAGCAGGCCGACCAGGGTCGAGGCGCTAGTCGCCAGCAGGATCGGCAGAAACACCAGAGTCGGGTCTTCCGCACCCTGCTGCACGCGGTACATGAATATCGACACCGGCAGCACGGTGAGCGACGAGGCGTTGAGCACCAGAAAGAGAATCTGCGCGTTGCTCGCGGTGAGCTTGTCCGGATTGAGCTCCTGCAGGCTGCGCATGGCCTTGAGGCCAATGGGCGTGGCGGCATTGTCCAGGCCCAGGCCGTTGGCAGCAAAGTTCATGGTGATCAGCCCGAGCGCCGGATGGCCGCGCGGCACCTCCGGCATCAGTCGCGCGAACAACGGGCCGAGTACACGCGCCAGGGCATCCACCAGGCCGGCTTGCTCGGCGATGCGCAGCAGGCCGAGCCACAGGGTCATGGTGCCGAACAGCAGCACCATCACTTCCACCGACAGCTTGGCCATGGCGAACAGGCTCTCGACCATGGCGCCGAACACCGCCGGGTCATCGCCGATCAGCCAGCGGGAGAAGCCCGCGACCGCTGCCACCAGAAAAAAACTCAGCCACAGGCCATTGAGCATGCCGTACCCCCTCGTCGTTCTGGCGGGGGATGATAACGCGTCGCCCCATTCCATGGGACGTCCGGCAAACTGCCGTTACGTGGTCCTTCGGCGGTCAGGTCGCTCCCAGCCTCGATAAGCGGGCACCATGCCTAGTACCAGTTGGGATCACTGCGCAGTTGTTCCACCAGCATCTGCTGGACCTCCTCGTCCGGGTCGCCCAACCAGCGCAGGCTGGCGTGTTCACTGGGCGCGCGATCCTCGGGCAGGCCATCCGGCACCTGCACATACAGCGCATAGGCGTCATCGTTCTCCCACTCGAAAGCGACATAGAGGCGCTGGCTGAAGCAACGCTGCGCTTCGCAGACCTGGCCGACCAGGTAGCGATCACTGTCGGCTTCCACGGCCTGCATCGGGGTGGACAGGCCACTGAGGTTGATCAGCCAGTCCGGCAGGCGCTCTTCGTCTTGCACCAAATCCTGCCAGGCCTGGCGATACTCGGCGTTGCCGGCCAGCAACTCGCCCGGCTGGAAACTGGCGTCACGGTCGGCGGCCTGAGCCGCCAGGGCGCCGCCCAGCAGCAGGGCGGCGGCGATGGGGTAAATCGACTTCATCAATGACACCTCCCTACAGGCGCGGGCGACGGCCCATGACGAACGAGACGATGAACAGCACCAGGAACACCACGAAAAGAATCTTGGCGATGCCTGCGGCGGTGCCGGCGATACCACCGAAGCCCAGTACGGCGGCGATGATGGCGATGATCAGGAATGTGACTGCCCAACTCAGCATGGTCGTTCTCCTCGATGGATCAGTGGTCAATGGCCCTGGCAGGCCATGACCTTGCGCATTACTCGGGTTCATAGGCGGATGGCTGAAAGTCCGGCTATCCGTACCGGTCGTTCCTGACCGGCTGCCTGAGAACAATGTTGCAGAGCCCGTGCCAGGCCTGAGATTTAGATAAATTCCTTTTAAATCATTGAGTTGAAAATTATCGAGAAGAGGTAAGGGCGGGCATCCTGCCCGAATGGCACTGGCCTGATCGTGCGTTTTGCCCGATCAGTCACCGGCCACGGCTCGCCAGAGTGGTCGCCCGCCGACTGCACAGTCGGTATACTCGTTGCGCCCGCGTGCCATGCGGGTTCCGCGCTCAGAACAACAACCGCGCCACGAGCCTCGAAAGCATGAACGACTACGAACAGGAAGACCCGATTCCCCAGGGCGACCTTGCCCTGCAGATCACCGCGCTGCCGCGTGAGACCAATGGTTTCGGGGATATCTATGGCGGTTGGCTGGTATCGCAGATGGACCTGGCCGGCACGGCCATGGCCAGCAAGATCGCCGGTGGCCGCGTCGCCACTGTCGCCATCGACCGCATGGCCTTCCTCGTGCCGGTGGCGGTGGGTGCGCAGTTGTCCTTCTACACTCAGGCGCTGGAGATTGGCCGCAGCTCGATCCAGATGATGGTCGAGGTGTGGAGCGACGATCCGCTGTCCAATGAATGGCGCAAGGTCACCGAAGCGGTATTCGTCTTCGTCGCCATCGATGGCAGCGGCCGCACCCGCCCGGTGCCGCCACGGCGCGGCTGAGCCGAGCAGATAGCTTTCGGCAATATCCTGTAACGAAAGCGCCGACCCTGAGGCTAATGCCAGTCAGTTAAGCCGTTGCACTCGATCTTTGTAGGAGCCGGCTTGCCGGCGATCCGCCATAAAAAGCATCGCCAGCAAGCTGGCTCCTACGAAAAGCGCCCCCTCTACTGCAAGTAGGAGGGGGTGGTGACGAACTTATCTGATCAGCACTAGCCCTGAGGCCGGCGTTTTTCCGTGTGCCTGAAACCCGTTGGGGATCAGCCGCGGATGTTGTAGATGTCTTTCTCGTTGCTTTCCGCGTAGTCGTACAGGCGTTGCAGGTAGGCCTTCTGCTGTTCCCAGACCTTCTTCGCGACCGGGTCGGCGTTGGCCGAGGCCTCGACCACTTCGGCCGCCACTTCCTTCAAGCGGGCCAGCACTTCATCCGGCAGGCGGCGTACTTCCACACCGTCGGCCTTGAGTTGCTCCATGGCTTCCATGTTCTTGGCGTTGTAGTCATCGAGCATGTCGCCGTTGACGTCGCGGGCAGCGGCGCGAACGATGGCCTGCAGATCCGGCGGCAGGGTTTCCCAGGCCTTCAGATTGACGTCCAGCTCGAACAGTACGCTGGGCTCCTGCCAGCCCGGGGTGTAGTAGTACTTGGCTGCCTTGTGCAGACCCAGGGCCAGGTCGTTGTATGGGCCGATCCATTCAGTGGCGTCGATGGCACCGGTCTGCATGGCGGTGAAGATCTCACCGGCCGGCATGTTGACCACGGTACCGCCCATCTTGGTCAGCACTTCGCCGCCCAGGCCAGGGGTACGCATCTTCAGGCCCTTGAAGTCATCGACCGAGTTCATTTCCTTGTTGAACCAGCCTGCGGTTTGCACACCGGTGTTGCCGCAGGCCATCGGCAGCACGCCGAACGGCTTGTACACCTCTTCCCACAGCTGCTGACCGCCACCGCGATGCAGCCAGGCGTTCATTTCCTGAGCATTGGGGCCGAATGGCGAGGCGCAGAAGAACTGGGCGGCCGGCACCTTGCCTTTCCAGTAGTACGGCGCGCCGTGACCCATTTCGGCGGTACCGCGGGAGACTGCATCGAACACTTCCAGTGCCGGCACCAGCTCGCCTGCTGCATACACCTTGACCTTCAGGCGGCCGTTGCTCATTTCATCGACCAGCTTGGCGAAGCGCTCGGCTCCCACGCCGACGCCCGGGAAGTTTTTCGGCCAGGAGGTGACCATCTTCCAGTTGAAGGTTTGGGAACTCGAACCCTCTTGAGGTGCTGCGGCGCTCTTGGCATCTTCCTTACAGCCGGCCAGGGCGGTTGCGGCAAGGCCTACGCCCGCGGCGGCGAGTATGTCGCGACGTTTCATGCAATGCTCCTTCTTGTTGTATTGGTCTTGCCACGGGATCGCCGAAGGTAGACCGGACGTGAATAACATAGGGGGTCGTGACCTACAAGCCTAGCTACTACGACTAAAGTTTTACGGGCATTGCTGCAATACCGGTAGCCTGCATAGAATCGCCGGCCTGCAGCCCATAAGGACGCGGGCGGCGTGATATGCAGCCAACAGGTTCGCTGTCCTGTCTCCTACTCATAACGATAAAGGACTCACTATGTCCGACAAGCCTTCATTTCCCCTCGCTCTTGCATACCTGATCGATGCCCTCAACAGCTGGTTTGGCAAGGCCTGCGCCTGGCTGACGGTTTTTCTGGTAATCGGCACCGCTGTCGTCGTGGTGCTGCGCTACGGCTTCGGCATCGGCGCCACGGCCCTGCAAGAGGCGGTGCTCTACGCGCATGCACTGGTGTTCATGGGTGCAGCGGCCTGGGTGCTGCAACGCAACGGACACGTGCGTGTGGACATCTTCTACCAGAAGTTCAGCGGCCGCCGTCAGGCGCTGGTCGAGATCTTCGGTAATCTGCTGTTCCTGCTGCCGGTCGCGCTGTTCCTCGGTTGGGCCAGTTGGGATTACGTCAGCAACGCCTGGTCGACTTTCGAAGCGTCCAGCGAATCTGGCGGCCTCAAGTTCGTCTACCTGCAGAAAAGCATCATCCTGGTACTGGTCGTCAGCCTGGTACTGCAAGGTATTTCCAATCTGATCAAGGCAATCTACGTCTTCAGCGGTCGCCTGCCAGCTCCGGAGGTGAAACATGGCTGAGTTGATGGCGATTCTGCTGTTCGTCAGTATTTGCGTGGCCTTGATGGCCGGCTTCCCTGTAGCGTTCACCCTGGCTGGCGTTTCCCTGCTGTTCGCCGCCATCGGTGTCGTCACGGGCACCTTCGACCCCGGTTACCTCAGCGCACTGCCGAACCGTCTGTTCGGCATCATGAACAACCAGACCATGCTGGCCGTGCCGCTGTTCGTGTTCATGGGCGTGATGCTGGAACGTTCACGGGTGGCCGAGGACTTGCTCGAGTCCATGTCGCGCCTGTTCGGCACCCTGCGTGGCGGCCTGGCGATTTCCGTGTGCGTGGTCGGCGCCCTGCTGGCTGCTTCTACCGGTATCGTCGGTGCCACCGTGGTGACCATGGGCCTGCTGGCACTGCCGACCATGTTGCGCCGTGGCTATGATCCGGCCATTTCCACCGGCACTCTGGCTGCTACCGGTACTCTGGGGCAGATCATTCCGCCGTCCATCGTGCTGGTGCTGCTGGGTGACGTGATGTCCAGCGCCTATCAGCAGGCGCAGCTGAAGATGGGCATCTTCTCGCCGAAGACCGTCTCGGTTGGCGACCTGTTCGTCGGCGCTCTGCTGCCCGGTCTGTTGCTGGTCGGTCTGTACATCGTCTACATCATTGCCGTCGCCATCTTCCAGCCGAAGAAACTGCCGGCACTGCCGCAAGAAGAACTCGGCCCGATCGAATGGGGCAAACTGGGCAAGGCGTTGATTCCGCCGCTGATCCTGATCGGCGCGGTACTGGGCTCGATCCTGGCTGGCTACGCTACCCCCACCGAAGCCGCTGCGCTGGGCGCAGTAGGCGCGATGCTGCTGGCCTTCAGCAAGGGCAAGCTGAACTTCGGCCAGCTCAAGGAAGTGGCCTACGGCACCACCGAAATCAGTGCCATGGTCTTCATGATCCTGATCGGCGCGTCCCTGTTCTCCCTGGTGTTCCGCGGCTTCGGCGGTGAGGCGCTGATCGAGGACGTGTTCGCCCAGCTGCCAGGTGGTGTGCTCGGCGCGTTCTTCCTGGTGATGGTGGTGATCTTCCTGCTCGGCTTCATCCTCGACTTCATCGAGATCACCTTCGTGGTGGTGCCGATCGTCGGGCCGGTGCTGCTGGCCATGGGGCTCGATCCGATCTGGCTGGGCGTGATGATCGCACTCAACCTGCAAACCTCCTTCCTCACTCCGCCATTCGGCTTCGCGCTGTTCTATCTGCGTGGAGTGACACCGGCGAGCATTCCCACCAGTACCATCTACAAAGGTGTGGTGCCGTTTATCCTGATCCAGATTCTGCTGCTGGTGATCGCCTATATCTTCCCAGGGCTGATCACCTGGCTGCCGGAGCAGGTCTACGGCAAGTAAGTCTCGCTGGCTGGTTTGGCAAAACGCCCGTCCTCGTGATGGGCGTTTTGCTTTTTGCGTTGTCACACTATTGGTCATCTATCTCAACGAGAGGTCGTCATGAGCACCGCCCAAGTCGAACGCGTGGAACTGGATCAACTGGTCTGCTGGCGCATTCGTGCTGCCGGCAGCGAATTGCTGGTAGCCCAGCAGGGCGCGCAGATTCTCAGTTACCAGCAGGGTGAGCAGCCGCCGCTGATCTGGCTAAGCCCGGATGCGGCCTATCAGCGTGGCCAAAGCGTGCGCGGTGGTGTGCCGGTGTGCTGGCCCTGGTTCGGAGATCTACGCCGCAATCCGCAGGCCGTGCAGGCGCACTATCACCTCGAGCAGGCGCCGGCCCATGGCCTGGTGCGTGCATTGGACTGGGAGTTGCTGGGCATCGACGAGGGGGGCGACGCCGTCACCCTGCGCTTTGCCTACGACACGCGCACTCAGCCGCTGGAGGGCTGGCCCAGAGATGTCGGCCTGACCTTCGTCGTGCGCCTGGCAGACGATCTCGGCATGAGCCTGGAAACCCACAATCGCGGTACGGAGCCGCTGACCCTGAGCCAGGCGCTGCACAGCTACTTCGCCGTCAGCGACGTGCGCCAGGTCAGCGTCGAGGGGCTGCAGGGCTGCCGCTATATCGACACCTTGCAGGACTGGCAGGAGCTGCGTCAGCAGGAAGCGCTGGTGTTCGATGCGGAGACCGATCGCATCTACTTCGACACCGCCGCGCGACTGAGCATCGTCGATCCGGGCTGGGGTCGGCGCATCCACCTGGATGCTCGTGGATCACGTTCGGCTGTGCTGTGGAATCCCTGGGTCGACAAGGCCAAGCGCCTGTCGCAGTTCCCCGATGACGCCTGGCAGAACATGCTGTGCATCGAAACGGCCAATGTGCTGGAGGACGTCGTACAGCTGAACGCTGGCGAACGGCATCGTTTGGAGCTGCGCCTTTCGAGCGAGCTGATCGGCTAAACATCACATCCGCAGTGGAGCGGCACTGCGAATCGCAAGCACGCCGCAAACCGGACGCCTACGCAAGGCGGTTGGTGGCCTGCCAGTTCTTCATGGCGCCTGCCTCTCCAGGGCTTGCCGCAGATCGTCTGCGCGAGTGAAGACCTGCTGCGCGACGATCTGCAGACCAT
Organism: Pseudomonas oleovorans subsp. oleovorans; assembly: GCF_002197815.1. Taxonomy (GTDB): domain Bacteria; phylum Pseudomonadota; class Gammaproteobacteria; order Pseudomonadales; family Pseudomonadaceae; genus Aquipseudomonas; species Aquipseudomonas oleovorans. Next base: position 18,373 of record NZ_NIUB01000042.1, read on the forward strand.
CGAGTTGCAACCACAACACCTGCCCCTCGCCAGCCTGATAACGCGGGGCGATACGGGCGTCGCGGTCGAGGAGGATGCGGTAGTTGTAGTCGCGCATCTTCGGTATGGCGAAGAGGGTGGCGATGACGCTGGGCATGCGGCTGATATCGGCGAGGAAGACCGCGTGGCGCTCGTCTAGGTAGCCCTTGGGCTTGCCTTCCAGGGCAGCGTTGACCAGTTTGGCGCCGTCCATGTCGCGGGCGACCAGCAGGATGTGGGTCTCGTCATTCAGGGTATAGGGCACGTCATGCTGATCCAGTAGCGTCCAGGGTGCCAGGCGTTCGCCAGGCTCCAGAGCCAGTACGGCGGTAGACAGCAGACACAGCAACAACAGGGCGGCAGCTTTCATGCGCAGACTCCAGAGCAATCAGTAGAGGTCTTCGTCAGTTACCAGACGCACTTCGCCCGCTTCCATGGCATAGGCGGCGTCGGCCAGGTCGTTGCTGACCTGCTCCACCTTCAGTTCGCCACTGACCCACAGTGGGGCATAGATATCGTCAAGGACGATGCCCTTGGGGTAGCGCACCAGCACCAACTGATTGGGCGGCGGTGGCGGCACGTGGATGCAGGCGCCCGGATAGGGCACCAGGAAGAACAGGGTGCTGTTGCCTTTCTCGTCGGTTTCCAGCGGCACCGGATAGCCGCCCAGGCGGATGGCCTTGCCGTCGAGTTCGGGCACGGTCTTGGCGGAGTACATCACTGCCGGCAGATCCTGATCCTGCTGGCGCAGGCCGCCTTCACTGTAGAAGGTGCTGTCGCCTTCGGGGGTGTCGTGGCTGATGTCGGGCATTTCCTCGAGGGCCTTGCGGTCTTCGGGTGGCATCAGGTCGAGCCAGTCGGTTTCCGGCAGTTCGGCGTGGGCCAGGCCGGTACAAAACAGTAGGGCGAGCAGCAGGTGGCGCATGGGCTATGGCATCTCGTGGCGGCGTTAACGAGGAGCCGACAAGTCGGCTCCTGACCTGGGCTTGTCAGCCCTTCTTGATCGCGCCGTAGATTACCAGCAGGACGATGGCGCCGATCACTGCGCCGATGAAGCCGGCGGCCTGTCCGGCTTCGTAGATGCCCAGGGCCTGGCCACCGTAAGTGGCCGCGATGGAGCCCCCGATGCCGAGCAGGATGGTCATGATCCAGCCCATGCTGTCATCGCCGGGTTTGAGAAAACGTGCGATCAGACCAACGATCAGACCGATGAAAAGGGTGCCGATAATGCCCATTGGCGTGTCTCCTTGATAAGTGCCGCTCATGCGGCAGGCCCGTCATGGGACAAGTCAATGGGGCTATCAGTTCGCCTCGTCTGGCGGCAGAACGCCATAACGGTGGTAGATCAGGGCAACTTCGCCCTCTTCACGCATGCGTTGCAGCTCAGCGCCAAGGCGGTCGTAGAGTTCGCCTCGGTCGCTGTGGTAGCGCCTCAGCGATGCGCCGAAGTGGTTGCCCAGTACCTGCTGGTGGGTGTAGTGCGCGTAGCTGTAGTCGCGAAAGTTCATGGCCTGGAATTGCGCCTCCATCGGTGCAGCGTCGATCACCGCGATGGTATCCAGGCGCCCAGCCCGGAACATCGCAGCCAGTTGCGCATCGTCGCTGACATAGGCGCGATCGAGCAGGTCATCGCTGTCGAAAGGTTCGAAATAGGCCGTACCACGCTTGCCCCCCAGGGCCAGCTCGTACAAATCCTCGTAACGGCTCAGGCGCGCTTCCTGCCCGGGGCGCACGACGAAGCGCACATGCAGCGGCTGGTTGCCGATGCTGGGCAGGTAGTGGATATAGGCGCGGCGCGCCTCGGTCATGAGCACGCGCGGCACCAGGTCGATGCGCCCGGTGCGCAGATCGTCGAGGCTGCGCAGGAAGGGCGCCTGGCGCCAGTGCAGTTCGACACCGACACGCTGGGCAGCGGTTTCCAGCACGCTGACCAGTGGGCCGCTGGGTAGGCCGTCAACCACGCGCATCTCTGGTGTGCGCTCACGGAAATCGACGCGTAGTACGTCGTCCGCCGCATTGCAGGTCAGCGCGGATATCAGGGGCAGCAGGGCAGACAGGTACTTCATGCGGGACGCTCTTGAATGACTGCCATCATTCAAGAGCGTAGTCGCAACATGCCGGCTCAGCCTTTTGCGATCAATGCCTGTACGGCCTTGATCGCGACATCCAGAGCGGCGCGATCAGCGCTGCGAAGCGTGGCATGCCCGACCTTGCGCCCGGCCTTGAAGGCCTTGCCATAGTGGTGCAGGTGGCAGTCGGCGATGCTGATCACCTGCTCCACCGGCGGTACTGCACCAATGAAGTTGAGCATCGCGCTCTCGCCCAGCTTGGCGGTGGAACCCAGCGGCAGGCCGGCGACGGCGCGCAGGTGGTTCTCGAACTGGCTGCACTCGGCGCCTTCGATGGTCCAGTGCCCGGAGTTGTGCACGCGCGGGGCGATCTCGTTGGCCTTGAGACCGCCGTCGACTTCGAAGAACTCGAAGGCCAGCACGCCAACGTAATCGAGCTTGTCCAGCACGCGGCCGACGTAATCCTCGGCCAGCGCCTGCAGCGGATGATCGGTGCTGGCGACGGACAGGGCGAGAATGCCGCTGTCGTGGGTGTTGTGCACCAGCGGGTAGAAGCGCGTTTCGCCATCACGGGCGCGCACGGCGATCAGCGACACTTCGCCGGTAAAGGGCACGAAGCCTTCGAGGATGCACGGCACGCTGCCCAGCTCGGCGAAGGCACCGCTGACGTCTTCCGGCTTGCGCAGGACTTTCTGGCCCTTGCCGTCATAGCCCAGGGTGCGGGTCTTCATCACCGCCGGCAGGCCAATGCTGGCCACGGCGGCGTCTAGGTCGGCCTGCGACTGGATGTCGGCGAACTCCGGTGTGGGAATGCCCAGCTCGCGGAACATGGACTTCTCGAACCAGCGATCACGGGCGATGCGCAGGGCGTCGGCGCTCGGGTAGACCGGCACGAACTGCGAGAGGAAGGCCACGGTTTCGGCCGGCACGCTCTCGAACTCGAAGGTGACCAGGTCGACCTCGTCGGCCAGCTGGCGCAGGTGATCCTGATCGCCATAGTCCGCACGGATATGCTCGCCGAGCGCCTGGGCGCAGGCATCCGGCGCCGGGTCGAGGAAGGCGAACTGCATGCCCAGCGGGGTACCCGCCAGGGCCATCATGCGGCCCAGCTGGCCGCCACCGATCACACCGATTTTCATAACAAAGCCCCTTTTCAGCAGGTGGCGAGACCAAGCAGTTGAGCGCTGCCCGCAGCGCAGGAAGCGGAGTTTACGCCGGTAAATGCGCATCCCGGGCAGCGCACAGCGTTCACATGCGCCGTGTCGCTGCCCCTGATGGAATGGCTTCAGGCCTCGCGCGGGTCCGGGTTGCTCAGCACGGTATCGGTCTGTTCCTGACGGAACAGCTTCAGCGCCGCATGGAACTGCGGATGCTGGTGACCGAGGATGCTGGCGGCCAGCAGCGCTGCGTTGACCGCGCCGGCCTTGCCGATGGCCAGGGTGGCGACCGGAATGCCGGCCGGCATCTGCACGATCGACAACAGCGAGTCGACACCCGACAGCATGGACGACTGCACCGGCACGCCGAGTACCGGCAGGTGCGTCTTGGCCGCACACATGCCCGGCAGGTGAGCGGCGCCACCGGCGCCAGCGATGATCACCTGAATGCCACGCGCCTCAGCCTCTTCGGCGTACTGGAACAGCAGATCCGGGGTGCGGTGGGCGGAAACCACCTTGACCTCGTGGGGGATGCCCAGCTTGTCCAGCATCTCGGCGGTGTGGCTAAGGGTGGGCCAATCGGACTTGGAGCCCATGATCACGCCAACCAGTGCGCTCATCAAAGTGCCTCTTCTCTCGGGCGCCTCGCGGCGCGTCAAAAACCAACAAGCCACGCGGGCGGGCCAGCGTGGCTTGTCATGATTCGTTGGCCGGGTGCGGCCGGCCGAAGGCCGCGCAGTATAACGCAAAGCCAGGGCAGGCGCGCACTGCACATGACCGTTTGTCATACAGGGTGTGGCAGAGCGGGAAAACCAGCTAAACCTTGCTCTGGAGCAATGCCGGCACGGGCTGCGCGCGCAAACTGACGCTCCACTCGCATGCAAGAGGAACCGCACATGAACCAGACCATGAAAGCCGCCGTCGTCCACGCCTTCGGGCAGCCGTTGCGTATCGAGGAGGTGAACACCCCACTGCCCGGCCCCGGGCAGATTCTGGTGAAAATCGAGGCCTCGGGCGTCTGTCACACCGACCTGCACGCCGCCGAGGGTGACTGGCCGGTGAAACCGAGTCTGCCGTTCATTCCCGGCCACGAGGGCGTTGGCTACGTGGCGGCGGTCGGCAGCGGCGTCACGCGGGTCAAGGAAGGCGACCGTGTCGGCGTGCCCTGGCTCTACACCGCCTGCGGCTGCTGCGAACACTGCCTGACCGGCTGGGAAACCCTGTGCGAGAGCCAGCAGAACACCGGCTATTCGATCAACGGCGGTTACGCCGAATACGTGCTGGCTGATCCGAACTACGTCGGCATCCTGCCGAAAAGCGTCGATTTTCTGGAAATTGCGCCGATCCTTTGCGCCGGCGTGACGGTATACAAGGGGCTAAAGGAAACCGGGGCGCGCCCCGGCCAGTGGGTGGCGATCTCCGGTATCGGCGGCCTCGGCCACGTTGCAGTGCAGTATGCCCGCGCCATGGGCCTGCACGTCATCGCGGTGGATGTCGACGACGCCAAGCTGGAGTTGGCGCGCAAGCTCGGCGCCAGCCTGACCATCAACGCGCGCAAGGAAAATCCGGCCGAGGTGGTGCAGCGCGATATCGGTGGCGCCCATGGCGTACTGGTCACAGCGGTGTCCAACGCCGCCTTTGGCCAGGCCATCGGTATGGCGCGCAGGCGCGGCACCGTGGCGCTGGTCGGCCTGCCGCCAGGTGACTTCCCCACGCCGATTTTCGACGTGGTGCTCAAGGCCATCACGATCACCGGCTCGATCGTCGGCACCCGCGCCGATTTGCAGGAGGCACTGGATTTCGCTGGCGAGGGCCTGGTCAAGGCCACAGTGCACAGCGACACGCTCGACAACATCAATGGCATCTTCGAGCAGATGCGCGGCGGGCAGATCGAGGGGCGGGTGGTGCTGCAGTTCTGATTCGAGCAAGGCCACGCACTGGCAACTTTCCTACAGAACGGACGCGGACGGGCGCACAGATCGCCGCCAGGCGGCGGGCTATACTGTGCGCTCTTCATCCGAACAAGGACGTGTCGTCATGAAACAGTACGTTTCGCTCGTTGCCCTCTCCCTGCTTTCCCTTCAAGCCGCTGCGCTGGATCTGGCCAAGCATCCGCAGGTATTCGAGCCGGCCAGGGCGTGAGCTTGGCGCTCGCTCCTTCCGCCGACACCAAGGCGCTGAAGCCGAAGGTCCTCCTGGCGATTTACCAGAAGCAGGAGATCGACGGCGAAGCCTCCAAGGCCTGCGCCATCCCGCTGAGCGCCCAGGTGGACTGGAGCGCGATGTCCGATGAGCAGCTGATCGGCCTCAGCGTGCCGAGTTTCTGCGGTGAAGTGGTCAGCCAGATGGCCTACCTGTGTGGCAAGGACGACCGCTACAAGGCCGAGGCCAAGACCCTCAAGGGCATCGACTGCCGCTTCGGCGAAAGCATGAAGTTGCGCGAGCAGGACGGCCAACTGCAGTTCACCACGCACAAGGATGAACCGAATCAGGGCGACTTCATCAACGCCATTCTGCGTAATCGCTGATCCTCTCGGGCGGGCTACGGCCCGCCGTCTCGCGGCATATTTCTTGCGTTCCTTTGCCTAATCACGCTGACGGAACGCATCATGCTGCACGCCCGACTGACCACCCTGCATGTGGTTTCCCTGATCCTCCAGCGCTTCGCCGAGCAGCCCGAACTACGCTCGCAATTGCTGGCCGGGAGCGGTATTGGTGCGGCTGATCTGGACAATGCCGACGCGCGCATCACCCGGGTGCAGGAGCTGCAGGTCTGTGCCAATGCCCTGGCCCTGCGTGCTGATCTGGGGCTCGACCTGGGGCGCAGCCTGCATGTTTCCTCCTATGGGCTGCTGGGTTACGCCGCCCTCTCGGCTGCCACCTTTGGTGACGCCTGGCGTCTGTTGCTGCAGTACCCGGCGCTACTCGGCACCTATTTTCGCCTCGACATGCAGGTGGAAGGCGAGCGGGCCTGGATCTGCGCCAGCGGTTACCGCGATGCCGAGGCGCTGGAAGTGTTCAACGTGGAGATGTGCCTGGCCTCGCTGAAGCTGATCGGTGATGAACTGCTGCGCCAGCCGCTGTCATTGGAAGGCGCCGAGTTCACCTACGCTCGGCCAGACTACGTCTCGCGCTATGCGCAGAGCTTTCCCTGCCCGCTGCGTTTCTCGGCACAGCGCAATGCCTTCGCCTTTCCCGCCGCGTTGCTGGAACGCCGGCTGCCGCTGGCCGACAGCGTGACCCACGGCGACATGGTGGAACGCTGCCGCCGTCTGAACGCCGAGTTCAGCAGCCGCCAGGCCTGGCTGGAGCGGGTGCGCCAGTTGCTCGCCGCGCAGTTGGCCGAGCCGCCGGGGCTGGAGAACCTGGCGCAGCAGATGCATTGCTCGCCGCGTACCCTGCGCCGTCACCTGCAGGAACTGGGCACCAGCTACCAGGGCCTGCTCGACGAGCTGCGCTTCGAGCGCGCCAAGGCGCTGCTCGGCGAGGAGCAATGGCCGGTGTACCGTATCGCCGAAGTGCTCGGCTTCAGCGAAACCGCCAGCTTCCGCCACGCCTTCCAGCGCTGGAGCGGCGTGCCGCCGAGTCGCTTTCGCGCATAGCCGTATGCAATCCCGGGCACTGGCGCGGGCCTGTGGGGTACGAATCGCCGGCAAGCCGGCTCCTACGAAATGCCCGATTCCCCTGTAGGAGCCCGCTTGCGGGCGATGTGTGATTACCGGGCGATCACCGAAACCGTGGGAGCGGCTTCAGCCGCGATAAAGCTCGCCGCTGAAGCGCCTCCCACAGGCATCGCTCATTCCTGCGCCTGCACGTTGCGATACATCTGCAAGCGCGCTGCTTCATGCAGGCCACGTCCCAGCGCCAACAAGCGCTGGAACTCTTGCGGGTGGCGCTCGGCGACGTTGTCGCGCGGGGTCGGCGAGCGCAGGTCGTGCAGCGTCGGCGAGCTGCCGTCGTGCTGCATCTGCACGAGAAAGTCGCGCGTCACCGCGCCGATCACCGGGAAGGTGCCTTCCTGCAGCACCAGCGGCACCACGCGTTCGCCTTCCGGCGCCGGCAGTTGCAGGTCGCGGCCGAGACCGCCGTTGTCGAAGGGCACGCCGACCAGCCCGGCCACGGTCGGCAGCAGGTCGGCCAGGCCCACGGCCGCGTCGAACTCGCGCGGCGCCAGCCACTTCGGTGCATGAATCAGCAGCGGCACGTTGTTGCTCTCCAGCCCCAGTTGCTCGAAGGCCGGCGCCATGTGCGGGATCTGACTGATGCGGGTGTTGTGGTCGCCGAAGAAGACGAAAATGGTGTCGTCGTAGAAGCCCTGCTCCTTGGCCAGCTCCATCAGGCGGCCGATGTTGAAGTCCAGCAGGCGCACCGCGTTGTACTGCTCGACACTGCGCGAGCCGGCCTGCTGCACCTGTTCCAGCGGCAGGTCGAGCGCCTCGAAACCGTCGTTATCCTTGGGGATGGTGAAGGGCCGGTGGTTGCCGGAGGTCTGCAAGTAGGCGAAGAACGGCTTGTCCTTGGGCAGAGCGCCGAGAATGCGCGTGCTTTCCTTGAAGAAATCCAGGTCGGAGATACCCCACACGTCCACCTGGGGCGACTGCCAGTTACGCTCTTCATAGAGTTGCACGCCGTCGATGCTCTGGCGGATCAACGCATTGATGTTGGCCCAGCCGGCGTTGCCGCCGATCATGTAGAACTTCTCGTAGCCGTCGAGCGCGTTGATCAGCGTGCGCTGGCGGGCGATCAGCGGGTTGCGCGTGGCGGTCTCCTGGCGCGACACGTCAGGGATGCCGGTGATGCTCGCCCACACCGTCTTGGCGGTGCCGGTGACCGGCACGTAGAAGTGACGGAAAAACCAGCTTTCCTGAGCCAGACGATCCAGATTGGGCGTCGGGTTCAGCGGGTTGCCGTAGGCGCCCACGGCGCTGGTGCCGAGCGATTCGAGCATGACGAAGATCACGTTGGGCTGGCGTTCTGCCTGGATGCGGTGCGCCTGCACCGGCTGGTGACGGAAGAAGTTCAGCCCCTGCGCATCGTGCTCGCTGACGCCCAGGTAATCGGCCACCACCTGGTAATGCTCGCGCGTGGCCGTCTCGTCGAAGGCGGCAGGCTCAAGCTTGAGGGTATCGAAGAGAAACAGCGCCGGATTGATCCCGAGCGCACCGACCTGACTGTTACCGCTGTAGAAGGCATCGCTCCAGCGCAGCGGCACCGGGTTCTCCAGGTTCAGCGCGCTGGCGCGGCCGAGCAGGCCGAAGAACACCAGCACAGCGACCACTGCCGCACCGCCGAGGGCCGGCAACACACCGACCTGCTGAGCCTGCGGCCGGTCCAGGGTCGCGCGCTCCAGGCGCAGCAACGCCCAGGCCGACAGCGCTACACCGGCCAGCCAGGCCAGGGTTATCCACAGCACCGGGTAGGTCTGCCAGAGCATGCCGGCAGAGATCTGCGCATCGCCGGCAAAGCGCAGCACCGTGGCGTTGAGGCGCACGCCCAGGTAGGCGTAGTGGCCGAAATCGACTATGTACAGCAGGCCCAGCGCCGCCACGACCAGCAGTAGGTAGCCGCGCAGCAGCCAGCGCACGGCGCGAAAGCGCGCCAGGCGCAGCTTGGGCAGCGCCAGCAGAATGCCGACCGGCAGCATCAGCAGCAGGGCCAGGCGCAGGTCGAAACGCAGGCCGATGCCGAGCGTGGGCAGCACGTCCGGTTCGCCGATGCTGTCGACAGCGGAGAAGCCCAGCAGAAACACCCCGCGCAGGGTGGCGAAGAGCACGAACAGCAGCGCCGTGAGGCCTGCCAGGTAATGCAGGCGGCGGGATTTCAGCCAGCTCATGCGAGTTTCCTTGTCGGTCGGGCCAGCAGCCAGCGCACAGCGGCACTCAGCAGCGCACCCAGGCTATAGAGGGCCAGGTAGGGGTCGATCAGGTAGTCCCAGTAATTTTCCGAGGCGCCCAGGCGCAGGGCGAAGGCCAGGGTTGCCAGCACCAGCGCCAGGGCGCCGAGCCAGCTGCGCTGGAGGATCAGCACCGCGCACAGCAAGCCCAGCACCAGCAGCATCGGCCGGGGTTCGAAGCCCAGCTGATAGGGGTCGGCATAGCTCAGGCCGAGTGCTGCCGGATAGAGCAGCACGGCCAGGCCGGCGAACAGCGCCAGGCTGGCCAGCCGATCACGCGAGCTGGCAGGCGCCAGGCCAAAGCGGCTCAGGGTCGCCCAGCCCAGCAGCACCAGGCTAGCCACCGACAGATCGCCGATATAGGTACGCAACTGCAGCGCCAGGCTGATGCCCTGCGCCGGCAGCAGGCTGAGCAGCAGGCAGCCCGCCAGCAGGATGCCGCGCTGCAGGGCAGTACGCGCCAGCCGGGTGAAGATCAGGAACAGCAACAGGGTAAAGGCCAGGTGTGGTAGCCAGAAATCAGTCATGCGGGTGGCGCTCCGAGACCCAGGCCTCGTTGAAGGTCAGGTGCTTGATGAACATGTCGTTCCACGAATAGACCAGGTGATAGGCACCCTCGCGATCACGGACGAAGTAGGGATATTCGTAGTCGAAGGAACAACCGTCGTCGCTGCACATGCGCGCGCTCACCCGCTCGAGGAAGGTCGCCTGCTGCTCGGGCTTGCCGCCGCTGGCCAGGTATTTCTCACTGACCACGGCGGGAAATTCATCCCGCGCGATCGGCTCGCCCCAGGGGTTGGGGCTTTCGTCGAGCTCACCCAGGTTACGCCAGTTGTTCAGGTTAGCGTCGGTGGCATAGAGCGTCAGGCGAAAGCGCCCGTCTTCAAGGTCATTCATCGCCACCAGCAGGCTGCCGTCCGGGCGACCGACCGCCGCCAGCGATGAGTTGGGGTTGCTCGGCTCCACCGGCTCGGGCTGGCTCCAGTTGCGCCCGGTATCTTCGCTGTAGCTGGCCAGTACGCGATGGTGCTCCTCGCCGGCATAACGCAAGAGGGCCACGGCACGCTTGTCGTCCAACGCCACTACGGTGGGCTGCAGCGAGTAGCGGCCCTTGCCGATGCGGTGCTTGCCCAGCACTTCACCGTTCGCGCTCAGGTGCAGGTACTCGGGAAACTTGCCGAGAAACTCGTGATACACCGGCAGGCCGATGCTGCCGTCAGCATGGAACACGGGGGTGGCGCGCACCAGGGTGCTGATGTTGAGGAATGGGCTGGTGACCAGTTGCCGGGGCGCCGACCAGGTGTCGCCAAGGTCGTCGGAAACCATGGCATTGACCGCGCTACCGGCCCAACCTCCGAGCGACACCGAAACGTAGAACAGCCACAGGCGGTTGTCCGGCGCCAGGCTGATCACCGGGTTGCCCAGCTTGCGGATGTGCTTGCCCACGGCATGCTGGGTCGACTCGCGGCTGGCCAGCACACGCTCGGCGCTCCACTGGCCACTGGCGGCATCGAAGCGTGCGGCGCGGATCTGCACATCGGCAGCGCCTTCGCGCGTGCCGGCGAACCAGACCGCCATCAGATCACCGCCAGGCAGGTCGGTGATGGAGGCGGAATGAACGAAATCCTCCAGATCGGAGGAGGCAAAATGCGCCGCCATGGCGGGTGTCGTATTGCCCGGCAGCGCGGGGGCGCGGGCAAAGGGCGCCAATTCGTGCGAGCTGCCGGCGAGCCAGGCGAAGGCGAACACGGAGGCGGCGCCCAACAGCAGGGCGCAGGTCTTGAAGGTTGAGGTCATGGTCGCGGATTCAGGGATGTCGGGGCAATGCCAGCTGTGCGCTGGCCACGTCTTCTACAGGCTGGGCATCGACCGGATCGTAATAGATTTCCAGCTTGCGACCCTCACGGTCGAAGCCATAGATCTCGTAGCAATTACCGGGAGTGATGCGGAACTTGGTGATCTGCACGCCCTGGCGCTTCATCTGCTCGCGGAACTGCGATTCGGGCATCCAGGCGCTGCGATCAGGGCGGGCGCATTCGGTATCGGCCAGTAACGGTGTGGCGCACAGCATCAGCAGGCTGCCCAGTACGGCTCGGGCTAAACGGGGCATGGTAGGTTCTCGTCAAGAAGGCATAACGCCTGGGGTGATGATCAGTCTTTGCTCTCGGTCTTCACGGCATTGCCGCTGACCGGGTCATGGTAGATCTCGACTTTACGGCCTTCTCGATCAAAACCATAGATCTCGTAGCAATTGCCTTCGGTGATCTTGAACGTGTTGATTCTGTAACCATCGGCCACGAGTTTGGCCTGAAACTGCTCGGGGTCCTGCCAGGTTGAACGCTCGGCCGTGGTGCATTCGGTCTTGGCCAAGGCCGGCGCGGCGCATGCCAGCAGAGCGGGAACGAGCAGTAGACGACGCATGAGAAGGCTCCTGATGTGGTGCGGTGGCGTCACTCTCGGCACAAAGGCTTAACGAAAACTTAAGACTCATACCGCGTTTCATCTTCCACCCCCGTGCCGGTGGCAAGGCAATTTGGCCATTTCGATCCCCTTTTGGCCGTTGCCAATGTTCTCGACGCTGGTCGGGCAGGCGAACAATGCAGGCACAACAACGAGCCTGGAGCGCATTGCATGCTCACCTACTACAGCGACGACCACCACCTGCACCACGGCAAATGCGAGCTGATCGACGGGCAACTGATGCCCTGCTTCGAGAAGCCACAGCGCGCCGACCATATCCTCGCCCGTGTCAAGGCTCGCCAGCTTGGCGAGGTTCGCGCCCCCGGGGATTTCGGCCTGGCGCCCATCGCGCGCATCCACAGCAAGGCCTACCTGGAGTTCTTTCAGGACGCCTGGGCGCGCTGGCAGGAACAGGGCGGCACCGGTGATCTGCTGCCCTTCACCTGGCCGGCGCGCACGCTGCGGCGGATGATCCCCAGTGACCTGCACGGCCAGCTCGGCTATTACAGCTTCGACGGCGGCGCGCCGATCACTGCCGGCACCTGGCAGGCCGCCTACAGCGCCGCCCAGGTTGCGCTCAGTGCCCAGCAGGAAATCGCCAACGGCGCCCACAGCGCCTTCGCCCTGTGCCGGCCGCCAGGCCACCATGCCGCCAGCGACGTGATGGGCGGTTACTGCTACCTGAACAACGCCGCCATCGCTGCCCAGGCCTTCCTCGACCAGGGCCGCAGGAAGGTGGCCATCCTCGATGTCGACTACCACCACGGCAACGGCACCCAGGACATCTTCTACCAGCGCAGCGATGTGCTGTTCGCCTCGATCCACGGCGACCCGGCCGAGGAGTTCCCGTTCTTCCTCGGTTACGCCGACGAACTGGGCGAGGGCGCCGGCGAGGGCTGTAACTTCAACTACCCGTTGCCCATGGGTAGCGCCTGGGACACCTGGAGCGCGGCCCTGGAGCAGGCCTGCCAGCGCATCGCCGAGTACGGCGCCGAGGTGGTGGTGGTGTCGCTGGGCGTGGACACCTACATGGAAGATCCGATCTCGCAGTTCAAGCTCGACAGCCCGGACTATCTGACCATGGGCCGACGCATCGCCGCCCTCGGCGTGCCAACCCTGTTCATCATGGAAGGCGGCTACGCAGTGGAGGCCATCGGCGTCAACGCAGTCAACGTGCTCGAAGGCTTCGAGGGCGTATAGCCGCCCGGTTGTGGGAGGCACTTTAGGGATGTTCTGAAAAAGTTATTTATCGTCACTCCCGCGAAGGCGGGAGCCCAGGAGTTTCGCAGGTTCTGGATTCCCGCTTGCGCGGGAATGACGAGTTTTTCAGAGTTTCCTTAGCGGCGACTTATCGGGGCACTTGGCTTCATGCGATTGCCCTGCGGGTACAGAAGAAGACCAACAACACTTCAGGGGTGAGGAAACGATGAATACCATCAAACAGATGCTCGGCGTCGCCCTGTGCGGCGCCACCCTGCTCAGCGGCGCGGTGCAGGCCAAGGAGCTGCGCGTATACAACTGGGCCGACTACATCCTGCCGTCCGTGCCCAAGGACTTCCAGAAGGAGTCCGGCATTCAGATCACCTGGGACACCTTCGAGACCAACGAGGCGCTGGAAGCCAAGCTGCTCACCGGCAACTCCGGCTATGACCTGGTGATCCCGTCCAACCAGTTCCTCGAAACCCAGATCAAGGCCGGCGTATTCGCCCCGCTGGATAAGTCCAAGCTGCCCAACTGGAAGAATCTCGACCCGGTGCTGCTTGGCCTGCTGGAGAAGAACGACCCGGGCAACCAGTACGGCGTGCCCTACATGTACGGCACCGTGCTGATCGGCTACAACCCGGACAAGGTCAAGGCTGCGCTCGGTGACGACGCGCCGGTCAACAGCTGGGACCTGGTGTTCAAGCCCGAGTACATGGAGAAGCTGAAATCCTGCGGCGTGGCCATGCTCGACTCGCCCACCGAGATTATCCCCATCGCCCTGCACTACCTGGGCCTCGACCCCAACAGCGCCAACCCGGCCGACTACGACAAGGTCACCGAACTGCTGCTCAAGGTGCGCCCCTACGTGGCCTACTTCCACTCCGCCAAGTACATGACCGACATCGCCAACGGCGATATCTGCGTGGCCATCGGCTACTCCGGCAGCTTCTACCAGTTCGCCAACCGCGCCAAGGAAGCCGGTAACGGCGTGGTGATCAACTGGCGCCTGCCGAAGGAAGGCGCGCCGATCTGGTTCGACACCTGGGCCATCCCCAAGAGCGCGCAGAACGTCGACGAGGCGCATGCCTTCATCAACCACCTGCTCGAACCCAAGGTCATCGCCCCGATCAGCGATTTTCTCGGCTACCCCAACCCCAACGTGCCGGGCATGCAACTGGTGGGCGCGGAAATCGCCGCCGACCCCGACCTGACGCCAACGCCAGAGCTGCAGAAGTCGCTGTACGTGGTGCAGCCGCTGCCGCAGAAGATCGAGCGCGTGCGTACGCGGGCGTGGACGTCGATCAAGTCGGGCAAGTGATTCGTCGCGGACGGCTCGCGGCTGAAGCGGCATACCGCCCACGACGCTCTTTGTACCGATGGTGCCCACGCTCTGCGTTGGCACCGGCGTTTGTGGCGCTGCGCGTCATCCCGGGTGGTACTGGCGACTATGAAGATCGAAACGGACGCAGAGCGTCTTAGTCTGTGGTGCCGCGCGGAGCGTTGGAGCAATACAAAAAAGCAGCTTGCAGCCAATTATGACCAGTGGTTATTGTGCGGTGAAAGACGCCGACTCCTTGGCCTCTATAACTGGAAAACACTACGCTTTGCATGTGTGCTACAACGCTGCAGAAGGCTAAGAGAATTAAAATGGATTTGCCAAAGTTTAATGAAACATTCATACCGATACTAGAAATACTGAGAGATGGCAAGATCATAAAGGGTCGAGAGTTAATAAGGCGCGTGGAGGAAAACTTCTACTCGCACCTACCTTATGAACTACTACAACAAACAACTAAAAGCGGCGACAGGGTCATAGAAAATAGAATCGCCTGGGGCAAGTCCTACTTGAAAAAAGGCGGACTGGTTCATTACCCGCAGCGAGGGTTCGTCCAAATAACAGATAAAGGACTTTTTACAAAAGCAGAAAACATAACACTTCCTGAAATACAGGCTGACGTTATAAATTTCTATCAACCTGAAAATAGCAAGCCTGAGAAACTTCTTATAGAAGAGGAAAGCGCTAGCCCACAGGATCTAATAGACACTGGCTTTGAGCGGATTGAGCGCGAAATTAAAGACGAACTTCTATCAAAGTTGAAAACAATTGACCCATATGCCTTTGAAAAAATAATACTAATCCTTTTAAAGAAAATGGGCTATGGAGAATTCATTGAGACCTCTAAATCCGGCGATGGCGGCATTGACGGAATCATAAACGAGGATCAATTAGGGCTGGAAAAAATATATATTCAAGCCAAACGCTACAATGAAAACAAAGTCCGTGAAACGGACATTCGCAACTTTATTGGCGCAATGAGTGGCGACACACATAAAGGCATTTTTGTTACAACGTCATCGTTTGATGAAAAAGCTAAAAATAAAGCTCGCGACGCACACCATAAGATAATTTTACTTGATGGGTCAAAGCTTGTAGACCTCATGCATAAGTACAACGTAGGTGTTCAAGTAAAAAACATCTATGAGGTTAAAACTGTTGATAATGATTTTTTCGATTCTGAAGATATATAACTCCTAAATCAGATGCGCTCCGAAAGACAGGTGCAGAGCGCGAGCATGCTAAAAATCAGCCCCCTACCTCCCCCGTCTCCAGCTTGCGCCACAGCAAACGCACCGCCGCCTTGCGCACCAGGGCGCAGCGGTATAGGCGGATTTCCAGTGGAATCTGCCACTGCTCTGCGCCACAGATAGTCAGTTCGCCACGGGCCAGTTCCGCAGTCACTGATAGCCGTGGCACCCAGGCCACGCCCATGCCCTGCAGGGCCATGCTCTTGAGGCTGTCGGCCATAGCGGTTTCGTACACGGTGGTCGAGCGTAATGCGCGCTGGCGTAGCAGCAGGTTGACCGAGCGACCGAGAAAGGCGCCGGCGCTGTAAGCCAGCAGCGGTACGCTCTGGCCATTGTCGAGGTCGTACAGCGGCGCGCCGGACTCGTTGACCGCGCATACCGGCAACATCGATGTGGCGCCCAGGTGCAGCGAGGGGAAGATCGCCGGGTCCATCTGCAGCGCCGCGTCAGGGTCGTAATAGGCAAGGATCAGGTCGCAGGCGCCTTCACGCAGTGAATGCACCGCTTCGCCGACGTTGGTCGCCACCAGGCGGGTGGTCAGTGGCAGACCTTCGCGGCGCAGGCGGGCGATCCATTCCGGAAAGAAACCCAGGGTCAGCGAGTGGGCGGCGGCAATCGACAGCATCTCGCCCTGCTGGCCTTCGAGGTTGTGCAGGTGGCGCACCACTTCGCCAAGCTGTTCGACCAGGCTGCGCGCGGTCACCAGGAACAACTTGCCGGACTCGGTCAGCTCGACCGGGGTGCAGGAACGGTCGACCAGGGTCAGGCCGAGCATGCCTTCCAGGCTGCGGATACGTCGGCTGAATGCCGGCTGGGTGACGAAGCGCTTTTCCGCAGCCTGGGAAAAGCTGCGGGTGGCGGCCAGGGTGACGAAGTCTTCCAGCCATTTGGTTTCCAGGTTCATCGCAGGCTCCGCGTGCTGATCCGGTTTGCGCCCGTGTAGGAGCCGCGCCTCGGGGCGAAGGATTTCTGGCGCCCGGCCAGAGCATTCGCCGCGAGGCGCGGCTCCTACAGAAACAATCAGAGGGCCGACCGTGTTGCGCCGGTGGTGGGTTACGCCGCAGCGCTATCGGCGTGACATTTGACGCCGGTGGCATGCGGCTAACCCACCCTACGTTTGTCGCTAGTGCGCGGTCACTTCGACATTATGCCGATTGTGCATAGGACAGCAAGTAACGGCATTGGTAGCGAGACGGTTGGAGCCCCTATTCTATGGGTATCGCGGCACTCGCCGTATTCCCCAAGAGTCATCTCGATCATGTCCCCTGCTGCATCTGTTCGCGTCGAAAAAGACCTGCTCGGCACCCTCGAAGTCCCCGCCGATGCCTATTACGGTATCCAGACCCTGCGCGCCGTGCAGAACTTCCGCCTGTCCGGTGTGCCGCTGTCGCATTATCCGAAGCTGGTAATCGGCCTGGCCATGGTCAAGCAGGCCTCGGCGGACGCCAACCGCGAGCTGGGCCATCTGTCCGCCGCCAAGCACACGGCAATCAGCACCGCCTGCGCACGCATCATCCAGGGCGAGTTCCACGAGCAGTTCGTGGTCGACATGATCCAGGGCGGCGCCGGCACCTCGACCAACATGAACGCCAACGAGGTCATCGCCAACATCGCGCTGGAGGCCATGGGCTTTGAGAAAGGCCAGTACCAGCACCTGCACCCGAACAACGATGTGAACATGGCGCAGTCGACCAACGACGCCTACCCGACTGCCATTCGCCTGGGCCTGCTGCTCGGCCATGACAGCCTGCTGAGTGCGCTGGACAAGCTGATTCAGTCCTTCGCCTCCAAAGGGCTGGAGTTCGGCCATGTGCTGAAGATGGGTCGCACCCAGTTGCAGGACGCCGTGCCGATGACTCTGGGTCAGGAATTCCACGCCTTCGCCACCACCCTGGGCGAAGACCTACAGCACCTGAAGATGCTCGCCCCGGCGCTGCTCACCGAGGTCAACCTGGGCGGCACCGCCATCGGCACCGGCATCAACGCCGACCCGAAATACCAGGCCCTGGCGGTCAAGCGCCTGAGCGTGATCAGCGGTCACCCGCTCAAGCCGGCGGCCGACCTGATCGAAGCCACCAGCGACATGGGCGCCTTCGTGCTGTTCTCCGGCATGCTCAAGCGCACGGCGGTCAAGCTGTCGAAGATCTGCAACGACCTGCGCCTGCTGTCCAGCGGCCCGCGTACCGGCATCAACGAAATCAACCTGCCGGCGCGTCAGCCGGGCAGCTCGATCATGCCGGGCAAGGTCAACCCGGTGATCCCCGAGGCAGTCAATCAGGTGGCCTTCGAAGTGATCGGCAACGACCTGGCGCTGACCATGGCCGCCGAAGGTGGCCAGCTGCAGCTGAACGTGATGGAGCCGCTGATCGCCTACAAGATCTTCGACTCGATCCGCCTGCTCACCCGCGCCATGGATATGCTGCGCGAACTGTGCATCGACGGTATCACCGCCAACGAAGCGCGCTGCCGCGAACTGATGGAAAACTCCATCGGCCTGATCACCGCGCTGAACCCCTACATCGGCTACGAGAACGCCACGCGCATCGCCAAGGTCGCCCTGGAAAGCGGGCGCGGCGTGCTGGAACTGGTGCGCGAGGAGCAGTTGCTGGATGAGGCCACCCTGGCCGACATTCTGCGCCCCGAGAACATGATCGCCCCACGCCTCGTGCCCCTGCAGCAGTAACGGAGAACGACCATGCAACCGTCACAGCCCCCCAGCGTCAAGTTCCTGTTCCGCACCCTGCATCCGCCGCGCCGCTTCTGGCCGGGCCTGGCGGGTTTCTACACCGGCGCGAGCCAGGCACCAGCTCGTCAACGCAGCTGAGCGTCTTTCATAGGAGGCATCACCAGCCTCGATCTTCAGGGATGGCCTCGGCCATCCCTTTTTTTGGGTGCGCCAGGCATGGCGCGTAGCGCCGTGACTGGCGCTGTTCGGTTCACTGTGGTGGTGAACCGGACGACTTGGAGGTGAAAGTCCTCTGCACGCCCGGCAAGGGGAAGTGCTAGCGGAAGGCAAGGGTGTCGCGGGTGACTGCGAATCTGAAGGAAGCCGGAAGCAAATGGCTGGCCTGACGAACAGGAAGCGGATGGAGGCGGCGTAGCGGGGTGAGGCGGCCCAATTCGTCAAAGCCCGGTACTTGCACGGCACGCTACGACGTAGATCCGCCAGGCATAAGCTGGAAGGTCGCGCGAATTACCCTGGGAGATCTGTACGCTTGCCATTGTGCTACCGATTGTCGAGAGGCGACGGGATGGGCGTGAACTGGGCATTCCCAGTGTCGTGGATCGCCTGATCCAGCAAGCCCTGCTGCAACAGCTCACGCCGATCTTCGATCCGCTGTTCTCGGACTATAGCTACGGCTTCCGTCCGGGCAGAAGCGCTCACCA
>NZ_NIUB01000043.1 GCF_002197815.1 Pseudomonas oleovorans subsp. oleovorans
CGTGCAGGCCGCGCTTCTTGAAGCGGGGGAAGTCGGCACGCTTCTCGAAGAAATTCTGGTAGGCCCGGTCGAGGTCTTTGAGGGCGTGCTGCAAGGGATGCACCGGGGCAACCTTCAGCCAGGGCGCGAGCCGCCCGGAGGGCAACAGCGCACCGTTGCGCCAGGCTGTGAGTTGCTTGGCCATCGCCACATAGCCGATATATTTGCCGCCGTCTTCGCGGTTACTCTGCTGCAACGTCAGCGCCTCATTGAACACGCAGCGGCAGGCTCCGGCGAACTGTCGCAGCTTGCGCTGCTGTTCGCCGGTTGGCTCGATGCGGAACTTGTAGGCTTGGCGTCGGAGCATAGAACTACTGTCTATCTGTACAGTTTTGAGTATAGGACCGCTTCGCGGCCCGCGCTATCCTTCCCCGCACTAGAAGTACGGGGTCTGCCGCGCAGAGCGATCAACGTGCTTCGCCGGGGCGAGGCACAACTGAGCAACGAAGGGCTGGACTTAGCCCGGTTCGCCTGTGAAGTGAACGGTGCGGTAAGGCCGTCAGCAGCAGGAACCTGTTAGCCGAGCAATCGGCTAACGCCTGAAAAGGAATCCCCTTCCTGAGCTGTTACTGCGAAGGCGGGGGAGGATGTCAAATCCCCTCTTAGGGGTTGAGGACTTTCACGCCTGCGCGGTGACACGCTGTCTCGGTCGTTATCTTGGGGCTATCTACAAGGAGAGCCCCGATGACCGCTCAAGCTCGAATCGAATCCAAGATTTCCCACCTGACGCCGATCATGGCAGCCATTGCCTCGACTAACCCGCATGATGCTGATGTGCGTGCGCTTTCGATTGATCCGGCTCGCTCTGTTGCATTGCTGGCGCCGGCAGGCTCGGGCAAGACTACCCAGCTCCTGTATCGTCTCCTTGCATGCCTCACAGTCGTTCAGCGACCGGAAGAAATTCTGGCCATTACCTTCACCAACAAGGCTGCTGGTGAAATCGTTGAGCGTGTAACCGGCGCCCTGGCTCTTGCAGCTTCTGGGCGTGAGCCGGCAGAAGCGCATGAGAAGCCGCTGTACATGCTTGCGCGTCTGGTGCTTGAGCGTGATGCCCTTCTGGGGTGGAACCTTGCGCTGAACCCCTCTCGCCTGCGCATCATGACCTTCGACGCCTTCTGCGCTCAGATCGCCGGCAAGATGCCGATCATGTCCGGGCTGGGCGGTGGGCGTACTTCGGATGATCCCTCGCTGATCTACCGGGCCGCGATTCTCAATACCCTCGGCAGCGTCAATGACGAGTCGATTCCCTCTGTGCTGCGTGAGGCCCTGGAGGCTGTACTGGCCTTCGCACGAAACCAGTTTGAGCTGCTGGTGCCGATGTTCACCACGCTTCTCACCAAGCGGGACCAGTGGGTAGGCGAGCTGCTGAATATGAGCGGCGATGAACTCTCTGAGGCGCTGCGCGAGATAGTAGAGACGGAAATGTCTGGTGCTCTTGCCGTGCTGGACAAGTACGACTTCAACACCTGCTGGAGCATCTTCGCTGACGCCAGCGGGGTGCATGAGCACCATAGCTGGGCCGCGTATGGCCGGGTCGATATGACCGATGAAGGTCGAGACTTTGCTCGGCGTGCCGCCAAAGCGCTGCTCAAGACCGACAACATGATCCGCTCCAAGGTCACGGCCGGCGAGGGGTTTCCAGCTAAGGAGGCGCTGACCTCTCGGATGAATGGCTTCCTCGGCTCGCTGACTGGCGACCCCGAGGTGGACAAGGCTCTAATCCTGCTGCGTGACCTGCCTGATCCTCAATATCCGGCTGAGTCCGCACGCATGATGGAACACCTGACGGTGATCCTGCGCTACCTGATGGCCAACCTGATGCTGGCGTTCGATGGCGCTGCTGCCGTTGACTTCCCCGAGGTTGCCCAGCGGGCGATTCTCTCTCTGGGTGCTGGGGTTGAAATTGGTGATGCCCTGCTGGACGAGGATCGTGTCTGCCACCTGCTGGTTGATGAAAACCAGGATACGTCTCCGGCTCAGTACCAGTTGCTGCGCTGCCTTGTGCAAGCCTGGGAAGAAGATGACGAGCGCAGCGTCTTCATGTGCGGCGACAAGTACCAGTCGATCTATCTGTTCCGTGGCGCCACCGTCAACCTTTTCACCGATACCGTGGAGCAAGCTCGCTTCGGGCCTAAGCGCCTCGACGTTTACCACCTGCGCGTGAACTTCCGTTCTTCACCGACCATCGTCGAGTGGAACAACAAGGTCTACGGCTCGCTGTTCCAGGGAGCGGGCAGCAGCTTTGTGCCGTCTGTGCCGTTTCGCTCTAACCCTGGCCTCGTAACGGTCGAGGCTTTGCAATCGTCCGAGGCAGAAGCTCAACGTGTCGTGCAGTTGGTGCAGGACGCTTTTCGTGAAGACCCAGAGCAGTCGGTGGCAATCCTGGTGCGCGGGCGCTCGCACCTGAAACACATCCTTCCCGCGCTCAAACAGGCTGGCATTGGTGCTAGCGGCACCGATATTGACCCTATCGCGGAATGCGCCCCGGTAGCCGAGGTTGTAGCGATGATCCGCTCCCTTTGGCACCAAGCTGATCGCACTTCCTGGCTTGCCCTGCTGCGAGCTGCCTTCGTGGGCCTGAGCTGGGAAGACTGCCTGACTGTCAGCATGGGTCATGAGGTGATCCCAGTCGCGCTGAGAATGAGCGATGTGCAGGAGCGTTTGACACTGGACGGAAAGGCACGCGTCAATCGCCTTGTCGAAGCCCTTGACGGCGTGGAGAAGTCTTCTCGCAGCGATGAGCTGGCATGGAAAGCTCGCGCCCTGTGGTTGGCACTAGGCGGCATGTCCACTGTTGACCAGACTGAGCTGGCAGACATTAAGACAGTCTTCAAGCTGCTCGGCACCCACACTGCTACCGGCGACCTGGACAATCCGCAGGAATTTTTCAACGCGCTCACCAATCTGTACGCCTCGCCGAAGGCCGGTGTGGTGCAGATCATGACCATCCACAAGTCCAAAGGCTTGGAGTTTGGCACCGTGATTATCCCGGCCCTGCAAAAGAGCGGCGGAAGCGATGACACTCCGCTGTTCTACTGGCGCACCATCAACGGTCGGTTCTTCATGGCTCCCAATATGGGGGATCAGGATGCTATGTCCCCTGAGAGCCGCCTGTTCAAATTCCTGGGCTCTCGCGTCAAGGCGGATCACCGTGATGAACTGGAGCGGGTTGCCTATGTGGGCTTCACTCGCGCCAAGACCCGACTGCACCTGACCGCTTGCAAGGACGTAGAGAACGAGGAAGCGGGGTCCTCTAATTCGCTGCTGGGAAGCCTCAAGCGTGTGCTGGCTGATGAGTTTGTCGAGGCAGACGTAGACGTGATCGAGTTGGATGCTGCTGGCGGAGTCCCGTCGAAAGCTCGGCTGGATGCTGGGCACTACGTTGAGCTGCCGACTGATTGCTTCATCCCTGCGGCCACAAACGAAGCCCTTCCGACCGAGAGCGAACTCCATGATGAATTGCGCGAAGGGGAGGGTGATGACCACAAGGCGAAGGTTGAGGGCATCGTCTACCACCGGGTCGTCGAAATGATCGCCAAGGACGGACTTGAGAAGTGGAGCATCGACAAGCTGCTTGGTAAGGCCCAGGCGGTAGCCGCGCTCATGCGCAGGGAGGGATACCCGATCCGGGATATTCCGACTGGCCGCGACCGCATCATGAAGCTGTTGGTCACGACCCTGCAAAGTGATAAGGGGCGTTGGATTCTCTCCAAGCACGATGAAGGCGGTCAGGAAGTACAGGTCAGCGGGTTCCGCAATGGCCGCTGGGTTCACCGCTACCTTGATCGCCCGTTCGTTGATGCCGGCGCCTACTGGATCACTGACTGGAAGACAGGCGACTGCCCCGAAGGGGTTGAGGTTGAAGCCTTCCTAGCGGCCATCGCCGCCCGCTATCGCAAGAAGATGGAGGAATACCGGGCAGTGGTTATCGAGGCTGGTGTGACGCTCCCGGTGAAGCTGGGGCTGTATCTGCCGGCTGTTGATCGCTTTGTCGAGCTGTAGCAGCTGACAATCATCTGCAATGGATTCGGGGGATTAGCGAAGGGCGGCTGTTTAGAATCGCCCCCTTATCTTGCGAGAAGTTCACAGCCCGCCTGTATGGCGGGCGATAAACCGCACAGCCCCGTTATGTTCAAGTAGCGGTTCAGCCGTGCAAACAATCTAGTAATTTGGGGGGAGATTCAGAAGATATGATCAACAGCAATCAGGCGCCTGTGGGCAAGCTCGTTCTTTGGGGGCTTGGACTCGTTTTCGTAATTTCCATGGCACTGGGCGGGTTCTACACCGTCGATGAAAAAGAGCGGGCAGTCCTGCTCAGAAACGGCGCCCTCGTTGAGGTTTCCGAACCCGGCCTGCACTTCAAGGTGCCAGTTATTGATTCGGTGCGTGAAATCAGCGTGGCTACGGATACCGTCATGTTCGACGGCCTACCTGCATACTCGATGGATCAGCAAGCAGCAACGCTGCGTGTGTCTGTGTCTTTCAATGTCGATCCGAGTCAGGTTGCTGAGCTGTACAAGACTTACGGCTCTATCGAGAACATGGTCAATCGTTTGATCAGCCGCCATGTCCCGACCCAGGTCGAGAACACCTTCGGTAAGTACACGGCAATTCGAGCTGTCCAGGAACGGGGCAACTTCGTCGCCGACACCATGAAGGCGGTGCGCGAACATGCGATTGGCCCGGTGCAGATCGAAAGCGTCCAAATCGAAAACATCGACTTCTCTGATGCCTACGAGCAGACCATCGAAGATCGAATGAAGGCTGAAATCCAGGTAAAGACCCGCGAGCAGATGCTGGAAACCGAGAAGGTTCAGGCGGAAATCCGCGTCACGCAAGCCAAGGCAGAAGCCGAAGCAAAACTGGAACAGGCCCGTGCTGACGCCGAAGCGACTCGCCTTCGCGGCGATGCAGAGGCTGACGCAATCAAGGCCCGTGCTGCGGCTCTCGCCAGCAACCAGAATCTCGTCGAGCTGACCAAGGCGGAAAAGTGGAATGGCCAACTGCCGGCGACAATGATCCCCAATGCGGCGATCCCATTTCTCAGCGTGAAGGACTAACGTCCAGTCCCAATGAAAAGCCCGGCAATTGCCGGGCTTTTTTGTTGTCTCAGAGGGTTGAGGTGAACCGCAGCGCTCTGTTTTCCCCGCTCACCTTCATCCGCTTATGCAGCGGCCTGGAGTCGGCAGCACGCTTGTGCCTGACGGTCAGCCAGTATTCTTCTCGCAATCCGACCAAGGCTTCATACACCGCAGGGTCGAAGTTCACCTGTACTCTGCTATCTGCATACGCTAAGCAGCCCAGTACCTTGTGGTTGGGGTACAGCGCCTTGATGTGACCCATATACAGGATGAGCTGATATAGCTCATATAGCCGAACCTGCCCTCTGTATTTGCGGCTCTTGAACTCGCCAACCAGAATTTCGCTTCCCTTGACCGACTCGAAGACAGCATCTGCGATTCCATTGATGCCAAATCGGGACAGCTTGATTCGGCCTGCTGCGTTCCCAAGATCGGTGCTGATCAGTCGATGCGTCGATTCCCGAACTCCGAAGCGAGAGTGGATTGCGCCGGCTGCTGACTTCTTCTGTACGAAGAAGATTGCTACGAGAAGAAGCAGGGCTCCCAGGATGTATGTCATCAGAGCAGTCCTGCCTTGCGTGCAGCAATCAAGATAACGATGGCAACGATGATGAATAGGGCCAAGCTAGGGCCTTTGCCGATGGATGCGTGAGCGCGGTTTCCGTACCTCACTGCGCCTTCATTGACTTTCTCAAACACGCTTTCAGGATCACTGGCGTATCGTGCCAGCTTGCTGATGCTGATCGTTGCTCGCTTGGATTTCACCTGGATTCCTCAAGCCTGGGGATGCGCCTGTTGGCCCCTGTAGAACAGTCGTTTGTACCCGTAGAAGCTGACCTCACCCGCATCCTCTAGGAAGCGAAAAGCTCGGGTGGCAGAACGCTTCTGCACCCCGGCGAGGTCGCGTATCAGTTGTTTGCCCGCCTCAATCTCTCGCCCAAGCTTGGAGTCAATGGCGGTAGGGTGGCTGGCCATGATCGACAAGACACGGCGGATTTTGTCCTGGTCTTTCCCTATGGAAGCGCTGACAGCTTGCGAATATGCCTGGGCCATATCGGCGCAGAGGATTGGCTCACACATATCCCAAGTCTCGAACTCGGCCTTGAAGGCGCCCAGCGCGGCCTCACGAACGATCAAGCACGTTGTTTTGCAGTGAGGGGTAAGGGTGATCTTCAAGTTGCCGCTTATGGTGGGGATGAACAGGTCGCCACGGCGCAGAAAATCGATCAATAGAGCCCTGGATTCATTGCCGGGCGGCGAGTCTGTTGCGTAGAGCCCTCCATCGATGAGCAGGCCAAACTCAGCAGGCTTCATGGACAGCTGCTCGCCCTTTCGGACAGTCTCAACCGCGCCATGCTTGATCATGGCCAGCAGCAGCTGCCCCCAGCTGGCGAAAAGGATCGCGTCAGTCCTGATCCAAGGCGGCGCCGGCACGTCCATCAAGCCATTGGAGCCGACAAAGCTAATGCTGCTGGCCATCAACGGTCCTCCCTGAGTTCGTACTGATTCTCGTAAGGCTCAATCCTGACGTTCACATCAGAAGGCAGCTCAACGCCGTTCAGGCCGGTCATCAGATCGTAAGTGGGCTCAATTACCAGGAGCACATTTCGGTAGCGCAATGACTGCGACAGGTAGACGCCCTTGGTCGAGTCTTCCTTTCGCATTTCGCGCATCCGCATCCATCGGCGCCTTTCGGTTTTGAGCGCCTTCGGTCCCCGGCAGCGGACGCCATCCCACTTCTTCACATAGGCCTTGATCGACTTGCAGGCCGCTCTGACGGACTCGCTTCGAAACCCGTCAACGACAATGTAAAAACTCGCCGCAGAGAAGCGGATTTTCTGAGTTTTTTTATCTGCCAAGTCCCATGGGACGGCGCTTTTGGCTTCGGTGAGCATGGGGCGGTACGCGTCAGGTCGATACCTGATAATGCAAACCCATAGCCCCCGTTTTTCACGTAGTGACCAAGCGCGCCTTCCGTGATGAGAATCTGGACTGGTGCATAAAGACGATCATCATCCCGCCAAAGAACCAGGCCATGCCGAATGCGGTTGAGAAAATCACCAGTGGCCGAGTGACCACTTGGGCGGCTTTCTTCGGGGAGTCGTGATCAATCACAACCCTGTTCAGGTCATGGTTCTTGAAGTACGTGATCAGGTACTTCTGCTCCGCATCAACGCCTCGGAAAACGGTGTCGTTTGGCGATGAAAGTGTGCCGATGTAGCCCGTGGTGTTCATCACTACGCCTTCATGGCTCCTGATCACCTGCATCAACCCCTCATCATCCAGCAGCTGGTCAGGGATGCTCGCGCCCTTCCAGCTATAGCAGGTCCAGAGGCCTTGGTCGCACTGGTATTGGAACCTCCCCTCGTATGTTGACGTGAACTCCTTCTGGTAATTGAGCTGAGGCTCAAGGATCGCTGCCTGCATTTGGTACGGGAACGTGTAATGCAGCCAGAGCTGGAAAACGGTGTAGAGCAACAGGAATGCAGTGATATGAATCCTAAAAAAGCTCTTGAAGCCCGGCGTGAAGAAACGTGCGACCAGGGTCGTGGCTACCAGCATGAGGATCGTTACATCGCCTCGCTGGCGCTCTGATGAATCAATCTCGCGGTCGAACCAAAGATTGAGTGTCTGGTACGTCTTGTTCAGCAGGTTGATTTCTTCCTGCCAGAGAGCAACGGCCAGAAGCAAAAGCAGCCAGGGGAGGGTAATGTTGCGTTGGAAGTGGGCATAGAGCCCGCACCACATCGAGAAGAAAAGCAGGAAGACACCGAAGTCCTCAAGGCACTGATTCAGTGTCAGGGCACTGATTCCTCCGTCGCTAAACGGAATCGAACTTGCGACTGTTACGAACCAAAACACGGTGCAAAGCAGCAGACTTTGCATTTGCCAAGTGACAGCGCCCAGGCGCGAATTCATTCTCGCAAGGAAATTGTGGATGTACTGCATGGTGGATCACTCAAGAAGGATTCACCAAGTCTTGCGAGAAGGCGTCGCGGCTTCCACTGAACCCAATGCAGTTGAGTGAATGGTCTATGTCTGAGTCTGAGCGTCGCTTCCAACGTTATGTCCTGGCTCCCGATGCCTTTGCCAGTCAGCGTGCCAAGGGCACTGGGCTGACCGCATTGCTCAAGGGCTGGAAGGACTGTCGGGTTAAGGACATGTCCGCTGCTGGCGCCTTGCTGCTCACCAAGCAGGAGTTCTCCCTTGGAGGCGGGATCGAGGTCGAGCTGACCGAGAAAAGCGGAAACCGCTTGGTGTTCAAGGGGGAGGTAGTAAATCTCGGCAAGGATCACCACACCAACCTGAACAAGCTGGGCGTAAGGCTGGATGTGCCCGGCGAGGGGTCACTGGAAGCCCGGTTCCTTGCTGGCCTGGAATCACGGTTCAAGCCCAGCCATTAAAGCAAAAGCCCCGCTGGCTGGTTGCCATACGGGGCTTTTGTATAAGTCGGGAACCGCCAACACCACAGAATGCAGCAGAAGGGGGGAGCGTGAGATAGGAGGTCTTTCCTACGGCGGTTCCCTTGAAAACGAACAGAGTGAACTGTGAGCACACATATTAGCTCAACCGTGCAGAAATATGCACGGTTTGCACACACGCCGGCCTGCATTTTCTGCTGATCCAGCGCAAAAAACTGACCACGCCAATCATGCCTCGGCTTTAGCGTCAATACTATGACCGCTGTCATGCCTTGGAAATTCAATTTTATTTTCTAAGCATTACCGATGCCAAAAGGGCGGGGCGAGAGCAGGCGCACTGAGCCAAATGGACGGGCTTGTGGTTTTTCCGCGCATGCGCGGAATTTACCACCACAGACCAGCCAAAAATGACCATAAGCTGCTAGCAATGGATTGCAGCCAGCCTTGCTTTGCAATTGGTGCTTCTGGGATCACGGGGTCGCCCATGGGGCTCAAAGCAGCATCGGCGCCATAAGACTGCCACAGTAGGTCATCGCCATAGAGTGAAAGGTCAACGCGGTGCATCGCGGCTTGGGCTATTTCAGCGAGGCGAGGTGCGTCGCGATTGTCCAGGCCGGGTATCTCCAGGCGAATCCAGCCCCCGTGAACGCTCTGATCAACAAAAGACCGTGCGGCGTACAGCTCATGAACCCGGCGAATGTGAGCCTGTACTTCAAGTCTGGCTTGGTCGGCTAGTGCGTTAGCTGCGTCGCTGGGGAGTTTGGCTCTGCCCGCGATTGGGAATATCAGCTCAACGACACCGGGTCGGCCAATCACCTCTATCGAGCCAGTCGCCTCCCGCTTCCCATAATGGGAAGTGGCGATTGTCGTGCTTTCCCGCACCCCGATAGCTGCGCTGATAGCGTCAAGATCGAATGTCCCAGGCGCGGCATTAGCTAAGACGCGAACATTGCCAGGGGTGTAGTACGCCCTATAGATCGACTGCACATCCTCAAAGCCGTAGTCGAGCAGCCGTTCCGAATCTGCTGAGCATGAGGCTTGCCCACCGGCCTTTGCGGCAATGAAGCGCTCATACAGTGTCGGCGAACTGACGTAGGCTGAGGTGGCCATCACTTCGCTAATGATCACGCGCTTCTCTCGCTCAAAACCTGTCTTGGGAAGTGAGGGTCGTGAGAGGAAGGTGACAAGGGCTTCGCTCATGACGCTGGCCATGCTCGCGGGACCTTCAAGCGTGTACTCGGTAAAGTCGCTCCGAGTTAGGGCGGAAAGCTTGATCCCCTTTGCACGCAACGCAAGGATGGCATCGACCGGGGTTTCGCCCAGATGAGTGTCGCTCAGAAGAAGATGCTCAATCAGGTGCGGAGCTTCGCGCATGCCGCAAACGCTTGTGGTGCCGACGCTGACAACTGCATGGAGCCGTACAGGCTGCTCACGCAGTGGCGCGGACAGCGTTCCGCCTCCAGCTTGCGCTGTTTGAATGGAAGCCGCGCATAGCGCGAGGATGGCGAAGCGCTTAACCACGTATTGCGTCCTTCATTCGTTCCAATAGGCTCTTGGTCTTTTCGTCGTCAGGGATCAGGTCCATGGCACCGAAGCGACCACCTGACTGTTCAGAGTGGTACAGGTACTGCATTTTCCCGCGCTTGAAGCCAACGTATGGCGACGCGTACCCGATGTACTTGTCCATTTCCAGGTAGGACTCCTGAATGTCCTTGTCGAACCCGAAGATCAGGTGGATGCCGGTACGTTTCCACAGGTCTGCATTGGGCTGCCTGACTATAACGACAACGTGGATGCCGCTCTCCGTCGCGGCGGCAAAGCCGGTGTCCAGTTCATTCGGATCGAGCCGCAGGCGTTGAACATCAACTATGAGTGTGCGCCCTTCCGGCGAATCCTTTGCCAGCAAGCCGGAATGTGCGGCAACGAGGTCTGGCAGCGAGTAAAGAGCTGGCTCCACCAGTGATACGAGGGCGTTGGCGTTGCCCATGGCTTTTAGAGCCCTATCCTCGTAGGTGGCATCAAGCTCGCCGCGAAGCGACGGCACGTTCCGAGACATAACCGAAAGCCAGTCGGCGCCGCGAGGATCGTCCCGGAGGATAACCACCTTGGTGTTTTCGAGGGGGTTAAGGATTACCTCCTGATCAACGAAGCGCTGCGCTTTTTCCGCGTCAGGCTGGATGACTAGGCAGTGCTCGTGGATATAGCGTCCCAGGAGGTACTGGATAGGGGCGTAATAGCCATAGCGCCCCTGGAACTTGGCCAGCATTGCGCGATCAGTCGTGTTCGGGTCAACCGGATCGGAGCGGGCATAGTTGAGCAGGGCGTCGAAGTTCGAGAAGCCACTCATGGCCGCTACGATGTTGCGCTCAGGAACCCCCCTGCGAACGTCCTCATTCTGGGAGAGTGAGAGGTTCAGGGACATGCGCATGAAGTCCATCAGTTGATGCACCGGGTCTTGCTTGAGCATTTCAGCGTAAGGGCGAACGTACTGTAGGCCGGTAACGGGCTCGGTCAGCTCAAGCGTGTTCAGGTCCAGGCGCCTGTATCCATAGGCTCTGGCCACAGCCATAGCAGCCTGCTCAGTCGTGAACTCAGCGGGGTACTTGGACCTCAGACGTGCTACTTGTATGTCGTGCATCTTGGGTTCTTCCCGAAGTTATTGCGTGCAGGAAGCCCCGGCGATGCTCTCGCATCACTGACCAAACCTGTACTGCTCCAGATAGCGATGGAGATACAGGGCTTCCACGAATGGCTCGGATTCGATCTTTGCTCGATCCGACCGGCCTGGGCCTCGTTCTACTGGCTCCCAGTTTGATAGTGGCGTGATCTTGGGCACTGGATCGTCGATGGGGTAGACAATAGGGGTCGGAGCAGGGCGAATCTGAGCCTTTACCTTGTCGATGAAAGTGACCCTGGCCCTGACGTGGGGCTGGCCGTGCCGGAACGAGGCGATCTTCTCGTTTGGCGCTATGTCGGTGTTTGTCCCGCTCAGCATGCTGATGGCAACCACGAATTTGCGCGAGCTGTCCCCCTCGACAAGCTCGTCTAGGGAGGGGACATAGCCGTATAGCTTCTTGAGGTGCTTCGTATAGCTGGCCACCCATTCAGAAGCTGTCTTGTTTTGGATGGAGGGGGCAGAGTCCCAGTAGAACCGCACTTTGGCCGGGCCGCTGATAATCCAGGCCTGCCTCATTGTTTGCAGGCTCGATAGATACTTCATTGACCCCCAGAGCTTCATTCGGTCGTACTGATCTTCGATCTGGGCCACCAGTAGTTCGATTTCATGCTTGACGATGTTTAGCTCGTAAAGCTCCGAGAGCCAGTCGGGCGGCAAAGCGATAACACCAGGGACTCTGAGGGTTTCTCGGGGGTTCTGCTTGCCCTGTTCAATTCGGATAGCGGTAAGACCGTAGATGGCGTGGAAGGCCGCTTCCTGCCCTGAGAGCGCACACACCTCGATGCCCTTCTGTTCATCGACGGTCGCTTGATCCCGAAAGGGAATTTGATAGGCAAGGTCTACCCGGAGTCGATCTGGCCGCGCCCGCATCCTGTTGGCGAGTGTGTCCAAGCGGCTCTCTAGCTTATTGACCAGCTCTTTGATGCCCTGCTGGGGGCTGATGTAGATCGTCATTCTCTCATCCATGTGGTGCTCTCCCCTTGGATGATAACGCGAGGTATGGCGCGGCTCGCCACGCCTGTCTTGCTGGGAAATGCTCCCGGTTCGGATGAAAGCAAAACTGGTTCTCGACAAAATTGAGTCATTGTTGAACAGGAGTTCCTGGTGAGCCTGAATAAGCTTTTCAACTCAGCCCCGAACCTTGGGGTTGTCGCCACGAAGTGGTTTGCCGACCTCGAAAAGAAATTCGTCGCGGCGGGCATTAAGACCAGCGTCAAAACCGGCATTGATGGAGCGGCATCATTGCTGGCGCCGGCAGCCCTGATCGCTCAGCTGATCGAGCTAGAGGGGTGCTCGGTGGATCGCCCGGTTCGGGTACTTATGATCACTGATGACCCGGTGGCTGTGATGGATGAAGGCGTATGGCTTAGCTTCGCCTCTGAGCTTGCTGGCGTGGGGGAGGTTGAGTGTTACAGCACATGCCATGAAGTTCTCCATTCCAGCCTGTTCGACAGCGCAACCCGGCTTGGCTTGAAAGGGTTCTGCCCCGTAACTGTGGAAAATGCTAAGGCCCAAGCATGGGATTTGGTAGTTTGGGTTCACCCGGCTATTGAGGCCGGCGCCAGTGACGAGCTTGTTCGGCTCGTCAAAGGGATGACTGTGGCGGGCGTGCCGGTCTATGCCTGCATGTACAACGAGCTGGACGCACTGATCCAGAGCCATGGGGTTAATCCAGAGGGGCTTGAGTTCAGTTGGCTAAACGGTCCCCTGGAGAGCACGGCGTTCAGCCGCAAGACTGTGAACAGATTCGGATACTCCACTTCCGAGGTTGGGATTGAAGGGGGGTGGGGTGCCGTTCTGACAAAGGTGCAGCCGGCCTCTGTGTCGTCCAGTGACGCCGACTGGGACTGCATCAAGACAGCAATGGGGTTGTTCAAGTTGGACGGCTCGACCTCTGGCCCATGGACCTTTGGGCAGGTCGTTGCTGGTGTGGCATTCAACCAGCATCAGCCGGTTGGGCTGATAGGCAATCTCGCCGTTGATCCCAAGACTGGGGTGCTTCTGAAAGAGTGCCCGAATACGAAAGTGCTGATGGTGATAGGTCATCTGTGGAGCCTGCCGCTGCAAACAATGCCGCAAGGCCTTTTTGAGCTGGTGCCGTGGGCTGCCAGAGTCAGGCTCTTGGCAACGAGCCACCTGACCAAGGAGGACAAGAAGCGTGCTGAGTCTATCGAGCTTCTGACGAAGGCCTATGAGTCCGGCATGGTTGAAGCGGGCATTGCATTGGCCAGGGGGTATGAGGCGATAGGCACAGTCAGTGCGAAGGCGCAGGCGGCAGCAATCTACGATGAGATTGGGGCTCGGCACCCGATGAGCGCCTATTACCTCGCGCATAAAGCACTGGGCGAGGGGGATAGGGCGCAGTTGATCAGCCTGCTTACAGCCTCATCGTGCGAAGGCTACGCGCCGGCAATTACTGATCTGGGTTGCTTGAGGCTCGACGAGGGCGACCTGCAAGAAGCGATTCGCCTTTTCGAGTCAGCAGAGGCTAAGGGCGATGGTGAGGCCTCATTCCGTCTCGGTGAGATTGCCATCAAGAATGGAGAGTACGAGGGCGCTCTGCGGAAGCTCAGGGCTGCGTGGAGCAAGGGGCATCAGGATGCACTGAACGTGTCCCACTGGCTTTGCAAGGAAATGCTCACGCATGGACTTGGGAAGCCCAGCCGACTCAAGCGCGAATTGAAGGAAATCAATTTTGCAATAGGCAAACGTCTCCGGTACGAGCACCAAACGGAGCGAGCCAGTGCATAAACGCGCTCCAAGGAAGGTGCTCATTGGCATGGTGTTGGTGGCCATGTCCGGTTTCTCAGTGGCCCAACCAGAGCCAGTGATCAACTTCCAGATACGCCACTACGATGTGTCTGGCATGACGACTGCCGAAATCTCGCAGTCGGTGTTCAAAAATACCCCCGTTAAGATGAAAGGCGGGCGATTCGGCGCGGTCACGCACAACAGTTTTTCCACCAGCTACTCAGCTGTAGCAACTTCCCAAGGGGGGTGTGAGGTCAAGAACGCCAGGGTGGCCCTTGATAGCACCATCGTCTTGCCTCGGCTGATCCAGGGCGGACAAAGCCCTAGCGTCTTGGCTGAATGGGAGCGGTACATAGGCGCGCTTCGTGCTCATGAACAGCTGCATGCCAATAACGGGAAATTCACTGCCGAGACACTTGCCTCCAGGCTGTATGCCTTCAAGTCCAACTTGCCTTGCCCGCAAATGAGGGCTCGCCTCGACGAGGCGGTAGATCGCCTAATTCAGAACATGGGGGCGTGGGATCAGCGCCTCGATGCTGAAACCCAGCACGGCAAAAGTCAGGGTGCCTTCTTGCGTCCAGTGTTCCGCTAACTACCTAGCGCAACAAGGAATGGCTTTGTTCTTGCGCGCTACAATGCCGCTTCGATCAGGCATCAGCGCTGGTGCAATTTTCATCCGGCCCTCTGGTATACCGAGCAGGAGAATGAATACATGAAGTTTTTGGCCTATCTCGGCTGGCAGGTGTTCGTGATTTGGCTTGGGCTGGGTGTCGGGTTCAGCATGCAGGTGATAGAGAGAGTCAAAGTGCCGCTGCCTGCTGAGCAATGTCAGGCTCTTTCCTCGCACGCCGATCCCGAAGGTGGGCGGTGCTTGTTCGAGGCGAGGGCCGAGGGGAATATGGACAGGACATGGACCCTGAGTGCGCTTAGTGATCCTGGTAGCTCGATCCGGCTGACTCAGCCCACCATGCTTTACGATCCGAAGGATTGGCGAATGATAGGTGGCACCTTGTTCGTGAGCGCCCTGATCTTCGTCTTGCTTGCTCTGTCACTGGCCCCGCTTGGCTTTGAGTTATGGCAACGGGGCGTTATTGGCCAGAAGCACCAGGGTAAGGTTGCGTGACCAAGATGAGCGCCTTCATGCGCGTGCCGCTGTCCTGAAAATGAAGTTTGTACGAGGCAAGGACTGTGATTGATTGGCTGACAAGCGTGCTGTTCAACGATCAGTGCGGCCCTGCTGCTGTCAACTGGTGGGGCTTGTTGCTACTTGGCGGTTTCTTTGGCGGGGGCGGGCTCCTGCTGGGCGCCTTTTAGAGGCGCTTCATGCTCTTGGCTCAGAGCATGAAGTACCCGATGCAGATCACAACACTCAGAAAGAGCCCTGCCACCGTTCCGAGAGCTGTTTCGGCCCCGTCATAGGTCATGCCATCAAAGACCTTGTAAACGTACCAGCAGACAGCTGCGACGACCGCAGTACCGAAGCTGTCGGTGGCTGCGCTGCCCGGCATCGCGAAGCTGTCAACGATATACGCCAGCACCCCAATCAGCACAGCTACGAGGTGTGACTCCTTCGGCAGGGGGGAGAAGCGGAGTAGGGTTAGGGTAAACATCAGGTCCTCTGCTGATTGGGTTGAATGGTGCCCAGATAGGTGGTTATGGCTACGACCACTGAGCACAGCCATGTTGCTGGGTTGCTGGCGGCCTCGGAAGGTGGCATTAGGAACAAGGCATAGCCGAACACCAAGCATGCAGTGCTGAGCGCTATGAGTATCGCGGCACAGCTGGTGCTTGTTTTGTTGGTCAGACGCATACAGTTCTGGCCCGCTGCTGAGAATCGAAGGGCTGGCCGTGGCGAATGCCGCGCACGACGATCTTGCACCCTCTCGCTTCGATCAGACCTTGGTCCCGAAGTCGCTTGATGGCTCGCCCAGCGCTTTCCCGTGCGCATCCTGTCATCTGGGCCAGTTCGATCCGCGTCAGCGAAATCTGCATGCCGTCAGGGTGGGTCAGGGCGTCTGGGAGGCGGGTAATCTCGACAAGCGATTTGTAGCAGCGCTGCTCAAGATCGTCGAAAAGCAGCTGCAACAGTTTGTCGGTGGTTTCACCAAGCCGAGTATTGATGTGAGCGGACAGTTCACTGTAGATGCTGGGCGCGTTGAGTGCGGCACGCTTCAATTCTTCATGAGTGAGGCACAGCAATTCGACGTTGCACCGGGCTTGTATGCTGGCGGTTGCGTACTTCATAGGAGCTGAGTCAAAGGCCCCCTGCTCGCCAAACATATCTCCCGGTTTGAGGTGGCTGATGCACATAACTCCATCGCCTTCGGGGTTGCTCAGCGATACCCGCATGCTTCCCAGTACGACGAGATACAGGCACTTCGGGTTTTCGAGAAGTGGGATGATCTGTTCATTCTTTTTGAGTAAACGTTTCTTACCGTATGCCAGGAAAAGCCTGTTTAGAGCACCGCAAGCAGTTGAAGGTTGAGCCTTGCTCACTCTCTTTCTCCAGTTCAGTGAGTGATCGTGAATTCACCTCAACCTATGGAATAGCCCCGGCTGAATCCACTCAACTCGAAGCACTTTGTCTATGGCGGTAACTGCACTGGGATGAGTGGTTTTGAGTTCGCCCCTTCGACATGATCCCTGAAACGTCTCTCAACAGGGGTTCATTGGTGAACGACCATCCCGCGCCCGTATCCGGGCTTGACGCGAAAAACAACGCGCTCAACTCCCTTCTGGCCAGTCTGCTAACCATGCTCAAAGGCACACACCCAGACTCACTCCGCAAGGGATTCCGGCTTGGTTATGTTAAGGGGAAGGAGGCGGCTCAAACAAAGCCGGAAGCGCCACCAGTACCTCGCAAGCAAATGGTTATTCGTCTTGAGGATGCCCGAGGTGACGTTGAGCCAAGGGTGCAGTTCGACTCTCTGCTGCTAGATGACGGTCGCCTGAAAATCTCGCCGAATGTAGTGGCTCAGTTCAAGGCCGACGCTTTGGTCAGACTGGGAGAAGATCACCAGCCGACCGACGAGCAGTGGAAGGCGATCCTGTCGCCGACTACGAGTGCTGTGACAATCGGCATCGCGGGCACAGGGAAGACCTTCGTCATGATGCTCCGGGCAATTTTTCTTCATGTCTATCTCCGCATCCCATTGAGCGAAATGACGATTCTGTCTGTGACCAAGGACTGCCGAATGGATGTGATGGCCGAGTTGACCCATCTGTTTGGGCGCTGGGGTATCAGCCTTTCCCAGGAGCAGGCATGGCAGCTGGTCAAGACCCCCAGAGGGGCGCTGCTGAACTTGATCCGTTCAGTCCCGCCGCTGCGTGATGTGGTGCCGTTCGAGCTGCTTGGGACCATAGACTCAGGCGATGAAGATGGTCGGGCGTTTGACCCCCGACTAACGCCTGAGCAATCGGATATGGTGGAGAAGGCTTATCAGCACGCCTACAGCCGCAGCAGCAGTTTCGCCAGAACTGTGCAGGCAGTTTTCGCCGATGCCGTTGCTCTCCCGAGGGCAGCGCCAGACAACCCGCAGCTGATCAAATACAGCGAACTGGGTAGTGCTCAGATCAGTGCAGACGAGGTGCTTACCAAGGCAGTAACGAGCGCGTGGCATAGCTCAGGACATTGGCCAATCCTGGAGATTGATGCACAACTGACCAGCCTTTCTGTCATGGGGCACGCGGTTCACGTCAACGGCTACTTCCCGCCTCTGGATGCCCACGTAGTGCTTGGCTTCCCGAAAGGGGTTGGCCGCGACTACTGCCGTCCTGGCTCGAATACCCCGTTGTATGAGGAATGCCTTGCAAAGCGGGCCTACCTACAGCGTTTTGGCTCGCAGAGGGTCATTTGGTGTGATTCACCAGAACAGCTCAGCTCCATCGTTTCAGCCACAATGGTGCTTCATGACACCGCGCCTCGGTTTACCGCTCGGGTAAAAGGCCTGGAGCGACCGATGGGAATCGCTGAGTGCCTGTACCAGACGGGTGCGCTTATCGAAACGCTAGGGCTCAACCCGGCGAAAGCCATTGCGGACCTGAAATTCATGCCCAATGACCCGGACGCAGGCTTCTTCGATGCGGCAGCCAAGTTCTGGCCGATGTTCGAAACGTTCCTGCTGGAGGCCAGCCCTAAAGTCATGACGTTCAACCGGCTGTTCCTAACCTTCGGAGAGCAGGGGCACGTCAATCTCAAGGCGGTTCCTACGGAATGCCTCGCCTCGCTACGGAACATTCTGACCGACGAGCTGCAAGACATAACCATTCACACAGGGGAGTTCATCAAGGCAGTGATGGCAGAGAACCGCCATCGGATCGATGTTGAGGGTGTGGCAGATGCTGTCATGTCCGTCTTTGCATGCGGCGATGACTTCCAGACCGCGCATGGGACTCAAGGCGCGACGCCTCGTTACCTCACCGACTTCCGCAAGCACTTCCCTTCCAAGGGGTACGTGTTGAATCTGCTTGGGGTTAATTTCCGGTCGCAACAGGGGATCATCTATTCTGCTCATTCGCTGATCCTCGGCATTCCTGCCGTGAGCACGCTGGCGCCGGCCAGTGCCGCTAACGAGGAAGTGAGCCCTGTTGAGGTGTACGACCTATCCCCGGCAACCTTCATGCGGCTTTTCGACATGCACTACGCTGCCGGCGAAAGCATCCTCATCCTGGCCGCAAACCCTGACGACTATCGACAACTGGAATCCGTGGTCAATGTCGCGGTTGACAGGGATAAGGCCGACAACCCAGATGACAGGCTAGTCCGTGTTCGTGCTGCTCAGCGGTCTAAGGGGCTGGAGGCCGGGGTGGTGATCATTCTGGGTGACTTCGTTGCCGCCAGCTCTACCTGGGCCAAGAACCAAGTATTCCGCGCTGCAAAAACGGTAGAGACGGACGATCAGTCCCCCTTCGATGTGATCCAGCAGAACGAGCTGTATCGTCTTGCCCACATATCGATCACCCGTGCGCGGAAAACCTGCTACTGGCTGCTGCCGAAAGAGGGGCCTGATGCTGTTCATCGCCTCAAAGCCTCGACCAGGATTTCGGGCGTGGCCGGTTCCTTCATTGACCGGCGATGAGCAGCTAGAGTGGCGATTGATCTGCCTGCATAGCCTATTGGCATTAACAAAACCGATGCGCAGTTCCAGTAATTAAGGCTGTGATCACAATAAATATTTCACTGCACTACCTGATGGCACGCTGATTTAGGCCTGATCATAGCCATGAGGTTCTGACGACCCTTGAGACGCTGGCCCCATAACGAACACAGAGGACACCCCCGTCATGACGCAATTCATCGCAACTGAACACAAATTGGCACGCCTTTGGGTCGATGCCTGCGGCAAGAGCTTAGGCATCGAGCGTGCAGAGGCGGCAGCCATGTATGCAAACCTGTGCGGTTTCCGAACTTGGGATGCAGTAACAAGCGCAATTGGGCACAGGCAGCCAAGTGTTCCAGACGAGCAACTGGAAGTCCCCGAGTTGCTGGCTCGACGGGAAAGCTACATCGCCCTGATGGTGGATGTTTTTGCGATCAACCCATCTATGGCCGTCCATCTGGCCGCTAACCTTAGTCCTTCCAGCGCCAGGGTGCCCAAGGCCATATCCATCGACCGGAGTACCTTGCATTCTCCGCCCGAAGATGATGGCTTGAGCCTCTATATGCCGGGCTTTGATGATCCTCGGGTAGCTGACGCCATGCTCAAGGATTTGCTGGGTGATGCGCCTGGCCTAGAGGGCGTGAATCTGGATAACTTAACCGACCGTCTGCGCATTTCTCATCCGATTGATCCGGCAGTTTACTGGAACTTCTACAGCGATATGGGCTTCGACCTGATCGACGATACCTATGTCGAAGATTATGTGTACGGCGCTCCATCGTTCTTCATGCCGTGTAGTCCTGAAATATCCGAGAGCGAAAGGGTGCCGGTCTTCCTGACCAGCCTTGCTTACACGCCGCTAGATCATCAGGACGATATGGCAGATGAGGTCCGTCGAGTGATGCTGGAGAGCACCAAAGCGATCACTGGTACGGATACCCTGTTCCTCTGCTGGGGGCATTTGCAGCATAAGGAAATTGGGGGCAAGCGGTTCACCTACGCTGGCCAGATTCATCACAAGGGAGCTTGGCGCGATCTGCTCCTGAACAGATCGCTGGATTCCTTCGATAAGTTGCTTCACTCAGCAACCGCTCTGCAAGACATTAACGATCCAGAGCTGGAGTTTCAGGACAAAGGTTCGGAGTGCGAGATTCGCTTCTTTATGGTGCAGACCCAGTGCGAGTCCAGCGCGGAGTTCTTTCAGAAGTACACGGTGAACGGCATCGGCAACCCAAGTGGTTGGTCACTTGGGATGATTGGCAGCAAATCCGAGTAGGCATAAAGGAAAATGCTCTATGCGTTCGGGGCAGTGCAGACCGCCGACCTTTTCAAACCATAGAGCTTCGCTTCATGCCTCGGGAGGTGGCCGTCATTGCTGGCGGCACCTTTCGCATCTGAGAAAGGCTAGGCGTGCCTCGGGAACAGGTTGGCCATGAGGCCGCTACTGACCTTGATACTTCGCCCGCATATGGTGACTTCACCAGAGGCGTGCAGTTCACGGATCAGCCGGCACATCCGGTCGCTGGACACGCCTATCCAATTCGCCAGCTCGGCTCTGCTGATCTTGATCGATTTGCTACCGCAGGGCAGCGGCAGTCCGAGCCCAATCGCGTAGGTGCAGAGAGCAAAGCGAGTTTTATCCAAGCTTGAGCGCTGGCTGTGCTGAGCAAGGTGGAATTGAACGATCTGGAGCTGCTGTGCTTCCTGCTCGATCACCCAGCTATTCAGGTCCGGGCGCTCGCTGCTCACTGCATCCCACTGCTCCTGAGAGTACATCTTGAGCTTCACGTCCAGCATGGCCTCAACACCAATGCGGTAATTCCCGCGCAGAAGCTGGGACATGCTTTGGGGGGTAAACACATGCCCGGCCCCGACAATCGACAGAAGGTAGCGTGCGCCGGCACTGCTGGCGGCATAGAGAAGGAATGCACCTTCCTCGATCAGCAGGTAGTCGCCCTTGCCCGGCTCCCAGCACTCGGCAACGGAAGCGCCCTTCGGCAGAGGTATGCACCTGCCGATGTGCGGTTCGATACCGAATGCTTGTGATGGAGGGATATTGAGCATGGCCATCTGTTGAAGTTCGAGAGCCCCATCGTAGCCAATGGCCATGCTGGTTCAACTCAACTCGATGCGCTTACTGGGCAGTGTCGGTGCTAGAGGCGTTGAGGGCGCCGGGATGAATGCCCGAGTCGCTCTCATCCTGCCAGCGGATGCTGCTGTGGATGCGTTCGGCCTTCTTCGGCCCGATTCCAGGGATTTCAGTCAGCTGGTCAACGCTCGCGGTGATGAAAGCGTAAACAGATCGAAATCTTGTAAGCGCCTTGGCTGCCGTGGCCGGGCCAATTCCGAAAACACTCTCGATAGTGAACAGCGCCTGCTGCCGGCCTGGGCTGACCTTGGCCCGTTGAAACGCCATCCCGTAGGTCAAATCCTTCTGGGCTTGCTTGGCCAGACGAAACAGCAGGTCTGCCGTCGCCGTGGGATTGCGGACATAGAGCACCGATGCGCCTTCTACTCCGACTAGAAAGGCCAGGGCGCCGTCGATTGCTTCACGGGCGATAGCTGCGCGGGTTGAATACGCATCTCCCTCGATCAGGAAGATGGAGCGGGGAAAGTTGAGGCTCATCTTGCCTGCGCGGTGGAATAGCCTGCCATCCAGGATGCTCTCGACGAACTCGGTGGCATTCATGCGAAGCACCACCGTCTCTCCGCTAATTACGTGCGTGCCTACCTCCAAATCGCCAAGCCTGACATGGGCGCCGAGGCTCTTGAGCCGGGACAGGACAGGCGATTCGGCCTCAGTGGTGTCGGCCAGGATGGTAACGATCGTTTCTTCGGTCATGACAGCCTCTGCATCTTTCAGTCTGTCCTGAATATAACGACCGGCTTCGCTACTCCACCGAAGTCGTGTCAGTTCCCATGCTGCCGCCTGACGAATTTTTTGTGGCCACCGGAGGCACAGGCAAGTCGTCGTTATTGTTCCTCACAGCAAATCAACAACCCGTGAGGATCACGATGATGGACGAGCAGAAAAAGAAAGCGCTGGCGGCTGCGCTGGGTCAGATCGAAAAAAGCTTCGGCAAGGGCGCGGTCATGCGCATGGGTGACAAAGAGCGCCCCAAGATCGACGTAATTCCGACCGGCTCCTTGGCCTTGGACGCAGCGCTGGGCATCGGTGGCCTACCCAGGGGCCGTATCGCGGAAATCTTCGGACCTGAAAGTTCGGGCAAGACCACCCTGACCCTGGAAATCATCGCTCAAGCCCAGCAGCTCGGCCATACCTGCGCCTTCGTCGATGCCGAGCACGCCCTCGACCCGGTGTACGCCGGCAACCTCGGTGTGAACGTCGATGACCTGCTGGTATCGCAGCCTGATACCGGCGAGCAGGCGATGGAAATTACCGACATGCTGGTGCGCTCGAACGCGGTGGACGTGATCGTCATCGACTCCGTGGCGGCGCTGGTTCCCAAGGCCGAGATTGAGGGCGAAATGGGGGATCAGCATGTCGGACTCCAAAGTCGGCTTATGAGCCAGGCCCTGCGCAAACTGACCGGCCACATCAGCAACTCCAACTGTCTGGTGATCTTCATCAACCAAATCCGAATGAAGATCGGCGTGATGTTCGGTAGCCCGGAGACGACCACCGGAGGTAACGCCCTCAAGTTCTATTCGTCCGTGCGCCTCGATATACGCGGGATTGAGACTGTGAAGGACGGTGACACGGCCATTGGCAGGCGTGCGAAAGTCAAGGTTGTCAAAAATAAGGTGGCCCCGCCGTTCCGAGTGGCTGAGTTCGTGAACATCTTCTCGCAGGGTATCGACTGGGCAACCGAGCTGGTCGAGCTGGGCGTCGAGCACGGCTTTGTTGAGAAGGCCGGCGCGTGGTACAGCTACAACGGCAACAAGATCGGGCAGGGCGCCAAGAATGCTGCCGCTCACTTCTCGCAGAACATGGAAGACGCGAAAATCCTCGATGGTCTGCTGCGTGAGAAGCTGTTCGGCGGGGGCGCCAAAGGCACCGAGTTGGCTGGAGTGCCGCCCGAAGCTTCTGTAGCTTGATGCCAACCCCAAGGCCCCGCTCTGCGGGGCTTTTTGTATTTGCACTCTCCACTCAGGACTGCGTTATGCAAACCAGGATCAGCGACTTCACAACCCTGTTCAACTTGCTTTGGTACAGGGACTTCCCAGTAGCGCTCGGCAGCATTGAATGGGCCAAGCGTGCGGACTGGACAACGCATATCGCTTCCACGGTGCGACAGGTTGCCAGCATCACCGGGATGTTTTCTTGCTTCGAGTCTGGCGGGCGGACCGATGCTGAGTTGCAGTTCGCCGACCGTAAGGTATGGGCCAAGCTGGAATGGGAGTGGAGCGAACCGAGGAACGATGACGTTGGTGAGCTGGCGAAGCTGGCTGGTGCTGCCTCGACCTGCGAGGTGTGCGTCTTCATCGGCTACAGCCAGCTCCAGTTTCACGATGCTAATTTGGCAAAGATCAAGGCCGAGTGGGCTGGCGTCCAGAAGCCGCTGCTAGCCATCCTGGTGACGTTTGAGCTGGAAGGGGAGTGGCGTTACTTCGACCGCCTCCAGACGTATCTCATCGATGCGGATGCTACGTCGATGATCCGGGATCAGCCTGCGTTGCCTTGGTGCGTTTCCAACAGCCGCTGGCAGTCGCTTGGCAGCCTTGAGGGCTGAGAGCGACTGACGGCTCTAGTGAGGTACAAGAATGGGAATCCAGGCGTGTGAACGTTGCGGCGAGCGATTCGATGTGCAGGAAATCAACGGCGATCAGCCACACAAGCCTGAGCGGGAGTCAATCAACTGTCCCCACTGTGGGCACAAGACGTGGAGCCGGTCTACCGGCTACTTCCAAACCACGAAGCTGCCCAGTGGTAAGCGGAAGTCTTGACTGACCAGAGCAAATGGGGGATTGTTGATCCCGGCGCCGCAATGCCACCCCGTGCTGATTGGGAAACGCGGCAATCGACTCTCTGAGTTGGGAAGCACGCCCGCCCGGCGCCGAATGGCCACCCCGTGCTACTGGGAAACACGGCAAATGACTCTATGTCGGGAAGCACGCCCTTTAAAAAGCCTCGCTGTCAAAGCGGGGCTTTTTTCATTCCTGCGGTCGGCGTGCGAATCAGCTGGCCGTCACTCCAACGATGTTGGAGCCTTTACGCCAAAGTTAGACGGGACCTGTTTCGCTGCTGCCAGGATGTACGGCGCTGCGATCTGGTTGAGTTGCTGTTGCTCTGCCTCGCGTTGTGCCGCAGCCCTCGCGGAGGATTCATTCAGCTTGTTCAGCGTGGCCTCTACTTGCTCAGCTGCCTTCCGGCACTGATCTGCTGCGTCATCGAGCTTACCCATGTTGATCCAGGAGAAAATATCCAGCGGCGGGGCTATGGCAAGGTCCACTAGCAGGTCGAGGAAGTCGTCTGGTTCAGCAATGCTCTCCGAGGTGGCGCGTTTTGGCAACGCCTCGGAAAGCGCCTGTAGCGCCCGAGTTGCCCTGCGCACTGAGTCGGCAGCAGAAGAAGTGCTGATGCTCGATATGACCGACACTGCCTTATTCGAGGAAAAGAGGTCGATCATTTCAGTGGTGGAGGCAGAGCTGCAATCGTCAGCGGCGCCGATCAGTTGGCTGTGCGCATCCTGGGCCAGTCCGCGCCACTTATCGATCTGGATGTGCCGTTTGATTGCCGTGCCTAATTGGCCCCTTTGAGCGAGGTAGCGTGTGTAGACGGGTTCGTCCTTCGCCAGAGAGGCCTTTGCGGTAGCCACTATCCACCGGCCTGCAAATGCCTGCGCCTGGGCCTGCACATTCGCCAGCTCTGTTGCCGCTTGTTCCTCAGATTTTTCGGCTTTCGTCTGGAACAGGTAGTCCACGATGCGAGCCCAGAGGGAAGGGGTCCTTGATTCCTTATCGACGCGCACCTCTTGTTGAGCCTCGCTCAGTGCAAGGGACGCGGCATGCAGCTTCTCAGACCAAGCATGCAGTTCAGGCGACAGTTCCACGGCGGTTCCTCATTCTGGAAATACCGGAAATGGTAACGGGGTGCAGGGCAATTCTCCGCTCAACCCCGCGCTGATCCTATCGCCGCGTCCTGGGCGGTGCGTGTGAGTTTCATGGGGGAGGGCATGTCTGCCGAGCCAAATGCACGGTTATGAGTCACAGCCTCTGGAGAGGATGCACAATCCTAAGTGTTGCGAGTTCCCCGCCTGGGGTTTGAGGAATATCGGCCCGAGTGCCATGGGCGCCGATGACACAGCCGGCGTGCGGTGATCATGGCTCCATCATTGAATGGAGCTATGCCCGATGTTTGATTTCAACCTTCCCATCACGGCAATCCCCGAGAAGTACCGCGAGTTTCTGCCCAGCCTCACAACCCCGGCAGTGGATGATCTGCTGTACCAGTACGAGAAGGGCGAGGCGGAAATGCGTCGTCTCCATGCTGAGTTGATGAGCGCCGAAAACCGCTCTGTGCTGAGTAGCTTCGCCTACGGGGCGGAGCTGTACTACGACAGCAAGTCGAAGGGTCGATTCTGGGCAATGGACTTGATCGAAATGTTCGACTTGCCGCGAGCGATCAATGCTCGACAGGAGAAATATTGGTTCCAGCTTTTCGACCTGTGCAGCTTCACGAACATCCTTCCGACCGAACTCTGGGGTCAGTGGAGAGCGTCATTCACCGCGTGGCGCTCCAAGGGCGGAGCCGGCATACCTCCCTTTGACCGCGCCACCGTTTACCGCTGCCTGAGTATGGTG
The DNA here is from genome assembly GCF_002197815.1 of Pseudomonas oleovorans subsp. oleovorans. Classification (GTDB taxonomy): domain Bacteria; phylum Pseudomonadota; class Gammaproteobacteria; order Pseudomonadales; family Pseudomonadaceae; genus Aquipseudomonas; species Aquipseudomonas oleovorans. The sequence goes on from NZ_NIUB01000043.1 coordinate 25,835, forward strand.
GAGGCGCACCGGGCAAATTTCTTCTCGATGCGGGTAGACGCTCTCTGGAACGGGCTCTCACATTGGCACAAGACCAACGTAGGAAGCGGATTTTACGAGCGCATGATCCTGGACTGGATGTACTCGGATCACGGCACGCCGACTTCAAAGGATCGAGTGTTCATCGATCTGGTCAATCTGTGCTCGGTGGTGATGACGGGGGCAGAAGACCCATTTTTCAGCAGCTACGGTGTGTTGCGTGATGCGCGGGCCGAGCACTGCGGTGAGTGGGTGGACGTGCTAGACGGAGCCCTGCAAATTCGTGCCTACAAGCGGGGAACCCTCCATATCGACATTCACCCGGAGGTGGCGAACCGTCTAAACATCGCCCTGGCCTACATCCGCCCCAATGCGCTCCCTGATGAAGCCACCCTCAAGAAGCCGCGCCGAAAGAGCGGATTCGGTTCCGCCGACCTTATGACCTGCTCGATCCCGCGTCAGGTCCGCAGCTATCTGCATCTGTGCCGTCAGGAGCAGCGTGAGGATGGCCTGTGGATGCTGGTGCCTTGGAAAGCTGGCAACCTGACTGGCCGGTTGAGCGGGGCGGTCAATGCCATGATTGACGGGGTGCTGGCGCAGATTGGGGGTGTTCGCGATGGCAACATCCACCTGTTCGACTACGCCCCGATGGAGGTCGTAGGGGAGGTGGTTCGTACCGGAGAGGTTCCCGACAAGCTCTCACATCAGTATTTCAGCACGCCGGCTGACTTGGCCCAGGAGTTCGTCGAGTGGGTGGGGGTTGACCAGCAGGCGATCTGCTACGAAACGTCAGCTGGTACTGGGGGCATTGCCAAGCATATGCCGCTGCAAACGTACTGCGTCGAGGTTGACCGGCTTCGGGCGATGGCGCTGGACAAGATGGGGTTCGAGGTCAAGCACGCTGATTTCCTTACCCTCGCGCCGGATGATCTGCATGGCTTGGCGGATGCTGTTCTGATGAACCCTCCCTTCGCTGGCCGGGCATGGCAAGACCACTTCGAACACGCACGGAAGTTCGTGAGGGCAGGGGGTGTTATCGGCGCAATCCTGCCGGAGGGGGCTCGACTCAAGTTGCCTGAGCTAGAAGGCGGGGAGCTGGTCTATTCAGCCCCGTTGAAGAACCGCTTCAAGGACGCCTCGATTTCCGTTGTGTTTGCGAAGTGGGTGAGGGCAGGTATTGCCGCCGCATCCAAGCCTGTCCAGGCAAATGAGGGCGTGAGCGCCGCCGCGTGACAGAGGGGGCGGAGTAAGAGATTGACACGGTGCTCAGCATTGGCCAGAGGAATAGCAAAACTGCCGCATAAAGCAATTCTTCTGGCCCTGTTCTCGCGGAGGCGTGTCACGAAATGGCGCGCTCATACCAGCCGGGAAGGTAATCCTGGTTGTTCTTTGTGATCCGCTTGGCCTTGCGCGGGTGATTACTGACCCATCGTTTCAACGCCTCGAAAGCTTGGGAAGCATAAAAGTCTACCCGGCCATAGGGCTGATCAGGCCGATTGCGCCTCACAGGGATTCCAAATTCCGAAGACAATTGAAGTGCGTCCACTTCGGTAAATCCTCGAAGTGGAATCCTAACCTCAGAAGTGTATTTCACTATGTACCACCCCAAAGTGCTCTGGGCGAGGCCTGGGCGGTCTGCGGCTGGGGCAAAATAACGGATACAGCAAGGGCCTAGGTTTACTGAACCACCTTCATTCGAGGATATGCGTGGGCCGTTGAATGAAATCCAGCCACTAAACTCAATCCTGCCAATTGTGACTGTGTGAAACACCTCAGTCTTCATGCGCGTTGCCTCAACTGGTGATTGATGGAAGCGCCTATTTCCCCTTGCACCCGGATTTTAGCAAATCCAGAGAGCCAAGCTGTTCGTGTACTCGTAGTCGTTCAGACGTGCCATGTCCAGCTGGCGTTGCGTTCGTCTGAAAACTGGCCGGCACGCTCGGCAATCGGTCGATAGGCTGGAAATCAGGAACGACAGGGCTTATAGTCGGTCTACGTGTCAGAAACAGTACGAAATTCTTCTGACGTGAAGGAGTCAGCCATGTCTGTCGCAGAGTCTATCTCGAACCGGATCAAGCACATGCCCAAGGGGAAGCCCTTCGCTGGCGCGGTTTTCGCGCAGGTGGGTTCACGCGCCTCGGTAGACAAGGCGTTGTCTCGCATGGTGCTCAGCGGCTCCCTGGAGCGCGTTGCTCGGGGTGTGTACATGCGCCCCAAACAGAGTGAGTACACCGGCAAGAAGGTTCGGGCCAATCCTATTGCGGTCATGGAAGCGGCGGCGAGGGCGAGAGGCGAGACTATCCAGGTTCATGGCGTAGAAGCTGCACGCCGCCTGGGGCTTAGCACACAGATGCAGGTTTTGCCGACCTATTACACCAGCGGTTCGACCCGTGAAATCAGGATCGGCAATGCGGTTGTTCGGTTGCGTCATGCGTCATGGCAGCGACTCCAGCAAGCAGGCACCAAGGTTGGCGTGGCCCTGACTGCGTTGCTGTATCTCGGGAAAGAGGGGCTGACTGAGCAGGCGGTAGGAAAGATCGCCAGCTCGCTCAGCGTTGAGGAATTCAACAAGCTCATGGCCTGCAAAATGCCTGAGTGGATGCGGGCGGCATTGGCCGGTTCCGCTAAGGAATATGTGTGCCAAGGTCGTACTTCGAACTCCCCCAGGCTGGTCAACGCGAAATCCTAGACGAGGCTTTCAGCGAGACTGGCCGCTCGCCCAGCGTCATCGAGAAGGATATTTGGCTGACGCTGGTGCTCCAGCTCCTGTTCGCCATGCCCGGCAGAAAGGCCATGGCGTTCAAGGGTGGGACCAGCCTCTCGAAAGTGCATGGCGTGATTAAGCGCTTCTCTGAGGACGTGGACATTACCGTGGATTACAGGGAGTTGGGTTGCAAGCTCAGCATCCCACAGCTTCTTGAGCTATCGAGAAGAAAGAGAGACGCGGTAGGGGAGGCACTTAAAGCAGAGGTTGGCCGCTACACCCGTGATGCCGTGCTGCCCTATCTGATCGAGCAGCTTCAAAGCTACGGATGCGCATCCGAATGTCAGCTTTCCCTGAGCGATGACGGCGAGTCGATCCACGTCCATTACCCAGCCATGGCAGCCGACGCCAAGGGCTATCTGCGTGATCATGTGCTGGTTGAACTCGGCGGTCGGAACATCATCGACCCGAATGCGGTTCACTCCATCCAGCCAGATATTGCCGGCATGTTCGAGGGGATCGTCTTCCCAAAGGCCGAGCAGGTAGTGGTGCTCTCGCCGGCCAGGACTTTCTGGGAGAAGGTCACGCTGATTCATGCGCAGTGCAACAAGCCCATTGCCGAGGGCAAGGATCGAATCTCGCGCCACTGGTACGACCTATCCAGGCTGCTCAACCATGAAGTGGGAGCAGGCGCCAAGAATGACCTCGAACTGCTCGATGACGTGATAGCGCTCAAGTCCGTTTTCTTCAACAGCGGAACCGCGCACTACGGCAGGTGTGTCGCTGGCGAGCTGAACCTGATCCCCGATGGTGAGAACTTCGACCGGCTGGAGAGCGACTACTACGCCATGGAGCGCTCAGGCATGCTCAACGGACATTTCTATCCGTTGGGCGGCATCATGGAAGACCTCACTGCGCTCCAGGAGCATGTCAATCAGCTGGCGCGGAACAGGAAGGCAGTGGGCTAGGGTTGCGTGGTGGTGAAGCCGGCAGGGTAGCCCTCCCAGCGTCTTTTCGGTTCCTCGACCGTCTCGACTACGATCTTGGTTCGGCGCTTCTCTTTCACCCGAACTGGCCCTACAGAGTGCATTGCCGGGTCGCGGAACCAGAGCTTCTGGTGTCGATAGATTTCACGCATGCCCAGCGGCTTCTCGCCGCTTGGGAGCTTGCCTGCCAGCATGTTGAGGCCTTCCTGGCTGGCGCTGATTCTGCTGAGGTCTATGCCATGCAGCAGGCAGTTTTGGTGCAAGGCATCCCTGATCTTATCGCCTTCACCGCTCGCATGAATCCGGTCCAGGATCACATAGAATTCCTGGTTGTGTACCGAGCCGTCATATCGCCTTCCAAGGATGACCTGGACGAAGTGCCCGAATTCGTGCGCCATGGTGTGGGCAAGGACATTCAGCAAGTTGATCTGACCGCCATAGTACCTGCGCTCATGCACCTCCCGAGAGGTTAGCCACTTGCAGATGTAGTTCGGGTCAGATTTGCTCGCGACCATCTTGATGCCGTAGGTCAGCGTCATGTGCGCGTTTTCTGCAACGTCGCGGGAGTGGGAGAGGTAGGTTTTCTTTCCGCTGCCGACGCGAATCGTCAACCGCGCCTTGGGGTTGTGCTTCGCAGCCCATCCCATCCTTGGCTTCCAGAGCAATTCTTCTGTGATCCGGCACATGGCCAGGGCAACAGTGTGGTGGTTCATCCGTTCCGGCACCCATTGAACAGGTCGATTTCGATAGCGCAGGCGCGAGTGCGCTGGCAGTGTTGAGCCATCGGTTATGCTGTGCTCTCGAACCCCATTCTGCGAGTTCACGTCGCCGGAATCACTCCAGATCAGTGCAGTTACTCCCGGAGCAAGAAGGCCGGGCAGGGGGCTTCACTTAACGCGCCGGGTTCAGTTGTGAAAACTCAGTAGGTCGTGATCCTATGCGGTACGGAAGGGAGTGATCAGCAACTGGATTGTGCTGAGAATGGAAGTTGGAGCATGGGCTCGGCCACTCCGTGCCAACCCGCCAAAAACGCATTGACTACACAATAAACAAGGCACCGCACATGGTTCGTAAAGAGAAGATAGAAAGCTACCTGTCTCAGCTGGAAGCAGGTCGAATCAGCATCATGCTTGGCCTTATCATCGCCGGGCTTGGTTATAGGGTAAGTAGAAGAAAATTTCTTAAATTTATACTCCCGATGACTGTACTGTTTTGTATGGCCGTCTGGAATTACAACGGCCTCATTTCCGAGGGATACAGTCAAGTCGGGGCAGTATCTCTGAGTATGTTGTGCTTTACCGCCTTGACGCTTGTGATTGTCAAAGCGTGGTGGTTTCCCGAAGGATATGAGTTTCTGCAAATGGTGGAAATATCTTTCGGTCCCAAAACTCGAAAGGAACTTTTTGCAAGCTACCTGAGCAACAAAATGGATCGTGAGGGCATGGATGTAGTGCGGACAGCTAAGGCGGTCGGTGAGTACGAAGGGTCGCCGTATGCAATGCGCGAAGGACACCAATGAGCGGCAACTGGGAGCTATCCCTTATCTCGGTAATTCAGAAAGAGATTGGGCAGCTTGAATGGCTGATCCAGAGTGAGATAAGTGGTGACGAAGAAGTCGAGCGTGGTGATATCCACGCACAAATAAGTCGTATCGGTGGGCTCACTGACCTAGCGCATGCGCCGGAAATGCCGCTTAGTGATACTACTCGGGCCAAGCTATTACAGCAGAGCGAAGTAGTTATGGAGCTGGCTCGATCAAGGACCTTTGGTAGATCGCCCGGAAATTGAGTTACAAGGTAGGCACAGTGGATAACAAGGTTTGCGAATGGTTCGGTCACGCCCCTGAGAGCCTGGGTCGAGATACGACTTCTGACTTTCCGTCAGAAAACCTCAAATGCACGCGATGCGGTCTAAGTTATAGCGAGAATCAGTGGAGTGGTGGTCAGCCAAGGCCGAAGATCGTGGTCTACGGTTTTCGCTTGTTGCTGGTGCTTGGGGCGTTGTGGTTATTTTCAACTTTAGAATGATCGTCGAGAAGGCCGCATTGGCGCCTCACTTCGCTAATTAGTTTTATAATAGGCGATTCTGGATTTGCAGAGTCAGGGCGCGAGTTTCGCGCCCTGATCGTTTACGCCGGCAGCAGATCACCGTCCCGTCCCTTAACGCTGCGCTGATCTTTGATCAGGGCCTTGGCTACCTTCTTCGGGATCGGGGTTCCCGAGAGGCAGTCTTCGTAGAGATTATCGAGCTGTTCTACGAAGTCTTCGCTGTAGCGATGACCGTTCTTGCTAGTCGCAGTCAGCTGCGCCGCAATGACTGCGGGTTTGATACCTTCCTGTCCCATGGCATAGGCGCGCTCGCCGGTATGCCCGAACCGGCCAGTTGGGCCGGATACCTTCTCCAACAGATCGTCGATCTTGCTGGAGGCTTCATCAATCACCGAACTCATGGTGATACCTCCGTTACAGCAGGCGTGGAATTACGTCTGCTTGCTCGATTATGGCCGGCATTCTCTCAAGCGCAACCAGACCAACTGGCGTTGCTAGGAAGTGCAGCAGGTGCGAAGGCGCCGCCCTATCAAGCCCGCATATCCTCTCCAGAGTTGCCCAATCGGAGAGATTCATGCTGCGCCCAGAACTCACGCCCGAGGATCGGAATTGGCTTGCAGAGCAAGCGGAAGCACTTCGCCTCAGCTGCGATTTCATGCTCCACGACCTGTTCCACCAAGACTCACCGGGCTTCACAGCCCGAGCTGCGATTGTCCCCATCTGGGTTGATGGTCGATACGTGCCTGCCGGCAGCGTGTTGATGCAGATTGAGCAATCCGTCCCGTACAGCCAAATCTTCGAGCAATGGGGGGCGCGGGTTTATGAGGATGTGGAGCGGACTTGCCGTCGCCTTTCCGCCCAGGACGCAAGAGTCCTGATCGTAACTGCCGGCTTCCACAAAGTGACCGAGGCGGAGATATTTGACGCTGCTGATGAGGCCGTGCAGGAAGCCTGGAGCGATCTCTATGGCGACCCCGACGATTCGTCCGACGATGAGGTCGAGTAGTCACATGGGCGGGATAGGCAAACTGCAATGGCTTGGCAGCACCCCGGCAAGAGACTGGCTCCTTAAACGGACATGGGCGTTGTTCCTGTTTGCTCTGCTGTGGAGCGCATATCTGCTGTTGGTCGGGGCTCTGCCGCACCTTGTGTCTGGCACGTCCATTAACTCACTGACGTTCGAGTACAGAGACTACTTGCTGCGGGCCTTCGTGGTATTTGCAGTGGCCCACCTGTTCGTCAGGAAGACCAACTTCAAGCTACTGATCGCGATACCGCCCATCACGCTTGCTCTCCAGCTGGGGCTCGACGTTTACGATTTCTCGGAATGGTATTCCAGGACGTTCCGGGTCAACCTGCATGAGCTGAACGCTCAGCTGTTTGTGGTTCCCGTCCAGTTGATGGTCCTCGCGACGGGCATCTATTTCTGCTGCCGCAAGCACCTGCGGACAACTACCAGGATTTTCGCGACCACGATGCTTGCGGGCAGTATTGTCTCGACGTTGGGGTTCCACCTCTCCATCGTCAATGTCACCTACAAGCCGGTTGAGCGGGTCTATGCGGACAACCTTCGCAGCCTCGTAGGGCTGGATGATCCTGCGGACACCTGCCGGGCAATGGACTTTGACTGCCAGTACATCCGCCTTGGCCGGTTGGGCTGGGATGATGATCACCTGCTCGACCCCCAGCTACCCATAGCCCACAACGCGATCCTGGCCGAAGCGCTCTCAACTCACGCTTGGGTTCGTCGAGGCGAAGGCCTCGATCATTGGCTGGGAATCGCGACAGCTAAGGAACAAGGCGCCCAAGTCGCTGAAACCCTGCTCCCCTTGGAGTGGCTATCCCCGTTGATGGAGTCCGCTTACGGCGGGCTAGGATGTAACGGTGATGGAGCCCAATGCTACGTGGCAACACGCGAAGCTATCGATCAGCTGCCGTCATTTTCCCGTTCCATCATTGACACCCTGCTGAACTCCGAGGCGTTCATCCATGCGTGGCTCCATGTCTACGACTTCGATGGGGACGGATTTGTGGAGCCCGCATTATTTGCCGCTGGGCGCCGGTCTGGCGCACAGCCACTGCTTGTTGTGTCCCCATTACCGCAGGGGGCCTTCGATAGGCTGACCGATTCTATAAGCGACCGGGGATGCAGTGTTGAGCGTTGCCTGTCTGCCGAAAGCAGGCATGATCTGCACGCGTCTAGCCTGCCGGCTTCTGTGCAAGTGATACTGGAGCAGGCATTGGCTCAGACCTATGACGCTCCATCCAAGCTATGGGTCGATAAGGCCCTATCCAGGAATCCGGTGCTCTACATCAACCGGCCAGAGTTCCTGCGCGTCTACGCCTTCAAGGATGGTGTGATACGTGTCTTCACGTCGCCCCAGGCATTTTCTGACACCACGCTGGACCTCAAACTGACTTTCAACCTGATTATCGGCCTGTTCTCGGTGTCTTGGCTCACCCTCGGAGTGTTCCTGATCCTTTTCCACACCAGACGGCAGTTGCTGGCGGGCTAGCCGATGGGCGTGAGCAACTGCATCGGGTAGAGGCGACGCTGGCTGCACCAGACGTTACCGTTTAGGCATCAGGTTCGGTGCGAGGAATGATCAGGTGCAGCAGCTCAAATCCCATGGATGGAAATGGCAGGTTAGCGGAGGGTTAATTCACGGCCTTGTTGAACGGTTGAAGCGTCCACTGCTCACGGCAGCGGCCATCGCAATAGCTGTCGCGGCGGTGCCAGCGGGTGCGGCGCCGGACAACTTCTCAGAGGCCAAGCGACTGCTACGGCAGCATGTCTACCAAGACCAGAACCTCTCTCAAGCTGGCGACTTCTACTGTGGCTGTAAGTGGCAGTGGGTAGGAAAGTCCGGTGGCAAGATGGACCTTGCCAGTTGTGGATTTCAGGCAAACAAGCACGTAGATCGAGCTGCCCGTCTCGAATGGGAGCATGTGGTTCCAATCTCCGCAGTCGGACAGCAGCGGCAGTGTTGGCGCAAAGGTGGGCGTCAGAACTGTCAGCGTACTGATCCAGTGTTCAACATGATGGAGGCCGATATGCACAATTTGGCCCCGAGCGTCGGGGCCGTTAATGCCCTCCGCTCTGCAATCAGCTATGGCATGGCCTCCGGGCCGACTGAGCCTTTGGGGGCATGCACAACCAAGGTGGCCACCACTTACCGCGTCGTAGAACCTCGCAACGAGGTCAAGGGTGAAGCTGCTCGGATCACCTTCTACATGGCTGACCGCTACAACATCCGGCTCAGTGAGAAACAGCAGCAGGTCCTGATGGCCTGGGATCGGGCCTACCCAGTTTCAGCTTGGGAGCGCGAGCGTGACAGGCGAATTGCCTATTCGATGGGCCACCACAACCCATTCGTCACTGGCGAGCGTAAGTGGGTTCCTGGCTACAGGCCCCAAGGTGCCGGCCAAGCTGTAACGACAAGAGCTGTTCCGGCAAGGCAGTCCGAGGCTCCCGCACGACAGGTCCAGGTAGCTGCTCGGCAGGACGGACCTGTATTCGGTAACAAGCGCAGCGGGGTCTACCACCTCCCGCAGGGCTGCCCCAGTTACAGTCAGGTCAGTACCAAGAACCGCGTCCAGTTCAGTACCGAGCAGGAAGCGCTTGCAGCGGGGTTCCGCAAAGCGGGGAATTGCTCCTGATGATTGCGGGCAGTGATTGGCAATCTCGCTGCGGGATACGCAAGATCGTTCAAACCGACACCTACGGTTGCGGCGTGGCGTGCTTGGCTATGGTAGCCGGTATCAGCTACGAAGCGGCGAGAGAGCGCTTCCATGAGCTTGGCCTCGGCGTGCGGAGAGGCTGCAAGCCGGCTTACTCGACGAGTAGCGGCGAAATGAGGATGGCTATTTCCACCTCGGGACTGATCACCGACTCGCGGCGCTGGCGCGGCTGGGCCGAACTCCAAGGATTGGCTGTCATTAAGGTGCGCGACGACTGGAGAGGTGCCAAAGGGCGTTGGCACTGGGCTGTTGCATTCAGGCACCCGGAGTTCGACATAGCCGTTTTCGACCCTCACCAGTCGGCGCCCTCTTTCTCACGGATGCCTACTGACGTTGAGTGCTTCGACTTCTGCATTTATGAGCCGAAGGGTGAATGGTTCCAAGTCGAGCAGTCAGTGCCTCTTTTCGTTGGTGATGACGTAACTAATTGATTCTATTGTGTATTTCGCCTATTGAGTCTTGAATAGGCGAAACTACCTTCATCATCGCTGGAGTAAGTGCATCGGGTTCAGGTGCAGTGAGTCCGGCAGATCGCTACCGTTGGCGAGCATTTCCACAGGAATACTTCGCCGATTCCCAGGCTGGTAATTGGTGAATGCACGGACTTCCTCGCAGTTTCGTTTAGTGCGAGCGCAGGACGGTTATACCAAGCGCATCACCATCAAGAAGGCAGTACACAACGATGCTCAAGAAACTCCCTTTCACCGCCCTGCTCTGCGCCGTCGCCCTCGCCTCTGGTTGCACTACTCACCTGAGCGAAGGCCAAAAGCGCGAGCTGGATGCCTACGAACAGAAGGGCCTCAAGGCAGAAGAAAAAAGCGTGGGCACTGCGGCTGTGCTCGGTATCTTCCCAATGGCTGGCTATTTCTACACCGGCCACCCGGCGTTGGCGGTGACTACCCCAATGTCATCAACTTTGGAAATTATCCATAAATATCATATAATTAGCGCTCAAATCAGTGCATGGGAGAAGCCCTTTTGACTACCTATACCGCATCGCTTGACACCGCCAGCCAAACCCTGGCTTG
>NZ_NIUB01000044.1 GCF_002197815.1 Pseudomonas oleovorans subsp. oleovorans
AAGCTCACACAATGTTGGCCAGAAGCTGATGACAGCTTCCTCGAATAGGCCTGATACATAGATGCAGCCGGGTAGCAGTGTTGAAAAGCAGGTTTGACAGTGGGGGCGAGTCCATACATAGGAGCCGCGCCTCGCGGCGAATCGTTCGAGCGAACAGCGCAAAACCAAGAGCTTCGCCCCGGGGCGGGGCTCCAGGAGTCTACCGTCAGGCGATGCTCGCCAGCAGCTTCTCCCACTCCTTGGCCTCTTTCTTCGAGGTGCCGCCGAGCAGCTCCAGCGCCTGGCGCAGGCGGAAGCGGGTCAGATCCGGGCCGAGGATTTCCATGGCATCGAGTACCGATACCGAGCTGGCCTGACCGGTGATGGCGGCGAACATCAGCGGCATGGCGTCACGCAGCTTCAGCTCCAGGTGCTCGACCACCGCCTGGATGCAGCCGGTAATACGATCCTTTTCCCACTGACGCAGCGACTCGAGCTTCCACAGGATCAGCTGCATCAGCTGACGCACCTGGTCGGGCGAGAGTTTCTTGTGCTCGAACAGCTTGGCGTCCAGGTTCAGGCCACCGGAGAAGAAGAAGCCGGCCAGCGGTGCGATCTGGCTGAAGGTTTCTACCCTGCCCTGCACGTGCGGCGCAATCTTCATCAGGTACTCGGGGTTGAGCGCCCACTTCTGCACTTCGGCAGCGAAGGTTTCCACCGGCAGTTCACGCAGCCACTGGCCGTTGAGCCAGGACAGCTTCTCCAGATCGAAGATCGGCCCGCCCAGCGACACGCGGTTGATGTCGAAGTGCTCGATCATCTCGGCCAGGGAGAACTTCTCGCGCTCGTCCGGCATCGACCAGCCCATGCGCCCCAGGTAGTTGAGCATGGCCTGCGGCAGGTAGCCCATACGCTCGTAGAAGGTGATGCTGGTGGGGTTCTTGCGCTTGGACAGCTTGCTCTTGTCCGGATTGCGCAGCAGCGGCATGTAGCACAGCGCCGGCTGTTCCCAGCCGAAGTATTCGTACAACTTGATCAGCTTGGGCGCCGACGGCAGCCATTCCTCGCCACGCAGTACATGGGTAATGCCCATCAGGTGGTCATCGACCACATTGGCCAGGAAGTAGGTCGGCAGGCCATCGGCCTTCATCAGCACCTGCATGTCCATGCGATCCCATGGGATCTCGACATTGCCACGCAGCATGTCCGGCACCACGCAAACGCCTTCGCTCGGTACCTTCATGCGCACCACGTGCGATTCGCCCGCGGCTATGCGACGCTGCGCCTCGGCCGGTTCCAGGTGCATGCAGTGGCCGTCGTAGCGCGGAGTTTCCTTGTTGGCCATCTGCTGCGCGCGCACTTCATCGAGGCGCTCGGCGGAGCAGAAGCATGGGAAGGCATGGCCTTTGCTGACCAGTTCGTCCGAATACTTCTTGTAGATCTCGCCACGCTCGCTCTGCCGGTACGGGCCATGCGGGCCGCCGACATCCGGGCCTTCGTCCCACTCGATGCCCAGCCAGCGCAGGGCATCGAAAATCTGCTGTTCGGACTCACGAGTCGAGCGAACCTGGTCGGTGTCTTCGATGCGCAGGATGAACTGGCCACCGTGCTGACGAGCGAAGCACAGGTTGAACAACGCGATATAGGCGGTGCCGACATGGGGATCGCCGGTTGGCGATGGCGCGATACGGGTACGGACGGTGGTCATGAATGCTCTCGGATGGAAGACACGAGGATTGAATCAAGCGGGCGATGTTAGCAGGCCGACGGCCCCTGGCTCCAGCAACCCGCCGCGGGTGATCGGCAAGCTGGCGATGAGAAAGTCGAGGAAGGTCTTGGCCTTCATCGCCTGGAAGCGCCGCGACGGGTAGATGGCTACACCTCCCCCACCGGCAGACGCGCCTCGGGCAGCAGCTCGACCAAACGCCCGCTGCGCACCGCCCCCTCACTGATCATCACCGGCAACCCGCAAATCCCGGCACCTGCCAGCGTCGCCTCACGGGCGAAGGTGATGTTGTTGCAGGTCATCACCCGCCGGCACGGCAGATGTTCGCCCAACAGCGGCCAGTAACGCGGGGCGTCATGCTGCAGCAGGATCGCCCGATACCCCTCCAGCCCGGCAACGCTGCGCGGCGTCCCGTGCGCCGTCAGGCACTCGCGTCTCCAGCCAGTTGAATGCACGCATCGAAAAGGTCCTGGTGCGCGACAACCAACATGTCGAAGCCGGCCAACTCCTGACCGTGCTGGAAGACACTGATTTCCGCCTGGCCCGCCAGCGCGCCCTCGCCGCTCTGCAAACTCACCAGGCCGAACGCGCCCAGGCGCAGAGCAAACCCGACCAGCAGGCCAACCTGATTGCCGCCAGCCAGGCCGACGTCGCGGCCAGCCAGGCGACCCTCGATCGCTCCAAGCTCGATCTCGGCCGCGCACAGACCCTGCGCAAGCCAGGTTACATCTCCGAAGAACGCGTCACCACCCTGGCCGCCGACAACCGCGTGGCCCGCTCGCAAGTGGCCAAGGCCCAGGCCGATCTGCAGGCGCAGCGTCAGCAGGTGGCCAGCCTGGAAGCCGAGCTCAAACGTCTGGACGCGCTGATTCTCGCGGCTCAGGCCGACCTGGAACAGGCCGACCTCAACCTCTCGGGCACGCAGATCCATGCACCGATCAGCGGCATGGTCGGCCAGCGCTCAGCCCGTGAAGGCCAGGTGGTGCAAAGCGGCGCCTACCTGCTGTCGCTGGTGCCGGATCAGGACATCTGGATCCAGGCCAACTTCAAGGAAACCCAGATCGGCCGCATGCGCCCAGGACAGAAAGCCGAACTGTTGTTCGACAGCTACCCGGACACGCCCATCGATCGAAGGCCGCATCGACAGCCTGTTCGCCGCCTCCGGCGCGCAATTCAGTCTGCTGCCGCCAGACAACACCACCGGCAACTTCACCAAGGTGGTGCAGCGCATCCCGGTCAAGCTGACCTTTGCCGCCGACAACCCGCTGCATGGACTGATCCGCCCCGGCATGTCGGTGGAGGTCACCGTGGATCTGCGCAGCGACGACAGCCATGGCGGGTGATGCGCTGATCCGCCCCACGGCGGAACCCAGCCGCCGCGACTGGATCGCGGTGATGAGCGCCATGCTCAGCGCCTTCATGGTGGTGCTGGATATCCAGATCACCAACTCCTCGCTCAAGGACATCCAGGGCGCGCTGTCCGCCACGCTGGAAGAGGGTTCGTGGATTTCCACGTCCTACCTGGTGGCCGATATCATCATGATCCCGCTGACCGCCTGGCTGGTACAGCTGCTCTCGGCGCGGCGCCTGGCGGTATGGGTGTCGGTGGGCTTTCTGATCGCCTCGCTGCTGTGCTCCCTGGCCTGGAGTCTGGAGGCCATCGCAAGGACTGGCTGGAGTCGCAACTGATCGTCGGCCTCGGCAGCGTGGCGCTGGTCAGCCTGATCCTGTTCGTCATCCTGCAGATCTCCCGCCCGAAACCGCTGATCAACCTGGGCGTACTGCGCGAGCGCAACTTCGGCCTGGCCAGCATTTCCAGCCTGGGGCTCGGCGTGGGCCTTTATGGATCGATCTATGTGCTGCCGCTGTATCTGGCGCAGATCCAGGGCTACAACGCCATGCAGATCGGCGAAGTGATCATGTGGATGGGCGTACCGCAGCTGTTCCTGATCCCGCTGGTGCCCAAGCTGATGAAGATCATCTCGCCGAAATGGCTGTGCGCCCTGGGCTTCGCCCTGTTCGGCGCGGCAAGCTTCTTCTCCGGCGTGCTCAACCTGGACTTCGCCGGCGAACAGTTCCAGCACATCCAGATCGTCCGCGCGCTTGGCCAACCGCTGGTGATGGTCACGGTGTCGCTGATCGCCACGGCCTATATCCTGCCGCAGGATGCCGGCTCGGCCTCCAGCCTGTTCAACATCCTGCGCAACCTCGGCGGTGCCATCGGCATCGCCCTGCTCGCCACCCTGCTCGATGCCCGCGCCAAGGTCTATTTCGACTACTTGCGCGAATCCATCGTGCCGACTAACCCGCAGGTCGATGAACGCTTGCACCTTCTGACGCAAACCCTGGGTAGCGAACAGGCGGCACTGGCCAAGCTCAGCCAGATCGTCCATGAACAGGCGATCATCATGGCCTACAACGATGCCTTCCATTTCATCGGCATCGCCCTGGGTGTGAGCATGCTGGCGATCCTGCTGACACGGAAATTGCCGCAGAACATGGCGGGTGGTGGCGCCGCGCATTAACGCCAACACCGCCCGATCTGTAGGAGCCGCGCCCCGCCGCGAATCGTTCGCCAAAGCACCGCAAAGCCAACAGCTTCGCCCCGGGGCGGAGCTCCTACACAAACGCCGCAGACGCCGCCCACCCTGTAGGAGCCGCGCCCCGCGGCGAATCGAGAGAACACCGCAAAGCCAAAAGCTTCGCCCCGAGGCGGGGCTCCTACACAAACCCCGCAGGCGCCGCCCTACCCTGTAGGAGCCGCGCCCCGCGGCGAATCGAGAATACACCGCAAAGCCAAAAGCTTCGCCCCGAGGCGGGGCTCCTACACAAACCCCGCAGGCGCCGCCCTACCCTGTAGGAGCCGCGCCCCGCGGCGAATCGAGAATACACCGCAAAGCCAACAGCTTCGCCCCGGGGCGGGGCTCCTACACAAATGCCGCAGGCACCGCACCACCCTGTAGGAGCCGCGCCCCGCGGCGAATCGCAAGAACACCGCAAAACCAAAAGCTTCGCCCCGAGGCGGGGCTCCTACACAAACCCCGCAGGCGCCGCCCTACCCTGTAGGAGCCGCGCCCCGCGGCGAATCGAGAATACACCGCAAAGCCAAAAGCTTCGCCCCGAGGCGGGGCTCCTACACAGGCGCCCCCCGCGCCACGCGGTAACATCACACCTGCAACAATCGATCACGCAGCTTCTGAATCTCATCACGCAACTGCGCCGCAGCCTCAAATTCCAGGTCGCGCGCCAGGGCGTACATCTTCTCTTCCAACTGACGAATACGTTTGGTGATCTCGCTCGGCGAACGCAGCTCGTTTTCGTAGCGTGCGCTCTCCTCCGCTGCCTTGGCCATGCCCTTGCGCTTGTTGCTGCGTGCACCCGGCACCACGGCACCTTCGAGGATGTCCTTGACGTCCTTCTGTACCCCCTTGGGCACAATGCCATTGGCCTCGTTGAAGGCGATCTGCTTGGCACGGCGCCGCTCGGTCTCGCCGATGGCGCGCTGCATCGAACCGGTCATGTTGTCGGCATACAGGATCGCCTTGCCGTTTAGGTTACGTGCCGCGCGACCAATGGTCTGGATCAGCGAACGCTCGCTGCGCAGGAAGCCTTCCTTGTCCGCATCGAGAATCGCCACCAGCGACACCTCGGGCATATCCAGGCCCTCGCGCAGCAGGTTGATCCCCACCAGTACGTCGAAGGCGCCGAGGCGCAGATCACGAATGATCTCCACCCGCTCCACGGTATCGATGTCCGAGTGCAGATAACGCACCTTGACGTCATGATCGCCCAGGTAATCGGTCAGGTCTTCCGCCATGCGCTTGGTCAGCGTGGTGACCAACACGCGATCGCCCGCCGCCACGCGCAGACGAATCTCCGAAAGCAGGTCATCGACCTGCGTACGCGCCGGGCGCACCTCGATCTGCGGGTCGACCAGGCCGGTCGGTCGCACCAATTGCTCCACCACGCGCCCGGCGTGCTCGGCCTCGTAAGGGCCGGGTGTGGCGGAAACGAAGATGGTCTGCGGGCTCGCCGCCTCCCACTCCTCGAAACGCATCGGCCGGTTGTCCAGCGCCGACGGCAGGCGGAAGCCGTATTCCACCAGGGTTTCCTTGCGCGAGCGGTCGCCCTTGTACATCGCACCGACCTGCGGCACCGAGACGTGGGACTCGTCGATCACCAGCAGCGCTTCGTCCGGCAGGTAGTCATACAGCGTGGGTGGCGGCGCGCCGGACGGGCGGCCCGACAGGTAGCGCGAGTAGTTCTCGATGCCGTTGCAATAGCCCAGCTCGAGGATCATCTCCAGATCGAAGCGCGTGCGCTGCTCCAGGCGCTGCGCCTCCACCAGCTTGTTGGCGCCGCGCAGGTATTCCAAACGCTGCTGCAGCTCGACCTTGATCTGCTCAACCGCCTCCAGCAAGGTTTCACGCGGGGTGACGTAGTGGCTCTTGGGATAGAAGGTAAAGCGAGGCAGCTTCTGGATCACCTCCCCGGTCAGCGGGTCGAAGGCGCTTATGCTTTCCACCTCGTCATCGAACAGCTCGACGCGAATGGCTTCGAGATCCGATTCCGCCGGGAAAATGTCGATCACATCGCCGCGCACGCGAAAAGTCGCACGGGCGAAATCCATGTCGTTGCGTGTGTACTGCAGCTCGGCCAGGCGGCGCAGCAGCGCGCGCTGATCCATCTTGTCGCCGCGATCGAGGTGCAGCACCATTTTCAGGTACTCCTCGGGGCTGCCCAGGCCGTAGATCGACGACACGGTGCAGACCACGATGACGTCCTTGCGCTCGATCAGCGCCTTGGTCGCCGACAGGCGCATCTGCTCGATGTGGTCGTTGATCGACGCATCCTTCTCGATGAAGGTGTCCGATGACGGCACATAGGCTTCCGGCTGGTAGTAGTCGTAGTAGGAAACGAAGTACTCCACCGCGTTGTTCGGGAAGAATGACTTGAACTCGCCGTACAGCTGCGCCGCCAGAGTCTTGTTCGGTGCCAGCACCAACGTCGGACGCTGTACCTGGGCGATCACGTTGGCGATGGAAAAGGTCTTGCCCGAGCCGGTCACCCCAAGCAGGGTCTGATGCGACAGACCAGCCTCCAGCCCCTCGACCATCTGCCGGATCGCCTCAGGTTGATCGCCGGCAGGTTTGAAGCGGGTCACCAACTGAAATTCGGACATGCAGCACCTCGACAAACGACTGTGACGCGCCCTGCCGGGCGGCGTCAAAGCCATGAATTGCGGGGCGACTCGGCAATAGCTCCAGGTAGAGTCGAATTACCTGGCAAAAGGCCTTAATTCAGGGCTTTGCGCTGTCGCCCCCTGGATTCAGGGTCGTTATACTAACGCCCCGTTTACGCGCCCCCTAGCGCTTTTGTCGGGGACGCCTGGCCACCCACCCCTCACTCGAGTTGCCGCACCCATCATGAGTCTCTTCTCTGCCGTCGAAATGGCTCCGCGCGATCCCATCCTGGGCCTCAACGAAGCATTCAACGCCGACACCCGCACCACCAAGGTCAACCTTGGCGTGGGCGTCTACTACAACGAGGAGGGGCGAATTCCGCTGCTGCGCGCCGTCGCAGAAGCCGAAAAAGCACGTATCGAGGCCCACGCACCGCGTGGCTACCTGCCCATCGAAGGCATTGCCGCCTACGACAAGGCCGTGCAGGAACTGCTGTTCGGCAAGGGCGCAGCCCTGATCGAAGCCGGCCGCGTGATCACCACCCAGGCCCTCGGCGGTACTGGCGCCCTGAAGATCGGCGCCGACTTCCTCAAGCGCCTGCTGCCGGACGCCACCGTGGCCATCAGCGACCCGAGCTGGGAAAACCACCGCGCCCTGTTCGAATCCGCCGGTTTCCCGGTGCACAACTACCGCTACTACGACCCGTTCAGCAACGGCGTGAACCGCGGCGGCATGCTCGAAGACCTGCGTAACCTGCCGGCCCGTTCCATCGTCGTGCTGCACGCCTGCTGCCACAACCCGACCGGCGTCGACCTGCAATTGGAAGACTGGAAAGCCGTGCTGGACGTCCTGCGCGAGCGCGAGCACGTGCCCTTCCTCGACATTGCCTACCAAGGCTTCGGTGACGGCATCGAGCAGGACGCCGAAGCCGTGCGCCTGTTCGCCGAGTCGGGCCTGGAGTTCTTCGTCTCCAGCTCCTTCTCCAAGTCGTTTTCGCTCTACGGCGAGCGCGTCGGCGCCCTGTCGCTGGTCACCAGCAGCCGCGAAGAGTCGACTCGCGTCCTGTCGCAGCTCAAGCGCGTGATCCGCACCAACTACTCCAACCCGCCTACCCACGGCGCCACAGTAGTCGCCAGCGTACTCAACAGCCCCGAACTGCGTGCCATGTGGGAAGCCGAACTGGGCGAAATGCGTGACCGCATCCGCAGCATGCGCCTGGCCATGGTCGAACAACTGACTGCACTGGGCGCCAAGCGCGACTTCGGCTTCGTCGCGCAGCAGCGCGGCATGTTCTCCTACTCCGGCCTCACCGTGGAGCAAGTGGAGCGCCTGAAGGAAGAGTTCGGCATCTACGCTGTCGGCACCGGCCGCATCTGCGTCGCAGCGTTGAACAACGGCAACCTGGACAGCGTCACCCGCGCCATCCACGCCGTGCTGTAAGCCTCTGCAATAAACAAGAACGCCGGCCCATAAGCCGGCGTTTTTGTATGCATCATATAACTGTAGGAGCGGCGCCCCGCCGCGAAGCGTTCACAGAGCACCGCAAAAGCAAAAGCTTCGCCCCGGGGCGGGGCTCCCACAAAAAATCACAGCCCCCGTAGGAGCGGCGCCCCGCCGCGAAGCATCCTCCAGAACACCGCAAACCAACAGCTTCACCCCGGGGCGGGGCTCCTACGCAAGCACCACAGGCACCGCCTCCCCCTGTAGGAGCCGCGCCTCGCGGCGAATCGCAAGAACACCGCACAACCAAACGCTTCGCCCCGGGGCGGGGCTCCTACGCAAACACCACAGGCACCACCTCCCCCTGTAGGAGCCGCGCCTCGCGGCGTATCGCAAGAACACCGCACAACCAAACGCTTCGCCCCGGGGCGGGGCTTCTACGCAAGCACCACAGGCACCGCCTCCCCCTGTAGGAGCCGCGCCTCGCGGCGAATCGCAAGAACACCGCACAACCAAACGCTTCGCCCCGGGCCGAGCTTCTACACCAATACCCAGACAGCGGTATTGCGCATCAGCCGCGCTCTACCACCGCTGTCGCGGCCAAAGCCTCGCCCACCAAACCAAACGCGTCGTGGCCAGATAGAAGCCACCTACAAAGTGTTGACTTCCCCTTTTTAATCAGTAACATACGCGACGTTGTTCCGCGATAGCTCAGTCGGTAGAGCAAATGACTGTTAATCATTGGGTCCCTGGTTCGAGTCCAGGTCGCGGAGCCAAATTCAAGAACCCAGCCTAGTGCTGGTTTTTTTATTGCCTGCGGACTCTCACCAGGGACCACGTCCCAGGTTATTCGCTTCGCTCACCCCTTCGGGGCCGCGCTGAAGCGCGTTCAGCTGCGCTGTCGAGTCCAGGTCGCGGAGCCAAATTCAAGAACCCAGCCTAACCGCTGGGTTTTTTTGCCTGCAGACTCTCACCAGGGACCACGTCCCAGGTTATTCGCTTCGCTCACCCCTTCGGGGCCGCGCTGAAGCGCGTTCAGCTGCGCTGTCGAGTCCAGGTCGCGGAGCCAAATTCAAAAGCCTCGGCTGATCTTGTCCTGCTCAAGGCTCTGATTCTGCAATTGCAGGAACAGGTCGCCCTGCTGCGCCACAAGTTGTTCTCGCCCTAGTCCGAGCGCAGCCCTGAAGATACCGACTCGCCGCAGTTGGCCATGTTCAACGAGGCCGAAGAGCTGATCGAAGCGCTGTCCGCCGCACCAGCCGAAGCTGAAGAAGTCGTGGCACCGGTCAAGCGCCGTGGCAAGCGCAAGCCGTTGCCGGCCAACCTGCCGCGTGTCGAGGTCATCCACGACCTGCCCGAGCACGAGCTGACTTGCGCCTGTGGCGCCTGCAAACAGCTCATCGGCGAGGAGACCAGCGAACAGCTGGAGATCATCCCGATGCAGGTGCGGGCCATCCGCCATATCCGCAAGACCTACGCCTGCAAGGCCTGCGAAGCGGCGCCGATCACTGCCGAAACCGTGCCGAGAACGCCATCCGCCCCTTCGTCATCGGGCGCAAGAACTGGCTGTTCAGCGACACGCCCAAGGGGGCCACGGCCAGCGCGCAGATCTACAGCCTGATCGAAACCGCCAAGGCCAATGGCCAGGAGCCTTACGCCTGGCTGCGCCACATCCTCGAACGCCTGCCAACAGCACAGAGCGTTGAGGACTACGAAGCGCTGCTGCCTTGGAACTGCTCGCCGGCTTCTGCTCCTGCTTCCTGAAAATAAATCCCGTCCTGGCGGGCGGGGTTTATGGAGCGCTTACTAAACGTCTCTGTAAGTACAACCAATCAACAATCTCACCGTCAGGCCGATAACCACTCACGGTTTCGCGCAATAACGCCCGAACCCGCTCGTAGTCCTCACGCCCAACTGCATCCTCCAAAGCAAGAAGCACTTTCCTGTACTCCTCCCAAGACAGCATTTCTTCGTTGGCACGCATGATCATCGGATGCTCGGTCGGGCTGACGTTATCGCCAATCAGCAACTCCTCATAGAGCTTCTCTCCCGGCCGGAGCCCTGTGAACTCGATAGCAATATCACCCTGCGGGTTTTCAGCAGAACGCACACTCAAGCCACTGAGATGAATCATCTTCTCTGCTAGCTCGGCGATCTTCACCGGCTCCCCCATATCCAACACGAAGACGTCTCCGCCCTCCCCCATCGCCCCCGCCTGGATCACCAACTGGGCCGCCTCAGGGATAGTCATGAAATAACGTGTAATATTTGGGTGCGTAACCGTCACAGGCCCACCACGCCGGATTTGCTCATGAAACAGGGGTATGACCGAACCGGACGATCCAAGCACATTGCCAAAGCGCACCATTGTGAAGCGGGTTTTATTGACCTCATTGAGCACCTCGCCTTTACCAAAAAGTACCGGAGCCTGTTCGCGGCTAAGCGCCTGCAGTACCATCTCAGCCAAACGCTTGGTGCTGCCCATCACATTGGTGGGCCGCACAGCCTTGTCAGTCGAGATCAGCACGAAATGCGCAACTCCAGCCTTTAGAGCTGCCTGAGCGGTAAACAGGGTGCCGAATACATTATTCAGCACACCTTCAGCAATATTGTGCTCGACCATCGGCACATGCTTGTAAGCTGCCGCGTGATAGACCGTATTCACCGCCCAGCTCGACATCACCTCCTCGAGCCGCTCCGGGTTGCGAATTGAGCCCAGAATTGGAATCAACTGAATGGCCAGGGACTCACGCTTGGTGCGGCTTACCAGCTCGGAGTGAATGTTGTAAAGATTGAATTCGCTGTGCTCGAACAGCAACAGGGTCTTCGGCTCATTGGACAGGATCTGTCGGCATAGCTCCGAGCCAATCGAGCCACCCGCGCCGGTCACCATGACCACCTGGCTACGGATGCAACGCTCAAACAAGGCCTTTTGCGGCGGTACCGAATCACGTCCCAGCAGGTCAGCAATATCGACCTCCTGCACCTCATCTACCTTAACCCGACCACTGGCCAAGTCCATTAAACCTGGCACGCTACGTACGTGCAGGTTGTACTGGCCAAGCAATTCGAGGATCTCCCTGCGACGCGCACGCGAGGCAGAAGGCACCGCAAGCAGAATTTCCTGGGCGCCAGTTTCTTCGATCATCTGTTGGGTGTGCTTGGGCTTGTACACCCGCAACCCGGCAATCACCCGGTTGGCGATGGTTGCATCATCATCAATAAAGGCAACGGGCGCCAGCGAACGCCCCAAACGCAGGGCGGCCAGTAACTGATTCCCCGCCGCACCGGCCCCATAAATCGCAACGCGGGGCAAACCACGGTCCCCTGTAAGACGACGGGGATGCTCAGCCGAATACCAATTACCCATAAAGTACTGACGCATCAGCAAGCGCACCCCGCCAATCAACGTCAGGCTAAGCCACCAGAAATTCAGCACCATCGAACGTGGAATCGGCGCAGGCGCGTCGCGATACCAATAGATCGTCAACGCCAGGAATAACGCAGAAAGGGAAATTGCCTTAAAAATGCTCTTGAGCGCATCATTACCGAAAAAGCGCATCACCGCGCGATACATGCCCATGCGGATGAAAATGGGCACTGAAATCAAGGGCACAATTACAAAGATCCAGGCGTGATGGCCTAAAGGATCAACTGCTTTGAAATCACCCAAGCGCACGATAAACGCCAGCCACAGCGCACACCACAGCAACAGCACATCCACAATGACCTGCAGCACACGCTTCGAACGCCGTGGCAAACGGATCAAACGCTCACGCAGGCGATCTGCAGTCCTTAACATCACAACCTCTCAATCCTTCACATCCCGTACTGCGTGGCAATAACTGATTCCCGCACACACCGCTGCTGCTGACTAAGATGGGCGTACACGATCACCCGCGCCCTTACCAAGCACCGTCATCAGGATATATTTAAAATAATGAGCCAGGGTAAGCTCACGAATCATACGCTGATCGGTTTCGGCCAACAGTTTTGGCGTCGACATATCAATATCGCTAACCTGCGCCAACCCGGTGATGCCCGGGCGCACATCGAACACACCACGCTGAGCACGCTCAGTCGTTAACTCCTGTTGATTAAACAGCCCTGGGCGGGGGCCGACCAGACTCATTTCGCCTTTGAGCACATTCCACAGCTGTGGCAACTCATCGAGCTTGGCTTTACGCAGGAAGGCCCCCATACGGGTAATCGATGCACTGGACGCCAAATGACTGGCTACCGACGCGGTATCGATCTTCATCGTACGAAACTTAACCAACACGAATGGCTTCTGGTGTCGCCCTACTCGCTCCTGACGAAACAACGGCGAGCCGGTATCGAAAAGCCCCAGCACATAAATAGCCAACAACACCGGGAACGCAAAAATCAGCCCTAACAAGGCAAAGGTAAAATCAAAAAAACGCAACACGTTATTTATCCTTGCTCATAAAATCGGCCACAGTCGCTGCAATGCCCTGCTCAACCGTGTAAGGAGGAACCCACCCCAACAGAGTACGGGCCTTCGACGAATCCACCTGCAAATCACCGACTAAACGATCCACCACACCCCGCTTACCCGTTAACGCCCCAGCCAGCTTAAACAACCCTACCGGTACGGGCAGCAAACGCGGCGAACGGCCCAGACACAAGCGAATATAAGTAACCAGGTTACGCAGTGAAACATCTTCACCGTCAGACACCAAAAAGGTTTGATTGGCCGCCGCAGGGTGCTGAATACAGCGAACAATAAAGCTCACCAGGTTACCCACATACACCATACTGCGGTGGTTATTCACAGCACCGAAAGGCAAAGGCACAGGCTTACTTGCCAGGTTAATTAAACTTCTGAAATTGCCCGGCGCAGCCCCACCATAAACCAGAGGTGGACGGATAATAACCACCTCCAAACCGGTTTCAGTGGCTAACTTCCGCAAACCTTGTTCCGCTTCGTACTTAGAAACTGCATAAGGATCATGCGGTGCTTCGGAATCTGTTTCTGTAAAGGGCCGTGATGAATTAAGCCCATGCACCCCAATACTGCTGATAAAAATAAATCGCTTAACACCCGCAGCAGCAGCCTGCCTAGCAAGGTTCAGCGTGCCGTCCACATTGACTTTACGAAACTCTGCCAGCGTGTCGGCTACTTCATCACGCATAACATGCGCACGCGCGGCTGCGTGAACCACCACAGCAACACCGTTAAGTGCAGACAAATAATCCGTAGTGCCATCAATATTGCCAACCACAACAACATCATCAGACGCAGGCGAAACGGCGGAGCGAACCGCAGAAACTACCTGAAACTCAGGTAACTTTTTAAGCTCAGCAAATAAAGCAGAGCCAACAAAGCCGGTAGAGCCTGTCAGCAGAACGGTATTCATAATTGGTTAACTCCCGTAACCATTGGGATTATTCTTTTGCCAACGCCAAGAGTCCGCCATCATCCGCTCTAACCCCAACCGCGCCTGCCAGCCCAACTCAGCCAATGCCTTAGACGGGTTGGAATAACACACCGCAATATCCCCCGCACGACGATCTACCAGCTGATAAGGCACTTGCACACCACTAGCCGCTTCAAACGCCTTTACCATATCCAGTACCGAGTAACCCTGCCCGGTACCCAAATTCCAAGTGTGTACACCGGCATGCTCCTGCAAGTACCGTAGTGCCGCCACATGGCCCTGAGCCAAATCGACCACATGAATATAATCACGCACACCGGTACCATCGTGCGTTGGATAATCGCCACCAAAGACCGACAATTGAGGCAACTTGCCCACGGCCACCTGGGTAATAAAAGGCAACAGGTTATTCGGAATGCCGTTCGGGTCTTCCCCTATGGTGCCACTTTCATGCGCACCCACCGGATTAAAATAGCGCAATACAGCCACCCGCCAACACGGGTCTGACAGCGCTAAATCACGCAGAATATCTTCCACCATCAACTTTGACCGACCGTACGGATTCGTTGGGCGGCCAACCGGACACTGCTCAGAAATCGGCATCTCAGCCGGGTCACCATATACGGTCGCCGAAGAGCTGAACACAATGTTAAACACACCCGCATCAGCCATTGCCTGCAACAACACCTGACTACCGTGTACGTTATTATCGTAATAACGCAACGGCTGCGCAACACTTTCACCCACAGCTTTCAAGCCAGCAAAATGCACCACCGAATTAATGGGGTAACGCGCAAACACCTGCTGCAACAGATCGGAATCACGAATATCGCCATGCACAAAGTCAACTGACTTACCGGTAATGGCCTGGACTCGCTGCAACGACACGGAAGATGAGTTGCATAAGTTATCCAATACAACAAAATCAAACCCGGCAGAGGCAAGCTCAACCAAGGTGTGAGAACCAATGTAGCCGGCTCCACCAGTAACGAGAATAGTCATGATGTTTTTAACTCTAATATTTCCATAAGCCGCTGATTTACTTTGTTGGCATCAAATTTATCGACAGCAATACGATGACTTTCATTCCCCATACGAGTAATTTCAGACGGGTTTTCAATAAGGTAAATCATTTTCTCTGCCAATGCCTGAACATTCCAGCGTGGAACGATAAAGCCATTAACACCCTGTTCGACCGTTTCACGACAACCCGGCGCATCGGAAGTAATTACAGCGCGCCCCATGGCCATGGCTTCTTGGGTACTGCGTGGCATACCTTCCCGATACGAAGGCAGTACAAACACGCTAGAACCTGCAATCCAGTCAGGTACGTTACTAACGTGCCCAGGGTATTCAATAATGCCTTCGGCAAGTAGTTGATTCAGCGCTTCACGCTTAAGACCACCGGGGTTCTCTTCATCGAGACCACCCAATACAACAAACTCAGCAGCAGGATGTTGCTTCTTAACCAAACGAGCAGCTTCGACGTATTCAAAAATCCCTTTCTCAGCCAACAACCTGCCAATAAACAAAAAGCGTACAGGGTCAACAGGCGCTGGTGTGAAGGGGTAATCCTGTAGATTTAAGCCAATACCACCTAAAACATGGACCGATTTAGCTTTCAGATTGTTCTTTTCCAACAAATCAGCAGGATCATCATGATTAAGGAAAATAAGCTTATCAATACAAGGCAGCGCTAATCGATAAAGAAAAACCTGAATTTTACGTAGTATTTTTTGCTTGAAACTTAAGCCAGAAGGGAGATCTGTAAAAACATAGCCAAGCCCTTCCAGCATTGCATAACGGTGCTTAACACCAGCCAACCTGGCGGCAATAGAACCGCAAATAACAGGCTTTACGAAAAAGGAAAGCACAATATCTGGTTTAATGTCTTTAAGTAACTTTTTAAGTATTGAAATGGTTTTCAAATCAGCAAAGGGATTCATGCCTGCACGGCTTAAACGATAAGTAACAGGCTTCGCACCCATCCCTACAATGATCGATTCAGAATCATCATCAAAATCGGTACAAAAGCAGTAAACATCGTGACCTTCTGCAACAAGGGTACGGATAAGATCACCACGAAAATTTATAGTGGACGCCGCAACAGTACCAAGCAAAACAACCTTATTCGGCATTTGCCATTCCATAAATAGCCAACCACTTCTGCACTCCAGCATCCAGACTAAAGTGCTCCACAATCCTCTGCCTGGCTTTTTGTCCAAGCTCAACTGCTTCTACTTCAGAAAGTGCCAGTGCATTGCACATACCTTGAGCAAGAGCACTCGAATTCCGTGGTGGTACTAAATAACCAGCCTCACCGATAAGCTGAGCTGTACCACCACAATCAGTTGCTACAATGACACGTTCAACAGACATTGCCTCTGCAATGACCAAAGGTAAGCCTTCCCACGCCGACGACATTACGTAAATATCAGCAGCAGAAAGCAGCTGAGGTATGTCCTTACGCAAACCAAGCAACGTAACTGACTTCTGTAAATCAAGCTGAGCTATCTTTGCCACAATAACAGAGCGTAACTCACCATCACCAACAATCAACAAATGACAATCTTTAGAACGTGAAACAACCTTAGCAAATGCATTGATAAGATTTGGGAAATCCTTTGCGTTATGAAATCTGCCAATAGCAATAAATACCTTCTTTTCTGCCAAGCCAAGCTCGTTACGAATTTTCATTCGAGCATCAGACGAAAACTTAAAATATGCCACATCAATGCCATTACCAACTGCAAGCATTTTACCTTTACTGACTGCCTTTTTTTCTTCAAAAGAGTGAACTGCATCGTAGCTTACATTGGTAAACACATCGGAAAGTTGATTAGTCAACCTATAAGCTAGCATCCTGGCCTTGCCACCTTCGTTATTACTGTGAGCTGTGGTAACAAGCTTTGGAAAATGGACGAATATACGAGCGACACGAGCAAGGATATTAGCGTGGTACATGTGGCTATGCACCACATCCGGTTTATTTTTCCGAATCAGCTTTACAAGATTCTTTAACGCAGTAAAGATACCGAATGGAGACTTGGTGCCACCAAGCCAAACCAACTTCACATTTTTATTTTTAGGCTCGACCATTACAGGCTCAAGCATATAAGCGATGGTTACATCCAAACCTTTCTCTGCAAATTTATCTGCTAGGCTAACCACTTGGTTTTCAGCACCACCCATGCCTAGCCCGGTGATTACAAAAATAATTTTATTCATATACCGGGACCCCCTTAAAAACCTTCACCCTAACAAACAAATAAAAGAACAAACCATACAGAACCAAGTTATAAAAAGCACCTAGCCAGCCATGGAAAAGATAAATATAGACAAAACAACCTAACAACAAAGATCCCTGGAGGCCATATAGCCTTGAAAAAGCACGATAAGACAATAGGAGCAAAAAGCACATAAATAGAAAGAAAAAAACCACGTACTCATACAGAACGGAAATCCAGCCAGATAAGCCAGGATCAATATTCCAAGTCAGCCCCGTTTCACCATATAACGTTTCGGCAGAAAACAAATTCAAATCTACGGCACAAGAATTTAATTTACAATATATAGAATTAATAATACCATCTTGGAAAAACCATAAAAAATCACCCTGCAGCAATGAGACATGAAAGAACTCACTATTCTGAAGAGCGTAAGCAGCATAATTGATATTCTGAAACCTACTAACAACAGACTCTAAAACAACCAACAAAATATCAAAATAGTTGCCACTCAAAACTTGGTTGAAAACTTCAGACAACGACATGCCAGATCGCATACCCCACTTAATGCCATCTAGAAATGGCAAAGACATCACAACAAAAAAACCTAAAAACGCAAGATAAATAAAATTTCGCGCAGTTATTCTAACCGGATAAAACCTGACAAGATAAACAACAAATAAGAACAAAACAGAACCCATCCAACCGCGAGACAACAACGAGATAAAAAAAACACAAGTGACAATATAAAATAAACGATTTGACCTCAAAAAAGGCGCAATAAAAAAAAATAATAAATCCGGCTGAAGCAAAACAAAGATTATATTTAAGATGCTTCCACCCTCGAATGAAAAACCGGTACCCGCTCTACCTGCCCCCGTTACCTGATTAAAACAAAAAAATGCGAACGTAACAAACAAAAGGAAATAACCATATTTATTTTTCAACTCCAGCCGTGGTCTGCCAGCTTGAGCAAAAAATCTGTATAAAACCAAAAAAAATAACAACAAAAAAATTTGAATTAAAAATACCGAAATTGAAACTGCACTATCGATTAAAAAAAACTCACCAAATACACTGAACCCACCATTTGCTATGAGCAAATAAAATGCATACGAATTAGCTGAAGCATACAAAAAAAACAACAGCACAACCGGATTAATAGTCATATAAGGCCTATTTAAACCTAACTTCATTTCTTTTCTTTGAAAACAAAACGGCTACTCTCGGTAACAATGATAATATAAACATGATGAACTGTGTAGCCGAAAACAACTTAATTGACACGGATTTTCGTATATAAGCAACATAACCACATTCATCACCAAATATGGCTGACTGGTAGGCAAAATTCATAAGCGACTTTGCATAGCAGCCTTTTAAAGCAAGAGTTTTCTCCTTATAAGTAGCTAGCGCATCGATAAAAACCCTTTCGTTACCAGCCACTATTAATGGATTGACTGAAGATACTGCATTTACAGAGACTCCAGAACCAACCCTATAAACCCCAAAAACTTTATCAATATGATAAATATATCCACACTTCGCCTGCTGAGCATGCACCTCAATATCTAACGCCTGAGGATGCAACTGACACCAAAACTTTTTACCAAGATCGTTTACAAACATCTTTGATGAATGCGCAAAAAATGGAAGTGTTTCATAAAGATCGAATATAGTATTTTTAATTTTCTCATGCTTTTTAAATGTTTTATTTATAGCAACACCATCCAATCTAATAAGATTCATATCATGGGAGCAGATAACACAATCGCTATTTGCATCTAGCACATCAGACTGTACCTGAAGCTTTCCAGGCAAGGCTAAATCATCGCCATCCATATGAGCTATATACTTGCCTTTTGCCTGTTTATAGCTTGCAACAATATTTCCAACTGGACCTACATTTTTTACATGGAGTAACGGCTTAATAATATCTGGATATTTTTTTTGGAACTCCAATACTATTTCACGGGTTCTATCAGTAGAGCAATCCTCACCTACTATAATCTCAAAAGGAAAATCCGTTACCTGGTCCACTAGGCTTTGTAAGCATTCGGCAATGTATTTTTCTTGATTGTATGTAACAACACATACCGACACCTTGATATCTGAACTCATGATTTAACGCCAAATAATTTATGGTTAAGCACTTTGCGGGCTACTGAAGATGAAACTGTGCCGACGAAAATGGCAAAAAAAGAAAACACAACCACGACAAGGAATGCTTCTTGCCGTGTTTGATAACTCATATAAGCACTCGCCAGAAACAGAAGCAGTATGACTGGCGCGTAAATACCTGCAATATCTTTAACCAACCAGCCCACATGTACTCCTGGCTGTAATTTATGATGCACATACCCAACCCAAAGTATTAAGTACAAACTATTAATACCCAGCCACGCCCAGCCTGCACCTACACCACCATACTCTGATGCTGCCCAGATGATAGCGGGGATAAGCGTGACTACGGTTACCAGATTTCCTATCAGGTGGTAGCGTAGGTTTCCTAAGGCGTATTGCAGGTAGTATGGAAATGCGGATACAGCCAATACGCCATTACCGAGTGCATAAAGCGTGAGAATCGGGGCGGCATTGCTGGCGATTTCTTTATCGCCCGTCCATGCGTAGAGCAATGGCTCGGCAAAAAATGCGATAGTAAGCGAGGCGGAACCCGCAACCACACTCACTAACTGTGTCGCATTGCGGTAGACCTGAATCATCTCATCATGCTTCCCTTCGGCATGGAGCCTGGCCATACGGGGCATAATGACGGTGCTTACCGGAGCGCTCAGAATCATAATTCCACTGGCGACCAGCACAGCCAGGGTAAAGAAGCCGTATTCAGCCAACGGTAAAATGCCGGAAAGAATCAGCTTGTCGGTTTGTGTTACCAAAACCCATACCGATGACGTAAAGGCTATGGTTAATGCAAACTTCAGCACAGGTTTAACAGGCTGTATGCTCCAACCGATAATTTCACCCTTGGTGATGACAGGCTTAAGCCTGTTACTCATCAGGTACAGCCCGAGCACTTCCACAATGGCCACCGCGAGTTGATGCCAGAAAAATACCGTTGGTGTAAAACCATACTGCCACATGGTGATAAATACTGCCGGAAAGCGCAGCGTTGCAATGATCGCATTGAAGCCGCTCAACCACACTAAGCGTTCAGAACCGGTAATAACACCTCGGTACAACCCCCCCAGCCAACGTAAAGCAACACTAACGGCCATAATCTGGACGGCCATTACAACCGCATTCATGCTAAGGGTTTCAACCTGGAGCCATTTGTAAGCAATGGGTTCTGCTAATAGCCACAAAGCCGTACCACCAATGGCTGCTATAGCGACAAAAATGGTACTGAGTGCACGGAAAAGCTGTCGGTAGTGCAATGCCGACATCGAACCACCATGATAGCGGGCCGTCTCGCGTGCAATGGTTGGCGTTAAGCCTAAATCGAGCAGCGCAAACCATGCCTGCAACATGGTAAAAAAACCTACTAGGCCATAGGCTTCTGCCCCCATGTACTTTATGTAAAGGGGCAGAATTAAAATACCAATGCCGGCAGAGTAAAGTTGGCTGGCGTAGTTGGCGATGATGTTTTTGCGTAGCTTACTCAACGCAGAACTCTTCTGAAATCACAGACATTTGAATTAAATTCAAATACTGACCATTTTTAAATACAGCATGGCGCAGCAAGCCTTCTTTCTTAAAACCGACCTTTGTATATAACTTAAAAGCACGCGTGTTTTCTTCCAGCAGGGTAAGATAAACACGGTGCAAATTTAGATCATTAAAAGCATGTTGGATTGCCAACCTGGTTGCATATTCTCCAACACCACGCCCTTGATGACTTACATCACCAATCATTATTGCAAACTCACAATTACGAGCAACCCAATCTATATTCAGAAGATAGACTACACCAACTGCCGTATCTGTGTGTTTATCACAGATTGAAAGCCGAACTGCACCGGATCTATTTGAATAGTAATTATCCACCCATCGCTCATCGATAGAGATATCGATATACCTGAAAGGCGCACCTAAAGAGGAAACAACAGATCGATCATTACGCCAACTATTTATAACAGAAACATCTTTTTTTGATATTTCGCGCAGGCAATATAATTCTGATAGCTCAGCCATTACTAACAACCTTTAATATCTCATCCATTTCTTTAACCGAATACCGTTGATCACAGGGTAATGCATTAAGACCAGCCAGCAGCTTGTGCTCAAACATGCCTGAATTACTACGCTGCTCAACTTCAGGCCAGTATGTGGGAATAAATATCCTTCTTTGGATAAGCTCAGATTTCAGAGAAGCATTATCCGTGAGGAATGGATACACCATTGGCCCATCTACATACTTTCTATCTACCTGAATTTTATTCACTGAAGCCAACGCTTCATGTAAGTACCAGAAATTATTATTACGCTGATCTTTTACAGTCGTGTAGTCAATGGTTTTTAACAAATGATCGGTAAAAACGGACATACCCTTTGGCTGACAATTCTGCAGGGTCGATTCAGCCACTTGATAATCAGCATAACCTTTTTCAGGTGTAAAGCATGCACGTTTCAGAAGGTGTTTAGTTCTGTCATAGCTTGATTCATCCCGGGCAAGACCATTCCGTAATTTCAGCTGTGTTGAAAGCCCCCCCCCATCTGGTACACCAAAAAATTTTCGGGGGGAGAAAATAGTCGCTAAACAATCCAAAGGCTTTTGAAAAAACGCCTGAGAGTGGTCAAACACAAGCTGTTCTTTAGGATACTTACTTAAGAGTCGATTTTGCTCTGCGCCACATATACCAAAGTAATTCACATAGAGAATCCACTCACAATCCAACAATTCAATGTCATCCTTTATTGAAAAATCTGAATTCAGTGAGTAAAAGCTTACTGGTACGCCTAGCTCATGCAAAGGCGACAGCATGGAATCACAAATATAATATGGCATCCATACTTTACTGGGCAAACCAGCTTCCAGCAGAGCATAGAAAGCCGCGCGGGCAGACTGGAAATTCAGCAAATCAGGATGGTAATGTTGTTTAGATTTTGGCAGCTCTAAAGAAAAATAACCACCAATGGCGTCACTCTGTAATAACACGGATATCATTCTCCATATGATCAAGCATATCCATCATTTCTTCCAATGTTGAATACTGCAAAATCATAGTTCCGAGCGTATGGTGCGATCCGGTGAACTTAAATACCTTATCACCGGGTTTAACATAGATATCTTGTTCTACTATGTATTTCTTCGCCCGGTCTGAAAGGTAAACTTCTTTAAATACACCATCTTGCAGAGAATGAAGCATATAGCTTGACCAATAGCCTTTGCTTGGTGTCATACTCAGGCTACTGCAATCGAGTCCAATAGCGGCATCGACTGTATACTTGATCAAATCAACACCGGTCGAATAACGAATAACCTCTGGAATCTGACAACCGCCATTACGTGGCCCTAATTCTAGGAAGTAGAATTTTCCATCCTGATCGAATAGGAAATCGAAGTTTAATGCACCTGTTTTCATACCCAGCAATGTTAGCAGCCGTTGAGACTCTGCATGGGCAATATCCAACCATTCTTTAGGGTGGGATGTAGGAAACGACTGACCAATTGGCACCAAGCCGTTGCAAAGATCATCAAAGTTTTCGTCTGCCCAACAACGGAACACCAACTCACCATCAACAATAAATCCATCGCCCGCCACCTGATGCCCCGAGCGAACAATGGCTTCCTCAACCACTACTTTTTTCTCTCTGGAAAATTGCAGTGCATGCTGAAATGCTTCAGCCAAATGATCTTTATTCTTAAGATTAGTAACGCCTTTACTGCCTGAAGAATCCACCGGCTTTATGAATGCTGGCACACCGATTTCGTCAAGCCATGCCTTAGCTTCGTCCAATGTATAAAATGATTGTGAGCGTGGGACGTTGAAGCCGTTCTCAGCAAGGAACGCACGAAACAAATCTTTTCTGGCTAAAATTTCTACCGACTTATAAGGGTTACCCGGTAAACCCATTTTTTCTGCTACATAGGCTGCTGTAGGCGCTGCGGGGTCTGATGCATAAGCAACAATGCCATCAATTTTCAGCTGCTCTGCCAGTTTCAACACGGCTTCTTTGTCAGTGGTCGAAACATTATGGTATTCATCTGCCAGTTTATGACCCGGATTCTCAGGCAAATAGTCACAAGTAATTACATAATAGCCTTGCTCGCGGGCATATTTCAGTGGTGGTATTTGGGTTGGTGCGCCACCCAGGAACAGGATTTTTTTCATTTTTCACCTTTAATGGTTTGTACAACATGGTACAAATCTTCTTCAGCCAGGCTTGCGTGCACTGGCAGGCATAAAACTTTGTTAGTCGCATCTTCTGCCACACTCAGGTTTTTGGCGTTAGCCGAACTCAAACCGGAGTACATTGGGAAGTGACTGATTAGCGGGTAAAAATAACGACGGGCAAAAACATTGTTTTGCTTAAGCTTTTCGTATAATTCGTCACGGCTCAGTGGGTATTCTTCCGTCACCAATACCGGAAAGTACGAATAGTTGCGTACGGTTTCTGCAGTGCTGGTCAGAATGTTGATACCGGGAATATTGGCTAAATGTTCTCTGTAAAACTCATCAACAGCCTGCCGGGCTGCTAACGCTGTTTGAATATGCTTGAGTTGCAGTAAACCAAACGCAGCGTTTACTTCGCTCATCTTCCCGTTAATTCCGACATCAGTAGTTGTAATCTCATCAACTATGCCGAAATTTTTAAGCTTGTTAATCCGTTGTTTAGTTTCTTCATCGTGACAGATTACAGCCCCACCTTCAAAAGTATTAAATACTTTAGTTGCATGAAAGCTAAGAACGCTTAAATCGCCATAGCGAAGAATGCTACCGCCTTCGTCTTGCACACCAAATGCATGGGCCGCATCGTACAATACCTTTAAGCCGTGCTTGTCGGCTATCGCCTGAATGGCCTGTACATCGCACCGGTTGCCGTAGCAATGCACTGGCATAATGGCGGTGGTTTTGTCGGTTATGGCAGCTTCGATTTTGGCCGGGTCAAGATTCAGGGTTACTGGGTCTATATCGACGAATACCGGTGTTAAGTTGTTCCACACCAAGGAGTTGGTGGTCGCAACAAACGAGTACGGGGTGGTAATCACCTCGCCGCTTAAGTCTAACGCCTGCAATGCGGTTAACAGAGCATTGGTGCCGTTATTGAACAGCACCACTTGGTTGACTCCCAGGTACTCTGCCAGCTCTTTCTCTAACTGCTGGTGCATCGGGCCGCCATTCGTCAACACTTTGTTTTGCCAAATCTGCTCCAGATACGGCACAAGCTCTTCCAGTGGTGGTAAATAAGGTTGTGTTACATAAATGGGCTTATTGCTCATACTTCACCGTTGGCAACGGCCAGCAGATATTGACCATAACTGTTTTTGCTCATTAACTTACCGGCTTGTTGCAGCTGTTCTTTGCTCATCCAGCCATTGTTGAACGCAATCTCTTCAATACAGGCCACTTTATAGCCCTGGCGCTTTTCAATGGTTTCTACAAACTGCGCGGCTTCCAGCAAGCTTTCGTGGGTGCCGGTGTCTAACCAGGCAAAGCCACGGCCCAGCAGTTCCACGTTCAGTTCGTTTAAATCCAGATAGGCGTTGTTAACGCAGGTAATTTCCAACTCGCCACGGTCGCTGGGTTTTACGTTTTTGGCAATTTCAATGACGCGATTATCGTAAAAATACAGGCCGGTTACTGCATAGTGGGACTTGGGCTGTTTAGGCTTTTCTTCGATGGAAACGGCTTTCATGTTGGCATCAAATTCCACCACGCCGAAACGTTCCGGGTCTTTTACCTGGTAACCAAATACGGTTGCGCCCTTGCCTTCTTTGGCTTTTTTAACCGCTTCTTTCAGTTTTGGGGTAAAACCCTGGCCGTAGTAGATGTTGTCGCCCAGTACCAGGCACACATCGTCTGTGCCGATAAATTCTTCGCCAATAATGAAAGCTTGAGCTAGGCCATCGGGGCTTGGCTGTATGGCGTAGCACAGGTTTACACCAAACTGGCTGCCGTCTTGCAGCAGGCGTTCAAACGCAGGCTGATCTTCCGGTGTGGTAATAATGAGGATGTCGCGGATACCGGCCAGCATCAGTACCGACAGCGGGTAGTAGACCATGGGTTTGTCGTAAATCGGCAGCAGTTGTTTGGATACGCCCATAGTGATGGGGTACAAACGGGTGCCAGAGCCGCCAGCGAGGATGATGCCTTTCATTATTTGTTTCCTAAACGTGCTAGTTGGTAGTCGCCGTTGAGTACACGCTGCCACCATTGTTCATTGTTTAAATACCACTCTACGGTTTTACGTAAGCCGGTTTCAAAGGTTTCTTCTGGTTGCCAGCCCAGTTCATCGGCAATTTTGCTGGCGTCGATGGCGTAGCGGCGATCGTGGCCGGGGCGGTCTTTTACGAAAGTCATCAGGCTTTCATAATTTTGAATGTTCAGTGTTGAATGCTGGATAGGCGCCAGTTCTTCCAAAATCGCGCAGATGGTTTTTACTACTTCGATGTTTTTTTTCTCGTTATGGCCGCCAATGTTGTAGGTTTCGCCGATCTGGCCTGTTGTTACCACCAAATACAATGCACGGGCATGGTCTTCTACATACAACCAGTCACGGATTTGGTCGCCTTTGCCGTAAATGGGCAGCGGCTTGCCATGCAGTGCGTTGAGAATGACGTGCGGCACTAACTTTTCAGGAAAATGGTATGGCCCGTAGTTGTTAGAGCAGTTGGTTATGATGGTTGGAAAGCCGTAGGTACGCCGCCAGGCACGTACTAAGTGATCAGAACTGGCCTTGCTGGCTGAGTAAGGGCTGCTGGGCGCGTAGGGGGTGGTTTCGGTGAACAACGGTAACTTAGTACCATTGTCGCGGGCATGGCCCGCTCCCACAGGTTCATCGCTTTCCAAATCATCGGGGTGGGGTAAGTCGCCGTATACTTCGTCGGTGCTGATGTGGTGAAAACGGAAGGCGGCTTTGCGGGGTTCTTCCAGTTGCTGCCAGTAATTACGGGCGGCTTCCAGCAATGTGTAAGTGCCAACGATGTTGGTTTCGATAAACGCTGCTGGGCCGTCGATTGAGCGATCTACATGGCTTTCTGCGGCCAGGTGCATAACGGCATCCGGCTGGTGTTGAGCGAATACACGGTCTAGTTCAGCACGGTTGCAGATATCGACTTGTTCAAAAGCGTAGCGTTCGCTGTTGCTGACTTCTGTTAGGTTTTCTAAGTTGCCTGCGTAAGTCAGTTTGTCGAGATTTACGACTGAATCGCTGGTGTTGTTAATAATGTGGCGAACGACTGCAGAGCCGATAAAGCCAGCACCGCCGGTGACGAGGTACTTCATTGCGTGATGAGTCCTTCGATGACTATACGTTGTAGCTCTACCCTTTGAGGGTTGACGCGACTCTCAATATTCAACCGCAGCAGCGGCTCGGTATTCGAAGCACGAATATTCATCCGCCAGTCATCGAACTCCAGGCTCAGCCCATCGGTGCTATCCACCTTGGGATTATGCACTGCATAGTGCGTCTGTACGGCGGCGAGTACGGCTTTGGCATCGCTGACGGTGTAGTTGATCTCACCACTGCAGGGGTAGGCAGCCATGCGCTTGCCTACCAGTTCGGAGAGTTTCTTGCCCTGGCGGCTCATTAGCTCAGCCACCAACAACCAGGGGATCATGCCGCTGTCGCAGTAGGCGAAGTCGCGGAAGTAATGGTGGGCGCTCATCTCGCCACCGTAGATGGCGTTTTCCTTGCGCATGCGTTCCTTGATGAAGGCATGGCCGGTTTTGCTCTGGATGGCCTGGCCGCCATGCTGTGCGCAAATATCGATGGTGTTCCAGGTCAGGCGCGGGTCGTGGATGATCTTGGCGCCTGGCTCCTTCTTGAGGAAGGCTTCGGCCAACAGGCCGACGATGTAGTAGCCCTCGATGAACGCGCCACTCTCGTCGAACAGAAAACAGCGGTCGAAGTCGCCGTCCCAGGCGATGCCCATGTCAGCGCCATGCGCTTTGACCGCATCGGCAGTTGCGGCGCGATTTTCCAGCAGGATGGGGTTGGGGATGCCATTAGGGAAGCTGCCATCGGGCTGGTGATGTACCTTGATGAACTCAACCGGCGCGCCCAAGGCCTTGAAGCGCTGCTCCAACGCATCGATCACGTGCCCCGCAGCGCCGTTGCCGGCATTGACAACCAGCTTGAGCGGTTGAAGATCAGCAGGGCTGATATAGCCGAGCAGGTGTTCGATGTAAGCGTCCTGGCATGATTGGCGGGCCAGGCTGCCGCGCTTGCCGACCGGTGCGAAGTTGTCTGCCTCGGCCAGAGCCTGAATATCTTTGAGGCCGGTGTCACCACTGATCGGCTGGGCGCCACGACGCACCAGCTTCATGCCGTTGAAGTCGATGGGATTGTGGCTGGCGGTTACCTCGATGCCACCATCCACATCGAGGTGAAAGGCAGCGAAATAAACTTCTTCGGTACCGGTCATGCCAAGGTCGATCACATCACAGCCAGCATCCATAAGGCCATTGGCCAGAGCCTGCTTGAGGCCTGCAGTGGATAGACGCATATCGCCACCGATCACGATGCGTTTGGCATCGAGGAACTGCGCATAGGCACGACCAATGCGGTAGGCGATGTTCTCATTGAGCTCAGCGCCGAGCTGGCCGCGGATGTCGTAGGCTTTGAAGCAGGTTAGCGTGGTCACGGTGAGTAATTCTTCTCGATCGAGTGCAGCAACACCCTGCATTGCCATGCAGCAGGGCAATACGTGAATCAGGCGCTTCGCGTACGGTTCCCGGTAAATACGATGCGGATCAGCGCGACGAATACGCCAAGCATGCCGCCCAGCACCAAGCCAATTGCCACGATCAGCATTTTCTTGGGTTTGATGGGTTTAAGTGGCTTGATAGCCGGCTGGTCGATACGCACCAGGTTCAGCTGTTCAAGATTAAGCTGGATACTCTTTAAACGAGCCGCCTCCTCACGCATCTCTGCCAACTTGGCCAGGAAAAGGTCTTCATTCTCCCTGCTCTGCATCATCTCGATCTGGCGGTTGTGCTCGAGCATCTGCAGTTTATTCTGGATTGTAGCGATTTTCGGCTCGGTGTGATCATCCGAACGACGCTTGAGCAGGATATTGCGCTCGGCCTCCAGGGCTTCAGTGCCCATGAAGTGCAGGGGGAACTGCTGGCTGATCACTTCTGTACGGAAAACGTTACCCTGCCCTGCCGCTGCATCGACATCGCCCAAGGACGTGGGATTGGTCGGCTTGGAAATACCAAGTGATTTGGCGATGGCAATAGCCTCGTCGAGCTGGGCAATGCGGTTCTGTCGATGAGTACGCAGCTCAGCTCTGAGCGCTTTGAGCTCATCTTGCAAAATGGCAATCTGGAGCTTGTCATCTTCACTCAGCTTGGCAATGGCGGCTTCTTTCCCGGCCTCATAACTGGCACGCGCAGCCGCCATTTGTCGTTCGATCTTGTTCAGACGATTCTGGATTACCCCCTCAAGATCCAGCGCTACACGGCGGCGCTCATCGCTGATGGCTTGCTCGACCATACCATTGAGAATGGTCACGCCATCTAAGTAGTCAGGGTATTCAAGACGCAGCCCTACATAAGGCGAAAGGTTGTTGGTTTTCTTTGGATCCGGCTGCAACAAGGTGAAGTTTTCGCCATTAAAATCCTCAAATGCCTGCTCAAGGCTCTTATCACCCTTCTTTAGCGGTTCAAATAAAGCCTGATTGTCTCGGAAAAACTGCAAGCGTGAACTGTAGGAGTCCAGTGCTGCACCTACGCGCTGCAGTGCTTCTTCAGGCGTTAAGCTGTATACGCCCGTACTATTGAGTTCATCCAGCTCTTTCAACGGTGCCGGTCGTAGCATGCTTTGCACCTGATAGTGAGGCGTGGCAAGCCAAGCGTAGCCTGCAGCACAGATCGCTACGGCAAGCGTACAGGCAATGATCAGGTACTTCTGTTGCCAGAGTTTCTGGAACAGTTCCACGAGATCGATTTCATCTGCTGTGGGCTCGTAGGGCTTTGCGGGTTCGGTACTCACACTATCTCCGAGGTCTAATCATCATTGAAAAACGTTGGTGTTTGCTCTTGCTGGCACCTGGTAAGTGCCTGCAAAACGCACGGGTTTAACCCGGAACTACTACGTTGAGCGGACATCCTGCTTGTGCATATAAAGCCCGATACATCCGTGCGAGCTCTCGCTTGGCATCTGGTTCGCCATGCACGATACGAATTTCTCCGGGCTTGTTGCGCATACCGCTTACGAACTTGAGCAACCCGGCTTGGTCGGCATGAGCTGAATAGCCGCCCATGGTATGCACCTGAGCGCGAATGTCATAGCGCTGCCCGTCAAATTCCACATAGCCACTACGCGGGCCAAAACGCTGGATCTGTCGTCCCGGTGTACCCTCGGCCTGGTAGCCGACGAACAGCACATCATGCCGCTCATCACCCAGCATCGCTTTTAGGTAGTTGACGATACGCCCGCTGGAGCACATGCCGTTGCCGGCTATAACGATAGCCGGCTGAGTGGTTTGCGTCAGGCGATTGACCATGGCCAGGTGTGCCTGGTGGCTGTCGACCGTAAGCAGGTTACGAAAAGCCAGTGGGTTACGGCCTTTGGCTAAAAGCGCCCTCGCCTCTGCATCCCAGAAGTGATCGAGCTCGCGGTATACCGCTGTAAAACGGCTGGCCAGCGGAGAGTCGAGAATGATGGGCAGATTCGTCCAGTCGAGCGCTGCAGCTTTGCTGGTGCCCGGTTTTGAAGCACTTGACTGACCTTTGGCAGATTCTTTCAGCGCTCTGCGATGGATGATGTCTTCCAGCTCATAGAGCAACTCTTGAGTGCGACCAATACTGAAGGCGGGTATCAGCACTGTGCCCTGGTTACTCAGCGCGTGTTCGAGCACTTTTTCCAGTCGCTTACGCCGACTGCGGCGGTCTTCGTGCAGGCGATCACCGTAAGTGCTTTCGATAACCAGAACATCGGCTTTGTAGGGAGCTTTCGGCGCCGGCAGGATTGGCGCATGGGGAGCGCCAAGGTCGCCGGAAAACACGATGCGCTTCTTCTCGCCCGTCTCGGGGTAGTGCAGGTCTACCTCGACGTAGGCCGAACCAAGAATATGGCCAGCACGCTGTAGACGAATCCGCGCGTTGAGTTGTGGCGTGTCGATCAAGCTGAACCATTGCTTGTAGGGCAAAGCGACGATGCGCTGCTCGATTAGCTTGAGGTAACGCTCGACTTGTTTCTGATCGCGACTAAAACCAAGCTTGAAGGCATCTTCGAGAACGATAGGTAACAGCTTGGCCGAAGGCTCACTGCAGAGGATCGGGCCTTTGAACCCAGCCGCCAACAGATAGGGAATGCGACCCACATGGTCGATATGGACATGGGTTGCGACCAGAGCCCTGATACCATCTAGGGAAAAATCGATGGCGAGGTTACCGGCATTCGCACGGCCTTCTGGAGAGGTTTCCGCGCCTTGAAATAGGCCACAGTCAATTAGCAACGCATGCTCATGATCCATCTGTAGCTGATGGCAAGAGCCCGTCACACCCGTTACGGCGCCATGATGAACAATGGAGGGGTACCGCACGAGTCAATCCCTAACGCTGGCGAAATTTAAAGGGACTCAGCCCAGTAATGTGGATGGCTACCCAGATAAAACTGGTGAGTTCAACCAGCTGAAAGCGTAGCAACCAGATGCTTTGTGAAAGCCCACACATTTTGACCGTTTTCTGTAATTTCGCAAGTACGAGAGGCGCCTTATGTCAGATTGCCATCTAACAAGGCACGCGGCACGAGCAAAGGGCTCTATACCTGCTTACTCATCCTCATTGACCCGATCACGCAACTCCTTGCCCGGCTTGAAATGTGGTACGAACTTGCCATCCAGACGTACCGACTGGCCGGTTTTTGGGTTGCGCCCAACGCGCGGCGCGCGGTAGTGCAGCGAGAAGCTGCCGAAGCCACGAATCTCGATACGGTCTCCCGTGGCCAGCGCCTGGGACATTTGCTCCAGCATGGTCTTGATGGCCAACTCGACATCCTTGGAGGAAAGCTGGCCCTGGTGGGTGACGATTCTTTCGATCAACTCCGACTTGGTCATGGTTTTCCCTTCTTTTTCAAGCGGCTAGAAGACTCGATGGATCGGTTTTAGCATGCTGATCAGCTTTTGAACAGCCTAAAAAACAAGGTGTTAGCGAGTTTTGTGGTTAGTTGTGATAACGGGGGGCTTTGCGTAGGAGGTCTACCTCGAGGCGAAGCTTTTGGGTATGGGCTCGGTATTGCGGAATGGCCGCCATTCGCTGCGGGGCGCAGCTCCTACAAGGGGAGCGTTGTTTTGCAGTTTGGTGTGGGAGTCCCGCCTCGGGGCGAAGCTGTTGAGGCCGGCTCGATATTTGTGGGGCAGCCATTGTTCGCGGCGGGGCGCCGCTCCTACGCGGGCGGTGGCGTTTGCTGGGTTGGCGTAGGAGCCCTGCCTCGGGGCGAACCCGTTGAGGCCGGCTCGATACTTGTGGGGCAGCCATTGTTCGCGGCGGGGCGCCGCTCCTACAGGGGGTCGCGTCGTTTGCTGGGCTGGCGTGGGAGCCCCGCCTCGGGGCGAAGCTGTTGAGGCCGGCTCGATATTTGTGGGGCAGCCATTGTTCGCGGCGGGGCGCCGCTCCTACGCGGGCGGTGGCGTTTGCTGGGTTCGCGTAGGAGCCCCGCCTCGGGGCGAAGCTGTTGAGGCCGGCTCGATATTTGTGGGGCAGCCATTGTTCGCGGCGGGGCGCCGCTCCTACAGGGGTCGCGTCGTTTGCTGGGCTGGCGTGGGAGCCCCGCCTCGGGGCGAAGCTGTTGAGGCCGACTCGATACTTGTGGGGCAGCCATTGTTCGCGGCGGGGCGCCGCTCCTACGCGGGCGGTGGCGTTTGCTGGGTTGGCGTAGGAGCCCTGCCTCGGGGCGAAGCTGTTGAGGCCGGCTCGATACTTGTGGTGCAGCCATTGTTCGCGGCGGGGCGCCGCTCCTACAGGGGTCGCGTCGTTTGCTGGGTTGGCGTGGGAGCCCCGCCTCGGGGCGAAGCTGTTGAGGCCGACTCGATACTTGTGGGGCAGCCATTGTTCGCGGCGGGGCGCCGCTCCTACGCGGGCGGTGGCGTTTGCTGGGTTGGTGTGGGAGCCCCGCCTCGGGGCGAAGCTTTGGGGTTGCGCTCGGGATTGCGGGATAGCCACCATTGTTCGCGGCGGGGCGCCGCTCCTACGCGGGCGGTGGCGTTTGCTGGGTTGGCGTAGGAGCCCCGCCTCGGGGCGAAGCTTTTCCCAGAACCACACTCGTCTAAGCTGGAATTAGACACTCCTGCGGAAGGGAATCCGATGACAGAGAAACGCTACGCCTCACACAGACTTCGCGACGGACGCTGGTCCAGTAGCGGACAAATCTATCTTGTCACCACCGTAACCAATGGTCGCATCCCTGTCTTTGCTGATTTCTCAGCAGCGCGCACGCTCATACGGGTCATTCGTCAAGATCAGTTGCTTGGATCGCATCAAACGCTCTGCTTTGTCGTGATGCCTGATCATCTGCACTGGCTATTGCAACTACAGAATGAGGACCTGACCCGCTTGGTGGGCAGGGTCAAATCCATTTCCGCCAAACGCCTGGGCCAACCGATATGGCAGAAAGGCTTTCATGATCATGCGTTGCGCCGGGAGGAGGATGTTCGGAGTGTGGCGAGATATGTGGTGTCGAACCCCTTGAGAGCCGGGCTCGTGGAACGAGTGGGTGATTATCCGCATTGGGATGCGGTGTGGATATGAGGGCTGTTGGGCGCAGCCTTTAGCTATTGCTTCGGTATTGCAGGGTGATGGCTATTCGCGGCGGGGCGCCGCTCCTACACGGGAGGTGGCGTTTGCTGGATTGGCGTGAGAGCCCCGCCTCGGGGCGAAGCTTTTGGGGTTGCGCTCGGGATTGTGGGATAGCCACCATTGTTCGCGGCGGGGCGCCGCTCCTACGCGGGCGGTGGCGTTTGCTGGGTTGGTGTTGGAGCCCCGCCTCGGGGCGAAGCTGTTGAGGCCGGCTCGATATTTGTGGGGCAGCCATTGTTCGCGGCGGGGCGCCGCTCCTACGCGGGCGGTGGCGTTTGCTGGGTTGGCGTAGGAGCCCCGCCTCGGGGCGAAGCTTTGGGGTTGCGCTCGGGATTGTGGGATAGCCGCCATTGTTCGCGGCGGGGCGCCGCTCCTACGCGGGCGGTGGCGTTTGCTGGGTTCGCGTAGGAGCCCCGCCTCGGGGCGAAGCTGTTGAGGCCGACTCGATACTTGTGGGGCAGCCATTGTTCGCGGCGGGGCGCCGCTCCTACAGGGCCGCGTCGTTTGCTGGGCTGGTGTGGGAGCCCCGCCTCGGGGCGAAGCTGTTGAGGCCGACTCGATACTTGTGGGGCAGCCACTGTTCGCGGCGGGGCGCCGCTCCTACAGGGCCGCGTCGTTTGCTGGGCTGGTGTGGGAGCCCCGCCTCGGGGCGAAGCTGTTGAGGCCGGCTCGATATTTGTGGGGCAGCCATTGTTCGCGGCGGGGCGCCGCTCCTACACGGGCGGTGGCGTTTGCTGGATTGACGTGGGAGCCCCGCCTCGGGGCGAAGCTGTTGAGGCCGGCTCGATACTTGTGGGGCAGCCATTGTTCGCGGCGGGGCGCCGCTCCTACGCGGGCGGTGGCGTTTGCTGGGTTGGTGTGGGAGCCCCGCCTCGGGGCGAAGCTTTGGGGTTGCGTTCGGGATTGTGGGATAGCCGCCACTGTTCGCGGCGGGGCGCCGCTCCTACAGGGGGTCGCGTCGTTTGCTGGGTTGGTGTGGGAGCCCTGCCTCGGGGCGAAGCTGTTGAGGCCGACTCGATACTTGTGGGGCAGCCATTGTTCGCGGCGGGGCGCCGCTCCTACACGGGCGGTGGCGTT
Source organism: Pseudomonas oleovorans subsp. oleovorans (assembly GCF_002197815.1). Taxonomy (GTDB): domain Bacteria; phylum Pseudomonadota; class Gammaproteobacteria; order Pseudomonadales; family Pseudomonadaceae; genus Aquipseudomonas; species Aquipseudomonas oleovorans. The sequence continues at coordinate 33,961 of NZ_NIUB01000044.1, forward strand.
TGCTGGGTTCGCGTAGGAGCCCCGCCTCGGGGCGAAGCTGTTGAGGCCGGCTCGATACTTGTGGGGCAGCCATTGTTCGCGGCGGGGCGCCGCTCCTACAGGGGTCGCGTCGTTTGCTGGATTGGCGTGGGAGCCCCGCCTCGGGGCGAAGCTGTTGAGGCCGGCTCGATACTTGTGGTGCAGCCATTGTTCGCGGCGGGGCGCCGCTCCTACAAGGGGAGCGTTGTTTGCTGGGCTGGCGTGGGAGCCCCGCCTCGGGGCGAAGCTTTGGGGTTGCGTTCGGGATTGTGGGATAGCCGCCACTGTTCGCGGCGGGGCGCCGCTCCTACGCGGGCGGTGGCGTTTGCTGGGTTGGCGTAGGAGCCCCGCCTCGGGGCGAAGCTTTGGGGTTGCGTTCGGGATTGTGGGATAGCCGCCACTGTTCGCGGCGGGGCGCCGCTCCTACGCGGGCGGTGGCGTTTGCTGGATTGACGTGGGAGCCCCGCCTCGGGGCGAAGCTGTTGAGGCCGGCTCGATACTTGTGGGGCAGCCATTGTTCGCGGCGGGGCGCCGCTCCTACGCGGGCGGTGGCGTTTGCTGGGTTGGTGTGGGAGCCCTGCCTCGGGGCGAAGTTTTTCCCAAAACCACACTCGTCTAAACTGGAATTAGACGCTCCTGCGGAAGGGAATCCGATGACAGAGAAACGCTACGCCTCACACAGACTTCGCGACGGACGCTGGTCCAGTAGCGGACAAATCTATCTTGTCACCACCGTAACCAATGGTCGTCTGCCTGTTTTTGCTGATTTTTCAGCGGCGCGCACGCTCATACGGGTCATTCGTCAAGATCAGTTGCTTGGCTCTCACCAGACGCTTTGTTTTGTCGTGATGCCGGATCACTTGCATTGGCTATTGCAATTACAAAATGAAACCCTGCCCAGATTAGTGGGGAGAATTAAATCAATATCTGCCAAACGCCTGGGCAAGCCGATATGGCAGAAAGGCTTTCATGATCATGCGTTGCGCCGGGAGGAGGATGTTCGGAGTGTGGCGAGATATGTGGTGTCGAACCCCTTGAGAGCCGGGCTCGTGGAGCGAGTGGGTGATTATCCGCATTGGGATGCGGTGTGGATATGAGGGCAGTTGGGCGCAGCCTTTAGCTATTGCTTCGGTATTGCAGGGTGATGGCTATTCGCGGCGGGGCGCCGCTCCTACAGGGGGGCGCGTCGTTTGCTGGATTGGCGTGGGAGCCCCGCCTCGGGGCGAAGCTGTTGAGGCCGGCTCGATATTTGTGGGGCAGCCATTGTTCGCGGCGGGGCGCCGCTCCTACAGGGGGGCGCGTCGTTTGCTGGGCTGGTGTGGGAGCCCTGCCTCGGGGCGAAGCTTTGGGGTTGCGCTCGGGATTGTGGGATAGCCGCCATTGTTCGCGGCGGGGCGCCGCTCCTACAGGGGTCGCGTCGTTTGCTGGGTTGGCGTGGGAGCCCCGCCTCGGGGCGAAGCTGTTGAGGCCGGCTCGATATTTGTGGGGCAGCCGTTGTTCGCGGCGGGGCGCCGCTCCTACAGGGGGGGGGCGCGT
>NZ_NIUB01000045.1 GCF_002197815.1 Pseudomonas oleovorans subsp. oleovorans
CTACCCGCCCTGACGATTGCCAGGCGTAGCCCGGATTACATCCGGCTACAGAAGACGCTGCAAGCCCTCCAGCAATCGCTGCAGCGCGCCCTGGTTGGCCTTGAGCACGCTCAGGCCGGCCTGGCTCATGCGCTGCATCTCGCTCGGTTCGTTCAGCAGCGCCACAACCTTGTCCGCCAACTGTCCGGCGTTTTCCACTTCGTTCAGGGCGCCGGCTTCGCGCAACTGCGCGGCGATTTCCAGGAAGTTGAACAGGTGCGGGCCGCTCAGCACCGGCTTGCCCAGTGCTGCCGGCTCCAGCAGATTATGGCCGCCGTTGGCCACCAGGCTGCCGCCGACGAAGGCGATATCCGCCAGCGCGTAGAGAAACAGCAGCTCACCCATGGTGTCGCCCAGCAGCACCTGGTCGCTGGCTTGCACGGCTTCAGCCGTGGAGCGGCGGCGAGTGGTCAGCCTTTCACTGATGCACAGCTCATGGACCGAGTTGAAGCGTTCGGGGTGACGTGGCACCAGAATCAGCAGTGCATCCGGCTGCGTCTTCAGCAACTGGCGATGTGCGGCGAGGACGATTTCGTCTTCGCCCGAGTGGGTGCTGGCAGCGATCCACACCGGTCGTTGCTCGGCCTGCCACTGGCGGCGCAGCTCGATGGCGCGTTGCAGCAGTTCGGCATCTATCTTCAGATCGAACTTGATCGAGCCGGTCACTTCCACGCACTCGGGGCGTGCGCCCAAGGTCAGAAAACGCTGTGCCTCGGTCTGGGTCTGCACGGCGATCAGCGACAGTTCGGCAAGCATCGGTGCGGTGAGTTTGCCAAAGCGCGCATAGCCGCGTGCCGAGCGCTCGGAAAGGCGCGCATTGGCCAGGGCCACCGGGATACCGCGCTTGGCGCATTGGTGGATGTGGTTCGGCCACAGCTCGGTTTCCATCACCACGGCCAGGCGCGGCTTTACGCGATTGATAAAACGCGCAGCGGCCCAAGGCAGGTCGTAAGGCAGGTAGCAGTGCTGCACGCTGTCGCCGAACAGTGCCTGGATGCGCTCGGAGCCAGTCGGCGTCATGCAGGTGACGGTGATCGGCAACTCGGGATAGTGCGCCTGCAGCGCGCGGATCATCGGCGCGGCGGCGATGCTCTCACCGACCGAGACCGCGTGCACCCAGATGCCGCCGGGTTTCATCGACGGCAGGCCAAGGGAGAAGCGTTCATTGATACGCCGGGCGTAAGTCGGCGCCTTGCGTGCGCGCAGGGCCAGACGCAGGGCAATCAGGGGCAGGGCGAGATGCAGCAGCAGGGTGTAGAGGAGTCTGTTCATGGGGGCGCAGCTTAGCAGGCTGTTGAAAAACTATCTGCGTTGCCACTGCTGCGTTAACAACAGCCTCGTGCGCGAGTCCGATCAAAATGCTCATTTACAGCTCGTAAAGTCGAGCGCGACTCCGACCGTTTTTCGCCTGTTTTTGTGGGGCCGCCATCGGTATTGCATTGGCTGCCTCGCCTACGTTTTTCAACGGCCTGCTAGCGCCGCCCGCAATCCTCTGGAAGCACGATCACGCCTGCTGGCGCAGCAGTTCACGCGCCAGGCAGTCGGCCAGCCAGTTGGCAGCGGGGCCGAGCGCGCCGTCGCGACGGCAGACCAGCTCCACCACCAGCGGCAGCGGTGCCCAGTCGCTGCGCAGTTCCTGCAGGTGGCCCTGGTAGGTCGGGTACTGCGCCACATGGCGCGGCAGCCAGGCCCAGCCAACGCCGCGTATCACCAGCTCGGCCATGACGTAGAAGCTGTCGGCGCGCCATACCAGCGGACTGATCTGCTCACCGCCGGGGTAGTGGCTGTCCTGCGGCGTCATCAGCAGTTGGCGGTGCTCGGCCAGGTCGCGACGTTCCACGCTATCGAGTTCGGCCAGCGGGTGTTGCGGGCTGCACACCGTGACCATCTCTATGGTGCCCAGGCGCTGGCTTTCCAGTTCCCTGGGCATCTGTTCGTGATGAAACAGCAGGCCCAGGTCGGCCTGGCGCTGGAGCAGCTTGCGCGCCACATCACCCTGCGCGCCGCTGGAGAGCTGAACCTCCAGCAGGGGGAAGGCTTCGGCCAGTGCTTCCAGGCTGGCCAGCACTGGCTGATAGGGCATGGCCTCATCCTGCGCCAGGCGCAGGCGTGCCTCCTCGCCGCGTGCCAGGCCCAGTGCACGACCATCCAGGCGCTCGCACTGCTGCAACACGCTGCGGGCCTGCTCCAGCAGCGCCGCGCCTGCCTCGGTCAGCTGTGGCTGGCGACCGCTGTTGCGTTCGAAGAGGGTGACGCCGAGATCGCTTTCGAGCAGGGCGATGGCGGTGCTGACCGCCGATTGCGCGCGTCCGGTCTGCCGAGCTGCAGCGGAAAAGGATCGGCTCTCGGCGCTACGGACGAACAGTTGCAGTTGATCGAGATTCCAGTTCATGGCTGACCTATCAAAAATGCAGATAGGTAATGACTTTATCCCATCATGGAAGAACTTAGAATTGCGCTCATCTTTCAGGAGTCGCCATCATGCCCGGATATCTCTATCTCGCCATTGCCATCGCCGCCGAAGTGGTCGCCACCACCTCGATGAAAGCTATCGACGGCTTCAACAAACCCTTGCCGCTGTTGCTGGTGGTGGGCGGCTACGGCATCGCCTTCTGGATGCTGACGCTGGTGGTGCGCACCATTCCTGTGGGCGTTGCCTACGCCATCTGGGCGGGTCTGGGCATCGTCCTGGTGAGCATCGCGGCGATGTTCATCTATCAGCAGAAACTCGATTTGCCGGCCGTGCTTGGCATGGGCCTGATCGTCAGTGGCGTGGTGGTGATCCAGTTGTTTTCCAGTTCCACCGGCCATTGAAGCGGGGCGTCAGGGTTACGTTTGCGTCCTGAAGCTTGCCGCGTGTAGCGGCCCCGAGGGTTATACTGCGCGCCTGTTTTTCTGCGAGGCGCGTTCATGTCCCAAGCTCTCAGCACCGATGTCCTGATCGTCGGCGGCGGTATTGCCGGCCTCTGGCTCAATGCGCGCCTGCGTCAGCAGGGCTTCGCCACCGTTCTGGTGGAGCGCGGCAGCCTGGGCGGTGGGCAGAGCCTGAAGTCACAGGGCATCATCCATGGCGGCGCCAAATACGCCCTGCATGGCGCGCTGACCGGTGCCTCCGAGGCCATAGCCGACATGCCGCGCCGCTGGCGCGAGGCGCTGGCCGGAAACGGCGAGCTGGATCTGTCCGGCGTACGCATTCTCTCCGACGCGCATTACCTGTGGTCCCCTGGCACCCTGGCCGGTAACCTCACCAGCTTCTTCGCCAGCAAGGCGGTGCGTGGCCGCGTCGATCAGGTCAAGGGCGAGCAATTGCCGCCTGCACTGCAGCATCCGAAATTCAAGGGCAAGGTCTATCGCCTGGCCGAGCTGGTGCTCGATGTACCGAGCCTGATCGCACGCCTGACTGAGCTCGCCGGTGATAGCCTGCTGGCTGCCGAGCGTATCGAACCGCTGCAGGAAAACGGTGAGTTGTGCGGGTTGATCGTCGACGGTCGTGAGATTCGTGCGCAGCGCGTGGTGCTTAGTGCTGGGGCCGGCAATGCCGAGTTGCTCGCCGCGCTGGGCATCGAGCAGCCCGCGCAGCAGTTGCGCCCGCTGCATATGGTGTTGGCCAAGGGCCCGGCACTGAAGCCGCTGTACGCGCACTGTCTCGGCGGTGGGCCGAAGCCGCGGGTCACCGTCACCGCCCATCCGGCCGCCGATGGCCAATGGGTCTGGTACCTCGGCGGCGATCTGGCCGAAGCCGATGGCGTCGCCCGCGACGAGGCGGCGCAGATTGAGGCCGCGAAAAAGGAGATGGCTTCGCTGCTGCCCTGGGTCGACCAGAGTCAGACGCGCTGGGCCACATTGCGCGTCGATCGCGCCGAACCCGCGCAGTCGGGTCTGGTGCGCCCTGATAACGCGTTTTTGGCCGAGCAACAGCGTCTGCTGGTGGGCTGGCCGACCAAACTGGCGCTGGCGCCGGACTTCGCCGACCGCGTACTGGCCACGCTGCAGCGCGATAATCTGCAGCCGGCCGCTGATATGTCATTGCCCGAATTGCCGCGCCCAGCCCTGGGGCAACCGGTGTGGGACGCGTTACTGCCATGAGTACATTGCACGAGCTGTATCGTCCGCTGGGCTCCACCGGCTTGCGGGTTTCGCCGCTGGGCCTGGGTACGGTCAAGCTGGGGCGCGACCAGGGCGTCAAGTACCCCAACGGCTTCACCATTCCCGACGATGCACAGGCACTGGCCTTGTTGCAGCAGGCGCGCGAGCTGGGTATCAACCTGATCGATACCGCGCCGGCCTACGGTATCAGCGAGCAACGCCTTGGCCCGCTGTTGCGTGGCCAGCGTGATGAGTGGGTGATCGTCAGCAAGAGCGGCGAAGAATTCGAGCAGGGGCAGTCGCATTTCGACTTCTCGCCGGCGCATACGCGGCTGTCCGTCGAGCGCAGTCTCAGGCGCCTGGAGACCGATCGTATCGATCTGCTGCTGGTGCACTCCGACGGCAACGATCTGGCAGTGCTGCGCGAGACAGGGGTGTACGAGACGCTGGCCGAGCTCAAGCGTGAGGGCAAGATCCTCGGCTATGGTATTTCCGGTAAGACCGTCGAGGGTGGGCTGCTGGCGCTGGAACAAGGCGACTGCGCCATGGTCACCTATAACTTGAGTGAGCAGGGCGAGAAGCCGGTATTGGACTACGCTGCCAGTCATGCCAAGGGCATCCTGATCAAGAAGGCGCTGGCCAGCGGGCATGCCTGCCTGGCCGAGGGTGTCGACCCGGTGCGCGCCAGCTTCGAGCTGATCTTCGCGCATCCGGGCGTCAGCAGCGCCATCGTCGGCACCATCACGCCCGCGCACCTGGTGGCCAATGTCGCGACTGTGGCGGCGGTTTTACAGGGCATCCGCTGAGTCCCCGGTCACGTCCTCTTACAGCCTTGGGTTGTGCTGGGCGGTCGGCTTGGGGCAGCCTTGAGCGGTTTTCGCTTCAACCTGACCCTCGCGTGAACGCTGGCTGCCGAGCCGCCTCACGCCCAGCCGGAACAAGGAGTCGAGATGCCGCGTACGCTGATCCGCAAGGACCCGAGTAACTTCAAGACCCTGCCGCTGTTCGTCGAAGCCGGCCCTGATGGGCTGAGCTACCAGAGCCTCGGGCAGCCGCTGAATTTCCAGCAGATGCTCGAACGCCGCCGTCCGGTCGAGGTGGCGGACAGCTCGCGGTTTTCCGTCGAGCTGGCCAACCTCGGCGTCTCGGTGCGTCTGACCCTGCGCCTGCATGGCCGTGATTACTGGTTGCTGGTGCGCCAGCGCCGCCCGGATCGCGGTGACACAGTCCTCAAGCTGATTTCCGGCTACGTGCCGGCGCATGAGCTGAATCTGCCGCTGCTTACCGCGGTTCAGGAAGTAGCCGAGGAATGCCTGCTGGAGTGTGCCGATGGCTGGCTGGGCGGGCGTTTCTCCGATACCTGGTTGCCCACGCCCTATCAGGGCGCGCTGCGTTATCGCGAGTCGAGTCACTTTCGCCTCAGCCCGCTGTCCGGCGCTGCGCGGCCCGTGCAGTGCGGCAACCTGACCTTGCTCGAGCGCCCGCGCGCCTATGTGCATCTGCCTACGGCATCCTTGCAGCTGGTCTACGACCTGAGCCTGGAGCTGCCGCGAGATGCCCGTCAGCTGAGTCTGTTCCACGTCGATGAATGTTTGGAAGACGGCCGCCTGGTGGCGCGTCTGGAGCGTCGCCGGCCGGACATCTATCTGCTGGCATTGCAGCGCGGCGTGCCCAGCGGTGGGCTGTTCACCTTGCGCAAGGGCGAGTTGCTGCCTGCCAGCACCCGAGGGGTGTGGCTGTCGGAGAGCTTTGCCGAACAGGATGGCTGGCTGGTACGTGACGAGCGGATTCGCTGGAAGGACTGGCTGCAGCGCTACGGTGTGAAACCCCCGCAGCGGCGAGCATTGGCCAGCGCGTAGGGCGGGTGTAACCCGCCGTTGGCCGTCTGGCGGGTTGCACCCGCCCTACATGGGCTGCGCCGCTTTCACACTCGGCTGTCGCGCATGCGCGTCAGTTGCCGCTCCAGTAGTGCCGGATAAGGATCGAGCAGGCGCTCCACGCAACTGGCACCTTCCGGGCTGGCAATCGGGCGAATGCGCGCACGCTGGCGAGCCAGGGCATCCTGCGCGACGCGTTGCTCGACCAGCAGCAGGTTGCGACTGTGTTGCGACAAGGCCAGGGCGTCCAGGGCGCTGTCGCTGAGCAGCAGGTCGGCTTGGCCCAGCTCTTCCAGATCACTGCCCAGGGTCAGCCCCAGTTGCAGTTGCAGGGTGATGCCGCTGTCGGCGACCTCGATCTGCAGGGCGTGGCCCAGAGCGCGCATCAGCTCGCCACAGCAGATCGCGTGGGTCAGGTAATCCTCGCCGCACTCGCGCTCGTGGAACAGCATCAGGCTGCTGCCGTCCTTGAGGGTATGAAGTTGTCCCTGATAGAGCGCAGCAGCCTGTTCCAGGCAACCCCGATAACGATCCAGCAGGTCCAGCAGGCGCGTACGCGGCAGGCGACGCAGCTGCTCCTGAGCACCGAGTTGAATGGCTAGTACGGCGCTAGCTTGCGATGGGCGCGGAGCCTTGGCGACCGGCGCAGGCGCCTCGGACTCGTCACGCAGGTCGGCAAAGGGATCATCCGGCTCTATCGTGTCAGGCCAGGGCTTGAGCGGCTCGTCATCGCCATACTTATCGCTGATGTCCGCTGCATTGAGGGCAGCATGTTCGGCCGGGATCTTCTCCTGCTTGTCGAAGCGCTCGTCGTCTTCTTCGTGCAGATAGTCCTCGCTGTCATCAAGCAGCTGTTCGTCATCCAGTTCCGGCTCGGGCTCCGGTTTTTCCGGTACCAGGCGCGCCTGTAGCTGGCGCGCCAGGTCACCGATCTCGTCGTTGCGTCCGGCGCCCGGTGCAGGGTCGTCCGGGTCGCGCAGCCATAGGCGCATCTGCAGCAGTGGCGTGGAAATATGCCGGCCGAGGCGCATGCTCAGCGACAGGGCCAGTGCCAGCAGGATCAGGCTGAGAATGCCCATACTCTGCAGGCTGATGGTCATCGGCTGCTGGAACTGGCTCATGTCCAGGCTGATGCGCAACTGCCCGGCCATCACTTCCTGGAAGGTGATGGAGGTGGAGTACAAACCTTCGGTTTCACCCAGCACGCTGCGTGTCGGGCGCGCGCCGGCTTCGGCGAGGATGCGACTGTCCACGCTGTAGATGGCCGCATGGGCCACCAGCGGGTTCTTCGCCAGGTTGTTCAGCAGTACGTTGAGGCTGAGGATGTCGTTGGACACCAGCAGTTCGGTGGCCGAGGCCGCCGTCTGGGTAATCAGCGCCTGACCCAGTGCATCGGCCTGCTGCTGCATGGCCTGCTTGAACTGCATGCCCATGACCCAGGCATAGATGACCATCGCCAAGGCCACCAGCAGCAGGCTGTGGCTGGCGATACGCAGCACCAGAGGCACCCGCCGCTGACGCAGCGCGTGGAAGATCAGGATGAAGAAGTTATCGGGTTTGACGGGCGCGGGCCGGTTCACAGAGCACGGCTCTTGTCGACTGAAGTTGCCGCGCAGTATAGCGAGCGGCCTGGGGCGGGCAAAGCGCATGGCTGCCCGGATTGGCGGGAAACTGGGTAGAATGTGCGCCTTTTCGTCGGTCAGTGGCCAACTCGCCGCTTGCCTGCCTCAATCGTTTGCCTTGGAGGGTGCGTCTTGCGCGAAATCGTCCTGATCAATATCACCGGCGAAGATCGCCCCGGACTTACCGCAGCCATCACCGGCGTGCTGGCTCAGGGCGGGGTGAACATCCTCGATATCGGCCAGGCGGTAATCCACGACACCCTGTCGTTCGGCATCCTCATCGAGATTCCTGACAACGGCCGCTCCCAGTCGGTGCTCAAGGATCTGCTGTTCACCGCCTACGAGCTCGATCAGCAGGTACGTTTCACCCCGGTCTCCGAAGACGACTACCGCCAGTGGGTCGGTGGCCAGGGCAAGGCGCGCCATATCGTGACGCTGTTGACGCGTAAGGTCAGCGCCGAGCAGTTGCAACGCGTCAGCGCGATCACCGCCAAGTACGGTCTGAACATCGACCATATCGACCGCCTTTCCGGGCGCATGCCGCTGGATATGCCGGCTGAGCAGGGCAAGGGCTGCATCGAGTTTTCCGTGCGCGGCGAGCCGGCCGACCCGGCGGCGTTGCGCGCCGAATTCCTCAGCGTGGCGCAGGAGCTCAACGTCGATATCGCCTTCCAGCGTGACTCGGTGTTCCGCCGTAACCGCCGCCTGGCGGTGTTCGACATGGATTCGACGCTGATCGAGGCCGAGGTGATCGACGAGCTGGCCAAGGCTGCCGGTGTTGGCGAGCAGGTGGCCGAGATCACCGAGCGCGCCATGCGTGGCGAGCTGGATTTCCGCGCCAGCTTCAAGGAGCGTCTGGGCTTGCTGCAGGGCCTGTCGGAAGACGTGCTGGAAGAGATCGGCGCGTCCCTGCGTCTGACCGAAGGTGCCGAGGTGCTGTTCGCCGAGCTCAAGCGCCTGGGTTACAAGACCGCGATCCTTTCTGGTGGCTTCACCTACTTCGCCAGGCAGTTGCAGGCCAAGCTGGGCATCGACTACGTGTTTGCCAACGAACTGCAGATCGAGAACGGCAAGGTCACCGGCGTGGCCGTCGAGCCCATCGTCGACGCGCAGCGCAAGGCCGATTTGCTGCGTGAGCTGGCGCAGAAGGAAGGTTTGCAGCTGGAACAGACCATCGCCGTCGGCGATGGTGCCAACGACCTGCCGATGCTCGGTCTGGCCGGTCTCGGTGTTGCCTTCCGGGCCAAGCCGCTGGTTAAGCAATCGGCCAAGCAGGCGATCTCCACCCTGGGGCTGGATGGCATTCTTTATCTGCTGGGTTTTCGCGACCGTGAGGGGCAGGAATAAGCACCGGCGTCGTCTCGGATATAAAAAGCCACCTGTTCAGGTTAATGCCAGTCAGTTAAGCGTCGACGCAGCCAATGGGTAGGAGCGGCGCCCCGCCGCGAACCAGGGTGACGCGCCATCGAAAAACTTCGCCCCGAGGCGGGGCTCCTACGAAAAGCCGCTTTGGCCACGGCCACCTTATCTGATCGGCATTAACCTGTTCAGGTGGCTTCTTCGTCGGCAGGACTTATTCGTCGCCGGCCGAGAAGTCGTAGTCCATCGACTGACTCGGGCCTTGCAGGTAGTAGCCCTGAATGAAGTTGACCCCGGCCTGCCACAGCGTAGCCAGCACGCTGGCGCTCTCGACGAAGGGTACGATAGTCAGTTTTGCCTGGGCATGCAGGCTGCTGAGCAGCGTCTTCAGCGCTTCCTGGTTGTCGGCGTTGCTCAGGTCCTGGGAGAACGAACCGTCGACTTTGACGAAGTCCACCTGCAGGTGCTTGAGTGTGTTGAACGGGTTCAGTGCGCAGCCGAACTGGCTCAGGGCGATTTTGCAGTGCAGTTCGGCAAGGCCCTGGGTCAGGGTTTTGGCCTGCTTCAGGTAGGCGATGGCGTCCGGTTCGCTGAACTGGAACACCAGCGAGTCCGACGGCAGGCGAGCGGCCTTGAGTGCCACGCTGAGCCAGGGCAGCAGCGTTTGATCCTGCAGGCTGGCGCTGGACAGGTGCACGAACAGACGGGTGTTATGGCCTTTGGAGCGGTGGTCGGCCAGCAGCTTGATCGAGTTGAGGATCACCCAGCGGTCGATCTTCTCGCCCAGGCCCGCGTCCTTGGCCGCGGCGAGGAACTGCGCCGGCGGCACTTCTTCACCCTGTGGGTTGAGCAGGCGCAGCAGCACTTCGTAATGTTCGTGGGCGTCGCCACGCAGGCTAATGATCGGCTGGAACAGCAGCCGGAAGCTGTTGTTCTCCAGTGCTTGCTGCACCATCGCCAGCAGGTTGCCGCGGTTGGCGGCTGCGGCCAGCTCATCGGCCGGGTTGAACACTTTGATGGCATTGCCGTCATTGAGCTCGTCGGCGCAGCGGTGCGCGCGATCGAGGACTTCCTGCGCCTTGGCGGTTTTCTCGCTGAGGCCGGCTACGCCAATCGACAGGGTGGTCTGCGCGGTGCGGCCGCTGACATCGAACAGGTGGGCTTCGACCTTCTTCAGCAGGGTCGCCAGGCTGGCTTGGCACTGCTCGGGCGTCTGGCCCGGGAGCAGGGCGGTGAACACGTCGTCACCGAAACGGGCCAGTTGGGTATCCGCCGGGAAATGTTCGCGCAGCAGGCCGGCCAGGTCGGTCAGCAGCAGGTCGATGCCGGCCAGGCCGATCTCGCCCTGCATGCTGGCATAGCGGTCGACACGGATGTACGCCAGGGTCGAGGGCTGACCGGTGTTGACGGCGCGCTCGGCGGCGTTGTCCATCAGCTCGAGGAAGTGATTGCGGTTGAACAGGCCGGTGACCAGATCCTGGCTGCTGATCTCGCGTAGTTTTTCTTCCAGTTCGGCATTGGAGGTTTTTGCGCGGATCACCACCTGAATGCACGGTTCGCCATCATAGGTGGCGGGGGAGAAGGTCATTTGCACGGCGAAGCTGCTGCCATCGGCGCGTACGCCCTGGCAATTGAGCTCGGCATTGCCTTCGGCGCTCTGGTAGTTCTTCAGGAAATCCTTGAACGCAGCGTGATCGGCACTGGCGATCAGGTCGATCATCGGCATGCCTTCCAGCTCGTCACCATCCTCGTAGCTGAACAGCTCGAGATAGGCACGGTTGGCGTAGATGTGCATGCCCTCGTGGACGTAGGTGATGGCGTCCACCGAGCTTTCCAACAGCAGTTGGCAGCGCTTCTCCGCTTCACGCAGTGCCACTTCCGCAGCACGGCGGGCGCGACGCTCTTCAAGGTTGGCCAGCTCGCGCTTGGCCACCAGCACCAGGCGTTCGTCCTCGCCTTGCGGTAGGGCGTCCTGTGCACCGAACAGCAGGGCTTGGGTGATCATCTCTGAGTCGTTGTCCTCGACCAGCTGGATGACAGGGATGTCCTTGGCCTGGCGGCGGATGGCGGTTATCGCCTCGCTGGGTTCGAGGTGCTCGCTACTGGGGGCGCAGATGAGCAAGTCCCAGGTCTGTTGCAGGCTTTCAGCAAGGTCATCGCTGGAGGTCAGGCGATGCACGCGCGTGGCGTGCCCGGCGTTGCGGAACAGACTGACCAGGCGCTCTGCTTCGTTCTGCGAGTCTTCGAGAATCAGCAGGCGGATGGTTTTTTTTTCGATGGCCATAGGGGGGTTAATACCGCGCCGAACGGACGCGAAAAGGCGACAAATGGTGAGTTCGCCGGAGCCTACAGCGACTTCCAGAGTGAGTCAAAATCTTCCTCCCCCGTAGGCTTCTGGCTTTGCGAGGCTGTGACCGGTGTCCCGGCTGAGGCTTCTTCCACGCCCACTCGGTGATACTCGAACTGGCTGAAGCTGCCGGTGCTGACTTGCTTGCGCGTCAGTACCGCTCGGTGCTCTTCGCCGTGGTCGTTGATCAGTACCTTGCTGCCTTCCTGGAAGGGCAGGCGCGGCGTGATCAGGCTGGCGGGACGAGAAATGGCGCTGATTTCCGGTAGCAGCAGGGCGCGCAGGTACTGGCTGTTCTGCTCGGCCTTGCGTAGCAGTTTCAGGCCGCAGGGGCGTGCGTGCGGCGCGATCAGCTCGATACCCATCTGCGTGCCGCCGCCGCGCACCTGGCGAATCCAGCGCACGACGGCCACGCTCCAGCCCTGGCTGGGGTTGTCTTGTACGCCCAGCAGTTCACCGGCCTGCAGTTGGCTGGGGACGTCCTTGGGCCAGGACAGGCAATAGCCACCTGGGCTGTGATTGACGATGGGCAGGGGGAAGGTCGGGTAACTCTCGCCATTGTTCTCAGGCTGCGCCTGTTCATCGGGGGTTACCTTGGTGTACTGAATCTCTTCGAAGTGGATTTCGTCAGCCGCATTGCGCTGGGCATCGAAGGCGTTAGACCAGACATCAGGCTCGCCCGTGGCAGGCTTGAATACCGCAGCGCCCAGCTCGACCGGACGTTTGAGCACTTCTGCGAACGAGCGGCATCCGGAGAGGAAGAAATGCAGCGCGGTCATGCCGATGCACAGGGTCAGGCTGCCTTGCCCCGGCGTGCGCTGGAAGGTGCGCTCGGCGATATCGCCCCAGGCCGCGGCAACGTGCTGCAGCAGATCGAGGGTGATGCCTTCCGGAATCATCAGGCGCGATTTGCTGCGCTCTTCTTCCGGGAGTTCCAGGTATTCCTTGATGGCATCGACCAGCGGTTGCGTGTCGATGCCCAGCAGGTTGTGCAATTCGCTGCTCTGATACAAGGACTTGTAGCGTGGCGGGCCGTCGATCTGCGGCGCCAGTACGAACAGGCTGTCGGCATGGTCGCCTGGCTGCAGCTTGACCTGCGCGCTCCAGGGCTCCAGCGCTTCTGCCAGGCGGGCGATGCCGTTCTGGCGCATCTGGTTGGTGCGCGCGCAGCCGAGCAGCAGTGCGGTCACGTAGGTCTGCTCGGTGCTCATGCCCGGAGTATGGCGTGCCAGCGGGTCACGAATGACCTGGCGCTGCAGGCGCTGCTCGCAGGCAATCTGATAGAGCTGGTGCAGCTCCAGTCAGAGCCCTTCCGGAACCGGGCAGTAAAGCTGACTGGCACGAATCAGCGCCTTGCAGAGGCTGTGGCTGGCGCGCTGCAGGGCGACGGCGAGCAGCTGGTCGCGATCCTTGCCGCTGCGGGCGATCACGCGGGAAATGATCAGCTTGTAGCCGACGGCCAGGTGGTTCTGCAGCGCCTGGCACAGGTTGGCCACCTTGCGCGGGCGCTCGTCGAGAACGATGGCCTGGTTGAGAAAGTGACGCTCCAGGTGTTGGCAGACGAAGCTGACTTCCGGGCGCAGCAATTCGAGCAACTGCAGGCGATTTTCCGAAGGGGTGAGGAATTGATTGAGTTCCACCAGGCTCTGATACAACTGACGTGCAGTTTCACCGATGTTCGCCTTGGGCAGGCCTGCGATCCAGCGTTTCAGATCACGGGGGCTGCCGTCGCAGAAACTGAGGCTCTGCTTGCTCGGCGTGGGAACGCGCAACAGTTGAAGGTGGGTACTCTGTCTATCCATCAAACTCGGATACTCCGGCCACGCAATACCAAGCGGCTCTAATAATAGTCTTGCGAACTCTAACAGTATCTGCCTGTGCTGGCAGCCCATCCGCGCGGACGGCCTGCCTCGCCAGAGTACGGATCTATGACCGAACGGTCGAGATGCGGGTTCCTTTTCTCAACGGCTCAGTCCTGAGCCGTGCCCATCAGTTGGCCCATGCGCACCGCGCTGCCAGCGCCCAGCTCTTGCGCCCATTGCACCTGATTCGGGCCGAACAGGACGATGGCAGTGGAGCCCAGTTTGAAGCGGCCCATTTCTGCGCCCTTGGCCAGTTCGATCGGCCCGCGTGCTTGCGCGTCATAGCGTGTGCTCTTCAGCTCGCGCTTGGGGGGCGTGACCAGGCCGGCCCATACGGTTTCCACGCTGGCCACGATCATCGCGCCCACCAGTACCACGGCCATCGGCCCGCGCTCGGTGTCGAACAGGCAGACCACGCGCTCGTTGCGGGCGAACAGTTCCGGCACGTTTTCTGCGGTGGTCTGGTTGACCGAGAACAGGCGGCCTGGCACATAGACCATCTCTTTCAGCGTGCCGCCCAACGGCATATGGACGCGGTGATAATCCTTCGGCGAGAGGTACACGGTGGCGAACTGGCCACCCATGAATGGCGCTGCACGCTCGGCGTCGCCACCGAGGAGTTCGACAGCGCTGAAACTGTGGCCCTTGGCCTGGAAGATGCGGCCGTGCTCGATGGCGCCGAGTTGGCTGATCGCCCCGTCGGCCGGGCTGAGAATCGCGCCGGGAGTTTCATCCAGCGGGCGCGCGCCGTCTTTCAGGGCGCGGGTGAAGAACGCGTTGAAATGCTCGTAAGCACGCAGGTCCTCGACTTGCGCTTCGCTCATGTTGACCTGGTACTGCTTGGCGAACCACGAGATCAGCGGATTCTTCAGCCAGGCGATACGGCATTCGGCAACGCAGCCGATCAGGCGCGACAGCAGGTGATGAGGCAGCAGGTACTGGCTGAGGATAAAAAGACGTTGTTTCATCGTGTTTCCTTGAAGGTTCTGAACCGACACTGGCGTGGCCAGGCCGGGTGCAACTGAATGGTCGACGGACTCAGCGTTCGATGGGCGTGTCGGGCAGGTTGCCCCACTCGGACCAGGAGCCGGCATAGGCCTTCACGCGTGGATAGCCGAGTGCCTTGGCCACCACGTAGCTGAAGCCGGAGCGACGGTGTGTCTGGCAGTGAGTGATCACTTCCTTGTCGGGCGTGATGCCCAGGCCTTGTAGGACTTCGGCGATATCCGTGCGAATGCGCATACCGCGTTGCGGGTCCATGCCGGCGGTCCACTCGAAATGGGTGGCGCCGGGGATATGCCCGCCACGCGCTGAACTCAGTTTTTCGCCGCGATATTCGTCTGCGCCGCGCACGTCCCAGATGGCCAGATCGGCGGCATCCAGGCGCGATTGCAGGTACTCGCGGGTGGCGGTGGGGGCATCGCTCAGCGTCAGTGATACCTCGGTGCGGGTCACTGCGGGCTCCTCCTGGCTCAGCTCGAGGCCATCGCTGATCCAGGCCTGCAGACCGCCGTTGAGGAAGTGGTAACGCTGATGGTCGATCACGTCGAGCAGCCAGATGAAACGACCGGCCCAGGGACCGCCCTCATCGTCGTAGACCACATAAACGGCATTCGCGTGATGGCCGATATCGGCGAACAGCGCTTCGAGCTGCGCTCGCTCGGGTAGCAGGCCGGGGGCGGGCAGCAGGCCCAGTTGCGTGCGCTTGGCATCCACCCAGCGCGCGCCCGGTATGTGGCCGGCGGCGTAGCGCGCTGCGCTGCTCAGATCGAGCAGGATCAGGTCGGCTGCATCCAGGCGTTCGGCCAGTTGGGCAGGCTCGATCACCAGTGGCAAGTTGTCGAAGGCGGACATGACGGCCTCCTTGAATGAAAAGAGGTCGATTGTAGCGGAAACAGAGCGCGTCAGCGCTCGCGCCTGGAAAAGCTGCCCAGCGCGCGCTCGATGCACAGCATGGTCTTGCCGAACGCCTGCAGGCAGACGTCATTGAGTGGTTGGCCGCCCTGGTCGGCCACGACCAGCATCACTACCCGACCGTTATTGGCCACAGAGCGCAGCAGCAGATGCTCGCTGGGAAACATGGCCTTGAGGTTGCCTGGCAGCAGTGCCGAAAACTGCGCCACGTTGCTGGGCGTCAGGCGCAGTTGTCCTGGCGCGCTGAGCAGGCGTTTCAACACCTGACTTTGTGCCGGGTCGAGGCTGAGGGTGGCCGCGCTGGCATTGAGCCCCGCCTGTTGTTGGGTTTGCAGGCGGGTGTGTTGGCGATCGGCAAGAAGCAGCAGTACGCGCTTCAGGCCGCAGGCCTGCAAGGCGTCGCGGGCGCAGGCAGTCAGCTGCGGCACGTTGGCAAAGGTGCTGGGGTCGGCGAGCAGGCGTGCACAGTGCTGACGCCAGGCGGCAAGGTCATCGCGCTTGGGTGGTGCTGCGGCGCTGACGGCTGGCTTCAGGCGCTGGGCGTCCCATGGCCAGATCAGTGCCTGGGCCGGGTGCCACAGCGCGGGATCGTGAATCAGGCGTGCGCTGCTCACGGCGTGCTGGTGCACTTCCTGTTGCAGCTCATTCAGAGGGATCTGCAGGTAAAGTCCGGTAAGGCGCTGCCAGCGCAGGCTGTGCGCGGTATCCCAGGCGTGGTGAGCGGATACTGCCAAACCGTTGGCCAGCAGCACGCAGTTGCTCGGATGGGTGAGCCAGTGGCGCAGGGGGATGTCGGCGTCGAGCATCTGCTGTTGATGCGGGGGATGCTCGTTGTCGCGAGCGATGTGCAGCGCCCGGACCAGTTGGCGACGATCACGCTCGAGCAGGCGGTAGCCGCGCACGATCCATTCTGGAAGTCGCCAGCGCTCGGCCAGTTTGACGCACAGCTGGATCAAGGTGACGCCGAGCAGCTCTTTCTCGACTGCAGCGGGCCGTTCGCCCTTGAGCAGCACGCGTTGCTCCCAGGCCTCGAACAGCTGCGGATGGGCGCACAGCAATGGCCAGATGGGTGAAAGAAACAGCAGGCTGCAGCCGTGCAGTTCATTCCACAGGCGCGCCAGGCGAGCACCGAACAGGCCACGAGCCTGTTGGCTGGCATGCTGACTGATCAGCAAAATCTGCTTGAATGCTAGAGGGATGTCACTTTCTGGCAGGGCAGGCGCCTGGCTGAGCAGGGCTTCGCAGCGGCTCAGGCCCAGGCGCGACAGCGCAGTTTCGACGCTCTCGGCTGGATCGCTGAGGCTGTTGCTCGATTGGTTTGCCTCGCGCAGTACCTGCAGGGCGAAAGAGGGGCTGGACTCTATCGCCTCGGCAATTTCGCGCCAGGTTCGGCGACTGTCTCCCAGGATGCGACGCAGGCGCAAATGCTGCTGCTGCTCGATAGGCAGTGGCAACTTGCCCAGATGTTGTACCCAGGCGTCCAGAGTGCGTGGCAGAGACTTTGACGTCGGCATATTGGCTCGAGTCGAACTGGCTTTTGACCATAACTGGCTATAGTCTGGCGTATAAGCTCCGATAATTAGAAGGGTTGTTTTTAATAACCCGTCCACTAGGCTCTACAAGCGTTTATTCCATGGTAAAAATCTTAGGCATCATTGTCGTCTTTGGCTGTGTGCTCGGCGGGTTCATACTCTCGGGCGGGAAGTTCATGGCATTGGTCCACCCCTTCGAGGTTCTGATTATTGGCGGCGCGGCGCTGGGTGCATTCCTCCAGGCCAACCCCGGCAGCATGTTCATGCAGGTTTTCAAGAAATCGCTGAGCATGTTTGGCAGTCGCTTTACCCACGCTTATTACCTCGAAGTGCTCAAACTGCTGTACGAGATCCTCAACAAGAGTCGCCGCGAGGGCATGATGGCCATCGAGGCAGACGTCGAAGATCCCAATGCCAGTCCGATCTTCAGCAAGTATCCCGGTGTGCTCAAGGATGCGCGGATGACTGCATTCATCTGCGATTACCTGCGCATCATGTCTTCCGGCAACATGGCGCCGCACGAACTCGAAGGCCTGTTCGACATGGAGCTGGCCAGTCTCAAGGAGGAAGTGGAGCACCCGGCGCACGCCGTGGCCAAGGTCGCCGACGGCATGCCGGCCATGGGTATCGTCGCGGCCGTGCTGGGCATCGTGATCACCATGTCGATCCTGGCAGAGGCGGACAACGCGCAGATCGGTGAGAAGGTGGGTACTGCTCTGGTCGGTACCTTCCTCGGCATTCTCGCGTCCTACGGTTTCTTTGGCCCACTGTCGAACGCCCTTGAGCATGATGCCAAGGAAGAGCTGAATCTCTACGAAGCGATCAAGGCGACCCTGGTTGCATCGGCGTCCGGCATGCCGCCGACCCTGGCCGTGGAGTTCGGGCGCAAGGTGTTGTATCCGGCGCATCGTCCGAGCTTCAGCGAGCTCGAACAGGCCATGCGCGGCAGCTAAGCCATGGAAAATAACCAACCTATCATCGTCAAGCGAGTCAAGAAGACCGCTGGCGGACACCATGGCGGTGCCTGGAAGATCGCTTTTGCCGACTTCGCAACCGCCATGATGGCGTTCTTCCTGGTCATGTGGCTGATGACATCGGCCACTCCGGAACAGAAGAAAGCCATTTCCGGCTATTTCCAGGACCCGATCGGTTTCACCGAGAGTGCCAGTCCATACGCCATCGACCTGGGCGGCACGCCTACGCCAGCGCCCGAGCGCACCCTTAATCCTGACATCTCCGAGACGCCGGAGAGTCAACCGGATGAGTCCGGCGTCAGCACCGATCAGATCGAAACCCTGGCTGAAAAGATGGAGCAGGAGCGTCTGGAACTGCTGTTGCAGGAGCTGCAGAACAAGGTCGAAGAGAATCCCGAGCTGCAGCGTTTCAAGGACCAGATACTGTTCGAAATCACCCAGGATGGCCTGCGCATCCAGATCATGGACGCCGAGAATCGACCGATGTTCGCCCTCGGCAGTGCCAACCTTCAGCCCTATTTCGAAGACATCCTGCTGGCCATGGCCGACACCATTCGCGCGGTGCCGAACAAGATCAGCATCAGCGGTCACACCGATGCCAAACCGTTCGTAGGGCGCGGCGATTTCGGCAACTGGGAGCTGTCATCCAACCGTGCCAACGCCGCGAGGCGCACATTGGTGGCGGGCGGGTACCCGGACGAGCAGGTGGCGCGGGTGGTCGGCTATGCCTCGTCGGCGCTGTTCGATCGTGAGGATCCGTTCAACCCGGTCAATCGGCGCATCGATATCGTCGTGCTGACCAAGAAGGCGCAGCGCGCCATCGAGGGCGAACAAGGCGTCGAGGAAGGCACTGCGCCCGCGCCAGGCGAGGCTCCGGCGGACGCGGCGAGTGAACCGCTAGCGCCAGAGCAACTGCAGCAGCGCCTGAATATCTTCGAAGAAGGCGCCTTGCAGTTCGATCAACTGAATAATCAGTAATCGTCTTCCGGTAGGCTGGCGATGATGTGTCGGTAGCTGGCCATGCGCTGTGGCTGCACGCGGCCGTCTTCCAGGGCCTGCAAAAGCGCACACCCGGGTTCGCGATCATGCTTGCAGTCACGGAAGCGGCAGCGCCCGAGTAGGTCGTGGAATTCGATGAAGCCCGCTTCCACGTCATCACGACTGACATGGCCGAGGCCGAATTCGCGAATACCCGGGGAGTCGATCAAGTGGCCGCCACCGGGAAAGTGGAAAAGCCGTGCGGTGGTGGTGGTGTGCGTGCCCTTGCCAGTCAGCTCAGACAGCGCGCCGACACGCGTATCGACGCCGGGCAGCAGGCTGTTGACCAAGGATGACTTGCCCACGCCAGATTGGCCGACGAATACGCTGACGTTTCCGTTCAGGCGATGTTTCAGCTGCTCCATGCCATCGCCCTGATGGGCCGAGACTTCCAGCAGTGGGTACTCGAGCTCACGATAGACCTTGAGCAGCGCGTCCAGCGCTACCTGGTTCTGCTCATCGATCAGGTCGGCCTTGTTCAGCAGCAGTAGCGGGCGAATGCCCGCGTGCTCGGCGGCAACCAGATAACGGTCGATCAGGTTGGCGTGCGGCTCGGGTAGCGGCGCGAAGACGATGACGATCTGGTCGACGTTGGCCGCCACCGGCTTGAGTTGGCCGCGCATGTCGGGGCGGCACAGTTCGCTGTTTCTCGGCAGTTGCGCGACGATGACGCCGTCACCCTGATTGCCGGGGCGCCAGACCACCTGATCACCGGTGACCAGTGCCGGCAGGTTGGCGCGCAGGTGGCAGCGAAACACCTGGCCGGCCAGCTCGCCCTGCAAACCTTCGATTTCCACCTGTACGCCGAAGTGGGCGATTACCAGGCCGGTCTGTTCCGGGCCGAGGTCACCGCCTTCCAGTGTTTCCATTGCTCGCGATTCACGCTTGGCGGCGCGGGCGGCGCGCTCGCCTTGAATCTTTTCGATCCGCCAGTTCTGGCGGCGGTTGAGTTGGCGTTTGGCCATGGAGCATCCGGGTAGTGGAGTGTTGATCGCGGCGAGTTTAGCATGAGCGCTCGGCGGCCATTCGGCTGTCAGGAACAGAGGTCGGGAATGACGGCAGGCGAGGAACGAACGGTGCTGCGGCTACCGTTATTGCGCGCTCTTTTAGCGCAGGGTCTGGCCTTGGCGCTGGTGGTGGTGCTGGTCTATCTGCTGGCGTTGCTGCCCTGGCGCATGTCGTTGTTTTCGGTGGCGCTGCTGCAAGGTGTTGTGGCCGCCGGGATCGGCTGGCGCTTGGGCCTGTCACGCTGGTGGTTGTGGATCAATCTGGCGTTTCTGCCCGCGCTGCTGGTGATGCAGCGCGCCGATTTACCGGCCTGGTTGTTCCTGCTGGGCTTCGTCCTGCTGCTACTGGTCAACTGGAACAGTCTGCGCGAACAGGTGCCGCTCTACCTGAGTGGGCGCAAGGCGCAGCAACGCCTGCAGCAGTGCTTGAGCGAGCGTGAGCCGCCGCTGCGCTTCGTCGACCTGGGCTGTGGTACTGCTGGTACGGTGCTGCAGCTGGCCAGACGGTTTCCGCGCGGGCAGTTCGTTGGTGTCGAGACGGCGCCGCTGCTCTTCGTTTTCGCCTGGCTACGCTGCCTGCTACAGGAGAACTGCAGCATTCGTTATCGGAGTCTGTGGCAGGTCGAGCTCGGCGACTTCGATGTCGTCTACTGCTTTCTCTCGCCGGTGCCGATGGCGCGCCTGTGGAACAAGGCGCAAGTCGAGATGCACGCCAATAGCTGGCTGATCAGCAACACCTTCGAGATTCCGGGCGTGCCGGCTGATCGCGAGTTCGAGATCAACGAAGGACGGCAAACGTCCCTGTTTCTCTGGCACATGAAGGGCGCTGAGATCCGCTAGACTTGGCGCCTGAGCCAAGGAGCCTAACCATGCAAAACCCCAACAACCTGATCTGGATCGACCTGGAGATGACTGGCCTGGAGCCGGAGCGTGACGTGATCATCGAGATGGCCACCATCGTCACCGACAGCGAGCTGAACGTGTTGGCCGAAGGCCCGGTGATCGCCGTTCACCAGAGCGACGAGGCTCTGGCCGGCATGGACGAATGGAACACCCGCACCCATGGCCAGAGCGGCCTGACCCAGCGCGTGCGTGAAAGCAAGATCGACACGGCGGCGGCCGAAGCACAGACCATCGCCTTCCTCGAACAGTGGGTGCCCAAGGGCCAGTCGCCGATCTGCGGCAACAGCATCGGCCAGGATCGCCGCTTTCTCTACAAGTACATGCCGGCCCTGGAAGCCTACTTCCACTACCGTTACCTGGACGTCTCGACCCTGAAGATCCTCGCCGGCCTGTGGGCGCCGCAGGTCAGGGACAGCTTCCAGAAAACCGCCACCCACCAGGCGCTGGACGATATCCGTGAGTCCATTGCCGAGTTGCGCCACTACCGTGAGCATTTCCTCAAGGTGTAAATCAGCCACCCCGGCGCGTCGCGCGTGCGTAGCCCAGATGTAATCCGGGCAAACGGGCGGCGCCACTCCCGGATTTCGTCCAGGCTACAAGGCGCCGTGCCGCTCCAGGGCCCACGCCACATGCTCGCGCACTAGCGCTGAAGGGTGTTCGCGGCGCGCCTGCAGAGCCTGTAGTACCGGGATGGTGGAGGGCGCATTGCCCAGGCCGACCGCCAGGTTACGCAGCCAGCGCTCGTAGCCGGCACGGCGTAGCGGCGAGCCTTCGGTGCGACTGAGAAACTCCTCTTCCGTCCACATGAACAGCTCGGCCAGGCCGCTGTTGTCCAGGCCGTGGCGCGGCTGGAAGTCGCCCTGTTCGGTGGGGCGAGCGAAGCGATTCCAGGGGCAGACGATCTGACAGTCGTCGCAGCCGAACACCCGGTTGCCGATGGGCGCACGCAGCTCTTCGGGGATCGAGCCTTTCAGCTCGATGGTCAGGTAGGAAATGCAGCGCCGGGCATCCAGTACGTAGGGCCCGGCGAAGGCCGCAGTGGGGCAGATATCCATGCACGCGCTGCAGCGCCCGCAATGCTCGCTGGAGTGTGGGGCATCCACCGGCAGTGGCAGGTCGACGAACAGTTCGCCGAGAAAGAAATAGCTGCCGGCCTTGCGGTTGAGCACCAGGGTGTTCTTGCCGATCCAGCCGAGACCGGCTTTTTCGGCGATGGCCTTTTCCAGCACCGGGGCGCTGTCGACGAAGGCGCGGTAGCCGAACGGACCGATCTGCTGCTGGATGCGTTCGGCCAGTTGTTGCAGGCGCTTGCGGATCAGTTTGTGGTAGTCGCGGCCCAGGGCGTAGCGCGACACGTAGGCTTGTTCCGGCTCGTTGAGGCGCTGGGCCATCTGCGTGTCGCCGGGCAGGTAGTCCATGCGCAGCGACACCACGCGCAGGGTGCCAGGTACCAGTTCGTCCGGGTGTGAGCGCTTGCTGCCGTGGGCGGCCATGTAGTCCATCTCGCCCTGATAGCCGGCTGCCAGCCAGCGTTGCAGGTGCGCCTCGTGTTCGCCCAACTCGACATCGGTGATGCCGACTTGCTGAAAGCCCAGCTCACGCCCCCAGTCCTTGATGGACAGGGCCAGAGCATTGAGGTCGAGGGTTTGATCGGACATGGGCGGGCGCAGGCGATGGACGTAGGTATAATTCTGCCAGACATCCGTGGTGAGCGAGCCATGCATCTACTACCAGCCTCTTTACCGTTGAGCCTGCACAGTGCCGAACAGGTGCGTGCGCTGGATGCGCAGTTGATCGCCGCCGGCACGCCCGGTTTCGAGTTGATGCAACGCGCCGCCCACGCGGCCTGGCGCGCCTTGCGCAGACGCTGGCCGGATGCCGGCGAAATCACCGTGCTGGCCGGGCGTGGTAACAATGCCGGTGACGGCTACCTGATTGCGGCTCTGGCTCAGCGTACCGGTTGGCGCGTGCGCGTGCTGGCGGTGGGTGATCCTGCTGCTCTGAGTGGCGATGCTGAGCAGGCCTGCGCCGAGGCGCGAAGGGCGGGCGTGGAGGTGCTGCCCTGGAGCGAATGCGCGCCACTGGCTGGCATCGTGGTCGATGCTTTGCTCGGCACGGGGCTGGCTGGTGCGGTGCGTGAGCCTTATGCCCAGGCGATGCGCATGCTCAACCAGAGTGGCTTGCCGGTGCTGGCGGTGGATATTCCTTCTGGTTTGCACGCCGATAGCGGCGCGCGCCTGGGGGTGGCGGTGCGCGCCGACCTGACGGTGACCTTTATCGCGCTCAAGCTCGGCCTGTTCACGGGTGTCGGCCCGCAGTTGTGCGGCGAGTTGCAGTTCGACGATCTACAGGGTGACGCTGAGCTATTGGCTCGGGCGCCCAGCGTGGCGCAGCGTCTCGATCCAGCTAACCTGCCGCGTCTGGCCGCCCGCTCGCCAGTGGCACACAAGGGTCAGTTCGGTCACCTGCTGGTAGTTGGGGGTGACCTGGGAATGGGCGGCGCTGCGTTGCTGTGCGCTGATAGCGCGCTGCGTGCCGGTGCCGGGTTGGTGTCGTTGGCCACGCGCGCTGAACATGTTGCTGCCGCCCTGGTACGCCGGCCAGAAATCATGTGTGCCGCGGTAGCCTCGGCCAATCAGTTGCTGAGACTGGTCGAGCGCGCCGATGTCTGCGTGGTAGGGCCTGGCCTGGGTCAGGGGGCCTGGAGCCGCAGTTTGCTGTCTGGCGTGGCGGGTAGCGATCAGCCGCAGGTATGGGATGCCGATGCGTTGAATCTGCTTGCGGCTGGGCAGGTCAGTGCGCCGCGTCATGGCGTGTTGACGCCGCATCCGGGTGAAGCGGCGCGTTTGCTGGGTATCGAAACGGCGGTGCTGCAGACGGATCGACCCGCAGCGGCGCGAGCACTGGCGCAGCGTTTGGGTCTGGTAGTAGTGCTCAAGGGCGCCGGTAGTCTGGTCGCCGCGCCGGATGGACGTCTGGCGCTGTGTGATCGCGGCCATCCAGCGATGGCAGTAGCCGGCTTGGGTGATGTTCTGGCTGGATTGATTGGTGCGCTGCTGGCGCAGGGCATGGCGGCGTATGATGCGGCCTGCCTGGCGGTATGGCTGCATGCACGTGCCGGTGAGGTGCTGGCTGCGCAGGGGCGCGGGCTGGCTGCCGGTGATCTGCCCTGTACCATTCGTCAGTTATTGGAGGAGGTGTGTCCTTGTACGAAGTGAGATTCGAGGCGGCCGACGAGGCTGCGATGCTGGCGTTGGGCGCGTCGATCGCCGAGGTCAGTGGAGGTGTCGGCACGATTTATCTGCATGGTGATCTGGGGGCCGGCAAGACCACCCTGTCACGCGGTATTCTGCGCGGCCTGGGCCATGTCGGGGCAGTCAAGAGCCCGACCTTCACCCTGGTCGAACCCTATGAGATTGGTGGCGTACGCGCCTTCCACTTCGACCTGTATCGCCTGGTCGATCCCGAGGAGCTTGAGTTTCTCGGGATTCGCGATTACTTCGAAGGTGCCGCTCTGTGCCTGATCGAGTGGCCGCAGCGTGGCGCGGGCGTTTTGCCAAAGCCCGACCTGGACATTACCATTAGCCCTCAAGCGAGCGGCCGTTCGCTGTTGCTGCAGGGGTATGGGGCTCGAGGGGAGGCCTGGTGCAAGGCCCTGAGCAGCAAGGAATGAATAAGAAGCGATGGGGTTGGTTATGCGCATAGGCGCGCTGGTTACAGCTGTGGGGGTGTTGTTGGCGGCCCTGGCTGCCGAGGCCCTGGCTGCCTCCGATATACGGAGCGTGCGTCTGTGGCGTGCCCCGGACAATACCCGTCTGGTCTTCGATCTGTCTGGCCCGGTACAGCACAGCGTGTTCACCCTTGCCGCACCTGATCGCATCGTTATCGACGTCAGTGGCGCCAAGTTGGCTACCAGTCTCGAGCAACTTTCGCTGGCCAACACCCCGATCACCGGTGTGCGCTCGGCGCAGCGCAGCGCTGATGACCTGCGCGTGGTCATCGATTTGTCGGCACCGGTTTCGCCGAAGAGCTTTACCCTGGCGCCCAATCAGCAGTACGGCCATCGCCTGGTTGTCGACCTGTTCGATCAGGGCAGTGCGCCGCCCTCTGCGCCGACCTCCAGCGTTGCCGCCAGCGCGCCGCCCGTGCCGGTCACGCCGACCCAGCCGCCACCCAAGCTGACGCCTGTGCCCAACGGCAAGCGCGATATTGTTATCGCCATCGATGCCGGCCATGGTGGCGAAGACCCTGGTGCGCTGTCGCCGGTCAAAGGGCAGTACGAGAAGAACGTGACCTTGGCCATTTCCAGGGAATTGCAGCGACAGATCAATGCCGAGAAAGGCTTTCGCGGCGAGTTGGTACGCACGGGGGATTACTTCATTCCACTGCGCAAGCGCACCGAGATTGCGCGCAAGAAGGGCGCGGATCTGTTCGTGTCCATTCATGCCGATGCAGCGCCGCGCGCTTCGGCCTTCGGTGCGTCGGTCTATGCCTTGTCCGAGCGCGGAGCAACCTCCGAGACCGCTCGCTGGCTGGCCGATGCCGAGAACCAGTCTGACCTGATCGGCGGTGCCGGCAACGTCAGTCTCGACGACAAGGACAAGATGCTCGCCGGCGTGCTGCTGGACCTGTCGATGACTGCGTCGCTGTCTTCCAGCCTGAATGTCGGGCAGAAGGTGTTGTCGAACATGGGCAGCATCACCCCGCTGCACAAGCGGCGCGTCGAACAAGCAGGGTTCATGGTGCTGAAGTCGCCGGATATTCCTTCGATCCTGGTGGAAACCGGGTTCATCTCCAATCCCAATGAGGCGAAGAAGCTGCACACTGCCAGCCATCAGCAGGCGCTGGCCCGCTCGATTACTTCGGGGGTCAAACAGTTCTTCCACGAAAACCCACCGCCCGGCACCTACGTAGCCTGGCTGCGTGATGAAGGCAAGATCGTTGCCGGCCCGCGTGAGCATGTGGTGGCACGCGGCGAGAGCCTGGCGCTGATCGCCCAGCGCTACCAGATCAGTCTGGTGGCATTGCGCAGTGCCAATAAGCTCAATGGTGACGTGATCAAGGTCGGCCAGACATTGCAGATACCCGCCACAGCGCTGGCAGCCCAGTAGTGAGTGTCATGTCCCGTATTCATTTGCTCAGCCCGCGCCTGGCCAACCAGATCGCTGCGGGCGAGGTGGTCGAGCGTCCGGCTTCGGTCGCCAAGGAACTGCTGGAAAACAGCCTGGACTCCGGTGCGCGGCGTATCGATGTCGACGTCGAGCAGGGCGGCGTCAAGCTGCTCAAGGTGCGCGACGACGGCAGTGGCATCGCCCCGGACGACCTGCCGCTGGCCCTGGCTCGCCACGCCACCAGCAAGATTCGTGAGCTGGAAGACCTCGAAGCCGTGCTCAGCATGGGCTTTCGTGGCGAGGCGCTGGCGTCGATCAGCTCGGTATCGCGCCTGACCCTGACCTCGCGTACCGCCGACGCCGACCAGGCCTGGCAGGTGGAAACCGAAGGCCGTGACATGGAGCCACGCGTGCAGCCTGCTGCGCACCCTGTGGGTACCTCGGTGGAAGTGCGTGACCTGTTTTTCAATACCCCGGCGCGGCGCAAGTTCCTGCGTGCCGAGAAGACCGAATTCGATCACCTGCAGGAAGTGATCAAGCGCCTGGCGCTGGCCCGTTTCGATGTCGGCTTTCACCTGCGCCATAACGGCAAGACGGTGCTCAGCCTGCACGAGGCGGGTGACGAGATCAGTCGTGCGCGTCGTGTCGCCTCAGTTTGCGGGCCGGCTTTTCTGGAGCAGGCGCTGCCGATCGAGATCGAGCGCGGTGGTCTGCGCTTGTGGGGTTGGGTCGGCTTGCCGACCTTCTCGCGCAGCCAGGCGGATCTGCAGTATTTCTACGTCAACGGCCGCATGGTGCGCGACAAGCTGGTCGCTCATGCGGTGCGCCAGGCCTATCGCGACGTGCTGTTCAATGGCCGGCACCCGACCTTTGTGCTGTTTCTGGAAATCGATCCGAGCACGGTGGATGTCAACGTTCACCCGACCAAGCACGAAGTGCGCTTCCGTGACAGCCGCATGGTGCATGACTTCCTCTATGGCACCCTGCATCGGGTCTTGGCCGATGTGCGCCCGGAAGATCAGGTGGCCGCTCCGGCGGCCATCTCACCCATGTCGCGTGCAAGCGGCCTGGCCGCCGGAGAATTTGGCCCGCAGGGCGAAATGGGCCTGGCCGCCAGCGTGCTGGAAACCCCAGTGGCCAATGCGCAGCCGGCCTGGCGTGGTGCAGGTGCCGGTTATCAGCAGCCGGCCGGCAACCCCGGCGTACCGGCTGCCGAAGCGCAGGCCGCCTATCGCGAGTATTTCGCCCCGCTGCCTGCTGCGTCGTCCGCAGTGCTGCCGCAGGAGCAGGGCGACATTCCGCCGCTCGGCTATGCCGTGGCGCAGCTCAAGGGGGTCTACATCCTCGCCGAGAATGCCCAGGGCATGGTTGTGGTGGACATGCACGCCGCGCATGAGCGCATCACCTACGAGCGCCTGAAGCATGCGATGGCCAGTGAGGGGTTGCGCGGCCAGCCGTTGCTGGTACCGGAGTCTATCGCTCTCAGTCAGCGCGAAGCCGACTGCGCCGAGGAGCATGGCCAGTGGTTCCAGCGTCTGGGCTTCGAATTGCAGCGCCTGGGAGAGGAGACGCTGGCGATCCGCCAGATTCCGGCGCTGCTCAAGCAGGCCGAAGCGACCCAGTTGGTGCGCGACGTGCTGGCCGATCTGCTCGAATATGGCACCAGCGACCGTATCCAGGCGCACCTCAACGAGCTGCTGGCGACCATGGCCTGCCATGGTGCGGTGCGCGCCAACCGGCGCCTGACCATTCCCGAGATGAACGCCCTATTGCGTGATATGGAACAGACCGAGCGCAGCGGCCAGTGCAACCACGGGCGTCCGACCTGGACGCAATTGAGCATGGATCAGCTCGACAAGTTGTTCATGCGTGGTCAGTAATTGAGCAATGCCCCGCCGAGGGCTCCCGTCTTTGTTGCCGAGTTATATCGATGCCTGCGCTTCCTCCTGCAATCTTCCTGATGGGCCCGACAGCCGCCGGCAAGACTGACCTGGCCCTGGAGCTGGCGCGCGTCTTGCCGTGTGACCTGATCAGTGTTGATTCGGCGCTGATCTATCGTGGCATGGACATCGGCACGGCCAAGCCTGAGCGCGCCATTCTCGACGCGTTTCCTCACGCCCTGATCGATATTCGTGATCCGGCCGAGAGCTATTCGGCGGCGGAGTTTCGCGCCGATGCGCTGGCCGCCATGGCCGAGAGCACGGCGCGTGGCCGTATTCCGCTGCTGGTAGGCGGCACCATGCTCTATTACAAGGCGCTGTTGGAGGGCTTGGCCGATATGCCCAGCGCCGCCCCGGCCATCCGTGCCGAGCTGGAAGCAAGGGCTGCAGCCGAAGGTTGGGAGGCGCTGCATCGGGAGCTGGCTGAGGTCGATCCAGAGTCCGCCGCGCGCATCCATCCCAACGATCCGCAGCGTCTGACTCGGGCGCTTGAGGTCTATCGCGTGAGCGGCCTGAGCATGACCGAGCATCGCCTGCGCCAGGCTGCAGGAAATCCCGATGCGGGTACATCAGGCGCCGGGCAATTACCCTATACTGTTGCTCAGCTTGCTATCGCACCAGCGCAGCGTCAGGTTTTGCATGACCGCATCGCTCAACGATTTCGGGTGATGTTGGAACAGGGTTTCGTGGAAGAGGTCGAAGCCCTGCGTAGACGAAGTGACTTGCACGCGGGATTGCCGTCTATACGGGCGGTGGGTTATCGCCAGGTATGGGAATACCTCGATGGCGAGCTGTCCCGGGACGAGATGGTCGAGCGGGGCATCATCGCCACGCGGCAATTGGCCAAGCGTCAGTTCACCTGGCTACGCGGTTGGGAGAACTTGCATTGGCTCGATAGCCTGGCCTGCGACAATCTGTCTCGCGTCTTGAAATACCTGGAAAGCGTCTCCATATTGAAATGAGACCTTGCCGCTGGTCGTCTATCCTTGGGGGTGGTACGGCCTGAAGCCATTGTTTAACTACTAAAATTATTGAAATTGATCCTCGAAAGGAGTGCGGCACATGTCAAAAGGGCATTCGCTACAAGACCCTTACCTGAATACCCTGCGTAAGGAACGCGTCCCTGTTTCCATCTATCTGGTCAACGGCATCAAGCTGCAAGGCCAGATCGAATCCTTCGACCAGTTTGTCATTCTGCTGAAGAATACCGTCAGCCAGATGGTCTACAAACACGCCATTTCCACCGTCGTGCCTAGCTGTCCGGTACGCCTGCCGAGTGCTGGCGATGCCGAGCAGGCAGATGGCGAGCCAGGTAACGCCTGATAGGGGGCTGCATTGTTCTTCGAGCGTCATGGGGGCGGTGAGCGGGCCATCCTGGTTCATCTGGAAGGCCAAGACTCCGAGGCGAGCGAAGACCCCCAGGAGTTCCAGGAATTGGCCATGTCGGCAGGCGCCGACATGGTCGCTTTCTTCAGTGTGCCCAGCAGTCGTCTGACGGCCAAGTTCCTGATCGGTAGCGGTAAGGTCGAGGAGCTGCGCGACCACGTCAAGGCCGCCGAGGCCGACCTGGTCATCTTCAATCACACCCTGACGCCCAGCCAGGAGCGCAACCTCGAGCGTGCCTTCGAATGCCGTGTGCTCGACCGTACCGGCCTGATCCTCGATATCTTCGCTCAGCGCGCGCGTACTCATGAAGGCAAGCTGCAGGTCGAACTGGCTCAGCTCGACCATATGAGCACGCGCCTGGTGCGTGGTTGGACTCACCTTGAGCGGCAGAAGGGCGGTATCGGTCTGCGTGGTCCGGGTGAAACCCAGCTGGAAACCGACCGCCGCTTGCTGCGCGTGCGCATCCGGCAGATCAAGCAGAAACTCGAGAAGGTGCGCAGTCAGCGTGAGCAGGCGCGCCGTGGGCGCAGGCGCGCGGATATCCCGTCGGTTTCCCTGGTGGGTTACACCAACGCCGGCAAGTCCACGCTGTTCAATACGCTCACCACCTCCGAGGTCTACGCGGCCGACCAGCTGTTCGCCACGCTCGACCCGACCTTGCGGCGTCTGCAGCTCGACGACCTTGGTCCGATCGTGCTGGCCGACACCGTGGGTTTCATTCGCCACCTGCCGCACAAGCTGGTCGAGGCCTTCCGCGCTACGTTGGAAGAGTCGAGCAACTCCGATCTGCTGTTGCACGTGATTGATGCCCACGAGCCCGAGCGTATGGCGCAGATCGAGCAGGTGCAGAACGTGCTCAAGGAGATCGGCGCACACGAATTGCCAATGCTCGAGGTATACAACAAGCTGGATTTGTTGGATGGTGTCGAGCCGCAGATCCAACGCGATGCTGATGGCAAGCCGCTGCGTGTCTGGTTGTCGGCCCGCGAGGGGCGTGGCCTTGAACTGTTGCGGCAGGCAGTGGCGGAGCTGTTGGGTGAAGATTTGTTCGTCGCTACGCTGCAATTGCCGCAACGTTTGGGGCGACTGCGTGCGCAGTTCTTCGCGCTGGGGGCGGTGCAGAGCGAAGAGCATGATGAGTCGGGGCGCAGCCTGCTGGCGGTACGTTTGCCGCGAGTCGAGCTCAATCGCCTGGTGAGTCGCGAAGGTTTGGAGCCTCAAACCTTCATCGAGCAACATACTTTGCAATAAAGCCTGGGACGGTGGCTTTGCTGTCACCATAGGGCTTTGGGTAGCATTGGCCGGCGCGCCGTGGGCGCGCCTTCGCTTTATTAGTACGGAGAACGCTATGGCTTGGAATGAGCCGGGTGGCAACTCGAACAATCAAGACCCTTGGGGCGGCCGCAAAGGCGGTGGCCGGCAGGGGCCGCCGGATCTCGACGAAGCGTTCCGCAAGCTGCAAGAAAGCCTCAACGGGCTGTTTGGCGGTGGCAAGAAACGTGGTGACGACTCCGGGCGCAGTGGCGGCGGTGGCTTCGGCCTGCTGTTCGTCGGCCTTGGCCTGTTGGCGGTGGTATGGCTGTACAGCGCGATCTACGTGGTGGATGAGCAGGAGCAGGCTGTGGTGCTGCGCTTCGGCAAGTACCACGAGACCGTTGGTCCTGGCCTGAATATCTATTTCCCGCCAATCGACCGCAAGTTCCAGGAAAACGTCACCCGTGAACGCGCCTACAGCAAGCAGGGCGCCATGCTGACTGAAGACGAGAACATCATCGAAGTACCGCTGACCGTGCAGTACCGGGTGAGCAATCTGCAGGACTTCGTGCTCAACGTCGACCAGCCGGAAGTCAGCCTGCAGCACGCTACCGACAGTGCCGTGCGCCATGTCGTGGGCTCCACCGAGATGGATCAGGTACTGACCGAGGGCCGTGAACTGATCGCGACCGAGGTGCGTGAGCGTCTGCAGCGCTTCCTCGACAACTACCGCACCGGTATCACCATCACTCAGGTGAACATCCAGAGCGCTGCTGCGCCGCGTGAAGTTCAGGAGGCCTTCGATGACGTGATTCGTGCCCGTGAAGACGAGCAGCGTGAGAAGAACCAGGCCGAGTCCTACGCCAACGGCGTAATCCCGGAAGCCCGTGGTCAGGCCCAGCGTATGTTGGAAGAGGCCAATGGTTACCGTGATGAAGTCATTGCGCGTGCCCGAGGCGAGGCTGACCGCTTCACCAAGCTGGTGGCCGAGTACCGCAAGGCACCCGAGATCACTCGCGAGCGTCTGTATATCGACACCATGCAGGAAGTCATGAGCAACACCAGCAAGGTTCTGGTCACCGGCGACAAGGGGCAGAACAACCTGCTCTATCTGCCGCTGGACAAGATGATCGACAGCCGTGGCGGTGCTTCTTCCTCCGGTTCA
The DNA here is from genome assembly GCF_002197815.1 of Pseudomonas oleovorans subsp. oleovorans. GTDB lineage: Bacteria > Pseudomonadota > Gammaproteobacteria > Pseudomonadales > Pseudomonadaceae > Aquipseudomonas > Aquipseudomonas oleovorans. Next base: position 31,417 of record NZ_NIUB01000045.1, read on the forward strand.
GCCAACAGCAGCAACACGACAACGCGTGATCCAGCGGTGCCGCTGAGCAGCGATCTGTCGCAGCGTAACCTGCGTACCCGGGAGGGCCGTTGATGAGCAACAAGTCCCTGATCGGCCTGATCGTGGCCGTGGTTCTGGCCCTGGTGGCATGGAATAGCTTCTATATCGTGGCGCAGACCGAGCGTGCGGTGCTGTTGCAGTTCGGGCGAGTGGTTCAGCCTGATGTACAGCCCGGCCTGCATGTGAAGATCCCCTACGTCAACCAGGTGCGTATCTTCGACGGTCGTCTGCTGACGCTGGATTCGACGTCCTCGCGCTTCCTGACCCTGGAGAAGAAGGCGCTGATGGTCGATGCCTATGCCAAGTGGCGGGTGAAGGATGCCGAGCGCTTCTATCGGTCCACCTCGGGCATGAAGCAGGTCGCTGATGAGCGTCTGGCGCGTCGTCTGGAAGCATCGCTGCGTGACCAGTTCGGTAAGCGCACCCTGCACGAATCGGTATCCGGTGAGCGTGATGCGCTGATGGCTGACGTGACCGCGACCCTCAACCGCGCCGCCGAGCGTGAGTTGGGTATCGAAGTGGTCGACGTTCGGGTCAAGGCCATCGACCTGCCGCGCGAAGTGAACCGCAGCGTGTTCGAGCGGATGAGCACCGAGCGTGAGCGTGAAGCGCGCGAGCTTCGCGCCAAGGGTCGTGAGCTGGCCGAAGGTATTCGCGCTGATGCTGATCGTCAGCGCCGTGTACTGCTGGCTGAAGCCTATCGTGAAGCTGAAGAGCTGCGCGGTGACGGTGATGCCCAGGCTGCGTCCATCTACGCCAACGCCTTCGGTCAGGATCAGGAGTTCTACTCCTTCTACCGGAGTCTGCAGGCTTACCGCGAAAGCTTCGCTGACAAGCGTGATGTGCTGGTGCTGGACCCGGGCAGCGATTTCTTCCGCTACCTGGAAAAATCCAGGCCTTGATCGGCAACCCTGGCGGCGCGATGCGTCGCCAGGGTGACCGCAAGGTAAAACGTGGTATCATGCGGCAGCCGGGAAAATCCCGGCTTTTTTGCGTCTGTGGGAATCATGTGGCAGGAACTCGGCATCGCACTGTGTCTGGTATTGGTGCTGGAAGGCATCCTGCCCTTCCTCTATCCGCGCCATTGGCGCGGAGCGGTCATGCAGGCAGCTCGTCTGCCCGACCGCCGACTGCGCCTTATGGGGCTGGCCAGCATGCTGCTGGGTACGGCCCTTCTATATCTGCTTCACTGAAGGCTTGTGCCGCCCGGATCGAGAGGGGAATGGCGAAATGGCAACGGTAGACCGCTGGCTGCTGCCAGATGGCATCGAAGAAGTACTGCCGCCGGAAGCGGCACGCATCGAGGCGGCGCGCCGTCAGGTGCTGGATCTGTTCCAACGTTGGGGTTACGAGTTCGTCGTCACCCCCCATATCGAGTACCTGGAATCCCTGCTGACTGGCGCTGGCCAGGATCTCGACCTGCGTACCTTCAAGGTCACCGATCCGCTGTCCGGTCGGCAGATGGGCTTTCGTGCCGACATCACCCCGCAGGTGGCGCGCATCGATGCTCACACCATGCGCCGTGAGGGGCCGAGCCGTCTGTGCTATGCCGGCAGCGTGTTGCATGCGCAGCCGCGTGCACTGACTACCTCGCGTAGCCCGATCCAGCTGGGTGCCGAGCTCTATGGCGACGCCAGTCCGGCCAGCGATATCGAAGTGATCAGCTTGCTGGTCGAGACCCTTGAGCTGGCTGCGGTGCCGGACGTGCACATGGATCTCGGTCATGTCGGCATCTACCGTGGTCTGGCGCGTGCCGCCGGTCTGTCCGGTGAGGCCGAGCAGCAACTGTTCGATGCGCTGCAGCGCAAGGCCATGGATGAGATCGAGAGCCTGACCGCCGCGTTGCCGGCGGGCCTGGGCAGCATGCTGCGTTCGCTCGCCGAGCTGTGTGGCGGCCGGGAAGTGCTGGACCTGGCCCAGGCCGTGCTGGTCGAGGCGCCGGATGCGGTGCACGCTGCGCTCGATGAGCTGGTGGCCATCGCCGATGCGCTGGAGCTGCGTTATCCGGAGCTGCCGCTGTACTTCGACCTGGGCGAGTTGCGCGGCTACAACTATCACACCGGCGTGGTGTTCGCGGCCTTTGTGCCGGGTGAGGGCGGTGCCATCGCTCAGGGGGGGCGTTATGACGATACTGGCGCGGTATTCGGTCGTGCGCGCCCGGCTACCGGCTTCTCCACGGACCTGAAGACCCTGGTAACCCTGGGTGACATGCGTGTGGATGAGGCGCTCAGCGGTGTCTGGGCGCCGGACAATCATGACCTCTATCTGTGGCAGGCCGTTCGTCGTCTGCGTGGTGAGGGCGAGCGCGTGGTACAGGCGCTGCCCGGGCAGAGCGAGGCGGATGCGCGCGAAGCAGGCTGTGATCGCCTGCTGACGCTGCGCGATGGACGTTGGCAGGTGGCGCCCCTGGCGTCCTGAATACATTTTCGCCGGCCCGCGGCCGGCATCGAAGCTTGCGCGAAGAGGACAAGTTTATGGGTAAGAATGTCGTCGTCCTGGGCACCCAATGGGGTGATGAGGGCAAGGGCAAGATCGTCGACCTGCTCACCGAGCAGGCCGCTGCAGTCGTGCGTTATCAGGGTGGTCACAACGCGGGCCACACCCTGGTGATCAACGGTGAGAAGACCGTCCTGCACCTGATTCCGTCCGGTATCCTGCGTGAAGGCGTCGAGTGCCTGATCGGTAATGGCGTGGTCGTTGCGCCCGACGCCCTGATGCGCGAAATCGTCAAGCTGGAAGAGAAGGGTGTGCCAGTGCGTGAGCGTCTGCGCATCAGCCCAGCCTGCCCGCTGATCCTGTCCTATCACGTGGCGCTGGATCAGGCGCGTGAGAAGGCGCGTGGCGATGCCAAGATCGGCACCACCGGTCGCGGTATCGGCCCAGCCTACGAAGATAAGGTCGCGCGTCGTGGTCTGCGTGTCGGTGACCTGTTCCACCGCGAGCGTTTCGCCGCCAAGCTGGGCGAGCTGCTGGATTACCACAATTTCCAGCTGGTCAATTTCTACAAGGAGCCGGCCATCGACTTCCAGAAAACCCTGGATGAGTGCATGGAATACGCCGAGTTGCTCAAGCCGATGATGGCTGACGTCACTGCCGTGCTGCATGATCTGCGTCGTGAGGGCAAGGACATCATGTTCGAAGGTGCCCAGGGGTCGCTGCTGGACATCGACCATGGCACCTACCCCTACGTGACCAGCTCCAACACCACCGCTGGCGGTATCGCCACCGGCTCCGGTTTCGGTCCGCTGTACCTGGACTACATCCTCGGTATCACCAAGGCCTACACTACCCGTGTCGGTTCCGGCCCGTTCCCGACCGAACTGTTCGATGATGTCGGTGCCTTCCTCGCCAAGCGTGGCCACGAGTTCGGCGCCACCACTGGTCGTGCTCGTCGTTGCGGCTGGTTCGATGCGGTGATCCTGCGTCGCGCCATCGAGATCAACAGCATCTCCGGCCTGTGCCTGACCAAACTGGACGTGCTCGACGGCCTGGAAACCATCCGCATTTGCACCGGTTACAAGGATGCCAATGGCCAGGTGCTGGTCGATGCGCCGACCGACGCCGACAGCTACATCGGCCTGCAGCCGGTCTACGAGGAGATGCCGGGCTGGAGCGAATCCACCCTGGGCGCAAAGACCTTGGAAGACTTGCCGGCCGCTGCGCGTGCCTACATCAAGCGTGTGGAAGAGCTGGTTGGTGCGCCGATCGACATCATCTCCACCGGCCCGGATCGCAACGAGACCATCGTACTGCGTCATCCGTTTGCCTGATCGAGATGCTTTCGAGTCGCACAGGAGCCGCCTTCGGGCTAATGCCAGTCAGTTAAGCGCTACAGCTTGACCTTCTACGCGCTGAATCGGGTAGGAGGCGGGGTCACCCCCGCCGTCCTCCCACACCACCGTACGTACGGTTCCGTATACGGCGGTTCCTGCCTACTGACAAACAGCATCAGCGAGCTTGGTTCCGTTGATGTGTCGCCTGCGGTAGCTAAGCGCCCAGACC